>JACRIX010000076.1 GCA_016215645.1 Rhodocyclales bacterium
CGGCAAGGAACCGCGCCGTTACGTGAACCCCGACGAGGCCGTGGCCGTCGGCGCCTCGATCCAGGGCGGCGTGCTGCAAGGCGAAGTCAAGGACGTGCTGCTGCTCGACGTCACCCCGCTGAGCCTGGGCATCGAGACCCTGGGCGGCGTCATGACCAAGCTTATCCAGAAGAACACCACCATCCCGACCAAGGCCGCGCAGACCTTCTCCACCGCCGACGACAACCAGAACGCGGTGACCATCCATGTGCTGCAGGGTGAACGCGAGATGTCCAGCGGCAACAAGAGCCTGGGCCAGTTCAACCTGTCCGACATCCCGCCAGCCCCGCGCGGCATGCCGCAGATCGAGGTCACCTTCGACATCGACGCCAACGGCATCCTGCATGTCTCGGCCAAGGACAAGGGCACCGGCAAGGAAAACAAGATCACCATCAAGGCCAACTCCGGCCTTTCCGAAGCCGAGATCCAGGCCATGGTGCAGGACGCCGCGGCCCACGCCGAGGACGACCACAAGGCCCGCGAACTGGTCGATGCGCGCAATCAGTGCGATGCCATGGTGCATTCGATCAAGAAGGCGCTGGGCGAGCACGGCGACAAGCTCGGCGGCGACGAGAAATCCGCCATCGAAGCCGCGATCAAGGATGCCGAGGAAGCGCTGAAGAGCAACGACAAGGCGAGCATCGAAGGCAAGACCGAAGCCCTGGCCAAGGTCTCGCAGAAGCTGGGCGAAAAGGTCTATGCCGAAACCCAGGGCGCGGCAGGTGCTGCCGGTGCGGCGCCTGGCGCCGCCGGTGGCGCCGAAGCCAAGAAGGACGACGGCGACGTGGTCGATGCGGAGTTCACCGAGGTCAAGGACAAGAAAGCTTAGACCGGAGACTCATAGAATCCGAGTGCCGTTCTAACTGGCCGAGTTGAAGCGGGCGACTGTGTCGCCCCTTAACTCGGCCTTTGCACACAGCAGCCTGGACACATCAACATGGCAAAGAAGCGCGACTACTACGAAGTCCTCGGCGTCAACCGCGACGCCTCGGACGACGAGATCAAAAAGGCCTACCGCAAGCTGGCCATGAAGCACCATCCCGACCGCAATCCGGACAACCCGAAAGCGGAGGAGCAGTTCAAGGAGGCCAAGGAGGCCTACGAGATTCTTTCCGACCCGCAAAAGCGCCCTGCCTATGACCAGTACGGCCATGCCGGCGTCGATCCGCAGGCCGGCATGGGCCAGGGCGGGGCGGGTGGCTTCGCCGATGCCTTCTCCGACATTTTCGGCGACATCTTCGGCGCCGGCGGCCAGCGTGGCGGCGGACGTTCCAATGTCTATCGCGGCGCCGACCTGCGCTACAACCTGGAAGTCACGCTGGAAGACGCGGCGCGCGGCACCGAGACGCGCATCCGCATCCCGACCATGGCCAGTTGCGAAACCTGTGGCGGCAGCGGCGCCAAGAAGGGCACCGAACCCAAAACCTGCCCCACCTGTGCCGGCCACGGCCAGGTGCGCATGCAACAGGGCTTCTTCTCGATCCAGCAGACCTGCCCGAAATGTCACGGCACCGGCCGCTATGTCGCCGACCCCTGCGGCACCTGCCATGGCGCCGGCCGCGTCAAGCAGCACAAGACACTCTCGGTGAAGATTCCCTCCGGGATCGACGAAGGCGATCGGATACGCCTCACCGGCGAGGGTGAGCCGGGTGTCAATGGCGGCCCGCCGGGCGACTTGTATGTACAGATCCACCTCAAGGCCCACGCCGTGTTCCAGCGCGACCACGACGACCTGCATTGCGAGATGCCGGTGAGCTTTACCACTGCCGCGCTCGGTGGCGAGATCGAGATCCCGACCCTAGATGGCGTGGCCAAGCTCAAGGTGCCGGCCGAAACCCAGACCGGCAAGGTCTTCCGCCTGCGCGGCAAGGGCATCAAGGGCGTACGCTCGATCGCCCACGGCGACCTGCTCTGCCACGTCGTCCTCGAAACCCCGGTGAGCCTCACCGACCGGCAAAGGGAACTGCTGCGCGAGTTCGAAGAAATCAGCCAGGGCAATGCCTCAAGGCACAACCCCAAGGCGCAGAGCTGGCTGGACCGCGTCCGGGATTTCTTCGGCAGTTGAGTGGCGCCGCAAGAGTCGGCGCTGGTACCACGCCGACTTCGCGTTTCAGGCCATGCGCTTCGCTGCGGCGGCGCGTTTCCGGGCAGTGATTGAGGCGGCCTTCGGTGCCGGCGGCGCGGCCGCAACGGGCTTCTTCGCTTTCGCCGCCGCGGCCTTCCCGGCTGGCGGCTTCGTGGCCTTCGCCTTGGCCGGCCTGGACTTCGGCGTCACCGCCGCTTCCAGCTCTGCCAGGGCCTCTTCGGCATACACCGCCAGGCGCTGCATGCTCGGCACCGAGGCATGGCAACCGGTGAAGCCGAAGTTCATCGCGCCGGCATAGCTTTCACAGGTGATGTTGAGCGCCTGGCCGTGGGTCACGATCGACGCCGGATAGATGGCGACGAGTTCGGCACCGCGGAAATACAGTGGCGTATCCGGACCGGGCACGTTCGAAATGGTGATGTTGAACATCGGCCGCGTGCGACCGCCGATGCCCGTCAGCAGCGTCAGGATGGTTGGCGCCATCAACAACACCGTGTATTGCAGCATCGCCTGCCTGGGCAGGCTCTGCACATGCTCCTTGGCATGACGCACCGATTCGCGGATCGCGGCGAGGCGTTCCCGTGCATCGGCGATGTCGGTGCCCAGCGTGGCGATGATGAAAGTGATGGCGTTGCCGCTGCCGGTGTCGTCTGCCGGCCGCACTGAAACTGGAATGCCGGTGGTCAGCGATTGCGCCGGCAACGCGGCACGCTCGTCAAGGAAGCGGCGCAGCGCCCCGCCGCAGATTGCCAGCACCACATCATTGAGCGTGCATTCCGCCGCCTTGGCCAGGTTGCGCAATCGTTCCATCGGAAACTGTTGCGTGGCGAAGCGGCGCTTTTCGCGTACCCGCCCGTTGAGCAGCGAACGCGGTGAGGTGAAGGGCAGGATCATGCCTTCGCCGGTGCCCAGGCCCTTGAGCATCTTGCCGAAGGCGACCACCAGTTGCGGCACCGTCCTGGCCTGGCCGCGCAGCGCCTCGACCGCCAGGGCCGCCGCATTGGCCACGGTGGGCAGTGGATTGTCATCGCCGGAACGGGGCGGGCGCGGCAGCCCGGAAGCCCAGAAGGGCGGCAGCTTGCGACTCTTTTCGCGATCGAGCGACATCGCGCGCTGCAACAGCTTCATGCCGCTGACACCGTCGATCAGCGAATGGTGCATCTTGATGAAGAGGGCGAAGCGGTCGCCCTCCAGGCCCTCGATGAGGGTGCACTCCCAGGGGGGGCGGCTCAGGTCCAGCGGTGTGCTCTGCAGGCGCCCCACCAGCTCGCCGAGTTCGCGTTCGCCACCCGGCCAGGGCAACGCCGCGTGGCGTACATGGTATTCGAGGTCGATCGCGTCGTCCTCGATCCACACCGGCAGCGGGTTCTTGTTGAAAGCGTATTTCAGGCGCCGGTTCCACGGCGCCGCAAACTCGCGATGGCCACGAAACTCGACCATCAGCTTGCGCATGTAATCCTTCGGCGCGCCCTCGGGCAGCCTGAACTGCAACAGCCCGCCGACATGGTTTGGGGTAGCGCGGCTCTCGGTAAACAACCAGGCGGAATCAAGCGGATTGAGACGAACGGAAGTCATGGGTTCAAGCCTCGTGCCGGACGGTAAGAGTGCGCACCTTAGCCGATTTGCCAAGGGTTGTGCGAGGCGCCCTGCTCCTGGTCGGCAAGAGTCGGCGCTGGCGCGACGGCGATTCAGCGCGCCGTGGCGGTCTCGCGCCGACGGTACCCGCGCCATGCCGGCCAGATCGCCGCGGCGATCGCCAGCGCCACCAGCAGCAGCGGCCAGGCCACGGGGCGGTTCCATTCGGCGCGGCGCTGGTCGCGCAAGGCGGTATCGACGCGCTGGTATTTGAGCGTGTTGTGTCCCACCTTGCTTGGTTTGCGATTCAGTAGCCAGGCATGGCGCAGGCTGTAGTCCTTGGGGTGGAAGCCAAATACCCAGGGTGCATCGTGGCGCAGGATATCGGTCATGCGATCGATGATCTCCTGCCGCTGTGGCCCGTTTTCCATGGTCTTCATGCGTTCGAAGTACCGGTCGTATTCCGGGTTCTGGTAGTTGGCGGCGTTCTCGCCGCTTTGCTTGACCTTGCTCTGCTTGCCATGCAGCAGGAACATGAAGTTTTCAGGGTCGGGATAGTCGGCATTCCAGCCCCAGTAGAAAAGCTGCACCGCACCTTTGCGCACCTTTTCCTGGAAGCGGTTGTAGTCGGTGCTGCGCACCACCAGTTGCACGTCGAGCTTGGCGAATTGCTTGTTGAGCCAGTCGATGCGCGCCTTGCCGCCGACGCCGGTCGCCGTGGTGTCGAGGTTGATGACCAGCGGCTCGCCGGTGGCGGCGTCGCGCCCATTGGGCCAGCCCGCCTCGGCCAGCAGGCGCTTGGCCTCGGCGACGGGTTTGCGCCTGGCCTGGCCGTCCACCCAGTCGTAGCTGTAGCGATTGATACCGGACTCTCCTTCGCGATTGCCAAAGATGCCCGGAGGAATCAGGCCCTGTGCGGCAACACCACGGCCGTTCTGAAAGATCGAGATAAACTCTTCCTGGTCGATGGCGATGGAAATCGCCTGGCGCAGCTTGCGCCCGCGCTCGGCGGTTTTGGGATCCGCACCGCCGACCACCGGATCGAGCCAGTTGAAGCCCATGTACATGCTTGACGTCGCCACCGAGGTGGTGAGCACGATGCCCTGGGCCTGCATGCCGTCGGAGAGCGTGATCTCGCCGGCGGCAACCTGCACCGCCTGGTCGAAGGAGTCCGAGGAAATGCCCGAAGCATCGTAATAGCCCTGGAGGAACTTGTTCCAGTAGGGGATCTGCTCCTTCTCGCGGGTGAACACCACCTTGTCGATGAAGGGCAGCACCTGACCGCAATCCTTCAGCAGCCCCGCTGCCTTGTCTTCGGCCTCGCCTTCGCAGGGATAGGTCTCGCGATGGAAGTTGGGATTCTTCTCCAGCACCATGCGCGCGTTGGGATTGTTCTCGGTCAGCATGTAGGGCCCGGTGCCGATCGGATACCAGTCCAGCGTCAGGTTCTTCTGCGCCATGCCGGGCTGGCTGTGGAACTTGTCCGCCTCCCAGGGCATGGGGGCGAAAAAGGGCATCGCCAGCCAGTAGAGGAACTGCGGGTACTTGCCCTTGACGCGGATGCGGTAGCGGTAGCGGTCGATGGCTTCCACGCCGTCGAGCGTGTGCTGGCGCAGGTCGATCCAGGACTGGTCCTTTTCCGCCTGCAGGCGCTTGCCGTAGTCGCCCAGGCCGACGATGTATTCCTCCATCAGACCGAAGATCGGCGAGTGCAGGCGCGGGTGCGCCAGGCGTTTGATGCCGTAAACGTAATCCTCGGCGGTCAGCTCGCGGCTGTCGCGCTTGGCGAAGTCGCCGAGCACATTGACGGCGTCCAGTTGCGCGGGGCTCAGTGAATGATAGGCATAAGCCCCACCCTCGCCGCGGGCGAAGGCGGGATGCGGCTGGTAGCGAATCCCCGGCCGGATGCTGACGACGTAGTCGGTGAAGGCAATCCTTGCCGGGTCGGCGTTGTCCGCGAGGCTGCGCCCCTGCGCATCCAGGTAGCGCGGCTGCGGCACCGCCTCGGCGGTGGCGGCGATCAGCGCATAGGGACGCTTGAGATAGTGGTACTGCAATGGCGGCTCGTAGATTTGCGCCGTGAAGGTGATCTCGTCCTCGCTGTAGGACTGCACCGGATCAAGATGCTTGGGCCGGTCGGTAAAGGCACTGTAGAGGATGTTGCGGCCCCGGTCGGCCGCCGGATAGGGGTCGTTCCAGGCGCTGCCGCAAGCCGCGAGCAGCAGGGCGATAAGGCTGGAAAGCAGGCCGCGCATGAAGTCCAGTTTAGCCGATCCGCTATAATCCGCCGCTGGTTTCAACCAAGGAAATTGCGATGGGATTTCTCGCTGGCAAACGCATCCTGATCACCGGCCTGATCTCCAACCGGTCGATCGCCTACGGCATTGCCAAGGCCTGCCACCGCGAAGGCGCCGAACTTGCCTTCACGTATCAGAACGAACGCTTCAAGGAGCGCATGGCCAAGTATGCCGGCGAGTTCGACTCGACCGCCATCTATCCCTGCGATGTCTCGCAGGACGCCGAGATCGATGCCGTATTTGCCGAGCTGGGCAAGCGCTGGGACGGACTTGACGGCCTGGTGCATTCCATTGCCTTCGCCCCCAACGAAGCCATCGAAGGCGACTTCCTGGAAGGGATTTCGCGCGAAGGCTTCCGCATCGCCCATGACATTTCCTCCTACAGCTACCCGGCGCTGGCCAAGGCGGCGCGGCCATTGCTGCTGAAGGGCAACAAGCCGGCACTGCTGGCGCTGTCCTATCTGGGCGCCGTACGCACCATGCCCAACTACAACACCATGGGCCTGGCCAAGGCCAGCCTTGAAGCGGCCACCCGCTACCTGGCGTTTTGCCTCGGTCCGCAAGGCATCCGTGCCAATGCGCTCTCGGCCGGGCCGATCAAGACCCTGGCGGCTTCCGGTATCGGCAACTTCGGCAAACTGCTGGCCTACAACGCCCACCATGCGCCCCTGCGGCGCAACGTTACCATCGAGGAAGTCGGCAACGCCGCGGCATTCCTGCTTTCCGACCTCGCCAGCGGTGTCACCGGCGAGATCCTTTACGTCGACGGCGGCACCCACACCACGGCGATGGGCAACGCCGACCCGCTGCCGGGCTGAGGCCGCCCCAAAACAAAAAGCCCGGGGGTTCCCCGGGCTTTTTTTGCAGCCACCGGCCGGCGGCTACTTTTCCTTGGCTTCCAGCAAGGCCTTGTTGATCTTGACCGGATGGGCACCCCTGAGATTGGATAGCCAGGCGGCGAATTCCTCTTCGGCCACGGCGCGGGCGTATGCCTGTTGCAAGGCCGCGGCACGCGGATCATCCTTGGCGATGGCGCCGGCCTTGATTGCACTGATACGGTACAGGGCATAGCCTTTGCCCGGATGCGGCGTTCCGACGTACGCCGGCAATTTCGCGGCATCCGCGCCGAAGATCGCCCGCACCGAGTCCGGAGCCAGGCCTTGCGGCTCGCTGCGCCGTACGGCGTGCGAGGGTGACCACTTGAGGTTGACGGCCTCACCTTTTTGCAGCTTCGCCAGTTTGGCTTCGCCGTCCTTGATGGCCAGGCCCGCGGCTTCCTCCAGCACCAGGCGCTTCTCGATATCCGCCTTCACCGCCTCCAGCGACTGAACGGATGGCGGCTTGTGTTCCAGCACGCGCGCGGACACCAGGGCGCCCGGGGCGACTTCAACGGCTTCGGTATTGCGCTTGTTCTTCAGCGCGTCATCGGCAAACAGCGCCGTGGCGAGCTTGGCATTGTCGAAGGGTGGCGGGAGTTTGGCGCCCTTGGCCAGCCATGCCGTCTGTTTGACATCCAGCTTCCACTTCTCGGCCGCCGGCTTGAGGCTGTCCGACTGCTCATACACCGTATTGCCAAAGGCTTCGGCCGCTTCACTGTACTTCTTCATGCCGGCTTCGCGCCTGAGATCGGCGGCGATCTCCGCCTTGACTTCATCGAAGGGCTTCACGCGCTCGGGACGAATGCCGCTAACGCGAATGATGTGAAAGCCGAAATCGGAGCGCACCAGTTCCGAAATCTCGCCATCCTTCATGCTGAACACGGCATCCTCGAAGGCCTTCACCATCGCGCCGCGGCTGAACCAGTCGAGGTCGCCCCCCTTCTCGGCCGAACCGGGATCCTGCGAATGCTGTCTGGCCAGCTTGGCGAAATCGGCGGGCGCCTTCTTTACCTGGGCGAGTATGCCTTCGGCCTTTTCCCTGGCCGCCTTGGCCTCCGCGTCCGATCCGGCCTTGAGCAGGATATGGCTGGCGCGGCGCGACTCGGGTGACTTGTAGCGCGCTTCGTTGGCCTTGTAGGCGGCCTTGACCGCGTCCTCGGCCGGCGCCGCCTGGGTCGCCATTGCGTCGCGGCTCAGGATGACAAATTCGGCACGCACCTGTTCCGGCAGTTCGAACAGCTTGCGATTGGCATCGTAGTATTTCTGCACGGCATCGGCGGCCAACTTCACCTGGCTGGCATAGGCATCCGGGTACAGCGCCGCCTCGCTGACATCGCGCTGCTCCAGTTGCGTCTGCAGCCAGCGGCCCGCCGCCACCTGACCGGAAATGCCGCCTTCGCTTACCGGAAGTGCCAACTGCTGCATGGCAATATCCTGGCGCAGTCGCGCCTCGAACATTTCCTTGCTCATGCCTTGCCCGGCAACCAGTGCCTCGTAGCGCTCTTTGGAAAACTTGCCGTTTTCCTGCAGCGACGGCACCGAGGCGATGAACTGTGCGAGTTGCTGGTCGCCGACCGACATCTTCGCCTTGCGTGCCTGCTCGGCAAGCAAGCGCTGGGTGATCAGTGAATCGAGCACTACGCGACGCATCGCGGGCGACTCGAACAAGACCGGATCGATCTTGCCGCCGAGTTGCGCACGGGCGCGGTCCTGCTGCTCGCGCATCGCTCCCTGCAGTTCCTGCTGGCTGATCCTGGCGCTGCCGACCGTGGCAATCTCGTTGCCGCTATCCACGTTGCGCACGTACGACTCGACGCCCCAGAAGGCGAACGGAAGCGTGATCACGGCAAGAAAGATCTGGGTGATCTTCTTGTTGTTGCGGACGATGTCAAACAAGCTCATGCGGCATATACCCTGAATGCAACAAAGGCGAACTGGGGTTCGCCTTTGTTCTGGTGGGTGCTGAGGGGATCGAACCCCCGACATTCGCCTTGTAAGGGCGACGCTCTACCAGCTGAGCTAAGCACCCGTTGAACGGGGGCTGCCCAAGCCGGGCAACCGGGCCGTGATTCTAACAGGTCTGTCTCAGTGGGTCACCACGCCGGCAACCGCCGCGTCCTCGGCAACCACCGCCACGGCGGGCGTCGCCGCCTGGTCCGGGAGCGGCTCCGGCATCCGCTCGAGTGCCAGTTCGAGCACCTTGTCGATCCAGCGCACCGGCAGGATTTCGATGCGGTTCTTGATGGTATCGGGAATCTCGGCCAGATCCTTGACGTTTTCCTCGGGAATCAAGGCCAGGCGAATGCCGCCGCGCACCGCCGCCAGCAATTTCTCCTTGAGCCCGCCGATCGGCAGGACTTCGCCACGCAGCGTGATCTCGCCGGTCATCGCCACGTCGGCGCGCACCGGGATGCCGGTCAGCACCGAGACCAATGCTGTGCAGATGGCAATGCCGGCACTCGGACCGTCCTTGGGCGTGGCGCCCTCGGGCAGGTGGATGTGGATGTCGTTGTTCTGGTAAAAGTCGTCGGCGATGCCCAGCGACTTGCTGCGCTTGCGCACGACCGACAAGGCCGCCTGAATCGACTCCTGCATGACCTCACCGAGCTTGCCGGTGGTCATGGTCTTGCCCTTGCCGGGCAGGGCCACGGTTTCAATCGTCAGCAATTCGCCGCCGACCTCGGTCCAGGCCAGGCCGGTAACCTGGCCGATCTGGTTGTCCTTCTCGGCCATGCCGAAGCTGTAGCGACGCACGCCAAGGAACTTGTCGAGGTTCCTGGCATTGACCACCATCTTGTTCTTGCGCGACTTCATCACCAGGGCCTTGACCACCTTGCGGCAGATCTTGGAAATCTCGCGCTCGAGCGCACGCACGCCGGCCTCGCGCGTGTAGTAACGCACGATGTCGCGCAGGGCGTCCTCGGTCACGGAAAGCTCGTCGCGCTTGATGCCGTTGTTCTTCATCTGCTTCGGGCAGAGGTAGCGCGTGGCGATGTTGACCTTCTCGTCTTCGGTGTAGCCGGCCAGCCGGATCACTTCCAGGCGGTCAAGCAATGCCGCCGGGATGTTGAGCGAATTCGCCGTGGCCACGAACATGACATCGGAAAGGTCGAAATCGACTTCGATGTAGTGGTCCTGGAAGGTATGGTTCTGTTCCGGATCGAGCACTTCGAGCAGGGCGGACGAAGGGTCGCCGCGGAAGTCCTGGCCGAGCTTGTCGACCTCGTCGAGCAGGAACAGCGGGTTCTTGACGCCGACCTTGGTCATGTTCTGCAGGATCTTGCCCGGCATCGAACCGATGTAGGTACGGCGGTGGCCGCGGATCTCGGCCTCGTCGCGCACGCCGCCCAGGGCCATGCGGATGAACTTGCGGTTGGTGGCGCGCGCGATCGACTGCCCGAGCGAGGTCTTGCCGACGCCGGGAGGACCGACCAGGCACAGGATCGGGGCTTTGACCTTGTCCACCCGTTGCTGCACGGCGAGGTATTCGACGATGCGTTCCTTGACCTTTTCCAGGCCGTAATGGTCCTTGTCGAGGATCTTCTCGGCGGCACCGAGATCCTTGCTGATGCGCGACTTCTTCTTCCAGGGCAGGGCCAGCAGGGTCTCGATGTAATTGCGTACCACGGTGGCCTCGGCCGACATCGGCGACATCAGCTTGAGTTTCTTGACCTCGCCATTGATCTTGGCCAGGGCCTCCTTGCTCATGCCCGAGGCCTTGATCTTCTTTTCCATCTCGTCGATGTCGGCGCCGTCCTCGCCTTCGCCGAGCTCCTTCTGGATGGCCTTGACCTGTTCGTTGAGGTAGTACTCGCGCTGGCTCTTTTCCATCTGGCGCTTGACACGGCCGCGGATGCGCTTTTCCACCTGCAGGATGTCGAGTTCGGCTTCGAGCTGGCCAAGCAGCTTTTCCAGGCGCTCGGCAACACCGAAAACCTCGAGCACTTCCTGTTTCTGTTCCAGTTTGAGCGGCAGGTGGGCGGCAATGGTGTCGGCCAGGCGACCGGCTTCCTCGATGCCGGCCAGCGAGGTCAGCACCTCGGGCGGAATCTTCTTGTTGAGCTTGACGTACTGGTCGAACTGCGCCAGCACGGTGCGGCGCATGGCCTCGATTTCGTTGTCGGTACGCTCCTCGATCGGGATCAGGGCGATGTCGGCGACGAACAGGGCGCGCTGGTCCTCGATCTTCAGCAGGCGCGCGCGCTGTACGCCCTCGACCAGCACCTTGACCGTGCCGTCGGGCAGCTTGAGCATCTGCAGGATGTTGGCCAGGCAGCCGATCTCGTACATGTCCTCGGGCACCGGTTCGTCCTTGGCCGCGGACTTCTGCGCCACCAGCAGGATGCTCTTGCCGGCTTCCATGGCGACTTCCAGCGCCTTGATCGATTTGGGACGGCCGACGAAGAGCGGGATCACCATGTGGGGGAAGACCACCACGTCGCGAAGGGGCAGCAGCGGCAGGGATTGGGTCTCGATGGGGGAAACGGGCAGGCCAGACATCATGGTGTCCTTTGGTTATGAGTCACCCCGAAGACATTGGGGCGGCCGGCGGGGATTCAAGGCACGATTGCGGCAACAGGCGCCGCGACGACAGCTTAGTTGGAACCCGATACCTTGGGCTGATCGGCGTAGATCATCAGAGGCTGGGCGCCGGTTTCTATCGTACTCTCGTCGATCACGACCTTGCTGACGCTTTCCATGGTCGGCATCTCGTACATGGTGTCGAGCAGCACGTTTTCCAGGATGGAACGCAGGCCGCGGGCGCCGGTCTTGCGCTTGAGCGCCTTCTTGGCAATCGCCTGCAGCGCCGAAGGACGCACTTCAAGTTCGACGCCTTCCATGGCAAACAGCTTGTGATACTGCTTGATCAGGGCATTTTTCGGTTCGATCAGGATTTCGATCAGCGCTGCTTCGTCGAGTTCCTTGAGGGTGGCAATCACCGGCAGGCGCCCGATCAATTCGGGAATCAGGCCGAACTTGATCAGGTCCTCGGGTTCCACCTGCTTCAGCATCTCGTCGATGTTGTCCGCGCTGCGGCTCTTGACCTCGGCGCCGAAGCCGATGCCGCCCCGCTCGGAACGATTGCGGATCACCTTGTCCAGGCCGTCGAAGGCGCCGCCACAGATGAACAGGATATTGGTGGTGTCGATCTGGATGAAATCCTGGTTCGGGTGCTTGCGCCCGCCCTGCGGCGGAATGCTCGCCACCGTACCCTCGATCAGTTTCAACAGCGCCTGCTGCACGCCTTCGCCGGAGACATCACGAGTGATCGACGGGTTGTCGGACTTGCGCGAGATCTTGTCGATCTCGTCGATATACACAATGCCCTGCTGCGCCTTCTCGACGTCGTGGTCGCACTTCTGCAGCAGCTTCTGGATGATGTTCTCGACGTCCTCGCCGACATAACCGGCCTCGGTCAGCGTCGTCGCGTCGGCCATGACGAAGGGCACGTTGAGCATGCGCGCCAGGGTCTGCGCCAGCAAGGTCTTGCCCGAGCCGGTGGGACCGATCAGCAGGATGTTGCTCTTGGCCAGTTCGACGCCGTCGCTGCCCTTGTCCTGGTGGCGAATGCGCTTGTAATGATTGTAGACGGCGACGGCGAGGATCTTCTTCGCCGAATCCTGGCCGATCACGTATTGGTCGAGGATGTCGCGGATTTCCTTGGGCGCCGGCAGTTCACGCTTGGCGGTGCCGGCCGGTTCGGCGGCGATTTCATCGCGGATGATGTCGTTGCACAGCTCGATGCACTCGTCGCAGATGAAGACCGAGGGACCGGCGATGAGTTTCTTGACTTCGTGCTGGCTCTTGCCGCAGAAGGAGCAATACAACAACTTGTCGGCACTGCCGGTTTTCTTTTCCGCCATCTTCGTCTCCGTCGGCGCGAAGGTTTATGCCTTGACTGACTCGGCCGCCTGCTCCCGGCTGGTCAGCACCTTATCGACCAGACCGTACTCTACCGCAGCCTCGGCCGACAGGAAGTTGTCGCGGTCGGTATCGCGTTCGATACGATCGATCGGCTGGCCGGTATGCCCGGCCAGCATCTCGTTCAATTTCTGCTTGAGGTAAAGGATTTCCTTGGCGTGGATCTCGATGTCCGAGGCCTGGCCCTGAAAGCCGCCCATCGGCTGATGGATCATTACCCGCGAGTTCGGCAGGCAGAAGCGCTTGCCTTTCTCGCCGGCCGCCAGGAGGAAGGCGCCCATGCTCGCGGCCTGGCCGATGCACAGGGTCGACACGCTGGGCTTGATGAACTGCATGGTGTCGTAGATCGCCATGCCCGCCGTGACGGAACCGCCCGGGGAGTTGATGTAGAAGAAGATGTCCTTGTCGGGATTTTCCGACTCCAGGAACAGCAACTGCGCCACGACCAGGTTGGCCGTCGCGTCATTCACCGGACCGACCAGGAAGATTACCCGCTCGCGCAGCAGGCGCGAGTAGATGTCATAGGCGCGCTCGCCGCGACCGCTGGTCTCGATGACCATGGGCACCAGGCCCAGGGCCTGGGTATCCGAAACCGGCGCGTCGTGCGCGCCGCCAAACTGTCGCGAACCGTACATGGACTTCTCCGTCAGAATCAAGCAGCGTTACCCATCAGCGCGTCGAAGGCGACGGGAGCCTCGGTAACCTTGGCCGTGGCAAGCACCCAGCTGACCACGTTGTTTTCCAGCGCCAGGGCCTCGGCTTCCGCCAAGCGTTGTGGCTGGGAATAGTACCAGCGCACCACTTCCTTGGGGTCCTCGAAGGTCTCGGCAAATTCGTCGACGATGGCGCGCACCTGCTCGGGTTTGACATGCAGGTCCCTGGCCTTGACCAGTTCGGCCAGCAACAGGCCGAGCTTGACGCGGCGCGCTGCCTGATCAGTGAACCAGGTCGGCTCAACCGGCATATTCTTCATCATCATGCCGCGCTGCTCCATGTCGCGCTTGGCCGCCTCGGCCATCTGCTCGGCCTCCATCATCACCAGCGCCTTGGGCACCTCGATCGGATTGACCTTGAGCAGGGCGTTCATGACCTGTTCCTTGACCTTGGCCAGAAGGCGCTTCTTGACCTCGCGCTCAAGGTTGGCGCGCACTTCGGCACGCATCTTGACGGTATCGCCATCGGCAACACCCAGTTGCCTGGCAAATTCGGCATCGAGCTCGGGGAGCTTTGACGCCTCCACGGATTTCACGGACATCTCGAACTGCACCGTGTTGCCGGCCAGTTCGGCGGCCTGGTAGTCGGCCGGGAATGCCACGTCGAAGGTTTTCTGGTCGCCCGCCTTGACACCGAGCAGTTGTGCCTCGAAGTCGGGCAGCATCATGCCGCCGCCGACCATGACGGTGTAGTTGTCCGCCTTGCCGCCGGGAAACTCCTCACCGTTCTTGCGGCCGATGAAATCGATGACCAGGCGATCGCCGCTTTCCGACGCGCGCTCGGCAGGGCTGTAGGTGGTGCGCTGCTTGCGCAGCACGTCGAGGGTCGTGTCGACTTCCGCCTCGGTCACCGCCAGCGTCGGCTTTTCGATGGCTTCGCCGGACACATCGCCGAGGCTGATCTCGGGATAGACCTCGAAGACCGCGGTAAAGCCAAGCTGGCCTTCGGCGGCGTCGGCCCTGGGCTCGATACGCGGGTAGCCGGCAACGCGCAGGTTCTGTTCGCGCACTTTTTCGCCGTAGGTCTTTTCCACGGCGGCGCCGATCGCGTCGGACCGCGCCTGCGACCCATACTGCTGGGCGACCATTTTCATCGGCACCTTGCCCGGACGGAAGCCCGCCATCTTCACCGTGCGCGACATCTGCTTGAGGCGCTGGTCGACATCCCTCTCGATGTCCGCCAGCACCACCGTCATGTCGATGCGCCGTTCCAGCGTGCTCACCGCCTCGGTCGCCGCTACCGTCGTTGCCGTTTCCGTCATTTCTGTATCCGTATCGAAAAGTTCGTCAAAAAAAACACGCCGGCCCCGGAAAACCGGCGTACATCGCCTGCGCCCGCGCCAACATGCTGGTGCCCAGGAAGGGACTCGAACCCCCACGCCTTGCGGCGCCAGAACCTAAATCTGGTGCGTCTACCAATTTCGCCACCTGGGCGCAGGTCATGGCCGAACCCTGCCGGGGCAGTCACGACACCGAGTGGAGGGACAATTTTACCTGCTTTCGGACCTCCCAGAATACCGGACCGAAGGGCAAAACTCGGCCAATGACGCCGCCGCCGGTACAATTCAGGACACTGCCTTTGTGGCCCGTCCCGTGCATGGCTGTCGACCATTACGAAAACTTCCCGGTGGCCTCCTTCCTGCTGCCGCCCGCCTTGCGCGAGCCGGTGGCGGCAATCTATTGGTTTGCGCGGAATGCCGACGACTTTGCCGACGAAGGCGACCACAGCCCGACGAAGCGCCACGAACTGCTGGCCGCGTACCAGTCCGAACTCGATGCCATCGCCGCTGACCGGCCCACGGATCATCCGGTTTTTTTGCGCCTGCGGCCGATCATCAAGGCCTACGACCTGCCCCTCTCCTTGTTTCGCGACCTGCTCGATGCCTTTATCCAGGACATCGACAAGGAACGCTACGCGGATTTCGCCGAATTGATGGCCTACTGCCGCCGCTCCGCCGATCCGGTGGGACGCCTGCTGCTGCATTTGTTTGGCCATGCCACGCCCGGGAACCTCACACGCTCCGACGCGATCTGTTCGGCGCTGCAGTTGATCAACCACTGGCAGGATGTCGGCATCGATGCCGGCAAGAACGCCAACGGCCGCATCTACCTGCCGCAGGACGACATGGCGCACTACGGCGTGCGCGAGCGCGATGTGCTGGGCCGAACTGCGGATACCGAGTTCAAGGCCCTGCTGCGCTTTCAGGTCGAACGCGCGCGTGCGCTGATGCAGTCGGGCGCCTCGCTGGGCTGGGACCTGCCCGGTCGCATCGGCCTGGAAATCCGCGCCATCGTTGCCGGTGGCCTGCGCATCCTCGACAAGATCGACGCCGTCGACTACGACGTCTTTGCCCGCCGGCCAAAGCTCATCGCTGCCGACTGGCCCCACATTTTCTGGCAGTCGCTGGTCCGCCCCCTGGACATCCATCCGTGACCCCCGACGAATACTGCCAGGAACGCGCCGCCGCCAGCGGTTCCAGCTTCTATTACAGCTTCCTGTTCCTCGAACCGCGGCGACGTCAGGCGATCACCGCCTTCTACGCCTTCTGCCGCGAAGTCGATGACGTGGTCGATGAGTGTCCCGATGCGGCGCTGGCGCGAACCAAACTGACCTGGTGGCGCAGTGAAGTTCAGGCGCTGTATGAGGGACGCCCCACGCATCCGGTCACCCAGGCGCTGATCGAATCGCTGAAGCATTTTTCCCTGCCGCAGGAACAGTTGCAGGAAATCATCGACGGCATGGAAATGGACCTCGAACAGGTGCAGTACGCCGACTTCAAGGCCCTGCACCTGTATTGCTATCGCGTCGCCAGCGTGGTCGGCCTGGTCGCCGCCGAAATCTTCGGCTACACGGATCGCCAGACGCTGAAATACGCGCATGACCTCGGACTCGCTTTCCAGTTGACCAATATCATCCGCGACGTGGGCGAGGACGCGCAACGCGGCCGCATCTACCTGCCGCAGGATGAACTGCGCCGTTTCGGCGTCTCCGCCGATGACCTGCGGCACGCAAGCTACGGAGACAACTTCAGCCGCCTGATGGCCTTCCAGGTCGAACGCGCCAGCGACATGTACCGCCGGGCCTTCGCCCAGCTTCCGGCCGGCGATCGCAAGGCGCAGCGCGCCGGCCTGATCATGGCGGCGATCTACCAGGCAACCCTGGCCGAAATCGTTCGCGACAACTACCGGGTGCTCGACCAGCGCATCTCCCTGCCGCCCTTGCGCAAGCTCTGGCTCGCTGCCAAGACCTGGTTTTCGGCATGAAGTTCGCCGTCATCGGCGCGGGGTATGCCGGCATGGCTGCCGCCGTGGAACTGGCCACGGCAGGCCGCCAGGTAGATGTTTTCGAAGCCTCGCGCATCGCCGGCGGTCGTGCGCGCGCCACGCAGATCGAGGGTTTCACGGTCGACAACGGCCAGCACATCCTGGTCGGCGCCTACAGCGAAACCCTGCGCCTGATGCGCGCGGTCGGCGTCGATCCGGGGCGTGCCCTGAAGCGAACACCCTTGCGCTTTGAATTCCCCGGCGAGTTCCTGATGCAGGCGCCGCACCTGCCGGCGCCGTTGCATACCGCATTCGCCCTGCTGTTGGCGAAGGGACTCGACTGGAGCGAAAAATTTGCCGCGATCCGCCTCATGCGCGACCTGCAGGCAAATGCCTATCGCATCCAGCCGGATTGCAACGTCAGCGCCTGGCTGGACGCGCATGAAACGCCGTCCCGCCAGCGCCGACTCTTGTGGGAGCCGCTGTGCGTCGCCGCGCTCAACACCCCGGCGGATCGCGCGTCGGCGCAAGTGCTGGCGAACGTGTTGCGTGACAGCCTGGGCGGCACCCGCGCCGCCAGCGACATGCTGTTGCCGCAAGTCGACCTGAGCGCACTGTTTCCCGGCCCCGCCTGCGACTACATTCGCCAGCGCGGCGGCAGCGTGAGTTTCGGCACTCGCGTCACCACCCTGCGGCGCGAAGAAAATGCCTGGCGGCTCGATGCCGGCGGCCCCTATGCTGCCGTCGTGCTGGCGGTGGCGCCCTACCATCTCGCGGCGCTGCTGCCCGAGCTTGCACCCGACGTGGCCCACTTCGACTGGGAACCCATCGTCACCAGCTATTTCAGCTACCCGCCGGAGGCATGCCTGCCGCAGGCCATGCTCGGCATCGACGCCGGCCTCGCGCAATGGCTGTTCGACCGCGGCCGGCTCTGCGGCCAGCACGGCCTGATTGCCGCCGTCATCAGCGCGCACGGTCGCCACCTGGATCTCGCCACCGCTGAGATGGAGCGAGGCATACACGCCGAAATCGCCCGCATCGTGCCGGGGCTGCCTTTGCCCTTGCGGGTGCAGACCATCACCGAAAAGCGTGCCACCTTCGCCTGCGTGCCGTACCTGAAGCGCCCGCCGGCGCGCACCGCGCTTCCGGGAGTGTGGCTGGCGGGGGACTATGTCGCCGGTGACTACCCGGCGACGCTGGAAGGCGCGGTGAGAAGCGGTGTTGCCGCGGCGCGCGATATCATCGGCGCCGGCCTCAACTGACGCGCTTGCCACCCGCCAGTCGCAGCGTCCTCCCGCAACGGAGCGCCAGCGCCTCGTCATGGGTGACCAGAATCAGCGTGGTGCCGCTTTCCGCGTTCATGTCGAACATCAGCTCGATGATCTGCGCACCGGTGGCAGCGTCGAGGTTGCCGGTGGGCTCGTCGGCCAACAGCAGTTGCGGCCGCATGGCAAAAGCCCGCGCCAGCGCCACACGCTGCTGCTCGCCACCTGACAGGTGTTTGGGATAGTGCCCAAGTCGTTCGCCAAGGCCAACGCGTTTCAACATCGCCTCCGCCGTGGCAGGCGCATCATCACGCCCGGCCAGTTCCAGAGGCAGCATGGTGTTTTCCAGCGCTGTCAGCGCCGGCAGCAATTGGAAGGACTGAAAAACGAAGCCCAGCATGCGGCCGCGCAATTCGGCGCGCGCATCTTCGTCGAGCGCCGCGAGGTTCTCGCCGCCAAGCAGCACGGCACCCGAGGTCGGCAGGTCCAGCCCGGCCATCAGCCCGAGCAGGGTCGATTTGCCGGAGCCCGAGGCGCCGACGATGGCTACGGCTTCACCGGCGGTCACGGAAAATGAAATCTCGTGCAGAATCGTGAGACTGCCTTCGCCGCTGGGTACCACCTTGCCCAGGTTCGCCACATCGATCACTGCATTTGCCATAGTCCCGTCCATGTTGAAAAAGCTCGTTTCCTGCCTGCTGCTTGCGATCTTACTTGCCTTGCCCGCTTTCGCCGCCGAAAAACGCGTGCTCGTGTTCGGCGACAGCCTGTCGGCCGGCTTCGGCATTGCGCTCAAGGATAGCTGGCCAAGCCTGCTCGGACAACGCCTCGCCGAGCAGGGTTCCGGCTTTGCCGTGGCCAACGCCAGCATCAGCGGCGAAACCACGGCGGGCGGACGCACCCGCTTCAGTTCCACGCTGTCCCGGTTCAAGCCCAAGGTGGTGATTCTCGCCCTTGGGGCAAACGACGGCCTGCGCGGCCTGCCGGTGGCGGCCATGAAAGAGAATCTCCAGGTCATGGTCAGGCAGGCCCGGCAACAGGGTGCGCGCGTGCTGCTGGTCGGCATGCGCCTGCCACCCAATTACGGGCCGCACTACACGCAGGATTTCGAAGCCGCTTTTCGCGATCTGGCGCGCAGCGAAAAGACCAGCCTGCTGCCCTTCCTGCTGGAGCCGATCGCCCTCGACAGCACTGCCTATCAGGCCGACGGCCTGCATCCCACGGCGGCGGCGCAGCCAAAGATCGTCGACCACGTCTGGGCAGCGCTGAAGCCCCTGCTCGGCTGAACCATGTCCGAACGACCGATACGCGGCATGGCGACCGTGGACCAGATGGTCGGGTTCGACACCGTCATCGACGCCCGCGCCCCCGGCGAATTCGCCGAGGATCACCTGCCGGATGCCATCAGCATGCCGGTGCTCAACGACGAACAGCGCGCCCGGGTCGGCACGCTGTACAAGCAGGTCTCCGCCTTCGAAGCGAAAAAGCTCGGCGCGGCGCTGGTCTCGCGCAACGTCGCGGACCACATCGAGCGCCACCTGCTGGACAAGCCGAAAAGCTGGCGACCGCTGGTCTATTGCTGGCGCGGCGGCCAGCGCAGCGGCGCCTTCAGCCACATCCTGCGCGAAATCGGCTGGGATGCGCACCGCCTGCAGGGCGGCTACAAGGCTTGGCGCCGCCATGTGATCGAGCAACTGGCGCTGCTGCCGCCGCGTTTCGATTTCCGCGTGGTCAGCGGCGCCACCGGCAGCGGCAAGAGCCGGCTGCTCGAAGCCCTCGCCCGCCAAGGCGCGCAGGTGCTGCATCTGGAACAGCTGGCCGCGCACAAGGGCTCGGTGCTGGGCAATTTGCCGGAACTCGCCCAACCCGCACAGAAGGGCTTCGAGACCCGCCTGCTGGTCGAGCTGTCCCGCTTTGATGCCAATCGTCCGGTGTTCGTCGAGGCCGAAAGCCGCAAGATCGGGCGCCTGCAAGTGCCCGAAGCCCTGCTCGAAGCCATCCGCGGGGCACGCGGCCTGCGCATCGAGGCCACGCTCGCGGCACGCGTCGACTTCCTGCTCGGCGATTACGAGTATGCGGTGGCCGATCCTGCCTGGCTGCTGGAGCGCCTTGGCCAGCTCAAGGGCCTGCAGAGCAACGAAACCCTGGAACACTGGCGCAAACTGGTCGACAGCGGAGATTTCGCGGCGCTGGTGGAAGCCTTGCTGACGCAACACTACGACCCGCACTACGAGCGCTCACAGTCACACAACTATGCATCCTTCGGCGATGCGGCGCGCTACGCCACCGACAGCCTTGCCCCCGGCGCGCTGGATGCGCTGGCGACCCGGATCCTGGCTACATCTGCTTGAACAGGTGGGCATAGCCGCGGCTGACCGCAACGGCTTCCGGACGATCGCGCAGTTTCAGGCTGACGCGTCCCAGCGCATCGTGCCGCGCCGAAACGATCTGGCGCACGTTGATCAGCGTTCCGCGATGCACCTGCCAGAACTGGTCCGGGTTGAGTTGCTCGCCCAGTTCCTTGATCGGCGTTCGTATCAGCAGTTCAGCGTCGCGGGTGAATACCGCCGTGTATTTGTCGGCCGCCTGAAAATAGCAGACCTCATCGACGGCCACCAGGCGAACTTCGGCGCCGACCGATGCGCGTATCCAGGCCAGGTGTGCGGCGGACTTCGGCAGCAGCGCCTGCAGGCGCTGCATCAGATCATCCGCCTGCACGGATGTTGCCGGACGCCGCAGGCGCTCGATGGCCAGGGCGAGCCGATCATCGGCTACGGGCTTCAGCAGATAGTCGACCGCCTCGCGCTCGAAAGCCTGCACGGCAAACTCGTCGTAGGCCGTGACAAAGACCACGCGACAGGCCGCGCGCGCGGCCGGAGACAATGCCTGAACCACGTCCAGCCCCGTCAGCCCAGGCATGCGGATGTCGAGGAAGGCAATGTCCGGCTTCAGATCCTCGATCATCTGCCTGGCTTCAAGGCCATTGGCCGCCAGCCCCGCGATTTCCAGATCCGGCCACAGGGCCGCCAGCCGCGTGCGCAGGTGTTGCGCCAGCAGCGGCTCGTCGTCGGCAATAACGGCTTTCATGAGGTGGTCGCCAGCGGTATTTCGAGTATCGCCGTGACGCCGGCGCCGACTCCCGAGCTGACCAGCATACGTGCCTGTGGCCCATACAGCGCCGCCAGCCGGGCGCGGATGTTGGACAGGCCGACACCCTCGCCCGGTGCTTCGGCGAAGCCCATGCCATCGTCGGCGACGCGAATGCGCAACAGGCCGTCCTCCAGTGCGGCAGACACCTGCACGCGGCCCCCCGCCAGCTTGGGCTCAAGTCCATGGCGGATGGCGTTCTCGACCAGTGGCTGCAGCAGCATGGGCGGGAAATCCAGACCCAGAAGCGCCGGTGGAATCTCGAATGCATAAGCGAGTCGACTACCCATGCGTATCTTCAGCACATCCAGATAGGCGGTGAGCAGCGCCACTTCATCGCCCAGCGATCCGCCCTCGGCACGGGTGCGCTGCAGGCTGGAGCGCAGGTAACGGATCAGCGCATCGAGCAGGGTGCCGGCAAGTTTCGGATCTGCCTCGATCAGGGCGGCCACATTGGCCAGCGAGTTGAACAGGAAGTGCGGCTCGATCTGGGCCTGAAGCAAGCGCAATTGGGCGGCGAGGCTTTGCTTTTCCGCTTCCAGCCGCGCCAATTCACGCGCGCGAACCTCGGTTTCGAGTTTCGCGTTGCGCTCGCGCAGCCAGAAAAACCCGGCAGCGATGCCGCCGAACACCAGGCCGATCAGCAGCGACTGCGCCTCGTGACCGCCATCCATCGAGTTGCCGATCCCGGTCAGGAAACGTGCCAGCATGCCGCCCAGCGCAGCGCCGACAAGCACCCCGACACCGACCGCGACTCCGCGCGCGGCACCCGACAACGGCAGGCGGAGCACGATCTGCATCAGCGCGAGAATGCTGAAGCCGATGCACTGCGAGAAGACGAGGTTGAGCGTGAAATCGCCCCCCGCCCCGATAGCGGACAGGAAGCCCGCAATCAGGGTATTGAAGAGGAAGGTGCCGATCAGTACGCGCATCGGGCGATTATTTCACGCTCTTCGCCGCCATCAGCTCGCGCAGCTTGCGTTCTTCCCACTCGGCGCCGAGCCAACGGCCACGACCGTAGGTACCGACGGCGTGCAGGGCCAGCCAGATCCCCCATCCCAGCAAAGGCCAATAGAACCACAGGCGCCCCGGCGAAGCGATCAGGTTGATCGCCAGCAAGCCGCTGTTGACTGCGGCAAAGACCAGCAGGTGGGAATAGAAGCCGCGCAGCATGCCCACCTGGCGGCGCGCATCGCGCTCGGCAACGGGCAGCGAGGGGTCATCGACATATCGGGAACGGCAGACCATGATTTTCTCCTTGGAAGGGCCCGCAAGACGGGATGGCGGCAGTTTCCCCGGCGCCCCGCCTCACGCCCAGCGGGAAACGACGGACGACGATTTTCGGGTGACGAATTGCCTCAGGCGGCGACGATCGGCGGCGCCTCAGGCAAGGTTCGGGGGAATCCCCGCACCGCGCAGATACGCTGCACCACCGCCGGATGGGGAGTTTCGACCTCGCCTTGCTCGAAGGCCACGATGTTCAGCCGGGGCCGCAACACGTCCGGCAATTCCCCCTGTCGCAGCAGGAACGCGGGGTTGGATGGCTTGCCGAAGCGCTCGTTGCCGACCATGAAAGTTTCGTAGATCAACACGCCACCGACTTCCAAGGCATTCATGATCTGCGGCAGGAGCGGCCGAAAAAGATAATTGGTCACGACGATGCCCTCAAAAACCCGACCGTAATACGGCCAGGGGCCGCCTTCGAGATCCGCCGCCCGCGTCGAAATCCCGGGCTCCTGCGCCGCCAGCTCGGCAATGGCGGCGGCGTCGCGATCCACGGCCTCGACCTGATATCCCTGCCGCGCCAGGAATAGTGAATGCCGGCCGGAACCGCAGGCAAGGTCGAGCACGCGCCCGCCGGGCACGATCAGCGGCGCAAATCGCCGCACCCACTGTGATGCATTTCCACTCATGGCTCCAGCCTTGTCGGGTATCATTTTGAGTCGAATCCTTGTCGCCAGCGACTTTCCGGGTACCGCAACGCCTAAATGTCCGTTCCATCCAGCATCCCGCCAGGATCCACCCCGGAGAACACGGACGCCCTGCGCGAACAGCTGAGCAACACGACCGCAGCCTACAGCCGCTTCGTGCCGCGGGAGTTCCTCAACCTGTTGGGGATCGAGGATATACGCAAGGTCGAACTTGGGCAGCAGGTCGAGCGCAAGATGACCATCCTGTTCTGCGACATCCGCAACTTTACCGCGCTGTCGGAAACCATGAGTCCGCAGGAGAACTTCAATTTCCTGAATTCCTACCTGGTGCAGATGGAGCCGGTGATCACGGCCCACGGCGGCTTCATCGACAAATACATCGGCGACGCGATCATGGCGCTGTTTCCCGGCTCGCCGGATGAAGCCCTGCGCTGCGGCCAGGCCATGCTGCGCCAGCTCGAGGACTACAACGACGGGCGCCAGCGTGCCGGCTACCGACCCATCCGCATCGGCATCGGCATCAATACCGGCATCGTCATCCTTGGCACCATCGGCGGCGCCGCGCGCATGGACGGTACGGTAATCGGTGACGCGGTGAATCTCGCCGCCCGCCTCGAACGCCTGACCAAGGAATACCGGGTCTCGATGCTGATCAGCGACTACACCCTGTATTCGCTGGACCAGCCCAGCGAGTGGGCCATCCGCTTTCTCGACCGCACCCAGGTGCGCGGCAAGCAGGGCTCGCACTCCGTGTACGAGGTGTTCAACAACGACCCGGCGGCACTGCTCCAGGCCAAGAAACGAACCATCAAGCTATTCGAGCAGGCACTGGCCTGCTACCACATCGGCGATCACGCCGCCGCGCGCCAGCGCCTGGTCGATTACGCCGCGGCCGTGCCCGAAGACACGGCCGTGCACGTGTATCTCGAACGCTGCAATCCCCTGGCGGAAAACTACGGCACGCCGCGGCCGGAACCGATGCCCCACTGGCACGAGGAATACTCCCACGGCCTGGCCACGGTGGACACCGTGCATCAGAACCTGCTGACCGACATGAATGCCCTGGCGAAGGCCCTCCACGACAAGCAGCTCGACCTCTCCGGGACCTTGCTCGACCAGATTCATGTCTCGGCAGGCAAGGACTTCGCCATCGAAGAACAACTGATGCGCCAATCCTCGTATCCCTTCCTCGATCTGCACGCGCGCCAGCACCAGCGTTTTTTCGAATATTTCGACGAGCTGCGACGCGAGATCGAATCCCGCGAGGAAGACAGGATCTACCTGATCTTCCGCGTGAAGCGTTTCTTCACCGGCTGGCTGGTCAATCACATCGTCAGCGCCGATCGGCATTTCGGTCATTTCCGCAGATCTGCAAGCAGCCCCACGACGTCGGCCTGAGCCAAATCGCCGGGCAGGCCGGATGTTCCCCCTGGCTGAGATTTCTAGTGGCCTTCCCCCAAATAGTCGGGCCGAAAATGTTATGCTGCAACGCACCATCCCGACGCGCCGTCACGCGTAAACTGCTCACCCTGGCCATGCACAACGAACGACATTACCTCCATACGCTTTTCGAGCCGGCATCGATTGCCATCATCGGCGCTTCGGAGACGCCCAATTCAATCGGCGTAACCCTGGTCCGCAACATGCTCGACTCGGGCTACAAGGGCAAGCTGTTCTTCGTCAACCCCAAACATGAAACCGTGTTCGGCCAGAAGGCCTATGCCACGGTCGACACCATTCCGCAGCGTCTGGATATTGCCGTGATCTGCACCAAGGCGGCAAGCATTCCCGAGATCATCGATGCCTGCGGTCGCGCCGGCTGCAAGAATGCCATCGTGATTTCCGGCGGCTTTGCCGAAGCCGGCCCGCGCGGCGCCTCGCTGGAACGCGCCGTGCTGGAAAACGCCCGCCGCCATGGCATGCGCCTGCTCGGCCCCAACTGCCTCGGGCTGATGCGCCCGGGCAGCCAGCTCAACCTGACCTTCGGCCACGGCTTCGCCCATGCCGGCACCATTGGCCTGATTTCCCAGTCGGGCGCGCTGTGCACCGCGATCCTCGACTGGGCGCTGGCGAAGAATGTCGGATTCTCGAACGTGGTGTCGCTGGGCGCCGAAGGCGACATCGACTTCGGCGAAATCCTCGACTACATGGTCTCCGACCCGCGCACCGAGAACATCTTCCTCTACATCGAGGGCATCAAGAACGCGCGCCGCTTCATGAGTGCCTTGCGTGCGGCCGCGCGCTGCAAGCCGGTGCTGCTGATCAAGGTCGGCAAACATCCGGCCGGCGAGAAGGCGGCGCTGTCGCACACCGGCGCCCTGGTCGGCGCCGATGACGTCTTCGACGCCGCCCTGCGCCGCGCCGGCGTGGTACGCCTGGCCAACGTCGGCCAGATGTACGCCGCGGCATCCGCACTCTTCTCGCACTTCCGACCGCGCGGCAAGCGCCTGGCCATCATCACCAACGGCGGTGGCCCCGGCGTGATGGCCGCCGACCATGCCGCCGACATCGACATCCCGCTGGCCCAGTTGTCGGCCGCCACCCTGGCCAGGCTGGGCGAACAACTGCCGATCACCAGTTCGCGTACCAATCCGATCGACATCCTCGGCGACGCCGATCCCGAACGCTATGGCGCCGCGCTGCAGGCCTGCATCGACGATGACGGCGTGGACGGCGTGCTGGCGATCCTGACGCCGCAGGCGATGACCGATCCCACCCAGGCGGCGCGCACCGTCATCGAAATCGCGCGCCAATCCGACAAACCCCTGGTCACCTGCTGGATGGGCGAGGAGCAGGTCGGCGAAGCACGCAAGCTGTTTCAGGGCGCGGCGATACCGACCTTCAGAACACCGGAGCCGGCAGTCGACCTGTTCTCCCACATCTCCAACTACTACCGCAACCGCCAGTTGCTGATGCAGTCGCCGCCCTCGATTTCCGAGCAGGCGCCGCCGCGCCTCGAATCGGCGCGCCTGGTGATCGAAACCGCACTGATGGAAGGGCGCAAGGTCCTCAACGAAATGGAATCGAAGGCGGTACTTGCCGCCTTCCGCATCCCGATCGCGCAAACCGTGGTGGCGCGCTCGGCCTCCGAAGCCATGGTGCTGGCCGAAGAACTGGGCCTGCCGGTGGTGATGAAGATCGACTCGCCGCAGATCGTGCACAAGGCCGATTCCGGCGGCGTGCGCCTCAACCTCAACAGCCTGGCGGCGGTGCGCGACTCCTGGCTGGAGATCATGGAGGAAGTGAAGAAGAACCGGCCCGATGCCCACATCAACGGCATCGCCATCGAGCCCATGATCCAGAAACCCAATGGCCGCGAACTGGTGGTCGGCATGGTACGCGACAAGATCTTCGGCCCGACCATCGTCTTCGGTCCCGGCGGGGCCGGCATCGAAGCCTTCGCCAGCGACCGCGCCGTGGCGCTGCCACCGCTGAACTCGGTGCTGGTCGCCGACATGCTGGCCTCGACCCGCACCACGGCCCGGCTCGGCGAGTTCCGCAACATGCCTCCGGTCAACATGAAGGCCATCGAAACCGTGCTGCTCAATGTTTCGGCCATGGTCTGCGAACTGCCCTGGATCTGCGAGATGGACATCAACCCGCTGATCGTGGATGAGAACACTGCGGTTGCCGTCGATGCCCGCATCACCATCGAAAACATGCCGCTCACCGCCGGTCGCTACGACCACATGGCGATCCATCCCTACCCTTCCCACCTGCAGACCAGCTACCAGGCCAAGGACGGCACCCAGGTGACGATCCGGCCGATCCGCCCCGAGGACGTGCGCATCGAACAGGAGTTCGTCCGCGACCTGTCGGCCGAGTCGCGCTACCTGCGCTTCATGAACACCATCCGCGAAGTCTCGCCGGCGCAACTGGTGCGCCTGACGCAAATCGATTACGACCGCGAGATGGCCTTCGTCGCCACCATCGACGACCATGGTGCAGAAAAGGAAGTCGGCGTCGCCCGCTACGCCACCAGCCCGGACGGCGAATCCTGCGAATTCGCCATCGTGGTCGCCGACGACTGGCAGGGCAAGGGTCTGGCGCGACGCCTGATGGGCGTCATCATCGACACCGCCAGGAGCCGCGGCCTGCGCTACATGCACGGCGATTTCCTGTCCGAGAATTCGCGCATGCTGGCTTTTGTCGCCAGCCTCGGCTTCGTCCTCTCCGCGCACCCGGAAGACCCCGGCCTCAAGCGCGGCGTGCTGACGCTGAACTGACGCCCATGGCTTCGGTGACCACCAACGCATCATGAAACGCCCGCCCCCTTGCCCAGCCATGGGCCAGCAAACTCGACCCGCCCCCCTTTGCCCCCCTCACGGGGGGTTCCCATTCGGCTCGCTTCGCTCGATATCACCAGCGACCCATCCGGTCGCTTCACCCTAATGGCGAAAGTCGGCGCTGACGGCACGGCGCGCTGCCCCTGGTGCGGCGACGATCCGCTCTACGTCGCCTACCACGACCAGGAGTGGGGCGTCCCCTGCCATGACGAGCGCGCCCTGTTCGAGTTCCTGATCCTCGAAGGCGCCCAGGCCGGCCTGTCCTGGATCACCATCCTCAGGAAGCGCGAGAACTACCGCCGCGCCTACCACGGCTTCGATCCGCGCAAGATCGCGCGCTACGGCGAGAACGATGTCGCCCGCCTGCTGGCCGATGCCGGCATCGTGCGCAACCGGCTCAAGGTCGCGGCGAGCATAGCCAACGCCCGCGCCACGCTGGAGCTTTACGAGCAGGGCGGCAGCCTCGACAGCCTGCTCTGGCAATTCGTCGACGGCCGGCCACGCCTCAACCGCTGGAAGGCGATGTCCGACGTTCCGGCCATCACGCCGCAGGCCGAAGCCATGTCGAAGGAACTCAAGCGTCGCGGCTTCCGCTTCATCGGTCCGACGGTGATGTATGCGCACATGCAGGCCACCGGCATGGTCAACGACCATCTGGTCACCTGCCCGCGCCACCGGGACGTTTCGCGCTGAGACTCCCGATCCGCGCCGCTGTCGCGTAAACCCTTGGCAGAACTGGGTTTCTGGTTACAATAGCCGCATCCAGTAGCCACAGGCGTTCCGCTCCCGCCGCGCATGCAGATCGGCTTCGAAACCATCCGCGAGATCCTCGAGCATCGCCTGCACCAGGATGACATCGAGCGCTTGCTCCACGGGCTGGACGAAACCGGCAAGGCCGAACTGTTCTACCGCATCACCGAAATGCTGCGCCGGACCACGGCGCTGGCCGACATTGCCAACCGGGTCAATGACAGCCTTTCTCTGGACGTGCTGTTTCCGCGCCTGATGGCGGTGGTGACGGAAGCACTCAACGCCGACCGCAGCACCCTGTTCCTGCATGACCCCGACAGCGGCGAGCTGTTTTCGCGCGTGCTCCAGGGCGACACCATCGGCGAGATCCGCTTCCCCAGCCATCTCGGCGTCGCCGGCTCGGTGTTCACCCGCGGTGACGCCGAGATCATCAGCGACGCCTATGCCGACACCCGCTTCAACCAGGAGGTCGACCGCAAGACCGGCTACCGCACGCGCAACATCCTCTGCGTGCCGATCCGCAACAAGAAGCGCGAGGTGATCGGCGTCACCCAGGTGCTGAACAAGCTCTCCGGCGACTTCGATGCCGAAGACCAGCGCTTGCTCGAAGGCCTGTCGCTGCAAGCCTCGGCGGCGCTCGAAAATGCCCGCCTGTTCGAGAAGGTGGAGCGCCAGCAGCGCGAGGAGGCGATGCTGCTCGAAGTCAGCATTTCCATCGTCTCGGAAATCCACCTCGATCCGCTGCTGGAAAAGATCATGGCGGCCGCGACCACGCTGTTGAGCGCCGACCGCGGCACGCTGTTCCTTTACGACCCGGACGCCGAGGAGTTGTACTCCCGCGTTGCCGGTGGCATCACCGCGGAAGGCATCCGCTTTCCGGCCAATGCCGGACTCGCCGGCGAATGCTTCAGCAATGGCAAGGTCATCAACCTGGCCGACGCCTACGCCGATCCGCGCTTCAACCAGGAGGTCGACCGCCACACCGGCTACCGCACCCACAGCATGCTGTGCATGCCCATCGTCGCCCGCGCCGAACGCAAGATCGGCGTGATGCAGATCCTCAACCGCCGCGGCGGCCCCTTCGGTGCCGCCGAGGAACGGCGCCTGCGCGCCTTTTGCGCCCAGGCCGCGGTGGCGATCGAGAACGCCCAGTTGTTCGAGGAGGTGCGCGCCGAGCGCAACTACAACGAGGCCATCCTGCATTCGATGAACAACGCCGTGTTGACGCTCGACGCGGCCGGCGTGGTGCGCAAGGTCAACGGCTCGGCGGCGCGCATCCTGCGCCGCGGCGCCGAGGAGCTGGTCGGCCGCGAGCTCGACGAGCTCTTCCCCGGTCGCAACCGCTGGGTGGTGAACAGCCTGGCCAAGGTGCGCGACTCGGGCCGCACCGACATCACCATCGATACCGACCTGATCATCGAAGGCAGTGAGGCCGTCTCGGTCAACCTGGTCACGGTGCCGCTGACCAGCATGCACGACGAGGCCATCGGCTACATGCTGATGATGGAGGACATCACGCGCGAGAAGCGCCTGCGCAACACCATGTCGCGCTACATGAGCAAGTCGGTGGTGGACAAGCTGATGGAAAGCGGCGAGGCCGAGCTCGGCGGCATCGGCCGCGACGTCTCGGTGCTGTTCTCCGACATCCGCGGCTTCACCTCGATCTCCGAGCGCCTCGGCGCCAAGGAGACCGTGGCGCTGCTCAACGAGTACTTCACCGACATGGTGGACATCGTCTTCGCCCACAACGGCGTGCTCGACAAATACATCGGCGACATGATCATGGCGGTGTTCGGCTCGGTGCTGCAAAGCGAGGAGGACGCCAGCAACGCGGTGATCGTCGGCAACAAGATGATGACCGGCCTGCATGCCCTCAACCGCCGCCGCGCGGCCCGTGGCGCCGAACCGATCCGCATCGGCGTCGGCATCAGCACCGGCAACGTCGTCGCCGGCAACATCGGCTCCCTGAAGCGCATGGAATACACGGTGATCGGCGACCGCGTGAACCTGGCCGAGCGGCTGGAGGGTGCGAACAAGTTTTATGGCACCTCGATCCTGATCTGCGAGGCCACCTGGGCCGCCGTCAGGCACCACGCCGCGACGCGCGAGATCGACCTGATCCGGGTCCGCGGACGCAGCACCCCGGTGGCGATCCACGAAGCCCTGGGCCACCACTCCGAAGACAGTTTTCCGCATCGCCAGGACTTGCTCGGAGCATTTTCCGCCGGCTTGCAGTATTACCGGCGCCGCGACTGGTTCGGCGCCGAGCGGCATTTCGGCGACGCCCTGGCCGCGCATCCCGGCGACGGCCCGACCCGGATCTACCTCGAACGCTGCCGCTTCTACCGCGACCACCCGCCGCCCAACGACTGGGACGGCGTCTGGGAAATGAAAACCAAGTAATCCCGTCCACGGCAGCCCGACCGTGCATCTCTCGACCCTGCTTGCCCACCATGCCCGCTACCGGCCGCAGGCCACCGCCGTGGTCTTCGATGACCAGCGCCTCGACTACCGCACGTTCAGTGCCCGCGTCGACCGCGTTGCATGGGCCCTGCTCAACCTCGGCATCGGCAAAGGCGAGCGCGTCGCCACGCTGCTGCCCAACACCCTGGAACTGCTGGAGCTCTATTGGGCCTGCGCCCGCTGCGGCGCCGTCATCGTCCCGCTCTCGCCACTGCTCACCGGCAGCGGCCTTGCCGGCCTGATCAATGACGCCGGCGCCGTCTGCCTGGTCACCCAGAAGAACCTGTTGCCGGTGGTGGATGCGGTGATCGGCGAATTGCCGACGCTCGGCACCTCGCGCGTGCTGCTGGTCGATGCGGATATTCCGCCCTGGGGCAGCTACCCGCAGCAGGTCGCCGCCGCGCCGGACGGCCCGCCTCCGGATGCCGGCGTCGCCGCGGACGACCTGTTCAACATCATGTACACCTCGGGCACCACCGGGCTGCCCAAGGGCATCATGCACAGCCACCGCATTCGCGCCAGTTACGCGCTGCTGCTGGGGCCGGCCTGGCGCATGACACCCGAATCGGTGGTGCTGCACACCGGCGCCATCGTCTTCAACGGCGCCTTCGTCACCCTGATGCCGGCCTTCCACCTCGGCGCCACCTACATCCTGCAACGCCAGTTCGACGCGCGCAGCATGCTCGCGACCATTGCCCGCGAGAAGGTCAGCCACATCATGGTGGTCCCGGCGCAGATCATCGCCCTGCTTGATTCGCCCGACTTCGATCCGGCAGGATTGCAGTCGCTGCACATGATTCTTTCGCTCGGCGCGCCGCTGACCCAGGCGCGCAAGGACCAGCTCAACGCCCTGCTGCCCGGCCGCTTCCACGAACTCTACGGCCTCACCGAAGGCTTCCTCACCATCCTCGACAAGACCGATGCCGTGCGCAAGTCAGGCTCGGTGGGTTGCCCGCCGGTGTTCAGCGAGGTGCGCATCGTCGACGAGGGCGGCCATGACCTGCCGCCGGGCGAGGCCGGCGAAATCGTCGGCCGCGGCCCCTTCGTCATGCAAGGCTACTGGAACCAGCCCGAACTCACGGCGCAAACCGTGCGCGAGGGCTGGATCTTCAGCGGCGACATCGGCTACCTCGACGCGGAAGGCTACCTCTACCTCGTCGACCGCAAGAAGGACATGATCGACTCGGGCGGCGTCAAGGTCTATCCGCGCGACATCGAGGACATCGCCAGCCGCCACCCCGACATCGCCGAAGTCGCCGTGTTCGGCGTGCCGCACGAGACCTGGGGCGAAACGCCGCTCGCTGCTGTCGTACTGAAAGTCGGCGCTGGCTCGCTCTGCGCACCTGGGAATCCGCTTCGCGGGCAGGTGACGGCGACGGAGCTGCGCGACTGGATCAACGAACGCGTCGCCGCCCGCTACCAGCGCGTGCGCGAGGTGGTGATCCTCGACGCCTTCCCGCGCAACGCCGCGGGCAAGACCCTCAAGCGTGAACTGCGCGAACCCTATTGGGCGGGAAGGACTACCAAGATTTGACTGGGTGCCGCGCCACCCGCCGCCCCATCGCCAGCACCGTCACCACCGCGAGGATCTGCAACAGTGCAATGCCCGGCAGGACGCCGTCGCGCCCGCCGGCATCGAGCATGATGCCGAACACCAGCGGTCCCAGCGCCAGCCCGACATCGAGACCGGAATAGACGAAGCCATACACGCGACCGAAGGCCGGCGACTCCTTGCCGCCGGCGATCGATTCGGTGGCGACACGGCGCACCAGCAGATCACGCGAAGGGCCGGCGAGGCCGACGCCGACGCCGATGCCGACCATCAGTGGCACCACGCTCCATGCCGGCGGCAGCCCGGTGGCCAGGGCGATGGCGAAGACGGCGGCGCCGACCAGCGCGGCGCCGACGGTGCGGTCATGGGCATGCACGCGCACGGCGATAAAGCCACCGGCCACCATGCCGGCGGCGGCGCCGAGCAGGTAGCCAGTCAGCGCGGCCACCGCCGCTGCCGCCGAAATGCCATAGATCCCGCCCAGTACCGGGACCGAGAAATTCTGCAAGCCGCTGAATGCCGAGGTGATCAGGAAGAAGAACAGGAAGGCCAGCCAGATTGCCGGCAGGCCCATGAAGCCGAAAACGCCGGCGCTCGCCGTACCGCCAGCGCCGACTTTCGGCCTGTCGTCGTCGATCAGGGGCCGCGCAAACTGCAATGCCATCACGGTGGCCGCCGCCACCAGTGCCGCCGCCAATCCCGCACCGCGCCAACCGGCCCAGGCCAGCGCCGTGCCCGAAATCGCGGCGCCGAGCGCCCAGCCGAGGTTGCCCGAGAGGCCGTGCACCGAAAACGCGTAGCCCAGCCGCGACGGCGACACCTTCTTGTTCAGCAGCGAGAAATCCGCCGGATGGAACACCGAATTGCCGATTCCCGCCAGCACCACGGTCAACACCAACATCCCGTAATTGGTGGCCGCCGCCAGCGCTAGGCCCGAGGCCGCGAGCATGCCGACGCCCGCCATCAGCACCCGGCGCGCACCGTAACGATCGACGACGATGCCGGCCAGGGCCTGGCCGATGCCTGAGATCGTGAAGAACATTGTCATCAGGAAACCGGCCTCGGTGTAGCTAAAGCCGAAATCAGGCATCAGCAAGGGAAACAGCGGCGGTAACAAAAGATGAAACAGGTGCGAGGTAGCGTGGGCAACGCCGACCAGCGCAATCACTGCCGCATCGCTGCGTATCGGGCGGGTATCGGGCATCGGTCGATGCTAACCGATATTGCGTGTCGAAATATCCGCTGACACTTGCTCACAGACGCGTTGCCCCGTGCTTGCCATGATCTTCGCCATGGACGACGCAGCTGCGCCGTCCGCCACCCCGAGGAGAAGGAACATGAAGCGAAACACACTACGCGCCAGGCTGATTGCGATCACGTTGCTGACGCTGGGCGCAAGCACGGCACAGGCGCAAGGCTGGGGCAGCGAAATCCGCCAGGACAACCGCGAAATCCGCCAGGACCGGCAGGAACTGCGCAGCGACTATCGCGAACTCGAACGTGACCGCGCCGACTATGCGCGCGCCCATGCCAACGGGGACGTTGCCGCCATGTACCGCGAACGCAGGGAGATTCGCCAGGACATGGCCGAAATCAACCGCGACCGCGCCGAATTGCGCCATGACCTGCGCGAACGTCGTCAGGATAAGAGCGACCACCGCGGTCACGGCAGCAACTACCGTCGCGCCGGATGGGACCGGGATAGGCATGGCGCGTGGAGCAGAAGCAGCCAGGAGCGTCAGTGGGCCGGCCACGGCGACAACGGCCGGCACTTCGGTTGGGAGCGCGGACGCGGCAATCCGCACGGTAGTTAGACCGGGTATCGCCGGCGGGTGCCCGGTGGCGTTGGTGCTACATTGACAGCATGACATCCGCCCCGTTTGACCGCACCCGCGCCTGGTTGATCCTGCTGCAATTCCTCAGCCTGCCCATCCTCGGATGGTGTCTGGGGAATGCCATTGGCGCCGCCGGGCTGTGCAACCTGCTGACGCCCTTCTGGGTCTTCGTGGTTTTTCCGCTGCTCGATGCCTGGATGGGCATCGATACCCGCAATCCCACGCCCGAGACTGACACGATCCTCGCCGCCAATGCCGGCTACAGATGGCTACCGCTGGTCGCCCTCCCGGCGTACGTCGCGATGCTGATCTGGTCCGGCCCCGCATACGTCACGCTGAGCGGCGAAAGCCTCGCCGCCGCATTGGGGCTGGCGCTTTCCGTGGGCATCATCGGTGGCGCCATCGGTATCACCTTCGCCCACGAACTGATCCACAAGCCGACCGCGCTGGAGCGCAATGCCGGCGGCGTGCTGCTCTCGCTCGTGGCCTATGGCGGCTTCAAGGTCGAGCATGTGTACGGCCACCACGTCGATGTCGCCACGCCGCGCGACACCTCGACGGCGCGCCTGGGACAGTCGGCCTATGCCTTCCTGCTGCGCTCGTTACTGGTGAATCCGCTGCGCGCCTGGCAGTTGGCCGGTGCGCGCCTGCGGGCGCGCGGCCTGCCGGCGTGGCACTGGCGCCACGAGATGTATCTTTGGCACGGGCTGACGCTGCTGTTCGCCGCGGCGATGACGGCCTGGCTGGGGTGGGCCGGGCTGGCCTTCTTCGTCCTGCAGGCCTTTGTCGCCATCACACTGCTGGAGCTGGTGAATTACATCGAGCATTACGGCCTGCGTCGTCGTCGCCTGCCCGACGGCCGCTACGAACGGGTGACGCCGCGCCATTCCTGGAACGACAGCCACCATTTGTCGAACCTGGCACTGCTCAACCTGCAGCGCCACTCCGACCACCATGCCTTCGCGGCGCGCCGATACCAGCTGCTGCGTCATCACGACGACGCGCCGCAACTGCCCTGCGGCTATGCCTCGCTGGTCCTGCTGGCGCTGCTGCCGCCGCTGTGGCGGCGCTTCATGGACCCGCGGGTGGCGGCATGGGAGGCCGCCGAAATGGAACCCCAAAAGCCCTGAGCCAGATCAGCAAAGTTGCCACTGATACATTCGATGTGTATCCAGATACGGTTTCGGCATAGCTGGTTCAGCATATTTTTCTGATTGACAGCGGTATAATTGCCTCGGATACAAACGACGCGTGAAACTCACACGCGCACGTGAGCTTCTGTATCCCCTCAAACCATTTGCCCCATGGGAGCACCTTATGAAACGTCAACTCGCCGCGCTGTCCTTTCCCTTGATACTTGCGTTGGCTTCGCCTGCAATCGCCCAAGATTCCTCGCGTGCCTCTGGCAATGCATCAGCGGCGTCGGCAGCTTCATTGGCGGTTGTCTCCATCGCTACCGCATCGGTAGTTGTCGTTTCTGCGCATGCGGGCGGAGTGATGGTTGTCGAATCGGTGCGCGCAATCGGGAATGTCGTCGAAATTGTATTGAAGGGAGCGGCAAATGCATCTCGCGCCGTGATCACGGTCACAGCCGCCGCAGCGAGCGGTGTTGCCATCGCCGCTGGACAAAGCGTGAAGGTGGTTCCCGAAGGAAATGGATACCTTCTGGTAACCGGGAACAAAGTGCTCTGCTACGTCCCTGCTGAAAGCGATCGTCAACTCGTACGTTCGACGCGCAGCAACTAGTCCGGAAAACTCGACTCACACCACGACGATGACCACCTATCTCACGCTCACGCGAACGATTGCCGCAGCCGCGACCTGCCTTGCCATGCTTTTCCCGGCCTTTGCCAATGCAGGGCGCAATTGCGAAGACGCTGCGCCGGACGCCGCAAAAACTCAAAAAGCGCTGCGATTCGCCACCCAAATTCGCGAGTCGCTCGAACTCAGCGGAGCAAATCTTGTTTTGATCGGGCGTGTTGGATCGGATCAATCCAAGCGCGGCATACGCTACACCCACGTCGGCTATCTGTTGCGTGAACATCCAGCCGGGGCCTGGACCGTGATACATCAACTGAATGCCTGCGGGACCGGATCCTCGGATCTCTTCGATGAGGGGTTGGCTAACTTTTTCATGGACGATCCCTTCGACTTCGAAACGAGATTCGTCGTACCTTCTCCAGCCTTGCAGGATGCCATAAGCAAGGCGCTCTTAGGTTCGTCCAAGCGCGCGATGCATGAACAAACCTATAGCTCGATCGCCTATCCATGGTCTACCAAGCATCAGAATTCCAATGGGTGGGCACTGGAAATCTTGGCCGCCGCCATAGCCTCCCCAACGGAAATTTCAAATCGCGGTGCAGCACAAAAGTGGCTGAATGAGAACAGATATCAGCCTAGCCAGATCCGTATCAACGGCGGCGAACGCGCCGGAGCTCGCCTCTTTTCGCCGCACATACGATTTGGCGACCATCCTGACACGGCATGGCAAACGCAGACCTATGAAGTCAGTACCGGCGACTCGGTTCTCGAATTTCTGCGGCGAACAGACCCGGGCTCCCGAATGGTCACCCAGCGCCTTGATTCCCGCCCGGTGCTTGCCTCACGGCCAAAATCCGACACTCGTATCAGCGCCGCGCGACTGGGCGTCGAGCCGACGAATCCTCCGCCTCCTGCCACGGTGGCGCCCCCCGTTCAACCGGTAGCTCCGGATTCGAATAGCCAATCGCGCTCACAAATTCTCAAATCAATGCAAGGCCTGATAATTCCCTATGCCTGCCGTCCACAGGGCTATTTGAACCAATGCCGGCAACTCGAACGAGGCGCCTGCGAAAGACAAGTTAGCGATGCAGTACTGCGCTGCTTTGCAACGGTCTCCGACCAACAGTTGTTCAACGGATCGGAACAAGCGGCAATGCAGCAAATGCAGGAGGTTGGTTATTGCGCGGTTGAGTCAGTCGAAGCATCGTTGGCCGCTGGCGGCAGGCAAGCCAAAACGGCTCAAGGCAAGGTTTGTCCGCCAGTGCGCAATTTCAAGTAGCGCCGACGGTACGGCGTTCCCGTCACACTTGCGGCCGGCGCGACTCGATATGGCCGCGCAACCAGGCGGCGAATTCGGCTTCCTCGAGTTCGCCGGCGGCAAGCGACAAGACGACAAGCACACATTCCGCATCGTCAACCATCAGGTCGAAGCCGTTCAATGCGAGAAACAGCTCGGTCGCTATCAGCGCGGCACGCTTGTTGCCGTCCACGAAAGGATGGTTGCGAACAATGCCAAATCCATACGCAGCGGCAAGCGACGCGACATCGGGGTCGCCATAGGCGGCAAGATTCTCGGCGCGTGCCAGCGCGGAATCCAGCAAGCCCGCGTCGCGAATCCCCGCCGCACCGCCATGCTCTGCCAGTTGCTCATGGTGCGCGGCGATCACCACGCTGCGCATGACCCATATCCAGTCGCTCACTTCGCCAACTCACGCAGCGCCGCGCGACGCTTTTTCATGATGCGCTGCGCTTCGGTCATTTGCTGCTCGAAAGCCGGGTCGTGGGGAGTCACGACATAACCGTCCGGCGTCTCGGTGATAAATATCGAGTCGCCCTTTTCCAGCTTGAGGTTGGCCAGCACTTCCTTGGGCAGGATGACGCCGACGGAATTGCCGATCTGGGTAAGTTTGAGGACGTGCATGGCGGGCTCCGGCGAAGTTATAACAGTTGTTATACTACGCCGGAGCCGCGCGGCTTTCAAGCCTTGGTAAAGCTGATCTGCCCCTTCGTCACGCCGACCTTGACGCGGTCCTTCGGGCCCAGGGTGCCGTCGAGGATCAGCCGTGACAGCGGGTTCTCGATGCGTTCCTGGATCGCGCGCTTCAAGGGCCGGGCGCCGAACACCGGGTCGAAGCCGGCCTCGGCCAGCAGGGCCAGCGCCGCGTCGGAAACATCGAGTGCCATGTCCAGTTTCGCCATGCGCTTTTCCAGGTACTTGAGCTGGATCCTGGCGATGCCGGCGATGTGCTTTTCGTCGAGCGCGTGGAACACCACGATCTCGTCGATGCGATTGACGAACTCGGGGCGGAAGTGGGTCTTGACCTCGCCCATCACCGCCATCTTCACCACCTGGTAGTCCGAGCCGGCCATCTGCTGGATCATCTGGCTGCCCAGGTTGCTGGTCATCACGATGACGGTGTTCTTGAAGTCGACCGTGCGGCCCTGACCGTCGGTCATGCGGCCGTCGTCGAGCACCTGCAAGAGCACGTTGAACACGTCGGGGTGCGCCTTTTCGACTTCATCGAAGAGGATCACGCTGTAAGGCTTGCGCCGCACCTGTTCGGTCAGGTGGCCGCCCTCCTCGTAGCCGACATAGCCCGGCGGCGCACCGATCAGCCGCGCCACGGAATGCTTCTCCATGAACTCGCTCATGTCGATGCGGATCAGGTGATCCTCGGCATCGAAGAGGAACTCGGCCAGCGCCTTGCACAGCTCGGTCTTGCCGACGCCGGTGGGGCCGAGGAAGAGGAAGGAGCCGTAGGGCCGGCTTTCTTCGGACAGGCCGGCGCGCGAGCGGCGGATGGCATCGGCCACCAGGCGCACGGCCTCGTCCTGGCCGACCACGCGGCCATGCAGCTTGTCTTCCATCTTCAGCAGCTTGTCGCGCTCGCCCTGCATCATCTTGCTGACCGGAATGCCGGTGGCGCGTGAAACCACCTCGGCGATCTCCTCGGTACCGACCTGGGTGCGCAGCAGCTTGTTCTTCACCGTGCCGCCAGCGCCAGCGCTCTGCGTTCCTGCGGACACTCCCGTGGCCACCGAATCGGCCG
>JACRIX010000077.1 GCA_016215645.1 Rhodocyclales bacterium
GCGCGGCAGCGCCGGCGACGATACCTTCCGCATGTACCAATTCACCGGCGCTGCGACCGTCGAGCGCATCGAAGGCAACGGCGGCAACGATCAGATTGCCGGCACCGGCAGCAGCGATACGCTGGACTTCTCGGCCACCGATCTGGTCGGCATCGCCCAGATCGACGGCGGTGCCGGCAACGACGCCATCACCGGAAGCGCGGGGGCCGACATCATTGTCGGAGGTACGGGCAGCGACAACCTCAACGGCGGCGCGGGTGACGACGTCTTCCTGCTCAGCGGCACGGACGCCGGCTACGACCGCTTCGAAGGTAGCGTCGGCGTCGATGTGCTGCGCGGATCGGCGGGCGACGACACTTTCCGCATGTACCAATTCACTGGTGCAGCGACCGTCGAGCGCATCGAGGGCAACGGCGGCAACGACCAGATCGCCGGCACTGGCAGCAGCGACACGCTGGACTTCTCGGCCACCGAGCTGGTCGGCATTGCCGAGATCGACGGCGGTGCCGGCAACGACGCCATCACCGGCAGCGCCGGGGACGACATCATCGTCGGCGGCAGCGGCAGCGACAACCTTAACGGCGGCGCGGGTGACGACGTCTTCGTGCTGGCCGGGACGGACGCCGGCTACGACCGTTTCGAGGGCGGTTCTGGGTACGACATCCTGCGCGGCAGCAGCGGCGACGACACCTTCCGCATGTACCAATTCACCGGCACCGCCACGGTCGAGCGTATCGAAGGCAACGGCGGCAACGATCAGATTGCCGGCACCGGCAGCAGCGATACCCTGGACTTCTCGGCTACCGAACTCGTGGGCATCGCCCAGATCGACGGTGGTGCCGGAAACGACGCCATCACCGGCAGCGTCGGGGCCGACATCATTGTCGGCGGCACGGGCAGCGACAGGCTCAAGGGCGGGCCGGGCGGCGATTTATACCGATTCGGTCGGGGTGATGGTATCGATACGGTGGCCGAGAACGATGCCACGCCAGGCACCATGGATGCGGCCGAGTTCCTCGCCGGTATCGCCGCCGACCAGATCTGGATGCGCCATGTCGGCAACAACCTGGAGGCCAGCGTCATCGGCACTGCGGACAAGTTGATTGTCGAAAACTGGTATCTCGGCAGCCAGTATCACGTCGAGCAATTCCGCGCTGCGGATGGCCGGTTGTTGCTGGATAGCCAGGTCGAGAATCTGGTTCAGGCGATGGCAGCCTTCGCGCCGCCGGGTGCGGGTCAGACGATTCTGCCGCAGGCTTACCAGGATGCACTTGCCCCGGTTATCGCCGCCAACTGGCAGTAGCACCCGAGGGCGCGGGACTGCCCGCCGATGTGGCGAGTACCGCGCCCCTGTCGGGCATCGGAGCCGAAAGTCGGCGCTGGCGCCACGGCGATATCGAAGCAGAGGTTAAGATTCGTCCCCGATGAAACCTGCCGACAGGGACCGAAAATGGACCAGCTGACCCGATGGAATACCCGTTACCGCGATGCCGGCGACGACTACCTGTTCGGTACCGAGCCCAATCGCTTCCTGGCCCATCGCGCCGACCTGCTGCGCGACGGTCGCACGGCGCTGTGCGTGGCCGACGGCGAGGGGCGCAATTCGGTCTGGCTGGCGGAGCAGGGTCTGGAGGTGACGGCGGTCGAGATTTCCGCCGTCGCGGTGGAAAAGGCGCGTCGGCTGGCGGCTGGGCGCGGCGTCGAGATCGCCTTCGAGGTGGCCGACATGCTGGCGCCGGGCTGGCCGCCGCCGCCGATGCACAGGCTGTACGACTGGGTGATCGGCGTCTTCATCCAGTTCACCGGGGCGGAGGACCGGGCGCGGCAGTTCGCCGCGATGAAGCAACTCACCCGGCGCGGTGGCCGTGTCCTGCTCCAGGGCTATACGCCGAAGCAGCTCGACTACGGCACCGGCGGCCCCGGCGTGCTGGAAAACCTCTACACGCCGCAGATCCTGCGCGCGGCCTTCGACGACTGGGAGATCGAGGAGCTGGTCGAGTACGAGGAGGATGTCAGCGAAGGGCGAGGCCACAGCGGTCGTTCGGCGCTGATCGGCATGGTGGCCCGCAAACCATGATGTCGCCCGATAGCCGCGCCGCGACGGGCCCGAATGCTTGGCGGCTCGGCCTCTTCTGCGGCGCGCTGGTGCTCGCCCTGCTGCTGCAAGGCTGTGGCACGCCCTACGCGACGATGAGGAACTCGCAGGGCGAAGAGGTGATGCTGCTCGGCCACGACCCGGTGGCGTATTTCACCGTCGGCAAGCCGACCTACGGCGATCCGGCGATCAAGAGCACGCTGCCGGAGCGGACCTACTATTTCGCCAGCGCCGCCCACAAGCGTTTGTTCGATGCGGCGCCGGAAAAATACGAGCCGCAGTTCGGCGGCTTCTGTGCCTCGGGCGCGGCCTTCGCCCTGAAGCTGGGCAGCGATCCGACCGAGTTCGAGATCGTCGGCGGCAAGCTCTACATTTTTGGCGACGTCGTCGGCCACGAGGCCTGGAGCATCGCCCCGGCATGGAACATCCGCCACGGCGACGAGGTCTGGCCGGAGTCGCGCGCCGAGGGCTGGCGCTGGCAGAGCCTCAAACGTTACGCGAACAAGGTGGCGTGGTACAAGAACACGGCCGATGTCCGCCGCGACTGGGAGACGAGGTTTCCCGGTCGGCCACGGGCGGCCTACGATCCCGGTGGCATGATCAGCAACCTGTTCCTGAAGGGCCCGGGCTGGCGCGCCCGTGAAGGCTTCGGCCAGCCGGCGGTCGGCTTTGTCGGCGAAGATGCCTGTCCGCCGGCGTGCGCGGGAAAGCACTCGCCGCGTTTCGGCGAAAGCCGGTGAGCTGCTTGACGCGCTGCCACACACGGCGAGCGCCGTAGCCTGCCGCTAGAATGGGGCGCCTGCGCTGGTGCCGTTGGCGCATGGCCACCAAGGGAGCCGCCTGATGTTCGAACTCGGCAAATTGTTCTCGCACAAGCCCGACCACCCGATGAACTCGGTGGGTGCGGCGCGTGATCTGCTGAACGCGGTGGATGAGACCGCGCCCGTCGCGGCGCTGGGCGAGATTGCGACCTGGGCCAACTCGCTGGCCCTGACCGATGGCTTTGGCTGCGAAGATCGCTTCCTGATCGTCAGCGAAATCGAGGAAAGCGGCAACCGGGTGGCGCTGGAGGTATTCCAGGAGTACCTGCGGCACATCCACAAGCGCGACCAGGAACAACGCAAGATCTTCGAGGCTATCCACGGCTACTGGGCCGCGCTGGCCGAGGCCTACGAGCGTTGCATCATGGATCACGAAGCGGGCGAAGCCGGTGCCGGCAGCTTCGGCAAGCACCTTGGGCTGGCCATTGCCCGGGCGATCCGCGCCTGCGAGCATGCCGAGCGCATGCGGCAGTTGCGCTACATCGGTTCCGGCGCCGAGATGTGGCGTGCGCCGTATCGGCTGTTTGCCTATGCCGAAACGCTCGGCCTCGACGAGCAGCCCGTCGCCGTGCATGAGCGCGAGGTGCGCTCGACCATCCGTGCCGAGCTGCTGCGCATGGTCGGCATGAGCCTCGCGGCGCTGCACGAGATGCCGCCGGAGCAGGTGGAACTTGCCGGTCGCATCCTTGAACGCTTTGCGATTTCGTTTTCCTGGTCAGCCGAACCGTTGCCGGAGTGCAATTTCGTGATCGACCTGGCGGGAACAGCGCCGGCCCGACAACGGGGCGATGACGACGCCCCGTCGCCGACGAAGCGCTACCTGGGCGGCGGTCCGGCCTTGTACAAGCTGGAGGAGATCGAGGCCCTGATCGCCAAGGATCTGCTGGCCGAGGAGGCACGCTTCGGCCCCGAGTTTACCCAGGCGCAAATCGTCAGTGTGATTCGTCACCTGATGCTCTATCTCGGCGTGGATCCGCCGAAACGTCGCTTTGAGCGGACCTCGGTGTCGAAGCCGGTGTCGATCACCTACGGCTTTGGCTCGGTAGCGCCACGGGTGGCGACCCTGGAAGCCGGATCGGGCGTGCAGATCGACGAGGAATTGAATGTCAAACAGCGCAAGAGTTCCGCCGTCGAGCTTGCGGCGGAGACCCCGGATGCGGAACCCGAGGTGTGGACCATGCGCGACCAGAGCGAGTGGGGCATCGGCGTCGATATCCCCCAGGGTCTGGGCAGTTGGGCCGAGCCCGGCGTGCTCTGCGGCATCCGCGAGAACGAACAGTCGCCCTGGTGGGTCGGCATCATCCGGCGCGTCGACGCCCCGGAGTTCGGTCGCCCCCATTGCGGCCTGTGGATCATGTCGAAGAAGCCGATCGCCACCCATCTGCGCGTGATCGGCAACGAGACCCACCAGGCGGAGAACTGGGAGACATCGAGCGGCGGCTTTCGTTACAACTACATGCGCGCCCTGCTGCTACCCGACACGGTCAAGGCGCACGATCGCCCGGTGATGCTGATCGAACGGCAACCGATCTGGATTGGCGAACTCTGCGAAATCATGGCCGGCGAGCATCCGCGCCACATTCGCCTGATGGAATTGATCGAGGAAGGCAGCGACTACATGCGCATCGGCTTTTCCTGGATGCCGATGGGGCCTGCCAGGGGTGCCTAAGCGGGAAAGTCCTCGCGCGTCAGCACGAAGACCTTGCCTTCCGCATTGGCCGTGTCGAGCCAGACTGCGGGCAGGTCGGGAAAGGCCTCGGTGACGAGGTCCTGGTTGTGCCCGACCTCGATGGCAATCACGCCGCCGGGTTTCAGGTGCTTGTGCGCCTGCGCCAGGATGCGACGCACCACGTCGAGCCCGTCCGCGCCGGCGGCCAGGGCCAGCGCCGGTTCGTGGCGATATTCGATGGGCAGGGCATCCATCGCCTCCGCCGTGACGTAGGGCGGGTTGCAGATGATCAATTCGTAGCGACGCCCCCTGGCCTTGGCGAAGAGGTCGGACTCGATGGCGCGCACGCGATTTTCGAGGCCGTAGGCGGCGATGTTGTGCCGGGCGACATCGAGCGCCTGCGCCGAGATGTCGATCGCATCGACGATGGCGTTGGGGAAGGCGTGGGCCATGACGATGGCCAGGCAACCGGAGCCGGTACACAGGTCGAGTGCCGACACGACCGCCTCGGGCGCTTCGATCCAGGGGGCGAAGCCGTCTTCGAGCAGTTCGGCAAAATACGAGCGCGGCACGATCACGCGCGGGTCGACGTGGAAGCGGAAATCGCCCAGCCAGGCCTCGTTCAGCAGGTAGGCGGCGGGCAGGCGATGCACCACGCGCTGCTGCAGCCGCTCCAGCAGGGTCTGGCGCTCGGAGCTGGTGAGGCGTGCGTCGAGGAAGGGCTCCAGCGTATCGCGCGGCAGGTGCAGGGTGGCGAGCACGATCCAGACCGCTTCGTCCCAGGCATTGTCGGTACCGTGCCCGTAATGCAGGCCGGCCTCGTCGAAGCGACTGACGGCCCAGCGCAGCCAGTCGCGAATAGTGACGAGTTCGTCCGTAGCGCCGTGGATCATGTTGACAACAGTTTCTCGAAAGTCAGTTCGTAGATTTTCGCCAGCGGTTCGAGGTCGGCGACGGTAATGCATTCGTCGAGCTTGTGGATGCTGGCGTTGACCGGGCCGAATTCCACCAGTTGCGGGCAGATGTCGGCGATGAAGCGGCCGTCCGAGGTGCCGCCGGTGGTGGAAAGTTGTGCGGCGACGCCAATGGTGGCGGCGACGGCGGCGGTGAGCGCCGCGCAGAGTTCGCCGCGCGGCGTCAGGAAGGGTTTGGCGCCCAGGGTCCAGGCGATGTCGTAGTCGAGACCGTGGCGGTCGAGCAGTTGATGCACGCGGTTCTGCAAACCATCGACGGTGCTGGCCGTGGAAAAGCGGAAATTGAAGTCAATGACGAAGCTGCCGGGCACGACGTTGCCGGCGCCGGTGCCGGCATGGGCGTTGGAAATCTGGAAGCTGGTCGGCGGGAAGTACTCGTTGCCGGCGTCCCAGGTCGTGGCGGCCAGTTCGGCCAGCGCCGGGGCCGCCAGATGCACCGGGTTCCTCACCTGCTCCGGATAGGCGACGTGGCCCTGCACGCCCTGCACCGTCAGCCTGGCCGAGAGCGAACCGCGGCGGCCGTTCTTCATCGTGTCGCCGAGTTGCTTGACGCAGGTGGGCTCGCCGACGATGCAGAAATCGATGGTTTCGCCGCGCGCCTTGAGTGCCTCGACCACGCGCACCGTGCCGTCGATGGCATCGCCTTCCTCGTCGGAGGTCAGCAGCAGGGCCAGAGAGTTATGCGCAGCGGTATCCCCTTGTGGGACGGCGCTGGCCGCATTTTCCAACTCGCGGCGATTCAGCAGATTCTCGATCGCCGCGACGCAGGCGGCGATCGAGGATTTCATGTCGGCGGCGCCGCGGCCATAGAGGAAACCGTCGCGGATCGTCGGTTCGAAAGGCGGCGATGCCCATTTCTCCAGCGGGCCGGTGGGCACCACATCGGTGTGGCCGGCGAAGCAGATCAGCCGGCCTTTGCTGCCGCGCCGCGCCCAGAGGTTGGACACGCCACCGGCATCGAAGCGCTCGATGCTGAAGCCCAGCGGAACCAGCCAGGAGGCGATCAGGTCCAGGCAACCGGCATCGTCGGGGGTGACCGAGGGCCGCGCAATCAGCGCCTGGACTTTGTCGAGAACGGTCATTCGGATGGCATGTCCAGCTTGAAGTCGCTGAAGGAGCCCGGTGCCACCGACTTGGTCATGTCCTGCGCCGCCGGCTTGTCGCCACTGGCAGCGGCCGGCGCGGCAGCGTTGTTGATCACTTGTTGCAGGTTGTTCGCCGAGTCGGCGTTGCTCAGCGCTTCTTCCAGCGTGATGATGCCTGAGGCATAGAGCTGGTAGAGGCACTGCTCGAAGGTCTGGCTGCCCGGCACCATGGATTTTTCCATCGCGTCCTTGATTTCGCCGAGTTCGCCCTTTTCGATCAGTTCGGCGATGTAGCGCGAATTGAGCAGCACTTCCACGGCCGGGGCGCGACCGCCGTCGGGCTTCTTCACCAGGCGCTGCGAGATCACGCACTTCAGTGTCACGCCGAGGTCGGCGAGCAGCGACGGGCGGTTTTCCAGCGGATAGAAGCTGATGATGCGGCTCATCGCGTGGTAGCTGTTGTTGGCGTGCAGCGTCGCGATGCACAGGTGGCCGGACTGGGCATAGGCGATGGACTGGCTCATGGTGTCCTTGTCGCGGATCTCGCCGATGAAGATCACGTCCGGCGCCTGGCGCAGGGCGTTTTTCAAGGCGATGTGGAAGGCCTTGGTGTCGGAGCCGACCTCGCGCTGGTTCACAATCGACTTCTTGTTCTGGAAGATGAATTCGACCGGGTCTTCGAGCGTCAGGATGTGGCCCGCCTTGCGCGCATTGCGGTAGTCGAGCATCGAGGTCAGCGTGGTCGACTTGCCCGAGCCGGTGGCGCCGACCATCAGGATCAGGCCGCGCTTTTCCATGATCACTTCGGTCAATACGTTCGGCAGGTGCAGGGTCTCGAAGGCCGGGATGTCGACCGGGATGTAGCGCACCACCATGGCCGGCGAGCCCTTCTGGCGGAAGCAGGAAAGGCGGAAATTGCCGGTACCGGGCATGTTGTAGGCGCCGTTGAATTCCAGTTCCTCGAGGAATTCGTTCATCTGCTTTTCGGTCAGGACTTCACCGAACAGCCCCATGATGGTCGCCGAGTCCATGATGGTCTGGTTGACCGGCACGGCATTGCCGTTGAGTTTGATGTTGATCGGCGAGCCGACAGAGACAAAAAGGTCGGAAGCCTTCTTGTCCGCCATCAACTGGAACAGTCGCTGCATCGTACCCATGGTGTCCTCCTTTGCGGCGTGTGACTGTTAATCGCGAAGCAGATCGTTGATGCTGGTCTTGGAACGCGTCTGCGCATCCACCTTCTTGACGATGATGGCGCAGTTGAGGCTGTAGCTGCCGTCCTTGGAGGGCAAACTGCCGCTGACCACTACCGAACCTTCCGGCACGCGGCCATAGATGACCTCGCCGGTGGCGCGATCGAAGATCTTGGTGCTCTGGCCGATGAACACGCCCATCGAGATCACGCAGTTGTCTTCGACGATGACACCCTCGACCACCTCCGAGCGGGCGCCGACAAAACAGTTGTCACCGATGATGGTCGGGTTGGCCTGCAGCGGTTCGAGCACGCCGCCGATGCCGACACCGCCGGAGAGATGGACGTGTTTGCCGATCTGGGCGCAGGAGCCGACCGTGGACCAGCCGTCGACCATGGTGCCCTCGCCGACATAGGCGCCGATATTGACGAAGCTGGGCATCAGCACCACGTTCTTGCCGATGAAGCTGCCGCGCCGGGCGATGGCGCCGGGCACGACACGAAAGCCGCCGTTGGCGAAATCGTGGGCCGCGTAGTGGCTGAACTTGTTCGGTACCTTGTCGTAATAGCGCATCGGGCCGGCCTCGGTTACCGCATTGTCTTCGAGGCGAAAGGACAGCAGTACGGCCTTCTTGATCCACTGGTGGGTGACCCACACACCGTCGATTTTTTCGGCGACGCGCATGGCGCCGCTGTCGAGTTCGCCGAGGACGTGGTTGACCGCGTCACCGATGCGCGCCGGTGCGGCGCCGGGACTGAGGTTGGCGCGGTCTTCCCACGCCTGTTCGATGATTTGCTGGAGTTCGGACATGATGATGGCCTTCAGAGGGATTGACAGAAATCGTTGATGCGTTCGGCGGCGTTGCGGCATTCTTGGTGGCCGGCGACCAGCGCGATGCGGATGAAGCCCGCGCCGGGATTGATGCCCGCATTTTCGCGCGCCAGGTAGCTGCCGGGCAGGACCACGACGTTTTTTTGCCGCAGCAGCTCACGGGCGAAGTCGGTATCGGCGATCGGCGTCTTCGCCCAAAGATAGAAACCGGCATCCGGGAGTCGACAGTCGAGGTGGCGCGCGATCAGCGGCGTCACTTCGTGAAACTTTTCGGCATACATGCGGCGGTTGTCGCGCACGTGGGCTTCGTCATTCCAGGCAGCGATGCTGGCGGCTTGCACCGCCGGGTTCATGGCGCTGCCGTGGTAGGTGCGGTAGAGCAGGAAGTTCTTCAGGATGGCGGCATCGCCGGCAACGAATCCGGAGCGCAGGCCGGGCACGTTGGAGCGCTTGGAGAGGCTGGAGAACATCACCAGGTTGCGGTAGTCGCTGCGGCCCAGTTGTGCGGCGGCGGACAGGCCGCCCAGAGGCGGCTGATTCTCGTCGAAGTAGATTTCGGAATAGCACTCGTCGGAGGCGATGACGAAGCCGTGGCGGTCCGACAGTTCGAACAGTTCCTTCCATGCGGCGAGGTCCATCACCTTGCCGGTCGGGTTGCCCGGCGAACAGACGTAGACCAGTTGCACCTCGCGCCAGGTGGCCTCCGGCAGGGAGGCCCAGTCCATGGCGAAGTCGTCGTGTGGCAGGGTATTGAGGTAGATCGGCCGGGCACCGGCGAGCAGGGCGGCGCCTTCATAGATCTGGTAGAAGGGATTGGGGCAGACCACCCTGGGGGCAGCCCGGCGGCGGTCGATCACCGTCTGGGCGAAGGCGAACAAGGCCTCACGCGAGCCATTGACCGGGATCACCTGGCTTGCGGCATCGGGGGCCGGCACGCCGTAGCGACGGCCGATCCAGCCGGCGATGGCCTGGCGCAGGGCGTCGGTGCCCTGGGTGGTCGGGTAGTTCGCCAGCCCGCCGAGCGCGTCGGCCAGCGCCTTCATGATGAAGGGCGGCGTTTGGTGCTGGGGTTCGCCGATCGAGAGCTTGATTTCGCCGAGAGTCGGCGCTGGCGCGACGCCGGCAAACAACTGGCGCAGCTTTTCAAAGGGGTAGGGCTGCAGGAGCGACAGGTCGGAATTCACGAAGGTAGGTCAGCAGGACAGCGAGCCGGCATTATACGAGGGCTGCATCTCGTCGATTGCCGCCGATTTCCGGTAAATTCCGCTCTCTCCGACTCCAGAGGAAACCGGCATGGGAAAGATGATCGATTTCGAGCGCCCCGATGGCAGTGCCTGCCGTGGCTATCTCGCCAGTGCGGGGCCGGGTCGCCCCGGCGTGGTGGTGATCCAGGAGTGGTGGGGTCTCAACGATCAGATCTGCGGCATTGCCGACCGCTTTGCCCGTGCCGGCTACAACGCGCTGGCGCCGGACCTGTTCAAGGGCCGCGTGACGCAACAGCCGGACGAGGCCAGCCATTTGATGAACGGGCTGGATTTCCCCGGTGCCACCCACCAGGACATTCGCGGCGCGGTGGATCACCTGCTGAACCTGGGGGGCAAGGTCGCCGCCATGGGCTTCTGCATGGGTGGGGCGCTGGCGATTGCCGCCGCCGTGCATGTGCCCCGGCTCAGTGCCGGCGTCTGCTATTACGGCATTCCGCCCAGGGAGTTTGCCGACCCGGCCGACATCCGCATTCCCTTCCAGGCGCATTTCGCCCGCAGGGACGACTGGTGCACGCCGGCGGCGGCCGACGGGCTGGAGGCGGCGATGCGCGCCGCCGGCAATCCGCCGGAACTCTTCCGCTACGAGGCCGATCACGCCTTCTTCAACGAGCGCCGCGGCGAAGTGTATGACGCGGCCTGCGCCACCCTGTCCTGGGAGCGCATGATGGGCTTCCTGGCGAAGCATCTGTCCTGAGCCATGGCCACCCCCGACCTCACCCCTGCCGACTGGGTCAACATCAGCCTCACCGAGGCCATGCTGGCCCGCGAGGGCCCGCCCTTGTATGTCGCCGCCAGGCTCGGCTGCGTCGCGGCGACGCGGGTGATGTGCGAGGCCGGGACCCATCTCGAAGTGCTCGGACCGAAGCGTGACCGGCCGCTGCATGCGGCGGCGGCCAACGGCCATACCAATGTCGCCGCGACCCTGGTCAGCGCGGGCTGCGAAGTGGATCCGCAGGACGAGGACGGCAACACGCCGTTGATTACCGCCGTACTCCATGGCCAGGCCGGGCCGGTGGAACTGCTGCTGGCCGTTGGCGCCGACGTCAATGTCGCGCGGCTGGATGGCATGACAGCGGTGCATATCGCCCAACTGCCGGGCACGCCCAAGGCAATCTACGAACTGGTCATGCTCGGCCAGGAAGAAGACCAGGCTTGAATCGGTTTCTCGCCGCGTGAAGCTCTACCTGGCCGGTCCCGATGTGTTTCGTCCCGATGCGGCGCAATGGGCCGCATCGGTGCGTCTGCAATGCTCGGCCGCCGGGCACGAGGCGCTGGTGCCGCTCGACAGCGAGCCAGCCTCGGCCGCGGCGATTTTTCGCAACAATTTGCGGCTGATTGCCGAGGCGGATTGTGTCGTCGCGAACCTCAATCCCTTTCGCGGTGCCGAGCCGGATTCGGGCACCTGTGTCGAAATCGGTTACGCACTGGCGCTGGGCAAGCCGGTGGTCGGCTACGCGGCGGACCTTCGACCGCTACGCGAGCGCCTGGCGGCTGCGGATGCCGACGGTGTTTGCCGCGATGCCGCCGGCTGGCAGGTCGAGGATTTCGCCTTGCCGATGAACCTGATGCTGGCCGTACCGCTGCGTCTGGCCCAGGGCGGATTGGCCGACGCACTGCGCGAACTCGATCGCGCCTAGGGCGTGCCCGGGGCCATCCGGGTGTGCGGCGCGATGTGCAGGCTTTCGCCGTCGGCAATCAGCCAGGCTTCGTTTTCCTGCAACGTGCATTGCAGCGTCATCGAGCGTTGCGCGAGTGCCGCGAGTGCCTGGGTTTCCTGGGGAACCAGGTCGATCACGGTGAGCTTGTCGAGCTTGCGCAGGGCCGCCTGGTTCTGTTGCCACCACATGTCGGCGACGCGGCCGCCGTAGGTCAGCACCAGCACGCGATTCGAGCGGCCGCAGGCGCGGCGCAGGCGCTTTTCGTCGGGGAGGCCGACTTCAATCCAGAGTTCGATGGTGCCGGTGAGGTCCTTGCGCCAGAGGTCGGGTTCGTCCTCGGACGACAAGCCCTTGCCGAAGCTGAGCGCCGCGTCCGCATTGAGCATGAAAGCCAGCACGCGGACCATCATGCGTTCGTCGGTTTCCGAGGGGTGGCGGGCGACCTTCAGTACATGCGTCGCGTAGTAGCTGCGGTCCAGATCGGCGATCTGCAGTTCCGCCGTGAAGATGGTCGACTTGAGGGCCATGGCTGGGGTGCGAAACCGTGGATTAAACTACAGAAACGTCACCAGGGTGTTGCGGTTTTTACCATTTGACTTTGGCCAGTCGCAGGCATACAGTGAAATCGCTTCCAGCTTGGGGCGACCTCCGGAGGACCTTAGCGCTGAGACCGATTCCGCGATTGATGCTTCCCTACATAGTCCGCTAACACCGGACTTCGGCCCGCAGGGGCCGCGCCGATTTGAGACACAGCTTGCGGGCGCCATACAAATTCAGCTAAAGCAAAAAGCCCGTTCCGGCCCTGGCCCCAACGGGCTTTGTCATTTGGCTCCGCCCGGAGCGCAGTCACGCCCTTGCGCTTGCGCCATTCCCATGGCGGGATCGGGGATTCGTCGCGCCACAGACCGATGCGGCGCGTTCTGGCGTCGAATTCGGCGTACTCGTAGTAGCCCTGGTCTTGGAGCGTCTGCTCGCGGCGTTCCTCGCGGAACCACCAGGCCAGCCCGGCCTCGATCTGGGCCAGCGCCACGTCGCGACTCGGCGGGCAGGTGGCGCAATGTGCCGGGGTGGTCAGCAGTTTGCCGATGAGGCGGCCGTAGGCGTCTTCGCGGATTTTTTCGACCATGACACGCTTGCCGAGCAGCAGGTCGGCAAGCGCGCGTCGTGATTCGGCGGCAAATGGCTGGCGCGAATCCGGTGCCGCGATGGCAAACAGGCGCACTCGATGCCGTTGGCCCTGCATGTCTTCAATGACCAGACTGTCGCCGCTGACCAGCTCCACCACCTTGCCGGTGACGTTCTCCGCCCGGGCGGGTGACAGGCAGAGGATTGCCCCAAGGGGAGCTACCCAGGCAAGGAGATTCCACAGGCCCCTCATGGCGCTACCGCAACGAGGTTGGCAACCGCCCATTTGACGCCGGCGTCGACCCTGCGGGATACTCCGTCCGCAAGCAGGCGGTGCGCCCCGGAGGGAGCACGCCGCTGATGACAACGGGGGAGTTGATTGGCATGAGCTTGATGCAATGGAGCGTGAATTACTACACCGGCCTGCCAGAGGTGGACCGGCAGCACGAGGCCTTGTTCGGGCTGGTCAATCGCCTGTACGATGCCCGGGGGCATCGCGCCGAGCTGATCGAGCAGGCCTTCATCGACTTGCGCGACTACGTGCGCGAGCATTTCTCGCTGGAGGAAAGGCTCATGGCCGAATCCGGCCTCGACGCCGGCTATATCGCGCGCCACCGCGCCGCCCATGAGAACTTCATCATGCGCGTTGACGAACTCTGGGACATTCATTGTGCCGGGAGCGATTCGGCTGCCGAAGAACTGCTCGGCTTCCTCATGGCCTGGCTGCGGGAACACATCCTGCATACCGACCGCAACATGGCCCTGGACATCCACGCCAGGATGGGTACGCAGGCGCCGCACAACCAGTTCGCGCACTTCTAGTGCAGCGTCGGGCTGACGGCCACAAGCCGCAGGCCGGTATTGACCACCAGCACCTCGTCGCCGAGCATCACCAGGCTGCCGCGCCGACGATTGTTGCCGGTGTCGCTGTAGTCAAAGCCGTAGGCGCGACGCAAGCGCAGCCGACCGTCGTCATCGCGCGCCAGGCTGAGGCTGGCAATCGCCACCGTGTCGTCGAGCAGTTGCAAGGCGTCGGCGGCGCAGGCGGCCTTGGCCGCGCGGATGCCGATGTCGCGCACATGCACGCTGTCGTACCAGAGCCAGGCCAGTGCGCCGAGAAAGATCAGGGCTAGCAATTCGAGCGTCGGCATCGGCGATGGTCGTGACAGCGGTCGTGGGAACGGGTGGATGATTTCGAGGCATGACGCCTCGATCCATCATCATAATCGGCGGCGGGACCTTCGGGTGCTTTCAGGTGTCCGGTGAGCGATTCACGCAGGGATGGATTTTCAACGCCTTGCCCTTGCGCACCAGCAGCAGCTGCGGTCCGCAACGATTGGTGTCGTGATAGATGCCGACACAATCGAGGCACTGGTGGCACTCGTCATAGTCGATGGCGCCGTCCGGCGCAATGGCATCGTAGCGGCAGGCGATGCGGCAGCGCTGGCAGGGCTGGCCGCAGGCCTCGATGCGCGGCAGCCAGGCCCGGCGCCGCAGCCGGCCGCCCAGCGTCAGCGCCGCACCGAGCGGGCAGACGAAACGGCAGAAGAATTTGTATACCACCGCGCCGGCCAGCAGCAGTCCGACGGCCCAGAGCAGGAACGGCCATTCGCGCTGGAAGCCCACCGTGATGGCGGTCTTGAAGGGTTCGATCTCCACCAGCCTTTCGGCCGCGGCGGGGGCGAAGGCGGCGCTGCCGACCAGCAGCGCGAGCACGGCGTAGCGGCTGCGTGCCAGCACGCGTGACAGACGGGCCGGCAGGCGCCATTGCGGGATGCGCAGGGCGCGTGCCAGCAGGCCGACGAACTCCTGCAGGGCGCCGAAGGGGCAGAGCCAGCCGCAGAAGGGACCGCGACCCCAGACCGCCAGGCTGAGCAGGGTAAAGGCGATCAGCAGCAGGGACACCGGGTCGTAGAGGAAGCTCTTGAGCCCGGCGCCGGCGGCGAGCGACTTGATTGCGCCGGTGATCTGCACGATGGAAAGCTGGCCTTGCGCATGCCAGCCAATGAACAGCAGCGTGAAGGCGAGGAAGCCCGTGCGGAACAGCCACAGTGTGCGAGGCTTGATCGACACGGCGCGCGGTCGCCGCAGCACGGCGCTCAGCAGCAGCAGGGCCAGGCCGATGACGATCAGGTCGGGCAGGCGTCCCTGCCAGGCCTGCAGCCATTCCGGCAGCGGCTTCGGCGGGTAATCGAACAGCTCGCCGGGCGGCGTGTAGTGCAGGTTGATCTGCTGCTGCGTTACCACCGGCATGATGAAGCCGCGGCCGCGACTGACGGTGAAGCGGAAATCCAGCGGCCGGCCCGGATCGAGCCCGGCATGCGCCGGCGCGGTGAGGATCAGGGCGCTGCCCGCATCGCCGAAGCCCGGCAGTTGCGCATAGTCGCGATTGGCGTCGCGCAGCTCGATCGGCAGTTCGCTTTGCACCAGCGCCAGGCGTGGCGGCGCCGTGCCGGGGACGAAGGCCTCGTCGACCAGCGCATAGCGGCCGCGCGTGGCGATCCAGAAGGCCGGGCGGTCGTCCACCAGATAGGCCTTGAACCTTTCCCAGGCGGCGTCGCCGAGCAGATTGCGGCCTATGGTCGGCGCGTTGAGGTAGGCGACATGGATTTCGGCGAAGAGCTCGTCGGGCTTGCCCAAGGCTTGCGCATCGGTGCCGGCGCCGTCGCTGCCGGCGAACAGCTTTTCGATGTCGGCATTGCTGAAGGCGATGCGCTGCACGTAGCCGCGCTTGACCAGGGTGGCGAAGTCCATGCGCTCGAAGGGCAACGCTCTGACCACGGCCGGCGGCGCGCCGCTGCCGGGATCGGCAAAGCCGAGGCGGGCCCGGGCGACGGCGAGCGAGGCGGCAAGCACCGACTGATTGACGATGCGCACCGAGGCGGTGGCCTTGGCCACGCCGTCCAGCACGACCCGGTTGCCGCCGCCACCGGAACGGGTGTTGCCGTAGGTGCTGGAGACGGTGATTTCCTGCTTGAGGCTCTTGCCCTGGTACTGCTTGACGAATTCCTGGAGCGGCAGCGGACCGAGGCCGCCAAGGAACACCGGTTCGTGCTGGCGCAGGACTTCGACATCCATGAACTTGCCACCGGCGTCGATCGCCACCAGCAGGTTCATCGGCGTGCCCTCGAAGCCCGGGATCGGCGCCAGGTCGATCGACTCGAAGACATAGCCGACCGGACCGGCGTCCGGCGTCAGTTCGCTGGTGAGCGGCCAGGCGGGCACTTCGCGCAGCTTGTCGCCGACGTGCAGCGGGCGCTGGAAGCGGCGTTCGATGTCGGCGCGGGCCAAGTCGCCGGCCAGCGCCGAAAGGCAGCACAGAGCGCCGAGCAGCAGGCCCGCAAGGGCTCGTGTCCACGCCCCAAGCCTTGCCTGCATCAGGCGGGAGCCCGGTGTGTCAGCCACGGGTGTCGCTGTATCGTCATGCGACAGTCCTAGCAAGGACGGGGCCAGCCGTTCGCGAACATCGCCCCCGGTCAGGCGTGGCGAAAATCCTGTCATGATTTTCATGATTCGATGCCCAAGGCTGGAAGCTGGCCGGGCGATGCGTTAGCGTGGCGCCATGAACAGCCTCGCGCTTGGCGTTCCCGCCGGCTTTCCCTCCTTTGCCATGCCGCTCGCGGTTCGCGACTGGGGTTTTGGCGCGGCCGTCGCGGCGTCGGCGCTGATCCACGGCATTGCCCTGGGGTGGTTGCCCGGCCTCGAAGCTCGCCTGGACGAGCCGCCGCCGGCGCTGCGGGTTCGCCTGGCCGTACCGACACCGCCCGCCGGGCTTCCCGCCGTGTCGCCAGCGCCGACTTTCCCGCCTGTGTCGGCTCCGGCGCTGCGCCCCGCGCCCGATCCGACGCCGCCACAACGACCCGCCGCGCTGCTCGCCAGCCCGTTGCCGCAGGCGCAGCCGGAATTCGTGTTGCCGCGCAGGATCGATCCGCCCGTGGCGGTGCCGATCGACCTGCCCCTGCCTGCCCCGACGCCCGCGGCGCTGCGCCCGGCGGTGGTCGACCCGGCACGGCTGGCTGCCTACGGCCGGGATCTGGCGGGTGCACTGGCCGCGCACCAGCGCTACCCGCGCATCGCCCTGTTGCGCCAATGGCAGGGCACCACCCTGCTGCAACTGGAGCTCGCGGCCGACGGCCGTTTGCTCGGGGTCCGCGTGCTGAGTTCGAGTGGCCATGACACGCTCGACCGACAGGCGCTGGATATGGTGCGCGCGGCGGTGCCGCTGCCGGCCACGCCCGCGGCCCTGGCCGGCCGACCGCTGACCGTCGATGTGCCGGTAGTGTTCCGGATTGCTTCCTAAACCGTTGCGAACGCTCCGGGAGGGGTATCGATGAGCCTCCGGCTGCGCCTGAATCTGCTGGTCGCCGGGCTCAACCTGGGATTTCTGGCGGCCCTGACCTGGCTCATGGTGGATAACCACCGCAGCGCGATCCAGGAGGAAATCGAGGCCGCGCATCGCGTCACGATACAGATGCTGGGCACCGCGGCGCAGACCAGCCGGGTCTTCGGCTCGGCGCCGGCGGTGATGTTCGATTACCTGAAGAGTCTAGGGCGGGTGCGCGCCAACGAGATCCGCCTCTACTCGGACGACGGTGTGCTGCGCTATGAGTCGCCGCCGAGCACCTACAAGGCCGGACGCCGCGCGCCCGACGGGTTCGAGGCGTTGATGCGGCCGAAGCTGGCGACGACCGTGATCGGCCTGCCTGGCGCACGCATCCAGATCGTGCCCGATGCGTCGCGCGCGATCCTGGATGCCTGGGACAGCGTGACCGCGATCTTCCTGCTCGGCCTGGGCTTCGTCGCCGTGCTGCATGTGGCGCTGCTGCTGTTCCTGCGCCACCTGCTGCGTCCGACCGAGGCCGATGCGCTGCGGCTGGTGGCGACCACCCGGCAACTGGCGGAAAACCGCGAAGTGATCCGCCTGATCCAGACCGGCGTCGAGGAGGAGCGCAAGCGCCTGGCGCGCGAGCTGCATGATGAACTCGGCCAGTCGGTGACGGCGATTCGCCTGATTGCGGCATCGATCGCGCGCGGCAACGGCTCGGGCGGCGCGGTGCCGGGCTCGGCCAAGATCGACGAGATTGCGGCCAGTCTCTACGACAGCGTCCATCGCATCGTGCGCGAGCTGCGCCCGGCAGTGCTGGAACAGCCCGATCTGGCCGCGGCGCTGGCCGACCTCGGGCGTGAATGGCGGGTGCGCCACCCGGAAATCGAACTCGACCTGAAACTGGAAGGCGACCTCGGCGACCTCGGCGAGGCCATGACCCTGGCCGTGTTTCGCTGCGTGCAGGAGGCGCTGACCAATGCGCTCAAGCACGCGCAGGCGAGCCGGGTCGAACTGGCGGTGCGGCGGCGCGACGGGCGCCTGGAAGCCAGCATCGAAGACAACGGTCGGGGCGTCGCGGCGGACGGTCCGCCAGGTTCCGGACACGGCCTGGTCGGCATGCGCGAGCGGGTGGTGGCGCTGGGCGGCCGCCTGGAGGCCGCCGCCGGCGCCGAGGGCGGATTCCGCGTTAGCATGAGCCTTCCGCTGCCTGGAGATTCCGAGTGAGCCCGACGTTGCGCATCATGCTGGTCGACGATCATGCCGTGGTGCGCATGGGCTTTCGCCTGTTGCTGGATACCACCAGCGACCTGCGCGTGGTGGCCGAGTGCGGCAGCGGCGAAGAGGCGCTGAAGTGCTTTGCCGAGGTCGATCCCGACGTCGTGGTGCTGGACCTGTCGATGGGCGGCATGGGCGGCCTGGAAGCGCTGTCGCGATTGCTGGCGAAGTGGCCGGCGGTGCGTGTGCTGGTGCTGTCTGCCCATGAAGACACCGCCCATCCGCGGCGCGCGCTGGCGGCCGGGGCGCTCGGTTACCTGACCAAGCGCAGCGCAGCCGAAGCCCTGATCGAGGCGATTCGCCGCGTCGCGGCCGGCAAGCTGTTCCTCGAACCGGCGCTGGCGCAGGAAATCGGCGTGCAGCAGGTCGGCAGCCAGGGCAATCCGCTGGAAGCCTTGTCGGCGCGCGAGTTCGAGGTGTTCCTGATGCTGGCGCGCGGCAAGTCGGTGGCCGAGATCGCGGAAGTGCTGTTCCTCAGCCCGCGCACGGTGGGCACCCACCTCTACAACATCAAGCAGAAACTCGGCGCCGGCAACTCCGCCGAACTGACGCTGATTGCCATTCGCAACGGCCTGATCGACGTCTGAGAGCTCTGAGCGGGGCTCGTCTCATGAATTTCATGAGGCCGCGCCGCGCGATTTGACGGCAGCGCCGGCGATCGCTTGCGGCAACAATGCAGGCTCTTTCGACTTTCCGTGGAACTGCCATGTCGCTTCCGAATTCCGGCCGCCTGCTGCTGCCCCTTGCGCTTGGCGCCCTGCCTGCCTTTGTGGCACTGGCCGCCGACGCCACCCTGACCACCGGCCCGGTGGTGGTCAGCGCCACGCGCGTCGAGCAATCGGGCTTCGACCTGCCGGTGTCGATCGACAGCCTGAACAAGGAACAACTGCAGGACGGACAGTTGCAGGTCAATCTGTCGGAATCCCTCGCCCGGATCCCCGGCATCGTCGCGCAGAACCGGCAGAACTATGCGCAGGACTTGCAGATCTCCTCGCGCGGCTTTGGCGCCCGTTCCACCTTCGGCGTGCGCGGCCTGCGCCTCTACGCGGATGGCATTACGGCGACGATGCCGGACGGGCAGGGCCAGGTATCGCACATCGACCTCGGCTCGGCGGCCCGGGTCGAAGTCATGCGCGGGCCCTTCTCGGCGCTCTACGGCAATTCCTCGGGCGGCGTGATCGCGGTATTTACCGAGGACGGCGCGCCGGGCGCGCGCGTCGAGCCCTCGCTCGGCATCGGCAGCTTCGGCACCGAGCGCGTCGCGGCGAAGCTGTCCGGCGATTCGGGTACCGTCAACTATGTCGTCAATGGCGCGCGCTTCCGCACCGATGGTTACCGCGACCACAGCGCCGCCAAACGCGAGACCCTCAACGCCAAGCTGAAATGGAAGCCGGCGGCCGATACCGGCTTGACCCTGATCGCCAACAGCATGGAAATGCCCGACCTGCAGGATCCGCTGGGTCTGGATCGCGCCAGTTACGATGCCAACCCGCGCCAGGCCACCGCCGGCGCCTATACCTTCAATACTCGCAAGAGCACCAGCCAGCAGCAACTCGGGCTCGCCCTGGAACGCAAAGTCGGCGCTGGCGATACGCTGTCGGTGGCCGTCTATCGCGGCCATCGCGACACCATCCAGTACCAGGCCATCACGGTCGGCGCCCAGGCGCCGGCCACGCACTCCGGCGGCGTCATCGATCTCAAGCGCGACTATTGGGGTATCGACGGGCGCTGGACCCACCGCCGCGATCTGGCCGGCGGGCCGCTGACCGTCACCGGCGGAATCAGCTACGACGACCTCGACGAAGCGCGCAAGGGCTTCCAGAACTTCATCGGCGCGCAGACCGGGGTGCTGGGCGCGCTGCGGCGCAACGAGGACAACCGGATCCACAGCTTCGACCAGTACTTGCAGGCGCAATGGGAACCGTCCCCGGCCTGGCTGCTGATGGCCGGTGCGCGCCACAGCATGGTCAAGGTCAGTTCAAAAGACAACTACGTGGTCGGCACCAATCTCGACGACAGCGGCTCGGTCGATTTCGCAGCGACCACGCCGGTGCTCGGCGTGACCTGGCGCGCCTCGCCGGCGGTGAATGTGTATGCCTCGGCCGGCAAGAGCTTCGAGACGCCGACGATGAACGAGCTCTCGTATCGTGTGGCCGGATCGGGCCCGAACTTTGGCCTGCGCCCGGCGCGCAGCGACAACCTGGAGCTCGGCGTGAAGGCGCTGCTCGGGCCGAGCGTACAGCTCAATGCCGCGCTGTTTGCGGTCAAGACGCGGGACGAACTGGTGACCTTGCAAAACACCGGCGGGCGGGCGATCTTCCAGAACGTCGGCGGCACCCGCCGCAACGGGCTGGAAATCGCCGCCACGGCCGAACTCGGGCAGGGCTTCCAGGCCAGCCTGAGCTACAGCTACCTGAAGGCCTGGTACGCCGAGGCCTTCACCACCTGCACCGGTACGCCCTGCGCCGCACCCAATACCGCGGTTGCCGCCGGCAACCTGATTCCGGGAATTCCCCGCTCGACCCTGTTCGGCGAGATTTCCTGGCGGCATGCGGCGAGTGGATTCGTCGCCGTGCTCGATGCGCGGCACGTGGCGAAGGTATATGTGAACGACGCCAACACCGATGCGGCCGAGGCCTATCTGGTTGGCAATCTGCGCCTGGGTTTCGAGCAGGCGTCGGCCGGCTGGCGCTTCAAGGAATTCCTGCGCATCGACAACCTCGGCGACAGGAAGTACGCCGGCTCGGTCATCGTCAATGACGGCAATTCGCGCTTCTTCGAGGGCGCGCCCGGCCGCAACTATCTGTTGGGGCTGTCGGCCAGTTACGGCTTCTGATCGGGCCGGTTGCGGACACGTGCGCGAGTTCCGGGCGGTGTAACAGTTTGCTGTTCCATTCTGAAACACCTGCCCGCATTTGACGCACGCTGCAACGCAGCATTCGAGACGCCGATCGCGAATCATCGAATTTGCAGCTCTTCATGAGTTTAAATCCCCTGGCATCTGGATTGCTATAGAGCTCTCGACGGACACGCGAGTGCATGTCCGACGAACCATAAACTCCAGGAGGTGGATTAGATGAAACGTACCCTGACATCGGTGCTGGTTGCCGGCGCCCTGATCACGCTGGCCGGCGCACCGGCAACGGCCGCAGTCACTGACAAGGACATCGAGAACGACGCCAAGTCAACCGGCGACGTACTGTCCTGGGGCCTCGGCACCCAGGGCCAGCGCTACAGCCCGCTGGCGAAGATCAACACCAAGACGGTCAAGGATCTGGTGCCGGTCTGGTCCTTTTCCTTCGGCGGCGAGAAGCAGCGCGGCCAGGAATCGCAGCCGGTGATCCACAACGGCAAGATGTTCGTGACCGGTTCCTACTCGCGCCTGTTCGCCCTCGACGCCAAGACCGGCAAGAAGCTGTGGCAATACGAGCACCGCCTGCCCGACGGCATCATGCCCTGCTGCGACGTGGTCAACCGCGGCGCCGCGCTGTATGACAACCTGGTGATCTTCGCCACGCTCGACGCGCAACTGGTGGCCCTGAACCAGGACACGGGCAAAGTGGTGTGGAAGGAAAAGATCGACGAGTATTCGGCCGGTTACTCCGCCACGGCAGCGCCGATCATCGCCAAGGGCCTGGTCCTCACCGGCGTCTCCGGCGGCGAATTCGGCGTCATCGGCCGGGTCGAGGCGCGCGATGCCAAGACCGGCAAGATGGTCTGGGTGCGCCCCACCGTCGAAGGCCACATGGGCATGAAGGACGGTAAGGACAACGGCATTTCCGGTACTACCAACGCCACCTGGCCGGGTGACCTGTGGAAGACCGGCGGCGCCGCCACCTGGCTCGGCGGCACTTACGATCCCGAGACCGGGCTGGCCTATTTCGGCACTGGCAACCCGGCGCCGTGGAACAGCGCGCTGCGTCCCGGCGACAACCTGTATTCCTGCTCCACCGTGGCCATCGACGTCGCCACCGGCAAGATCGCGTGGCACTTCCAGGGCACGCCGAACGACGGCTGGGATTACGACGGCGTCAACGAGTTCGTCACCTACAAGAGCAAGGACGGCAAGCATCTCGGCGGCAAGGCTGACCGCAACGGCTTCTTCTACGTGCTCGACGCCAAGAGCGGCAAGTTCCAGAAGGGCTTCCCCTTCGTCAAGAAGATCACCTGGGCCACCGGCCTCGATGAAAACGGCCGGCCCAAGTTCGATCCGGCCAACCGCCCCGGCGATCCGGCCAAGAGCGCCGACGGCAAGAAGGGCACTTCGGTGTTCTCGGCGCCGTCCTTCCTTGGTGGCAAGAACCAGATGCCGATGGCCTATAGCCCCGACACCGGCTACTTCTACGTGCCCGCCAACGAGTGGGGCATGGAAATCTGGAACGAGCCGGTCAGCTACAAGAAGGGCGCGGCCTACCTCGGCGCCGGTTTCACCATCAAGACCATCGACGACAGCTACATCGGCGCCATGCGCGCGATCGATCCGGCCACCGGCAAGATCGTCTGGGAAGTCAGGAACAACGCTCCGCTGTGGGGCGGCGTGCTGACCACCAAGGGCGGCCTGGTGTTCTGGGGTACTCCGGAGGGCTTCCTCAAGGCGGCCGATGCCAAGACCGGCAAGGAAGTCTGGTCCTTCCAGACCGGTTCCGGCGTGGTCGCGCCGCCCATCAGCTGGGAACAGGACGGCGAGCAGTACATCGGCGTCGCCTCGGGTTGGGGCGGTGCGGTGCCGCTGTGGGGCGGGGACGTGGCGAAGAAGGTCAACTACCTGAACCAGGGTGGTTCGATGTGGGTGTTCAAGTTGCACAAGAGTGGTGTGTAGGACGGGTGGGCTCCTCCTGATGTGATCCGTTCGAGAATGCGGATCGCTTCAATTCAAGGCCGGCGCAATGTGATTGCCGCCGGCCTTTTTTTCTTGCGTTGACATTGCGCGATCGGGCCTGTCATGAAGCGTCGATACCTGTATCTCCTGCTTTGCGCCATGCTGCCGTCACTGGCGGGATTCGCCGCCGAGCTATCGGGCAGTCGCGGCATCTGGTTGAGCAACGCCGACGGCGAGCGGCAGCGCATCGGTAGCGTCGAATTCACGCCGGCGGGTGGCGGACAGACGCGCTTCAAAATCAGCATGGAGGAATCGCTGGAGGAATACTTCCTCGCCATGCGGCCGTTCCGCTGCCTGAGCGGTCCGCGCCAGCGCCTGTGCCATTTTCCGGTGGCGCGCGAGGCGCCGCTGATCAGTGCCGGCGATCTGGTGCCGCTCGAATACGCGCTGCTGTTCATGCGCACGGCGCCGAAGTCCCTGCACATCGATCCCTTCAACGGCCTCTACTACCGCATGAGCTGGACCGCGCAAGGCATCGTCGGCCAGGTGCACGATGTCGACATGGATCCCTTCATCACGCCCGACAGCGTTCCCGTCGAACGCCGCCAGCGGCCGATCCGTGCCGAGGACCTGAGCCCGGGCGATCCGCGCAGCCACTGGCTGCCGATCCTCAGGATCGAGTGACATGGCGTCGCTGCACTCACTGGCGCCGGCTCGGAATGCCCGCCGCGGAGGTTTGCCATCGCAGGCTCGACGCCGCGGTATGATCGATGGTCGCTGACAGTGCGGAAAGGATCGCGGTGGTGAAGCGCCTGATTGCCGGTGGTGCGATTCTCGCGTTCGTGTTGATGCCGGTCGCGAACGCGGCCAGCCATGCCGGCGTCAGCTTTTGCGGCGGCACGGTGACACCGGGCGATCCGATCGACCTGGAGAACCAGATCGGCGACATGACGCTGCAGGCCGCGGTGGACCAGCCGGCGAGCATCACCACCTGCGCCAAGGGTTACCTGCTGGCCAAGTGCGGCGACCATGAAAATGCGAACAAGATATTCGACAGGTGCATCGTCGCCGGCTATGTCGGGGCGATGATCTGGAAGGCCTTGCAGGTCGAGAACGGCAACGGCACCGAGCGCGACCTGAAGGAGGCCGCCGACCTGCTGCGCCAGGCCGCCATGAGCAGCGATCCGGCTTACGGTCCGCTCGGTCGCATGCACTACGCCACGGTGCTGTTCGAGGGGCGCGGTGTCGCCCGCGATCCGGAGGCGGCGATGAAATGGTTCCGCCAGGCGGCGGCGGAAGGCAGCGAGGAAGCCGCCGAGTTCCTGCGCACCGGCTATCACACCGGCGCCCGCGACGGCAGCGGCATGGGCGCCGGGACACCGACCGCGGCGGCGCTGGCGCCGATGCTTTCGGTGCCGGTGGCGAATTCAGGGGATGCTCCCGGGTCGTCAGCCGACGGCCTTGTCGAACGGCGTTCGCCTCCGCGTGCCATTGCCCTGGCGCCACGTTCCGCTACGATGCCCGGTTTGCCGCAACTACAAACAGGTGCCTTGTCCGCCGAGGCGACGATCGAGGGCTTGCAGCTCAACCAGGCGTCGGCTGCGCCGGCAAGGCCGGCCGGCGGCCTCGGCGGTCTGATCTGGCTGCTGTTGGCGGCTTTCCTCGCTGGCGTGCTGTTCCAGCGCCCGGCGCGGGAGGTTCGTGTTCGCGTCCAATTGCCGCACGCGGCGGGCGCGTGATGGCGGCAGCCGAAACAGCAGGCGTGGCGGCGAACTTCGGCACCCTGCTGGAAACCCTGATGTTCGGCATCAGCCAGTTGTTCCTGGTACCGGTGCTGCTGGCCATCGCCTTCCTGTTTCTGTATGCGTTCTATGCCCTGGGCGCCTTTGCCTGGCAGTGGCGGCAGCGCCAGCGGCAGGTGGCGGCAGCGTTCGAGCTGCTGGACGCCCGGCGTCGCATGCCCGAGCTTTCCCTCGCCGAACTGGAGGCCGAGGCCGTGACGCGGCTGGAGTTCATCCGCATCGTGACGCGCGTCACGCCTATGCTGGGCCTGGTGGCGACCATGATCCCGATGGGACCGGCGCTCAAGGCGCTCGGCGACGGTCAACTGATGGATGTTTCGCGCAGCCTGATGGTGGCGTTCTCGGCGGTGATCCTGGCGCTGATCGCCTCGGCGCTGACCTACTGGATCGCCAACGTGCGCAAGCGCTGGTATGCCATCGAACTGCTGCAGCTGGAACGTCGGCAGGGCGGGCAGTCGTGAAGCTGCGCCTGGATGACGAGAGCGAAGGCGACGACCCGATCCTGTCGCTGGTGAACCTGATCGACGTGTTCCTGGTGGTGATCGCGGCGCTGATGCTGGCGATCGCCAACAACCCGCTGAATCCTTTCACCAGCGACACGCTGACCCTGATCCGCAACGCCGGCAAGCCGGACATGGAGATCGTCACCAAGGATGGCGCGAAGATCGAGCGCTATCAAGGGGCCGGTTTGGTCGGTAGCGGCAAGGGGGTGCGTGCCGGCGTCGCCTACCGCATGGCTGACGGTTCCTTGGTGTACGTGCCGGATCCCGCCGGCGCGGCGAGGACGCCCTGATCGGGCGCTGGATCGCCGTGTCGCCAGCGCCGACTTTTCGGCGGCACCTGCCGACGGCTCATCTCACGGCGTGTCGAGGCTGCCGAAGGATTTTGGATAGGTGACGATGCCCCAGGGCATCTGCTTGTCGGCGATGCGCTTGACGACTTTTCCACTGACGGCATCGAGCACCACGACTTCGTCGGAACGACCGCAGGCGAGCAGGATGTGCCTGTCGTCCGGCGTGAACGTGAAGTGCCAGCAGCGGTCGCCGATCGGGTAGTCCGCGATGCTGGCGAAACTGGTCGTGTCGAACACTTGCAGGGTCTTGCCCCTGGCCAGTGCGACATACAGCCGGCTGCCGTCGCGGCCGAAGGCGACGCCGTAGGGCGTGTCGCCGGTCGCCACCACCCTGGCCACGTTGAAGCCGGCATCGAGCACCACCAGCTTGTTGCCGAACTCGATGGTGGCAACGTAGGACTTGCCGTCGGGCGCCATCTTGATGCCGCGCGGCCGCGTGCCGTAGGGTTTGGTGTCGATGGTCTTGAGCAGTCTGCCGCTGGCGATGTCATGCACCGTGAGGTTGTTGTCGTCCTCGTTGGTGACGATGATGCTGCGGCCGTCGGCGGAGAATTCGATGCCTTCGGTTTCCATGCCGCCGGTGATTTCGGCGATTTTCCTGCCGGCCTTGAGGTCGACGATGGCGATGCGCGCCGGCTCCTCCTTGTCGTCAGCGCGTTTCTGCTTCAGCTCCGTGGCCTCCTTCGAGCCCGGCTTGGGCGGCGCTCCACCCGCCGAGGCGGGTTCGAAGGAGACGAAAGCCTGGTCGCCGCGGACGCGGACGAATTCGGGGTTCTTGCCGATGGCAATGCGCCGGACCAGCGTGCGCGTGTGCAGGTCGACCACGGCCAGATCGCCCTTGTCGCGCGTGGCGACGACCAGCAGTTTGCCGTCGGCGGTGACGCCCAGGCCACGCGGCGAAGCGCCGCCGATGTCGATTTCGCCGACCGTTTCGAAAGTGGCCAGGTCAATCGTGGTGACATTGCCCTTCTGGTTGCTGACGTAGGCGCGGGCGCCGCCGGCGCTCGCCGGCAGGGCGAGGCCGAGGGCAAGGGCAGCGAACATCAGGCGCACCGGGCGCAGGGATAGGAGTGTCATCAGGAGTCCTTGAGTGCTTCGACGGGGATGGTGATCCGGACGTCGTCGCCGATCCCGGGAAGGTTGGCGTTCATGCCGAAATCCGAGCGCTTGATGGTGGTTTCGAGATCCGCACCGCACAGCTGGCGCGGCAGGATCGGATGTTTGGCGCAGCGCCACTGCGACACCTTGAGCACCACGTTACGGCTTACGCCGAGCAGGGTCAATTCGCCGGCGACCGGGGCTGGCCGGTCGGCATCGAAGGCGAAGTCGCGGGCGACGAAACGCGCCTGCGGAAACCTGTCGCTCTGGAAGAAGCGCTCACCGCGCATGTGCTTGTTCCAGTCCTCGAAGCCCATGTCTACCGACGTCGTGTCGATCGTGATGTCGACCGAGCCTCGTTTCGCGCCGGCGTCGAGATCGAGCTTGCCGCTGAGTTTGTTGAAGCGTCCGCGTTGCAAGGAGAAGCCATAGTGGCTGACCTCGAAGCTGGGGAAGGTATGGCGCGCGTCGATGGTGTAGCTCTCGGCGCTCGCCGCCCCGGCGGCAAACATCGAAAGCAGTAGAGCGAGGTGGCGAGGTTTCATGCGGACTCCCTGGGATGCTCAGCCGAGACTGAGATTGACGGCGAGAAACAGGCTGCGCGGCGCGCCGGGAGCATAGAAGCTTTCCCGCGTCCAGTTGGCCGAATTGGTCTGGAAACTGCCGGTGGCGTTGAAGGGGTTTTCCGCCAGGGCGCCTGCCGTTGCGTAGTGCGTGTCGAACACATTGTTGAGCCGTGCGGAAAACTGCCAACGCCGATCGAGCCTGATCCGCGTCGCCAGGTTCAGCACGGCATAGCCCGGCGCGCTGCCGGCGCCACGGAAGCTGCGCGGTCCGCCACCGAGGATGTCGGAATAGGTGCCGGGCGAATGCGCGTTGTTCTCGTTGCCGCGCAGGTATTGGCTGGAATAGGCGACCAGATCGGCCGACAGGCGCAGGTCGGCGCCGCCGCGCCAGTCGGCGCCGAGCTTGAGGCTGTGCAGCGGAATCCCGGGTATCCGGTTGCCGGCCTGCACCAGGATTTCGTCGTTCTGGCCGCCGCGGGTGCAGGCCGTGGTTTGCCCGCGTGTGCTGTTGTTTTCCGCCCGCAGGCAGGCGGCCGACTGGTAGGTGGCCTTGACATAGCCATAGTCGGCGCGCAGCGAGACCGGGCCGAGATCGGTGGCGGCGCCAAGTTCGATCCCCTCGCGCCGCGTGCGACCGAAATTGCTGAAGTAGCCCTGGCTGGTCGAGGTGCCGACGAAGAGGATGTCGTCGCGATTATCGGCGCGGAACACGGTTGCGTTCCAGCGCAGCCTGCCCGCCTTGCCGCGTGCGCCGGCCTCGAAAGTCTGCGTCACCACCTGCGCGAGAAACGGGTCGGCCTGCATGGCGTTGGGCAATGAGCAGGGGTTGGCGCGGTCGGCGCAACCGAGTTCGATCGGGCTTGGCGCGCGGTTGCCCTGGGCCGCGTTGGCAAATACCGAGAAGCCCGGCGCGAGCGTCCAGTGGGCACCGATGGCCGGATTCAGCTTGGTATAGAGCTGGTCACCGTCGAGATTGGGCGCCGCGGCGCGCAGTTCGTCGCGGGTGGTGACGCGGGTCTGATTCAGGCGCAGCGAGCTCGTGATCGCCAGGTCCGGACGCGGCTTCCAGGTGTCGGTGGCGAACAGGCTCCAACTGCGCGACTTTCCCTTCAGGCGATTGTTCAGCGTCTCTCCGGCGCCACCGGAAGCGACGCCGCGCTGGCTGTCGAAAATGCCCAGCTCGGTGGTCTGCTGGAAGCTCGATCGGCTGAAGTCACCGGTCAGGCCGAAGGCGACGTGATTGTTGTCGTCGATCCGCGACCACTGCAGGGCGCCGCCCCAGCCGCGCTGGTCGGTGGCGGTGCGGTTGCTGGCGGCGGTGCTGGTGTTGACGCCGAGGCCGCCGTTGGCGCCGGCATCGCCGTCCAGCGCGGCATCGCTCTCGAAGGCGTCATTGGCATCGCCGTTCAGGGTTTTCACCCGGTTGCTGCGATGGTAGAGCGTGCCGGTAACGCGCGCCTTGTCGTCGAGCCAGTAGCTGGCGCCAAGGCTCAGCAGATGCAGGCGATGGCGCGTCTGGTCGGGCTTGGTGAATATGCTCCGGCGCCGCGCCTGCAGCATCGAATCCGGCAACAGGCCGTTGCCGATCAGGTCGGTATTGGCGTGGGTATAGGCGAGGTCCCACTCCAGCGGGCCGCGCTGCTGCGACAGTTTGAGGAAGACCTGGTCCACTCGCGACGGCGAGAAGTCGCGCCAGCCGTCTTCGCGAAAGGTCGAGCCGGCCACGAACAGGCCCAGGTCGCCGCGCTTGCCGCCGAATTCGGCTTCGATCTCGCGCCGGCCAAAGCTCCCGGCGCTGGCCTCGATCGCCGCGCCGGGATGGGTGAAGCCGTCCTTGGTGCGGATCGACAGCGCGCCGCCCAGGGTATTCAGCCCGAACAGCGGATTCGAGCCGGGGATCAGGTCAATGGAACTGACCGCCGCGCGCGGCACCAGGTCCCAGTTGACGGTATCGCCGAAGGGCTCGTTGATGCGCACGCCGTCCTGATATACCGAAATGCCCTGCGGGGTGCCCAGCAGCGGGCTGGCGCTGAAGCCGCGGAAGTTCACGTCGGCCTGGTAGGGATTGCCCTGTATCTCATTGACATTGACGCCGGAAATGCGGCTGCCCAGCAGTTCCGGCAGCGGTTGCAGCCGGTTCTCGTGCAACACCCGGTTGTCGAGCGACTGGACATGGGCCGCGACTTCGTCGCGCGGCTGTTCCAGGCCCTTTACCGGCGATAGGCCGACCACATTCACGCTCGGTGCGTCGATGTCGGCGGCGACGGCCGGCGACGGCAGCAGACCCAGGGTGGCAAGCAGGCTGAAGGTGGTGCGCAGTCGCTGCGGCAGGGGTGATGAAGGCATGGTCGGCGGCGTGGCGCCCGGCGCGCGCGTCAGATGTCGAGGTGCCCGAAATCAAGCAAGGCACAGGCCCACCAGGCCAAAGCGCCCGACACCAGCACCCAAATCATGAAAATCATGATGGCGGCGAGGTGGCTCGCCGGGCGCGGCCGGTCAGCCCATTCGCTGGCGCGCTGGCGGCACTCGGCCAGCACCGGCGGCGGGATCAGGCGCAGGGCGAGACCCAGCAGCAGCGGCAGCAGGATCAGTTCGTCGAGGTAGCCCAGCACCGGTATGAAATCCGGGATCAGGTCGATCGGACTCAGCGCGTAGCCGACGATGAAGGCCACCAGCAGGCGTGCGGACCACGGTGTCGCCGGATGCCTCGCGGCAAGATACAGCACCAGCGTTTCGGTCTTGAGCCGTCTGGCCTCCTGCGCCAGTCGTGAAAACACGCCGGACTCCGGTCGCTCCGGCCCCGCCTCAGGGCTGCAGCTTGCGATACAGGGTGCTGCGACTGATGCCCAGTTCGCGCGCCGCCGCCGAGACGTTGCCGTGGGCGCGGCCGAGGGCGTCGTGGATGGCCTGCATGGTCAGGTCGTCGAGATTCGTGGTCGGTGGGGCAGCGACTGCCGCCGCCGGGCTGGCAGAAGTCGGCGCTGGCGACACGGCGACCGACGCGGCCGCCATCGCATCGACGGGGGCGGCGGCTGTCGCATTTGGCAGGCTCTGCCCAACATCTTCGATGAAGTCATCGGGCAAATGTTCGCGGCGGATGGTGGCTTCGCCCTCCGCCATGACCACCGCCGTGCGCAGCAGGTTCGACAACTGACGCAGATTGCCCGGCCAGGGATGTTTACGGAACAGGCTCAGCACTTCGGGATCGAGCGAGGGCGGGTGGTCGCCGCCGAGTTCCCTGAGCAGCGAGGCAACCAGGGCTTCGAGGTCGGTGCGTGCGCGCAGCGGCGGCAACATCACGGTCAGCCCGTTGAGCCGGAAATACAGGTCCTCGCGGAACAGGCCGCTGCTGACGCTGTCGCGGATGCGGCGGTGCGTGGCGCAGATCACGGCGATATTCACCGGGTAGGCTTTTGCGCTGCCCAGCGGCATCACCACGCGCTCCTGCAGTACGCGCAGCAGGCGTGCCTGCAGCGACAGCGGCATGTCGCCGATTTCGTCGAGGAACAAGGTGCCGCCGTCGGCCTGCAGGATGCGGCCGACGCTGCCCTTGCGGCGTGCGCCGGTGAAGGCCCCGTCCTCGTAGCCGAACAGTTCCGATTCGATCAGGCCCTCGGGAATCGCGGCGCAATTGACCGCGATGAAGGCCTTGGCGGCGCGCGGGCCGACACAGTGGATCGCATTCGCCAGGAGTTCCTTGCCGGTACCCGTTTCACCCTGGATCAGGATCGGGATGTCGCGGCCAATCACCTTTTTGACCTTGGCAAGGACGGCGTCGATTTGCGGATCCCCGGTTTGCAGGCGCTCCATCGGGCAGTTGCGGCGGGAAGGCGCGTGAGCCTGGTCGGCGGCTACGGCAGCGACGGCCGGCACGACAGCCTGGGGCAATGCCGCCTCGCTCTGCATCGATGGGCGCGAGTGGCGCCGCAAGTGGGAGGTGCGAAAGTCGGCGCGTGCCTGGACCCGGACGCCGCTGCTGAGGGTAAGCGCCATCGGGTCCTGCGGGCGGACCAGCAGGTGGTCGAGCAGGCGGCTGATCGGCTGCCCGAACAGCGAGCTGAAATTGGCACCGCGCAACTGGGCGAGGTTCTGGCCGAACTGGAAGCAGGCGTTGCGATTGGCCGAGAGCAGGGTGCCGTCTTCCGAGAAGGCGGCCATGCCTTCGCAGAGCGTGCCGACGAACTCCGGTCGGGCATGGAAGCGCAGGGTCAGCATTTCATTGAAGGCCGAGGCGAACATGCGGTTCTCGATCATCTGCACCGACATGCGGACCAGGGCCATGGTATGCCGGTTGGAACTGCGATGATCGCCGGAGACGTCGAGGATGCCGCTCAACTGACCGTGGGGATCGAATATGGGTGAGGCGGAGCAGGTCAGGAACCGGTTGGCGGAAAGGAAATGCTGGTCGCCATTCACTACCACCGGCGCCGCCATCACCAACGCGGTACCGATCGCGTTGGTGCCGCGATTGGCCTCTGACCACTCGACGCCCGGCGCCAGGGCCACCTTTTCCGCCTGCGTCAGAAACTCCGGATCGCCACAACTGTGGAGGATGTAGCCGGCGTTGTTGGCCAGCACCACCACGTTCTGGGTATCGACGATCTGCTCGAACAGTACGTCCATCACGGGTTGGGCGTGGGTCAGCAGGTCGCGGCTTTTTTCGATCTGTTCCGCCAGCAGCACCCGCTCCAGCGGGTCGAAGTCGGTGCCCTGGTCGTTGTCCAGGCCATAGCCGAGACAGCGTTCCCAGGACAGTTCGATCGCCGTCGGAAGCAGGCCTGTCGGTACCAGGCCGGCGTTGCGCAACACGTCATGGGCGTGGCCCGCGGTGCCGAATTCCAGCCCGCCACTGCTGTTGGCCTGCTTCATTGCGTTGTCTCCTCGCTCCGGCGGCGTGGCGCTCCCGGCGCTCGCGTCGCTATTGGTGCCGTTTACGTTGAACGGCCCATATGTAGTCGTTGCCCGGTAATGATACATCGGATGTTTCAAGTTGCGACAGTCCGTCGTTTTGACAGAAGTGTTCCAGTGCAGTTTTCATGCCTGCGACAGTTTCGACGTTTGTCGCAGTAGGATTGCCGTGCAATCCAGGTGATTGGCACGCATCGTGCTGCCTGGGGGGGATTCAGTGCCGGCCATGTTCCGGCATGGCCGGACCACCCACATTCCAGGAGGAAAGCTTTCATGCACGCAACGATCCGATCTCTTGCCATGCTCGCCGTCATGGCCGGCGCACTGGTGTCGTCATGGGCACTGGCCCATGGCGACGTGACCCCGCAGGCGGTGGATGTCAGCAGCCTGAAGCCGCTGGGAGACGCGAAGCGCGACGAAAACCCCTACCGCGGGGAAAAGGAAGCCATTCGGGTCGGGACCTCGGCCTACAATCAGAACTGCGCCCGCTGCCATGGCCTCGAAGCCATCAGCGGCGGCATCGCGCCGGACCTGCGCAAGCTCGACATCGACAAGGAAACCGACATCTATTTCCGCGACTCGGTATTGCGCGGCAAGGTACGCAATGGCGCGGTGTACATGCCGCCCTTCGAAGGCATCCTGTCGCAGGAGGCGATCTGGGCGATTCGCTCCTACCTCGATACACGGCATGAAGAGGAGGCGGCGCCGGTAAGCCCGATGGAGGCGCTGGCCAGGAAATCCAACTGCCTGTCGTGCCACGCGGTCGATACGCGCGGTGTCGGCCCGGCGTATCGCGAGGTGGCCAAGAAATATGCGAAGGACAAGAATGCCGAAGCCCGGTTGCTGGCGAAGGTCAAGAAAGGCGGCGCGGGAAGCTGGGGCAAGGTGCCGATGCCGCCGATGGACACCGTGCCCGAGCAGGACCTGAAGACCCTGATCAAGTGGATCATGGCCGGCGCCAATTGAGCGGCATCAGATTCGCGGGCCGCGGTAGCGGCGGCGCGTCGCACAAGTGCATGAGGAGGGTGTACGCATGATTCGATGGCCGGTTCTGGCAGCGCTGACTGCCCTGTGGCTCTCACTGTTCGCCGCGGCGCCGGCGGGCGCCGAGGAGCTTTCGGCATTGCAGAAAATTCGGGCCAGCGGCGTGCTCAAGGTGGCGCTGTACAAGAACTTCGCCCCTTTTTCGCATGAGGGCAGCGGGATCGATGTCGAGCTCGCCGCGGCGCTGGCGGCCAAGCTCGGCGTCAGGATGTCGCCGCTCTGGTTCGAGGCGGACGAGAACATGGAGGACGACCTGCGCAACATGGTCTGGAAGGGCCACTACCTGGGCTACGGTCCGGCCGACGTGATGATGCATGTACCGATCGATCCGGCCTACATGGCCAAGGTGGAGCGAGTCAAATTCTTTGCGCCGTATCACCGCGAACGTTATGCGATTGCGCGCCAACTGGACCAGTTGCCGACACTGGACAATTTCGAACCCTTTGAAAAATTCAGCCTCGGCATCGAAGGCGACACGCTTGGGGCGAGCGTGATGTTGTCGGCCGACGGCGGACGCTACCGCAATACCATCAAGACCTTCCGCACTGCCGGCGAGGCGGTGGCGGCACTGAAGGGCGGCACGGTGGCGGCGGTGATGGCGCAGCAGGGCGAGCTCGAAGGCGGCCTCAAGGGTGACGCGCGCATGGCCATCGACCTGCCGCCGCACCCGATCCTGCAGAAGCGCCAATGGCCGCTGGGCCTTGCCGTCAAGCAGCAGAGCGACGACCTGGCGCAGGCGCTGCAGGCGGCGATCAACGAACTGCTGGCTGACGGTACGCTGAAGGCCATCATGCAGCGGCATGGCGTGCAGCATCGCCAGCCATAAAACCGCCGTAGCGTGCGTGCGATGGTGTAGCGTCCATCGATTTCGGTCGAAACCGTCGCGCTTTGCGACAGTTGTAGCGTTTTGCTGCGACAGATATGAATCCGGGTGCCGAAATTCAGATATCCCGCAAAAAAATGCATGGCATGCGAATTGCGAATGGAAATCGTCCTGTCGCACGCCGAACAGGATCCCGCTTCAGTCCAAGAAAATTCGAGTCAAACAGGAGGTTGGAAATGCAGAAATCGTTGCACATCGACGCCAACAAATGCACAGGCTGCCTGCAATGCGAGATGGCCTGTTCCTACGAGAACCATGGAGTGTTCAATATCTCCAAGTCTCGGATCAAGGTCTTCAACTTCGAGCATGCCGGTCGCAAGGTGCCCTACACCTGCACCCAGTGCAGCGAAGCCTGGTGCATGACGGCCTGCCCGGTCGATGCCATCCGCATTGATGCCGGCACCGGCGCCAAGGCCGTGCATGAGGACATCTGCGTCGGTTGCAAGGTGTGCACCATCGCCTGCCCGTTCGGCACCGTGAATTACATCGCCGAAACCGGCAAGGTGCAGAAATGCGACCTCTGTGGCGGCGAACCGGCCTGCGCCGATGCCTGCCCGACAGGCGCCATCACCTATGTCGATGCCGACTGGACCGGGCTCGACAAAATGCGGGCCTGGGCCGGCAAGACCGACACCCAACCGCGCGCGACCGCTTAAGGAGACACAGACATGGCATGGAACAGGAAACTACTGCGCGTTGACCTCAGCAAGGGCACCTGCAAGGCGGAACCGCTGAACATGGAATGGGCCCAGGAATACCTGGGACAGCGTGGCCTCGCCACCAAGTACTTCGTCGAGGAAGTCGACCCCAAGGTCGATCCGCTGGCGCCCGAGAACAAGCTGATCATGACCACCGGCCCGCTCACCGGCACGGTCGCCTCCACCGGCGGACGCTACTCCGTCGTCACCAAGGGAGCGCTGACCGGCGCCATCGCCTGCTCCAACTCGGGCGGCTATTTCGGCGCCGAGCTCAAGTTCTCCGGCTGGGACATGATCATTTTCGAAGGCAAGTCGCCGAAGCCGGTCTATCTCTCGATCGAGGATGACAAGGTTGAACTGCGCGATGCCTCGCACCTCTGGGGCAAAACCGTGTTCCAGACCGAGGAGATCATCAAGAGCAGCCATCAGGATCCGCAGATCCGCGTTTCCAGCATCGGTCGTTCCGGCGAAAACGGCGTGCTGTTCGCCTGCGTGGTCAATGACCTGCACCGGGCCGCCGGCCGCTCCGGGGTCGGTACCGTGATGGGCAGCAAGAACCTCAAGGCTGTCGCCGTGCGTGGCAAGAGTGGCAGTGGCGGGGCGCTCAAGGACGCCAAGGGATTCATGGCCGCGACCAAGGCGGCGAAGAAGGTGCTGGCCGACAACGCGGTGACCGGACAGGGCCTGCCCAAGTATGGCACCCAGGTGCTGATGAACGTGATCAACGAAATGGGCGCGCTGCCCACGCGCAACCATCGCGACGTGCAGTTCGAGGATGCGCGCAAGATCTCCGGCGAAGCCATGCACGAAAAGCGGCCCACCGACGGCAAGACGCATCTCGTCACCAACGCCGCCTGCTTTGGCTGCACCATCGCCTGCGGGCGCATCTCGCGCATCGACGAAACCCATTTCAGCGTGGTGAACAAGCCGCAATACTGGGGCGCTTCCGGCGGGCTCGAATACGAAGCCGCCTGGGCGCTGGGCGCCGCCAATGGCGTCGGCGACCTGGAAGCCCTGCAATACGTGAATGTGCTGTGCAACGAAGACGGCTTCGATCCGATCACGTTTGGTGCCACCATCGCCGCGGCCATGGAACTCTACGATCTGGGCATACTGACCAAGGAACAGATCGGCCTGGAGGCACCCTTCGGTTCCGCCCAGGCACTGGTGGAACTGGCACAGATGACCGCGCAGGGGATCGGCTTCGGCAAGGAACTGGGCATGGGCTCGGCCCGGCTGTGCGCCAAGTACGGTCGCCCCGAGCTGTCGATGGGGGTCAAGAAGCAGGAATTCCCTGCCTACGATTCGCGCGGCATCCAGGGCATGGGCCTGGGCTACGCGACATCGAACCGCGGCGCCTGTCATCTGCGCGCCTACACCGTGGCCTCCGAAGTGCTGGGCATCCCGGTCAAGACCGATCCGCTGGTCACCGAAGGCAAGGCCGACCTGGTCAAGGCCTTTCAGGACGCCACCAGCGTCTTCGACAGTGCCGGCGTTTGCGCCTTCACCACCTTTGCCTGGTCGCTGGCCGATCTGCAGCCGCAGCTCGACACGGCCTGCGAAGGTGACTGGACCATGGAGAAGCTGGCGCTGCTGGGCGAACGCATCTGGAACATGGAGCGCCTGTTCAACAATGCTGCCGGCTTCACCGCCAAGGACGACGACCTGCCGCCGCGCCTGAAGACCGAGGCCGCCAAGACCGGACCGGCCAAGGGCCTGGTGAATGGCATCGACAAGATGCGGCCGGAATACTACAAGGCGCGCGGCTGGACGCCGGAAGGCGTGCCGACCAAAGAAACCCTGGATCGCCTGGGTCTGTAATTCCTGCCATACCCCTCAGGGGATCGGCCTTGCCGATCCCCTGATCGTTTAAGGAAAGCTCATGAAACACGTCATCATTGGAAATGGACCGGCTGGCGTGGTGGCGGCGGAAGCCCTGCGCAAAGCCGATGCCGCCGCCGAGATCGTCCTGATCGGCGCCGAGCCGGAACCCGCCTATTCGCGCATGGCGATTCCCTATCTGCTGGAAGGCAATATCGACGAAAGCGGCACCTGGCTGCGCAAGACGGAGGGCCATTTCGCCAGGCTGCGCATTCGCGAACTGCAAGCGCGGGTGGTCTCGATGAACACCACCCAGCGCAAGCTGCTGCTTGCCGACGGACAGTTCGAAACCTATGACCGCCTGCTGATCGCCAGCGGCTCGCACCCGGTGCGGCCATCGATTCCCGGCATTGACCTGCCGCAGGTGCAAACCTGCTGGACCTTGGCCGATGCTCGTGCGATCGCCAGCCTGGCCAAGCCGGGAACGCGCGTCCTGCAACTGGGCGCCGGCTTCATCGGCTGCATCATCATGGAGGCGCTCGCCGCGCGCGGTGTCGAATTGACCGTGGTCGAGATGGGCGACCGCATGGTGCCACGCATGATGACGCCGAAAGCCGGCGGCATGATCAAGCAATGGGTCGAGAGCAAGGGCGTGCGCGTCCTGACCGGCAAGGGAGTGCAGCGCATCGCCCCGGCTGGGGCCAATCCGGGCCTGCTCGACCGTCTTGCGCAAGCCGTGGGCGTCGGCGCCAAGTCCGAAGCCAGCGGCTTGACGGTGACCCTGTCTGACGGCGAGGCGCTGGGCTGCGATCTGGTGATTGTCGCCGCCGGCGTGGCGCCGAATGTCGGCTTTCTGGAGAATACCGGGGTGCAGGTGGCGAAGGGCGTGCTGGTCGACAGCCGGATGCAGACCACCGTCGCCGGCATCTATGCGGCGGGCGACGTGGCCGAAGCGCCGGACTTGTTGACCGGCGCCCATCTGGTCGCGGCGATTCAACCCAATGCCGCCGACCAGGCGCGGGTCGCGGCGCTGAACATGGCCGGACGCGAAGCACAGTTGCCGGGTGTGCTGGCGATCAACGTGCTCGACACGCTCGGCCTAGTGTCGACCTCCTTTGGTCAGTGGTGGGGCGAGACCGCGCAAAATGGCGGCGCGGGGACCGAGTTGGTGGATTCTGCCAATCATCGCTACCTGTCGCTGCAGTTCAAGGACGACGTGCTGATCGGCGCCACGTCGATCGGGCATACCGAACATGTTGGTGTCTTGCGCGGCCTGATCCAGACGCGGACCCGGCTCGGGTCATGGAAAGACGCTTTGCTGAAGGATCCGAATTGCTACATGGCGGCTTATCTGGCGAGTGCCCAGAGGGCGGCATGAGCAATGCTTGAGCAGGGGAGGGAGGCATGAAGGTGATCTTCAAGCTTTACGCAACCCTGCAGGATTACCTGCCGGCCGAGGCAAAGCGGACCAATGCGCAGACGCTGCACCTGGAAGAGGGAACCACGGTGCAGCAGATCATCGAACGCTTCGCGCTGCCGCAGAAGCTCTGTCATCTGGTATTGATCGATGGCCATTTCGTGCCGCCGGGCGAGCGCGGAACGCGCGTGCTGGAGGACGGCGCCATACTGGCGATCTGGCCACCGGTGGCCGGTGGTTGAGCGCGAATGACAAACAAGTCGAGCCGGCACGATGGGATCGCCGCCGATTTTTGCTACTGGCGTGGCATGCCCCTTGCGCATTACTCCCATGGAGCAATGTGGTCGGCGGATAGTGTGCTGAAACCAGACACTAGTGTTTCAGGTACAGGATCCGATTGACCGGTTTTGATCGAGGTTCGGCGCTTTTGTTCGGGCCATCGGTTGGCATTGATCCAAATTCGACCGAGACAATACCAATCACAGGAGACGATCGCAATGAAGAGTTTGAATGCACTTGCCATAAGTATTTCGGTTTTGGGCGCCCTGGCCACCTTTCTCGCCCTCGGACCGCTCAGCGGCGTGTATCTGATCTGGGCGGCGTTTGTCGCCTGGGGCGCGTTCTATGCCCTTGGCGCCGATATCGCCGCGCTGCGCAAGCTGATCGTCTGCGGTATTTTCGGTGCGCTGGTGGCCTGGGTCGTGGCGGTGGTCATCCTTACGGTGCCCATGGCCGGGTCGCTGGGTTTGCCGTTGTGGGCGGCGCTGGTGGTCGGCGCCGGTGTGGTCGTGGTGGTTTTGGCGGCCAACATTCCTGCCCTGGCGACGATTCCCGCCACGGTGTTCGGCTTTGCCTCTTCCTTTGCCTATCTGCTGCAAACACCGGATATGCTCAAGCCCGAGGTCCTGCTATCGTTAAGCATGAAGAATTCACTTGTCGTCATCTCCCTGTCGCTGGTTGCCGGCGCCGTATTCGGCCTGGCTTCGGCGCGCTGGGGGGCGGCAATGACCCGGTCGTAGCCGCGGCATCTTCCCGCGCGGCCACCATTCGGGATCGGAAATGCCGGCGTCGGTCCGGCATTTCCGATTCCGCTTTGGTGCCGTTTCCGGGACAGGTTTCCGCACAGGTTTTATTGTCTGAGGAGTTGGTATGAAACGCATGACCGCAATCCACCTGCCGCTGCTGCTCGCCGCTGTGCTCGCCAGCAGCCCCGTCCTTGCCGATGCCAAGAAGGACGAGGCGGCGCGCCAGTTGGCGACCAAATCCGGCTGCTTCATCTGCCACGCGATCGAACTCGATGCCAAGGGACCGGAAGGCCTCAAGCCGGTCGGGCCGCCCTGGAAGGCGGTCGCCGCGCGCTACAAGGGTGACAAGAATGCGCGCAAGAATCTGACGGCGGCGATCATGGGCGGGACATCGGTGTACAACCGGCACTGGAAGGAAGAATCCAGCGGCGTGGCGATGCCACCGAACGGGGTGGCGATTTCCGAGGCCGACGCGAAGAAGCTGGTGGACTGGATTCTGGCCCTGCCGAAGTAAATCGACGCGGCCGGACGTTCAGCGGCGTGCGGCACGGGCGCGCGCCAGCAGTGTGGGAAAGCCGGGATAGTGGTCCCGCGTCAGCGCCGATTTAAGGCTGAAGGCACTGGTCGATTCACCACGCGTGAGGGCGTCGACGAAGCCCGCGGCATCCCGGATCCAGTTGCCGCCGACCAGGGTGACGCCGCGCGCGAACAGGGCATCGGGCAGACAGCCGGCGCCGGGGCCGACCATGGCGAACCAGCGCGCGGAACGGCACTGTTCCAGCATGCGATCCAGGGTGTCGTTGAGCAGCAGCGTGCTGGTCGACACCACTTTTTCGCACGGCATCAACTCGGTGGCATCGAGGGTGACCCGGTAACCATCGGCCTCGCCGGCAAGTTCGGCCTTGAGTTCCACCACCGTGAGCCGGGCGCCGCTGGCGAGCACGCGACCGAGCAGGGGGCGGAACAGGCCAATCATGCCGATCTGCTCGCCGGCCCGGGGATCCATCTGGCCGATCGAGTCGCTGCTGGCATCGGGGACAAAGCCGGCGCGATCATAGAAGCAGCGCGTCAAGGCGTTGGCGGTGGCGAAGCCCAGGGCCTTGCCGAAAGAGTCGGCGCCGGCGTAGCGGCGAGCCAGCGCCATGGCGTCGGCGCCAACCAGGCCGAGCCCGTCGCCCGCCGCACGCAGCCGCGCCAGCGTATCGTCGAGCAGCACATACGAAAGCCCGAGCGAGCCATCATCGAGTTCGAGGGCGCAGAACTCGCCCTTGTTGGTTTCCGGTGACACGGAAGGCGGGGGCGGCAGATGCAGGGCGCGCACGCGCGGCACGGGGCCGAGCGCGGCGAAGGCGTCGAGTTGGGCCAGGTAGTCGCTGGCGAAGCTCATGCAGGCTTGGTGCCGCGAAAGGCGGCGGAGGCTTCGGCACCGGAGACTGTGGCTTCGCGCGTTGCCTCGTTCCTCAGCGCGCCGGGAAAATACAGCGCGGTGAGGCGATGCGTATGGATTGGTGAGTCGGCATTGTTGCCGCCAAAGCGGCGCCAGTCGCGCACCGGGTAAATGTGGTCGGCGATTTCGAGCAGGCCGACGGTTTCGCGGTCGGCGATCAGCACGCCCTGCACGCGCAAGCCCAGCGCGCGCTTGACGGCGGCAAGGCGCGCGGCCAGCGCCGGCGTGGCGCCGAATTCGCCGTCGGTGGCGATCAGCAGGTCGGCGCGCTGCCAGCGCTCCTGTTCGACCTGGGCGATGACTTTTTCCAGCGGCGCGCAGATGTCGGTGCCGCCGCGAAAGGATTGGCCGAGAAAGCGCGTGGCGCGTTCGATGCCGGCACGGTCCACCGGCAGCGCCATTTCCACGACTTCCTCCGGGCCGCCGAAGGCGAACACATGGCAGGCGCGGTGTTGCGCATGCGCGGCGCGCATGGCTTCGAGGACCACGGCTTTGGCCACCGCCTCGGCACCGCCCTGCATCGAGCCCGAGGTGTCGACGCAGACCAGCATGGGGCCCAGTTCCAGCTTCTTCGCCGGCATCAGGCCGGGGCGCGGTTGCAGCACCGGCGCCTGGTGCAGGCGCGTTTCCGTCATGCGGTCGTCGTCTTCATAGCACAGCAGGCTGCGCTCGGCGCGCCGCGCGTGCCACACCAGGCGCAAACGCGGATGGCCCAGCAGCATGGCCTCGGCCGGCAGCATGCGGGCGATGCGGTCGGAGCGGTGGATGCCGCGCGTCTCGCCCGGCATGTCGGGAACGCGTACCGTGCGTGCTTCGGCGCGCAGGGCCACGGCCTGCTCCATTACCTCGACCAGCGACTGGCTGGCGATGTCGTGTGCTTCGGTCGGACGCGAGCGACCCAGTTCGCGAATGATCTTCACCAGTTCCGGCAAGCCGGCGAGCAGGCGCCGGATGCGCAGCACCTCTTGCCAGCCGGCGGAATGCAACAATCCGCGCAGCTCGTCCCAGCGGCTGTGTTCGCAATCGTCGGGCACCATGCCGAAGACGTCGACCAGTTCGTCGATCTCGCCACAGTGCTGGCGCCAGTCATCGCTGAAGGCATCGATGGCCATCTGCATGGCCTGCTCCTCATCGGCACCGCGATCGACGTAATCGACGATGAGGTCGAAATGGAACAGGATGCTCATCAGCACCGTGTCGGTGAGTTCCTGCCGAGCATGGCAATAGCGTGCCAGGTCCAGTGCGTCCATGGCGCTGCCCAGCGCCAACGCGATATCGGGCGGCGGCCACGACATGGCATGCATTGGCGGCGCCTTGCCGGCGAAAAGCGCGCTGCGCAGGCCCGCCAGGGCGTCCAGGCGCGGCTCCAGGCAACCCTGCGAATTGGTCATGCCGCCCAGCCAGTGCGCCCGGGCCAGGGCGTCGAGCGCCGCCAGGCGCGCCTCGCCGCCGCAGAACAGCAGCGCGGAGGGCAGCGGCGGGTTTGCGTGGATTGACACCGGCGCGTTCAGGCGGCGAGGTCTTCGTGCGCCACGGGTTCCGGCTCGCGGCCGTTGTCGGCGTCGAGGCGCGGCAGGTTCAGGAAACCGGCGCGCGTCGTTCGTGTGCGTTCGGTGAGTCGGGCCACGGCATCAGACGTGGCGGCAAGGTTCATTTCGGCGCGCGCGGTAAGCGCTTCGTTGAGCCAAAGACTGCTTCGCGCGAATGCTGCAAGGTCGGTACATTGCAGCGCAATTTCATCCGCATAGCCGGCGATGCGCGCCAGCAGATCGTCGATTTGCCGAACCCGGGCGCCGATATGCGTCGCCCCGTAGTGCCGGCGCCGCTGGTACAGCATGCGCGTGGCGGCAGCGCCACCCTTGGCGTCGCCGATTTCCTCGGCCAGTTCGACCGAGGAAAACTTGAGCCGGCCGGACTCGTCGTAGTCCAGGTCGTTGGCCTGGAGTTCGGCCTGCAATTGCCCTTCGAAGGCCTCCACCACCCGCGTCAGGCGCGCCGGCGAAAAGGCCTCGCGCACCCCCAGTCGTGCCGCCAGCCAGTCGGCTACCTGCGCCTGGCGCGGCGCATCGGGCGCGGTGAGCCAGGGCAGCAGCAGCAGGTCCCAGGCAGCGATGGCAGTGCGACCATCGCTCGCGGCAGCGACGCGCAACAGCCGGACGATCTTGACCCAGCGCCGGTCAGATACCGCCAGGGGCACTGTGGCGAAGTGCCGGCGCAGTTCCGCCAGTACGGCGACGACTTCAGGTGGAACGTCGATGGCGCCCGCCCGGGCGGCCAGCCGCGCCAGATCCGCGCGGTCGAGGCTGAGCTCCGGTCCCGGCGCCTGCCAGTCGCGCAGCTTGCCGGCGTCGAGCAGGGCGCCGAAGCCCTCGGCGCTCACCGCCGCGATCGGCAGGCGCACCAGGAAGCGGTCGAAGAAGGCCTCGCCGATTTCATCCTCGGGCACCTCGTTGGTGGCGCCGATGGCGCTGATCAGGGGACACGCCTGGCGTCCGGAGCCGTTGTCGAACTCGCGTTCGTTGAGCAGGGTGAGCAGGGCGTTGAGGATGGCGCTGTTGGCCTTGAACACCTCGTCGATGAAGGCGACTGAGGCATCGGGCAGGAAGCCGGCGGTATGGCGCTCGTAGCGGTCGTCTTCCAGCGCCTTGATCGACAGCGGACCGAAGAGTTCCTCGGGCACCGAGAAGCGCGTCAGCAGGCGTTCGAAATAGCGGGCGTCGCGAAATACGGTGTGCAGGCGCCGCGCCAGTTCGCTCTTGGCCGTGCCGGGCGGTCCGATCAGCAGCGTGTGCTCGCCGGCGAGTGCCGCCAGCAGGCACAGGCGCACGCTCTGGCGACGTTCGACCAGGCCGGTTTCGAGGGTGTCGAGGAGGCTGCGCAGGCGCATCGAAAAATCGGCATTCATGGGCCGTGATTGTAGGCAAGCGAGACGCCGTCGTATACGACGCAGATCAAGAGTCGGCGCTGGTGACACGGCGTTCCGGAGCGCCTTCACCTCACCGGCGGCAGGGGCCCGCCCGGCCATCGGCGATAATCGCCGCAATGAGCTTCTTTACCGCGGTCTTTTCGCGCGCCTTGTCCTCGCGCAACTACCGGATCTACTTTGCCGGGCAACTGGTGTCGCTGGCCGGCACCTGGATGCAGCAGATCGCCATGATCTGGCTGGCCTGGCGGCTGTCGAATTCGGCCGCGGTGCTGGGCATGGTGGGTTTCGCCAGCCAGATTCCGATCCTCGTACTCGGCCCCTTCGCCGGCGTGCTGACCGACTGCTTCGATCGGCGCCGCATCCTGCTGGCGACCCAGGTGGCGGCGATGCTGCAGGCGGTGGTGCTGACGGCGCTGACCTGGTCCGGCCAGGTCACGCCCGGCTGGCTGATCGGGCTGGCCTTGCTGCTGGGGACCATCAATGCGCTGGACCTGCCGGCGCGGCAGGCCTTCTCCGCGCAACTGGTCGAAAAGCGCGACGACTTGCCCAATGCGATTGCCCTGAATTCGCTGCTGATGAACTCGGCGCGCTTCGTCGGCCCGGCCCTGGCCGGCTTCGCCGTGGCCACCATCGGCGAGGCCTGGTGCTTCGCCATCAATGCGGCCAGCTACCTGGCCGTGCTGCTGGCACTGCTGGCGATCCGGGTGGTGCCGCATCGCGGCGAGCCCGGCTCGGCCTGGCAGTCGTTCCGCGAAGGCATTGCCTACGTGCTGGGCCACGGCGAAATCCGGCCGCGCCTGCTGACCGTGGCGGCGGTGAGTTTCCTGGTGACGCCCTATGCGGTGATGATGCCGCTGTTTGCCAGCGAGATCTATGGCGGCGATGCGCGCGCCTACGGCCTGCTGATCGGCAGCGCCGGTGCCGGTGCGCTGTTTGCCGGCCTGTATCTGGCGAGCCGGCAAGGTACCGAGCGCTTGCCGCGACGCGTGGCCGACGCCGTGCTGGTGGCCGGCGCGGCGCTGACCGTGTTCTCGCTCAACACCGTGCTGGCCCTGGGTTTCGCCATCGTCATGGTGCTGGGCTTCGCCGTGATCGCCTTCATCGCCGGCAGCAATACCCTGGTGCAGATGCAGGTCGATGATGCCTATCGTGGCCGCGTGATGGCGATTTTTTCGATGGCCTTCCTCGGCATCGCACCGCTCGGCAGTTTCACCGTGGGGCATCTGGTGCAGTGGTTCGGTGTGCAGCAGGTGCTGTTTTTTTGCGGGCTGGGCGCTATTGCGGTGGGCATTGTCGGCCGGCGGCGTCTGGCCGTGATAATTAGCCAAGGATCGACACCGTGACCAGCCTGAAAACTCCCGCCCGTATTGCCTGGACCATGCTGCAGCCGTATCGCGGCCGGGTTGTCGTCGCCGCGATTGCGCTGGTGGTCGCCGCGCTGGCCATGCTGGGGGTCGGGCAGGGTTTGCGCGCGGTGATCGACCGTGGCTTCTCCGCCGGCGATCCGGCCTGGCTGGATCGCGCACTGATGATGATGTTCGGCATCATCGCCCTGCTGGCGGCGGCGACCTACACCCGCTTCTACAATGTGTCGTGGCTGGGCGAGCGCGTCACGGCCGACCTGCGCCGGCGCGTCTTCGACCACCTGCTGAGCCTGCCGCCCTCGTACTTCGAGGCCGGCCGCACCGGTGCCGTGATCTCGCGCCTGACCTCGGACACCACCCTGATCGAGAACGCGGTCGGCTCCAGTTTGTCGATCGCGCTGCGCAACCTGCTGATCCTGATCGGCGGCCTGATCATGCTGTTTACCACCAACCTCAAGCTGACTTTGCTGGTGCTGGGTGGCGTGCCGCTGGTAGTGGCGCCCATCGTGCTCTTCGGCCGCCGCGTGCGGCGCTTCGCGCGCATCAGCCAGGATCGCGTGGCCGACCTCGGCAACCGCATCGACGAGACCATCCACGAAATCCGCATCGTCCAGGCCTATGGTCACGAAAATGCCGACAGGCGCGACTTCGCCGGCCTGGTCGAGCGCGGCTTCGATACGGCGCTGGCGCGCATCCGCAACCGCGCCACGCTGGTCGCCGTGGTGCTGGTGCTGGTGTTCGGCGCCATCTCGCTGATCCTCTGGGTCGGCGGCCACGACGTGCTCGCCGGACAGATCACGCCCGGGCAGCTCTCGGCCTTCGTTTTCTATGCTGCGCTGGTAGGCGGCTCGGTCGGCGCGCTGTCCGAATCCTGGGGCGACCTGCAACGCGCCGCCGGCGCCACCGAGCGCCTGCTGGAATTGCTCGACGCCCGGCCCGACGTCGCCGTACCGCCAGCGCCGACTCCTTTGCCGCCACGTCCGCGCGGCGAGATCCGCTTTGAGGATCTCGGCTTTCGCTATCCCTCGCGTCCCGACACCCCGGCGCTGGAAGACTTCAGCCTGCGCGTGGCGCCGGGCGAGACGGTGGCCCTGGTGGGGCCCTCGGGTGCGGGCAAGACCACGGTGTTCCAGTTGCTGCTGCGCTTCTACGATCCGCAGTCGGGCCGCTTGCTACTGGACGGGGTGCCGCTGGCGGAGGCTGACCCGCTGGCGGTGCGCCGTGCCATTGCGCTGGTGCCGCAGGAAGCGGTGATCTTTGCCACCAGCGTGCTGGAGAACGTGCGTTACGCGCGGCCCGAGGCCAGCCCGGAGGACGTACGCGCCGCCTGCGCGGCCGCCTACGCCGATGATTTCGTCGCCCAACTGCCGCAGGGCTACGACACCGATCTGGGCGAGCGCGGCGTGCGCCTTTCCGGTGGCCAGCGCCAGCGCATCGCCATCGCCCGCGCGCTGCTTGCCGACCGGCCCATCCTGCTGCTCGACGAAGCCACCTCGGCGCTCGATGCCGAGAGCGAACGCCTGGTGCAGGCGGCGCTGGAAGGCCTGATGAAGAACCGCACCACCCTGGTGATCGCCCATCGCCTCGCTACCGTGCAGCGCGCCGACCGCATCGTAGTGATGGACCAGGGGCGCATCGTCGAGACCGGTACCCACGCCGAACTGGTGCACCAGGACGGGCTCTACGCCCACCTCGCGCGCCTGCAGTTCGCCGCATGACGGCGCTTGCCGACGGCTATGCCGCTGCGGCGCGCCTGATCGAACAGGCCGATGCGCTGGTGATCTGCGCCGGTGCCGGCATGGGCGTGGATTCGGGGCTGCCGGATTTTCGTGGGCCGGGCGGCTTTTGGCAGGCCTATCCGGCCCTCGGGCGAGCGCGCATCCGCTTTGAAGAAATCGCCTCGCCGGCCGCGTTTCGCCGCGATCCGGAAGTGGCCTGGGGCTTCTACGGCCATCGCCTGAACCTGTATCGCGCCACCGTGCCGCATGAGGGCTTCGGCTTGCTGCGTGAACTTGCCGCGAGCATGCCGCGCGGCGGCGTTGTGTTCACCAGCAACGTCGATGGCCACTTCCAGCGTGCCGGGTTTGGCGAGGACCGGGTGACCGAATGCCACGGCTCGATCCATCATCTGCAATGCTTGGAGCCTTGCTCGGATGCGATCTGGAGCGCGGCCGACTTGGTGCCCGAGGTCGATGTCGCCGAATGCCGCATCCGTTTGGCGATGCCGCGCTGCCCGAACTGCGGTGCCTTGGCGCGGCCGGCCATCCTGATGTTCGGCGACCGGGACTGGATCGAGGGGCGCACGCGCGAACAGGAACGCCGTCTCGCGGACTGGCTGCGAACGGTCGAGCGGCCACTGGTGATAGAAGTCGGCGCTGGCAGCACGGTGGCCACCGTGCGCGCCTTCGTGCACAGCCTCGACGCGCCGCTGATCCGCATCAACCCGCGCGAACCGGAGGTGGTGCAACGCCGCGACGTCGGGCTGGGGGTCGGGGCGCGGGAAGGTATTTCAGGGATAGTGCGGTCTTCGGCGGGAGGCAAAGGCGGGTCGGTTGCGTGATGCATCAAGCGATGCACGGCAGATGCATGAGAAACGTGTCGAAGCGAAAGAGCATCCACAATAGTCGGCGCTGGCGGGACGGCGGTAACCGGCCATGAGCGGACATCAAGGAGCTGCATCAAAGTACGCTTCCGGGGGATCATGCATTAAGTTAAGAACACAATCTCACGTCCATTGTTTGCCAATTTTTATGGTCAATGTTAAGAACCTTTCCATTGCACTTTGGGTTGGCCTCCTCTATTGGAGCTCAGCTGGCGCACAGACGCAAAGTGGCGGGACAACAATTTGGATTCCTTCAATGGAAAGGCTGCCTGATAGCAATCAGAAAACTATCAAGCTTGAGGCAACTCTCTATACACCCAATGCGACCGGGAAGTATCCTGTATTTATCTTTAACCACGGCCTAGTGAGCGGTTTTTCGAGGGTCAAATACGATGAACTGGCCAACCTGATGACTTCGCGTGGCATTGCAGTAATCATGCCTATGCGGCGCGGGTTGGGAGGTTCGGAGGGGTCGCAAAATCAGCCGCGCAGCTGCGACATTGCTATAAACATGGCCGGCGTTCAGCATGCCATCGAAGACATCGACGCGGCGTTCGCTTACGTGCGAAGCAATCCATCTCTCGACGCTGAGCGGGTACTGCTCGGAGGAAATTCTCGGGGAGGTGTTTTGGCGCTTGTTTATGCTGCGAGACGGAAGGTTGCGGGGCTCAAAGGAGTTATCAATTTTGTTGGAACCTGGGGCGATGATCGAAGCTGCCGATTTGATGACATCAATGGGACCCTGTTCAAAGAGGCCGGTGCCGGCTCGGAAATTCCGACACTTTGGCTCTATGGAGAAGGTGATGGCTATAACTCGGACAAATCCGTAAAGTACTATGCTGAGACATACCGACTCGCTGGTGGAGATTTAACCTTCCGTCTGTACGCTCATGACTTTTGGAATGGGCATAAGCTTCTGGAGAAGGGAAGCAAGTTTTGGCTTCCGGATCTCATCCAGTTTCTTGACCGGATCAACCTCGTGGGAACGAATTAGATCGTGGGTGTTGACATCGAGAGGTCATCACTCGTCAGATTGCTTCGCGTCATGCTTGGACTCTTTTTGTTCCAGCTGCCAAATTCGTATGCCCAAGGGCCGTCACCGGCAAGTTCTATCAGCGTTGTTTATTGGGGATCAGCCGACTGCAAGTGGTGCACCTACTGGGAGGGGTCACTGTCGGGAATGGAGGCGGAATTCCGTAATAGCGAGACTTTTAAGCAAGTCAGGTACACGGTAGTTAAGAATATCTATCTAAGTGCTCCGTATGTTGAATCTGATTTTCAAAAGGATGGACAGTGGCTTTGGAAGTTGGTTGCCGATGGCACTGTTCGACTTCCTCGAGTGCGTCCTGCATGGTCTATTTTCGTTGGGCAGAAGCATGCTGCTAGTAGTCAGTCATCGAGGAATTGATAGGGGAAACTGCTGCGGTTCCGGCGAGTGGTGAATGGCAGGGAGTCATACGCTGAAGCCTTTCGTGACGGGAGGCTGACATGCAGATCAAGTGGCGGGTGGATTTGACGGCTGA
>JACRIX010000078.1 GCA_016215645.1 Rhodocyclales bacterium
CCCGCTCAGGGCGCCGGCGGTCGTCGCGAAGCTGAAGTCGCCGATGCGGAAGGGGTCGATCAGGTTGATGCCCTTCGGCCCGTTGGTGATGTTCAGCGGCGCCGAGAGGTTGTTCATGAAAATGCGCACGATCTCGCCGAATCCGAGCGTGACGATGGCGAGGTAGTCGCCGCGCAGGCGCAGAGTCGGCGCTCCCAGCACGGCGCCGGCGATGCCGGCGACCGCCGCGCCGATCGGCAGGATGATCCAGAAGGGCAGGTGCAGGCCGAAGTGGGGTGATGCCAGCAGGGCATAGACATAGGCGCCGACGGCGAAGAAGGCGACGTAGCCGAGGTCGAGCAGGCCGGCGAAGCCGACCACGATGTTGAGGCCGAGCGAGAGCAGGACGAAGAGCACGGCGAAGTTGGTGATGCGCACCCAGGCCGTGCCGGCCATCGCCAGCACGAAGGGCAGGGCGATCAGGGCCAGCGCGATGCAGGCCAGTCCGACTTTCTCTTTCGTGGTCCAGCCCGTCATGCGCGCTCCGAAACGCGTTCGCCGAGCAGGCCGGAGGGCCGCAGGACCAGCACCAGGATCAGCATCAGGAAGGCGAACACGTCCTGGTAGTTGCTGCCGAAGAGCACGAAGTGGGCGCCGTCGGCGCAGCGCTCACCCATCCAGCCGTCGTCGGCGGCGCCGGGCCAGCGGCACAGATCCGTGTATTCACCGATGTAGCCGGTACCCAGGGCCTCGACCAGGCCCAGCAGCAGGCCGCCGACCATGGCGCCGGGAATGTTGCCGATCCCGCCCAATACGGCGGCGGAGAAGGCCTTGAGGCCGAGGATGAAGCCCATCGTGTAATGGGCGATGCCGTAGTAGGTGCCGTACATTACGCCGGCCATGGCGCCGAGTGCCGCGCCGATGACGAAGGTGGCGGCGATCACGCGATCGGCATTGACGCCCATCAGGCTGGCGACATACACGTTCTCGGCCGTGGCGCGGATGGCGATGCCGAAGCGCGTGCGATAGACGAACCATGAGAGGCCGGCCATCATTACCATCGAGAGCAGGATGATGCCGATCTGCACGGCGCTGATGGCGGCGCCGCCGACGTTGAAGCTCGGATTGGCGACGATCTGCGGAAAGGCCAGCGGGTTGCGGCCCCAGATCAGCAGTGCGAGGTGCTGGAGGATGATGGACATGCCGATCGCCGTGATCAGCGGCGCCAGGCGCGGCGCGTGGCGCAGCGGCCGGTAGGCGATGCGCTCCAGACCGTAGCCGAGCAGCATGCAGGCCGGCACCGCGGCGAGCACGCCGGCGAGCAGGATCACCCCCGGCGGCAGGGCGCTGCCGGCCAGCGCGGCGATCACGGCGAAGGCCACCATGGCGCCGATCATCACCACTTCGCCATGGGCGAAATTGATCAACTGGATCACGCCATAGACCATCGTGTAGCCGAGGGCCACGACGGCGTAGACGCTGCCCGTGGTGAGGCCGTTGATGATCTGCTGCAGCAGGATGTCCATGGTCGGCGCGCAGTCCTCTGGATACCGTCCGCTCGTTCCTCGCGGACATAAAAACGGGGAAGGCGCGTGAGCGGCTTCCCCGTGGTGCTGCGTCGCTATCCGCTTATTTGGCGGGAGCGGGTGCGGCGGGTGCCGCCGCCGGTGCGGCCGGGGCAGCGGGTGCGGCCATGCCGGCCATGCCCTGCATGCCGCCCATCGCGGCCGGTTGCGCAGGTGCCGGCGCGGCAGCCGGAGCGGGAGCGGGTGCCGACAGTGCGGCGTACTCGTCCAGCGTCAGCGATTTGCCGCCCTTGATGATGGCCAGCGGCGTGATCTTGCCGTCCTTCAACGTGAAGATGGTCATCTCGGCGTCCTTGCGGTCGCCCTTCTCGTCGAACTTGATGTTGCCGCTGGCGCCGTTGTAGTCGCTGGCGGCCAGCGCCGGGAGGTACTTGGCGGGATCGGGCGAGTCGGCCTTCTTCATCGCCGCGATCAGCAGGTTGGCGGCGTCGTAGGTGAAGGGTGAATAGAGGATGGGATCGACCTTGAACTTCGCCTTGTAGGCGTCGAGGAACTTCTTGCCCGCGGCTTGCACCGGAATGCCGGCCTGCGAGCAGATCAGGCCTTCGGCGGCCGCTCCGGCGAGTTCGGCCATCTTGTCGGTGCAGGCGCCGTCGCCGAAGGAGAAGACCGATGTCATCTTGAGTTCGCGCGCCTGCTTCAGTAGCGGGCCGGCGGTGGCGTCCATGCCGCCGTAGAACACGGCGTCGGGCTTCTTGCCCTTGACCTTGGTCAGCACTGCCTTCCAGTCGACCGTCTTGTCGGTGCCCTTCTCGCGCGGCAGCACCTTGATGCCGGCGGCCTTGAGGGTCTTCTCGACCTCGTTGGCGAGGCCTTCGCCGTAGGCGGTGGCATCGTCGATCACGGCCACGGTCTTGGGCTTGTTGTTGGTGGCGAGGTAATTGGCCACCGCCGGGCCCTGCTGGTCGTCGCGGCCGACGACGCGGAACACGCCAATGAAGCCCTGCTCGGTCAGCGCCGGATTGGTCGCCGAGCCCGAGATCATCGGCAGCTTGGCGCCGTTGTAGATCGCCGAGGCCGGAATGGTGGTGCCGGAATTCAGGTGGCCGACGATGCCGGCGACCTTGGCGTCGACCAGCTTCTGCGCCACGGTATTGCCGACCTTGGGATCGGCCTGGTCGTCTTCGGAGACCAGTTCGAATTTCACGTCGCGGCCGCCGAGCTTGGGCTTTGCCGCGTTGGCTTCGTCAATGGCGAGGCGGGCGCCGTTCTCGTTGTCCTTGCCCAGGTGGGCGATGCCGCCGGTCAGCGGTGCGACGCTGCCGATCTTGACCGCCAGCGGGGGCGGCGGCGCCTGTACGGGGGGCGGCGGGGGCGGCTCTTCCTTGCCGCAGCCCATCATGGCGATCGCGGCGATTACGGACAGGGAGAGGGCTTTCATGGGCACATTCATGGTTTAACTCCGTTCAGATCGGGGACAGGCGAAGCGCGCATGATAAATCAGCGCGGGCCCTTGCGCGTGATCGCCGCGCCGGTGAACTGCCAATGAAAAGGCCGCCCCCGCCCAGGGCGGGAACGGCCTTGCGCGCGGAGGTGACGAGGCTTACTTGGCGCCGCCAAGTATCCAGGTGACCAGCGTCTTCACGTCCGCGTCCGACACCTTGGCGTTCGGCGGCATCGGGATCTGGCCCCAGACACCCTTGCCGCCGGTCTTGACCTTGGCGGCCAGCATGTCGGCATCGGCGGCCTTGTATTTCTTGGCGACGTCCTGGTAGGAGGGGCCGACCAGCTTCTTGTCGACGGCGTGGCAGGCCATGCAGCCGTTCTTGGTGGCGAGATCCTTGTTGGCGAAGGCCGGCGCCGAGGCGACGAGGCCGGCGGCAACCAGGGCGGAGATCAGAACCGATTTCATGTGGTTTCCTTTATCAGGGGTGAATGGTGGGTGTCCCGGGCACGGGTCGGCGAAAGCTACCGGATGTCCATCGAGCAAAAAATGCTTCAGATCAATTCAGGACGTCTTCCATGTTCGCCGTCGGGGCATGGCAAGTAACGCCGCGACAGACCCAGGCGTTGACATGATCGCTTTCCGGCCTGGCCAGCGCGGGCGGCAATCCCTGCAGTCCGTTGGGCAGCGCCAGCACCATGCGCCGCGGCTCGGCGCCGAGCCTTGCCGTCCATTGCCCCATCCCGGCGGCGGGGCCGCGCAGGATCACGATGGCGGGGGGCGTCAGCGCTTCTTCGAGCGTGCGCAGCATCGAGCCGAAGCCGCCGGGCGATTGCCGCAGGTGCGGCCAGTAGAGCCGCAGGGCTCGCTCGGCGGCGGCCAGGTAGCGGGGCTCGCCGAGCAGGTGCCCGAGGCGCTGGAGCGAGAAGGCCGCCACGGCGTTGCCCGAGGGCGTGGCGTTGTCGTGGCCGCTCTTGGGACGGTGGAAGAGGGCCTCATGGTCGTGCGCGGTGAAGAAGAAGCCGCCGGCGTCCTGATCTTCGAATCGCGCCAGCAGCGAGTCGGCGAGTTCGACGGCGAAGGCCAGGTCGTCGCCGCGAAACCCGGCCTGCAGCATTTCCAGCAGGGCGGAGAGCAGGAAGGCGTAATCGTCGAGATAGCCGTCGAGATGGGCGCGGCCATTGCGTGACGTGGCCAGCAGGCGGCCATCGCGCCAATGCGTCCGCCGCAGGAAGTCCGTCGCGCCGTGCGCCGAACCCAGCCAGTCATCGCGGCCGAAAACCCGCGCCGCATGGGCCATGCCCTCGATCATCAGCGCATTCCAACTGGTCAGCACCTTGTCGTCGCAAGCCGGACGGACGCGCCGTTCGCGTGCGGCGAAAAGTTTTTGCCGCGCCGATTCGAGCAGGGATTCTTCGCCCGCATTCAATGCGCCGGCAATGCGCGGGTGCCAGTGGCGATTCTCGAAATTCGGCGGCCCGCCGAAGCCCCAGCGCCGTGCCGCCAGCGCCGACTCTTCGGGGCTCAGGATCGCGGCCAATTCGTCGCGATCCCAGACGTAGTACCTGCCTTCCTCACCCTCGGAATCGGCGTCCAGCGCCGAGAAGTAACCACCATCGGGCGCCTGCATCTCGCGTGCTATCCAGGCGGCAGTCTCTCCGGCGACGCGGGCGAACAGGGGGTCGCGCGTTTGTGCCCAGGCGTCGGCGCAAAGGCCGAGCAGGGGCCCGTTGTCGTAGAGCATTTTTTCGAAATGCGGGATCTCCCAGCGCTCATCGACGCTGTAGCGGGCAAAGCCGCCACCGATCTGGTCATAGATGCCGCCTTCGCACATGCGGCGCAGCGTCGTCAGCGCCATGTCGCGCGAGGCCTGGCTGTCGCGCATGAGCAGGAAGCCGAGGTCGGTCGGATGGGGAAACTTCGGCGCGCCGCCGAAGCCGCCGTGGATCGGGTCGAAGGCGCGCGCCAGCATGGCTTCGGCCGCGGCCAGCGGGGCGGCATCGAAGGCCGCGTGACCCGCCGGGGCTTCCGGCACGGTGTCCATCATGGCCTCGCGCAGTTCGACGGCCTGGGCGGCGATGTCCGCGCCGCGTTCGGCGTAGGCGGCGACGACGCGCTCGCAGAGGTCGGCGAATCCGGGCAGGCCGTAGCGGGGTTCGCGCGGGAAGTAGGTGCCGCCGAAGAAGGGCGTGCCGTCGGGGGCGAGGAACATCGTCAGCGGCCAGCCGCCGTTGCGCCGCGTCAACAAGTGGTGGGCGGTCTGGTAGATCTGGTCGAGGTCGGGGCGCTCCTCGCGGTCGACCTTGATGTTGACGAACAGGCGGTTCATCACGGCGGCAACGGCTTCGTCCTCGAAGGACTCGTGAGCCATGACATGGCACCAGTGGCAGGCCGAATAGCCGATCGAGAGCAGGATGGGGCGCCCTTCCCGGCGCGCCAAGGTGAGCGCTTGCTCATCCCAGGGCTGCCAGTGCACAGGGTTTCCGGCATGTTGCAGGAGATAGGGCGAGGTTGCGGCGGCGAGCCGGTTGCTGAGCGTCATGGGCGGCAATCGCGATAGGCAAAACGCGACTATAGCCGATAGATTTACTCAGGTATGGCCGTGCTGGCTCGTTTGGGCTGAAGCCCGGTTCAGATGCCCATCTTTTCGAAGACGGTGTCCAGCTTTTCCTGCAGGGTGGCGGCGTTGAAGGGTTTGACGATGCAACTCGTGACGCCGGCGCGCATCGCGGCGTTGAGCTTTTCCTGCCGGGCTTCGTTGGTGATCATGATGAAGGGCAGGCCTTGCAGCCGGCTGTCGGCGCGCACGTTCTGCAGCAGGGTCAGCCCGTCCATGTTGGGCATGGCCCAGTCCGAGACCACGAACTCGTAGCCGCCCTGGCGCAGTTTGTCGAGCGCCACGGCACCGTCCTCGGCTTCCTCGACGTTGGTAAACCCCAGTTCCTTGAGCAGGTTGCGCACGATCCGGCGCATGGTCGAGAAATCATCGACCACGAGGAACTTGAGGGCGGTGCGGTCGGGCAGGTTCTCGAGGGGCAGGGCCATGGACGGCACTATGCCTCAGCCGGCAGCCGCCCAATACCGTGAATACGGCCCGGAACTCCCTAGCTATCCGGAAATAATTCACGCCACCAGCGCTGGCGTCCGGCCGGTGCCGGGCGGGCGGCTTCCAATCCCTCTGGCGGCAGGCGGCTCATGATCCAGCCCGGCCCGGGCGGGTTCTTCGACGAACCGCAGGACGAACCCAGGTTATTTGGGTCGAAGATCTTGATCAGGAGGGGATTTTCCAGGTCGTTGGCATAGACGATGCCGCAGTAGGACTCGCGGTGCTCGGCGCGCAATAGCGTGTCGATGCGGTCGATGAAGTTCGCGACCGTCGCCGCATCGACCTGCGACGAAGGAGAAGTCGGCGCCCGCGGGACGCCGGGCGCAACGATATACCAGCCGGCGGCCGGATCGATGCGCTGCCAGAAGGCCGTCAATTGGTTCCAGTCCAACACCGACCAGAGTCGGCCGGTATAAAGACGCTGGAATTTGCTGGTCGGGGTGGCGTCCATCAACGCAGCCGTACCCTTGCGGCCCCTGCCGCGGGCAGGGAGCCGCAACGCCCACCACCGCGGTGGCCGAGCGCTTTGCGCTGTGACTGCGCTGACCGAACGCCGCGTGTTACCAACTCAAGGTCACGGTGTTGGGCAGGCTGAGGGTCTCTCGCAGCAGCTTCGGGTTGCCCTTCTGTACCCCGTCCATCAGCTCGGCATCGGTGATCCCGTGGTACATCAGGCTGCGCGGATTGACGATGACCTTGACCCCGGACTTCATCGCATTGTCGAGGTCCGCGCGCTCAAGGGCGAGCGACGGGTGGGGGGTCTTGACGGCAAGCCGTACCGCATCGATGGTGAGCAGCACCGTCACCGGCACGCCCGCCTCGACCTGACTGGTGGCGATGAACATCGCCAGCGCGGCGCGATGCGGATCGACCGAGCTGAGGTTGATGAACATCCGTACCTTGGGGTCGGGCGTGGCCTGGGCCAAGGCCGGCGCGTTCGTGACGGAAAAACTGAGTGCCAGCAGGAATGCGACTAACAAGCGTGTGAGTTTCATTTTTCTTCCTTTCCAGGTTGTTGGCAATTCGGCGCGGCGGGGCGTGCGGCCCGGGTATCGGGGATTCGGTTCCTACCGGATGTTCGGGCTGCCGTCCGGGCGTATCTGGACCTGCGCATCAAGGAAATGCACGACCAGTTCAGGCTTGAGCATCTTCACCGTGTCGTAGGCCTCGCTGGCCCGGCCGCCGGTGGCACAGAAGAAGACGATCGGCTTGTCGGACGGCAGGCTGGCCAGTTGTTTCTCGAGCTGGTTGATCGGGATATTGGTGGCGCCCTTGATGCTGCCGGCAGCGAACTCGCGGGCGCTGCTTACATCGATCAGATGCACCGCCTCCGGCTTTTCGACGAGCAGGCGGTTGAATGAGGGAATGCTGACGGATCCCTTGGTCCGGCCCGGCTCGATCAGGTTGGCTGCGGACTCGGCGCTCTGCGCCGTCGTGGCCTGGATTCCGGCCGCAAGCAGCGTCCAGCAGAGCAGGACTGCGAACTTTTTCATGTCTTGTCCTCCGCGTGAGGATGCGTCCGGCCGGGCGGCGCCGCGTCGCCCGGCTGCGGGTGCATCACTTCTTGGCCACCATGGTGTAAGTGCCGTCGGCATTGAACTTGACGTCGGCATCGAGGAAGGAAGCCTGGACCTTGCCGCCCAGCAACTTGACGGTGTCGTAGGCTTCACCCGAGCGGGCGCCGGTGCCGCAGACGAAGACCACCGGCTTGTCGGCAGGCAGCGAAGCGATCTTCTTCTCCAGTTCGTTCATCGGGATGTTTACCGAGCCCTTGATCATGCCTGCGGCCACTTCCTTCGGGTCGCGCACATCGACCAGCATGATCGAGCCGGGATTGGCCTTCCACACGGCCTGGAAGGAATCGACTGTGACCGAGCCCTTTTCCTTGCCGGGAACCAGGGCAGCGCCTGCGGCGGCCGGTGCAGCACCGGGGCCGGCGGCGGCTGTCGCGGCTGGCGCGCCGTGCAGCTTTTCCCACTCGGGATAGCCGGGCGGATAGGTCAGGACGTTGCTGTAGCCGAGCTTCCTGGCTTTTTCGGCGGAGTTGTCGGAGAGCACGCACTCGAGGCCGCCGCAGTAGTAGACCAGCGGCGTCGCCTTGTCGGCCGGCAGCTTGTCGACGTGCTTGTCGAATTCGCTGTCGGAGATGTTGATCGCGTTCGGGATCATGCCCTTGTCGGCGACGCGTTTGGGCCGCGCGTCGATCAGGACATGGGGGGTCTTGTCTTCAGCCAGCTTCTTCAGGTAGGCGGCCGAGACCGACACCTGGCCGCCCTTGGCCTTCCAGTCCGGTGAGCCCGCCGGGTACACCTTGATATTGGTGTAACCGAGCTTTTCCGCCTTGAAGGCGGAGTTGTGGCTCAGCATGCATTCCAGGCCGCCGCAGTAGAACAGCAGCAGCGTGGCCTTGTCGGCGGGCAGCTTGTCCACCATCTTGTCGAACTGGCTGTCGGGGATGTTGATCGCGCCGGGGATGTGGCCGGGGTCGTACTGGCGCGCGGCGGGGCGCGAGTCGATGATCATCACGCCCTTTTTCGGCGGAATGCTGACGTTCTGCTTGACGAAGTCGAAATCGACCAGGGCCTTGTTGTACCAGCCGTCGCGCGGCTGGATGGTTGCCGCGTCGGCGGCGAAGGCCGGAACCGGATACACCAGCGGCATGGCGCCGAGTGCGGCAAGAACCGCAACCAACAGCTTGAGTTTTCTCGCTCTCATGATGATCTCCTTATAGAAGAGTGAATTTTTCGGTCGATTCGTTGTAGCGCACCAGGGCATACCAGAGCAGCAGCAGGGCGCCGCCGGCCGCCAGGGTGAGCCCCCAACTGCCCCACATCTCGGGCAGGTAGGCCTGGAAGCCGATCTTCGTCATCTCCCAGGTTTCGACGTTCGTTTCGTCGATGGTGGTGAGGCCGAGCTTCTTGAATACGGCGCTGGCGACAGAGCCCATCCAGGCGAAAAAGAACATCGTCACCCAGAGTTTCAGGTGGCCTTCGCCCATGCGCCACAGTGAGCCGGAGGCGCAACCGCCGGCGAAAACCATGCCGATGCCGAAGATCAGGCCGCCGACCAGCGAGCCGATCCAGAAAGCCGGCGGGATCGCCAGGTAGGGATCGAGCACCTTTTTCTGGAACAGCAATGCGGCGATCGGAATGCCGATAGCCAGTGCCAGGATCACCGCCTTGGTCATGTCGCCCTCGGCCGTCATGAAGGGTTCGCGGAAGGCGCGCGCAAAGCACAGGCGCGAGCGGTGCATGATGAAGCCGATGGCGAAGCCGGCGACCACGATCACCGCGCGCGCGGCGATCTTCTCGTCGGCCGAGCCATACCACTGCGTGGCCCAGAGCAGCACGCCGACGATGACGGCGAGGCCGAGCCAGGGGAAGTTGCTGCGCACTCCGTCGGGGATGTCCAGCGCCGGCGGTGCCTGCATGCCCCACTCGATGTGGTCGAGCGTCCATAGCAGCAACTTCAGGCCGATCGCGGCACCGACCAGCAGCCCGGCCCACATCGCCCAGCCGGCCGGGGAGGAATGCAATACCGGGTTGAAGAAGCCGCCCGTGGTGCAACCGCCGGCCAGCGCCGCGCCGATGCCCAGCAGGCTGCCGCCCGCGGCGGCCCAGACGTATTCCAGCGGTGGCGGCCGATTGGGGCTGAACTGGCGCGAGAGCAATGCGGCGGCAAAGGCGCCCAGCACCAGCATGATGTTCATCAGCGACATGCGGTGCATCAGGAAGCCCTCGGTCTGCTGCGGGATGCCCAGCACGGGGCCGAGGCCGATCAGGTTGTTGAACCAGTCGCCCCAGAACTTGACGCCGCCGAAGACACCCCAGACCAGGCCGGAGAGCATCAGGCCGATGATGGTCAGCACCAGCAGCATGGCGCCGACGAAGGGTGACCATTCCTCGACGAAGAGTGTCTGGTAGTCGGCCTTGAAGCCGGCCCGCCAGGCGGAATCGCTATCGCTCATCGCTTTGCTCCGATGGTTTCTTGCAGGAACGCGCAGGCGCCTCGCCCGGAAGGCGACGCGCCTGCGTCGGTTTCCCTGTGGATCAGTTGCAGCTCGCGGGCGAGTCGCCGTCCTTGGCGCCCTTGGTCAGGAAGGCCGCGACGTCGTCGAGCAGTTCCTGGTCGGGCGTGTCGGCAAACTTCTCCGCCGCCTTGTTGCCTGACTTGATGCTGGCACGGTAAGCCTTGCTTACGTACTGCTTGACCGTGTCCTTGCCCTTGGCATGCTTGTCGGCCTTCAGGTACGCGGCCCACTCTGCCTTGGTCTTGGAACTCGGGTTGATGGTGCCGATCGGCTGCACCGCGTGGCAGGAGGTGCACACGCTGCGGTAATAGACGCGGCCGCGCTTCCAGTCGGCGTCGTAGGCGGAGGCCGAGGCGGCGACGACCGAGAGGATGGCGCCGGCGGCGAGGGTCTTGATGAGTTTCATGCTTGTCTCCGTGAGTTGTGGTTGTTAATCGACTTCTTCCCAGCCGGTGATCATCGCCTTGATGTGGGCGGTGGGGGTGTGGCCGGCGGTGGTGAGATAGACGTGGGCGATGAGGAAGGCCAGCATCATGAAGGCGCCGATGGTGTGGCCCGTGGCGACCCATTCCAGCGACAGGCCGCCGAGGCCCCAGGCCGCCCACTTGTCGTAGAAGAGATACAGCCCGCCGGTGATCCACAGCAGCGGCCCGACGCAGACCAGGATGAACAGGTAGGCCAGGCGTTGCAGCGGATTGTGCTTGCGCAGGGTGGTCAGGCGGAAGGGGTGCGGCGCGTGCTTGAAGATGCCGACCAGGTAGTACTTCATCATGGCCACAACTTTCTCCGTGGTCGGAATGTACTGTTTCCACTCGCCGGTCGTGAAATGCCAGAAGATGGCGAACACCCACAGCCCGATCAGCGTCCAGGCCGCCGTGGTGTGGTAGGCCACGGCCTTCTCGAAGCCGAAGATGGTGTAGGTGCCATGGATGTCGAAGGCCGTGAGCATCAGGAAGATGATCAACGCCGCCTGCGACCAGTGCCAGAAGCGTTCGAAGCGCTTGAAGACGTAGATGCGTTCAGACATTTTGCTTCTCCTCAGTGCTTGCGCGCGGTGACGATGCGCAGCGTGCCGTGGCCGATGACGCCGAGCAGGGTCAGGAAAACGATGGCCCAACCCGCGGTATCCACCAGTCTGTTGTTGTCGCGGGCAGGCAGATACACACCCTGGATGCCGGTGAGCCGCCCATCCCTGGCGTGGCATTCGACGCAGCCCAGCGCCTTGTCCTTGGGCGCCACCATGTGGGTGATCGGCCAACTCATCTCCGTCTTGATGAAGTCGAACTTGCCGGAATACGGCGCGCCAGAGTCCTGCATGCCGACCGGTATTGCCTTGTCCCAGTCCAGGTTCTTCCAGAACCCGGTGTCATCGTTGCCGGCGGTGTGCGGCGTGATCAGGGATTTGTTCACCGGGTCGTAGGGCTGCGAGCCGCGGAACACCTTCATCGGCCAGATCATCGACTTGCCGTCGCTCGGGCTGCCGCCCATCTTGTTGATCTGGGTGCGCTGTTCGGTCTTCTCGATCTTGTCGGTGAGCAGGGTGTATTGCACGTTTCCGTTGAACCAGGCGTATTCGGGCTTGACGTTCTCGGCCAGGGTGAAGTCGCCCTTGCGCGATTCGTAGGTGATGCGGCCCTTGGCGTCCTTCTTGACGATGTGCTTGCCGTCTGCGTCGCGCTTGCCGGCGGTGGACCAGTCCCAGGTCATCTTCGTGGCGATGCCGCCGCGCGCATAGGTCGGGATGTGGCAGGTCTGGCAGGCGATCTTGGTGGCGTGGTGGTTCAGGCGCGGCTCTTTCTTGTGTGGTGCATTGTCGTGGCAGGCGACACAGGTGGCCGGATTGCCGCTGCCGGCCTTGCCGCGCACCTGCACGCCCTTGTCGTCCTTGGCGGTCGGCGTGTAGCGGCTGCCGGCGACGTCATGGCTGGAGGTCTTGTGGCAGGTGCCGCAGGTGAAGTCGAGGCCTTCGGCATCCATATGCACATCGATGTCCTTGGTCGGCGCGGCGAGCGATGAATCCATGTCGCCATGCTTGACGCCGTCACCGCCGCCGCCGTTGAAGTGGCAGGCGCCGCAGGTGTCACGACTCGATTTGCCGACCTTCTGCGCAATCTTGGCGAGGTCGATGCCCTTGATGATCTTGCCCGAACCGGGCGGAAATTCCGTGTCCTTGGTCACCGGATTGCCGGCGAATCCTGGCGGCTTCTTGTAGTTGCCGGTGGTGTCGTGGCAGGCCAGGCAATCGACGTTTTCCTGCTTGGCGAAGTCGAAGTTGGCATCCTTCCAGCCGTAGCCGACGTGGCAAGAGGTGCAGGAGGCGTAATTCGAAGCGATGGAGATGCAGAAGTTGTTGATCACCGTCTTCTTGCCCAGGGTCTGCTTGGTCTCGGGATTCAGGAACTCCCATTTCCAGTGCTTGGTGCGGTGGATCTGGCCGGCTGCCTCGGTATGGCATTCGAGGCAGGCTTTGGTGACTTCCGGGCCGGAGTCGAAGGTTTTCTGCAGTTGCTTGAACTTGCCGTGGTCGGCTGTCGTCGTCAGCTTGACGGGTTTGGCCTCGGGCTTCGCTTCTTCAGCGCGTACCGGGCCGCTGGCAGCCAGCCAGCCGGCGCAGCACAGCGCCAGCGCTACTTTCATGTATCGGGCATCCATTTGGGGTCCCCACGGGTATCGAGGTATCAGAGAATATGAAAATCATTATCTGCTTATATACCTGTGGGGTTTTGACCGAGGTCAAGGATTTTGCTTGACCCCGTAGTTTCCGCAGTCCTGGATCAGGAAAGCTGCGCGATGTCCCTCACGGCGCCGGTATCGGCCGAGGTGGTCATGGCAGCATAGGCCTTGAGCGCTGCCGAAACCTCGCGTTGGCGATTCATCGGTTTCCAGGCCCCATGTGCACCTGGGCCGCGCGCTTCCATCGCGGATCGCCGTGCCGCCAGCGCCGACTCTTCAACCGCCAGGTGGATGCGCCGCGCGGGGATGTCGATCTCGATGGCATCGCCTTCCTCGACCAGGCCGATGGCACCGCCGGCTGCCGCCTCGGGCGACGCATGGCCGATGGAAAGGCCCGATGTTCCGCCCGAAAAGCGGCCGTCGGTGAGCAGGGCGCAGACCTTGCCCAGGCCCTTCGACTTCAGATACGAGGTCGGGTAGAGCATTTCCTGCATGCCGGGGCCGCCCTTGGGGCCTTCGTAAAGCACGATGACAATGTCGCCGGCGACGATCTGGTCGGCGAGGATTTTCTCGACGGCTTCCTCCTGCGATTCGCAGACGCGGGCGCGACCGGTGAAGCGCAGGTTGGAGTCGTCTACCCCGGCCGTCTTGACGATGCAGCCCTTCTCGGCGATGTTGCCGAAGAGTACGGCGAGGCCGCCGTCCGTCGAGTAGGCATGGGCCTGGTCGCGGATGCAGCCGCCAGCGCGGTCAAGGTCGAGCGTCGGGTAGCGGCGCTTTTGCGAGAAGGCGACCTGGGTCGGCACGCCACCCGGCGCGGCGCGGTAGAACTCATGTACGCCCGGGGAGTGGTTGCGCTTGACATCGCAGCAGTCCAGCGCCTCGCCCATGCTCGGGTAGAGCACGGTCGGGCAATCGCGGTTGATCAGGCCTGCGCGGTCGAGTTCGCCGAGGATGGCCATGATGCCGCCGGCGCGATGCACGTCCTCCATGTGGTACTTCTGCGTCGCCGGCGCCACCTTGGCCAGGCACGGCACCTTGCGCGACATGCGGTCGATGTCGGCCATGGTGAAATTGACGCCGCCTTCGCGGGCGGCGGCCAGCAGGTGCAGCACCGTGTTGGTCGAGCCGCCCATGGCGATGTCCAGCGCAATGGCGTTCTCAAAGGCGGCGAAGGAGGCGACCGAGCGCGGCAGCACCGAGGCGTCGTCCTTGTCGTACCAGCGCTCGCACAATTCCACGACCAGTTGCCCGGCCTTGAGGAACAGTTTTTCACGATCGGCATGGGTGGCGACGATGGAACCGTTGCCGGGCAGCGACAGGCCCAGCGCCTCGGTCAGGCAGTTCATCGAGTTGGCGGTGAACATCCCGGAGCAGGAGCCGCAGGTCGGGCAGGCCGAGCGCTCCATGGCATTGACGTCGGCGTCGGAATTTTTGGGATCCGCCGCTTCGATCATGGCATCGATCAGGTCCACCATGCGGTATTCGCCGTGCCACTTGACCTTGCCGGCTTCCATCGGCCCGCCGGAAACGAACACGGTCGGGATGTTGAGCCGCAGCGACGCCATCAGCATTCCCGGCGTGATCTTGTCGCAATTCGAGATGCAGACCATGGCGTCGGCGCAGTGGGCGTTCACCATGTACTCGACCGAGTCGGCGATCAGTTCGCGCGAGGGCAGCGAATACAGCATGCCGCCGTGGCCCATGGCGATGCCGTCATCGACCGCGATGGTGTTGAACTCCTTGGCCACGCCGCCGGCCGCCTCGATTTCGCGCGCCACCAGTTGCCCGAGGTCCTTGAGGTGCACATGGCCGGGCACGAACTGGGTGAAGGAATTGACCACGGCGATGATCGGCTTGCCGAAGTCGTTGTCCTTCATGCCGGTGGCGCGCCACAGGGCGCGGGCGCCGGCCATGTTGCGGCCGTGGGTCGAGGTGCGGGAGCGATAGGCGGGCATGGGGATCTCCAGCGGAAAAGGGCGAAAGCAAATTGACAATTGTATCGTCTTGCTGCCCGCCGGCCTTGCTGAGGTGGCAGCATCAGCGTGCCAAGGCAGCGAAGAAGTGAAACGAACGCCACCGGCAATAAGCCACATACAAATAATGGGTATTGAAAAGCCGAACTGTTTGTTCCACTATTCATTCAACGAGTGGCACAGCACCTTATCTACAGACGGAACGCCTTCGGTGCCTGGCGTCGCTCTATTGAAGTTGGCCCGAGAGACATGGAGGCCATGATGAACGACCTGTCGACAAGGCTCACGCCTCTGCGGTACTGGACCACCGTCGTCTTCATCCGGCTCCTCCTGCTGACGCCGTTGGCAATAGGCATCGCCATCGTCGTGGCGGGAGTACGTGCTGATAGCGTCGCCATGACTCTTGGCGGCACTGTCGTGTGCGCGCTCGGATTCATGATTGCCGGCACCAGGGTCAGCCTCACGAGGCCAACGGATATCGAGCCGGGCACGAACGACCTGCCCTCGTCTGAACAAGAGACCCTGCCTGCCGGTCGTGCGGCACCCGATACGCCGGCGGTGGCGGGCTTGCGGCGGCTCTGGCCGATCCTGCTGGGCGCATGTTGGTGCGTCGGACTGTTTTTCTGGCAACTCAAACCGCTGGATGATCCGGAAATACTTGCCCGGGAGACGGAATACACGTTCGCCAGTTGGCTCATGATCGCAGCGCCGCTGCTGGTGATCTTGCGGCAGTGTGTTGCGCGCAGGACGTCGAGGCCAAAGCTGGACGAACCAGACCCATCCGTTGGACTCGTTCTCGGCTGGTTGGTGCTGATGGTTCCGGCATCGTTTGGAGCGATACGGTTGGGATACGACGCGGACAAAGCCGATACGAGTGAGCGCCGGCATTACCTTGAGGTCTTGGGGAAACAAGATGTCAGGAGCCAGCAGGGATGGAAGCGTTATCGGGGCTACTACATCAGCACCAGGATGCACGCCGGGCCAATTGAGTTCAAGGTCGGTTCGGACATGTTTTCACGCCTGAACGTCGGTGATGGAATGCAAGTCAGCGAGGTCACAGGCAAGTCGGGGCGACACTACGTCACGCTTCTCGGGCCGCCGGCAAATCATCCAGGCCCGAAGTCCATGGAGTAGCCTTAATTTCAACGTTCCGTCGACGACGACTCCTTGGCGGAATGATGAGTTTGAGACGATGCCGTTAAGCTTTGAATTGCCCCGCCCTTTCGGGCAGGATCATGTCGGCCTGGAGAATCCTGGCCAGCCTGCTTGCCCGTAGCGTAAGGGCATCCAAAATTTTTCCGGCATGGCAATTCAAGCTTTCTCACCCCGCCTGAGCCTGAGCTTCGTCGTCGAACGGCAGGAAGCGGCCGGCCTTTGTGGCGATGTGGCGGATGAGGGAATCTGGTATCCGTAGCGCCGCTACCCGCCTGCGCCGGCAGAAATAAGGTACTGGAGCGGGTCATGGCGGCCCACGCGCCGCTATCGTGACGCATAATCGCGCCGACTTTGTTCGCTCGGAACTGCGCTTTCCGGAACTCCGGATTCTTGCGCCGACCGAATTGCTGAAGGAGACCTGAACATGTCCGTCGTTACCCCGCGTCTTGCCGACGCCAAGCATGCGCGGCTCGAGCAGGCAGCCGCCTGCCGTCCCCGGACGCCATAACAATGGCCGTCGGCGCCGTATCGCCAGCGCCGACTGTTTCCTACGCTCCCACAGGCCTTCACACTCCCACTCCATCACCATGTCCGACGCCTGGAACGAACTGCGCGAGCAGATCGACTATTTTTCGCCACCCTTTCCCGAGGCGGCGATCGCTTTCGCCGAGGCCCATCGCGAGGAAGTAACCCCGTTTCTGGTGGAGGCCATCGCGCGGCTGGCCGACCATCCCGAAGAGGGTGCCAACCCCGATTACGTGTTGCACCTTTACGCCATGCACCTTCTGGCCACCTGGCGCGAGACGGCGGCGTATGCGCCGCTGGTCCGGCTGGGGCATCACCCCGAGGAGGTGGTCGAACAACTGCTGGGCGATACGGTGACCGAATCCTATGGCCGCTGCCTGGCCTCGGTTTGCGATGGCGAGCTGGCGCCGCTGAAGGGTTTGGTGGAAGATCCTGCCGCGGCGCATTGGGCGCGCCATGCGGCGCTCGATGCGATCATGGTGAGGGTATTCGAGGGTGACGCGTCGCGCGATGAATTGATCGCCTATCTTGTGCCGCTGGGCGAGGCGGAAGCCGCGAGATTGCGCCAGCCCGGCGCCGAAACCAGGACCTTCGAGCTGATCGATTCGGTGATCGCGGTTGCCACCGATATCGGCGCGCTTGAAATGCTGGATGCGATTCGTGGCTGGTTCGCCGACGAACTGCCCGATTCAACCATGGCCGACCTGCCCTGGACCGAACAACATATTTCCCGCCGCTACGAAACCTGCCGCGACGAACAACTCGGGCGCGGCAAAGGCTATGTGCGCAGCGTGAAGCGGGAAATCGGCTGGTGGGCCGGGTTTGCCGAAGACCGGCCGGTCAAGGGGCCCGCTCCAGCAGGCGCTGCGGCCCGGCAGGGCATCAAGATAGGCCGCAACGATCCCTGCCCCTGCGGCAGCGGCAAGAAGTACAAGAAGTGTCATGGCGCCTGATACCCCATGCTGATCCATCCCCAGTTCGACCCCATCGCGATTTCTGTTGGGCCGCTGGCCGTGCGCTGGTATGGCCTGATGTACCTCGCGGGTTTTGTCGCCTTCATCTGGCTGGGCAAACGCCGCGCCGCGGCGCAGCCCTGGCAGGGGATGAGCGCACAGGATGTCGACGACCTGCTGTTCTATGGCGTGCTCGGCGTGATTCTGGGTGGCAGGCTGGGTCAGGTGCTGTTCTACGAACCCGGCTACTACCTGTCGCATCCGCTGGAAATCCTCGCCGTCTGGAAGGGCGGCATGGCCTTCCATGGCGGCTTCCTCGGCGTGCTGGTGGCGATGGCGCTCTGGGCGCGAAAATCCGGCCGGACTTTCTTTCAGGTCACCGACTTCATCGCGCCGCTGGTGCCGCTGGGCCTGATGGCCGGACGAATCGGCAATTTCATCAACGGTGAGCTGTGGGGCCGGGTGGCCGATGCATCGTTACCGTGGGCCATGGTATTCCCGCATGTCGATCGCCTGCCGCGACATCCTTCGCCCCTGTATCAGGCGGCGGGCGAGGGCTTGCTGCTGTTCCTGATCCTCTGGTGGTTTTCCGCTCGTCGCCGCGCCGTGGGTGCCGTCTCCGGCATGTTCCTGATCGGATACGGCGTCCTGCGCTTCCTTGCCGAGTTTTTCCGCGAGCCGGACCACGGCATCTTCGGCCTGTCCTACACGGTGAGCATGGGGCAATGGCTGAGCCTGCCGATGATTCTGTTCGGACTATGGTTGCTGCTGAAAAAATCGGGCACTCCGGATGCCGGCTGAGGAGGAGGTGCAGTAGCCGGCATCCGGTGGCGACTTTGTGCCGAAGCCGCCAGGGCCCAAGCAATCAGGTCGAGGATGCGATCCCCGGCGCCCGTCCGTACCCAGGAGACGGGCTGACTGCTTGTGGCTAGTCTCGCGCAGCGGCCTTTACCCGGCCATCGGGGAATCCCTTATATCGCTCCGTCCGGCGAAATGAGCCCGTTGCGCATGGCAAAACGGGTCAGGCCGGCGACATCGCGGATGCCAAGCCGCTCCATGATTTGCGCGCGGTGGGTTTCGACGGTCTTGATGCTGATCGACAGTTTGTCGCCGATGCTGCGTGTGGAATGCCCCTCCGCCACCAACTGCAGGATCTGGCGCTGGCGCGGCGTAATCTGGTCCAGCGGTGTCGGCGTGTTTGCCGCTCCCTGTTGTACCTGTTGCAGCAATTCGCTGCCGATGCGCTCGGCAATGCCGGGCGAAATGTACTGTCCGCCGCCGGCGACGACGCGTATCGCCTGCGCCAGTTCCTCGGGCGCGGTGTCCTTGACCACATAGCCGGCGGCACCGGCGCGCAGGGCTTCGAGGACGTAGCTTTCGGCGGTGTGCATGGATAGCGCGAGACAGCGCGTGGCCGGCGCTTCGCGTGCGGCGCGGGCGATGACATCGAGCCCGGACAGCCCCGGCATCGTCAGGTCCACCAGTGCCACCGCCGGCTGCAACTGGCGGATCAGGCGCGCCGCGTCGATGCCATCGGCGGCTTCGGCGATGACATCGCAATTGGCGACGCCACCAAGCAATGCGCGCAACCCGGCGCGCATCAGGGCGTGGTCGTCAGCGAGCAGCAGGCTGGTTCTTGGTATCGTCATGGGTGGTCAGTTCAAATGTGGCATCAATGCGGGTTCCGGCATTCTGCGCGCTTGCCAGGCCGAGGTGGCCCCCCAGGGTATCCACCCGTTCGCGCATGCCGGGCAGGCCGACACCCGGAGCAACAACATCGCTGTCGAAACCGCGACCATCGTCGATGATGGACACGGCGACGTTGCCATCCGTGGTCAGCACCGCGATCTCCATGCGGCTGGCGTCGGCGTGTTTCAGTGTGTTGGTGATCCCTTCCTGGACAATGCGATAAATCGCGGTTGCCAGATCCGGTGGCAAGGTGGGCAAGGGGCTGGCAGTGAAGGAAATCGTGATCCCGCTGCGCTTTGCCTGTTGGCGGCAAAGCCAATCCAGGGCAGATGCCAGACCAAGGTCATCAAGTAGTGCAGGACGCAGGTCCAAAGCGCGGTCGCGGATCTGGGCGATCGTGGCGTCGACAATTTCCAGACCGTCGTGGATTCTGGCAGCGTTCTTTTCGTCGCTGCCGGGTGACAAGGCTTTGAGGTTGAGCTTGAGCGCGCCGAGTAGTTGCCCGACTTCATCATGCAACTCGCGCGCCAGGGTGCGACGCTCCTCCTCCTGCACGCGCAGCAGGCGGCGCGAGAGTTCGCGCAGGCGGGATTCCGCCACCCGTTGTTCGGCAGTGCGGGCGGCGACGCGAACTTCGAGCTCTTCGTTACTGCGTTTGAGCTCGTCTTCGGCAGCGCGTCGCTGGCGGTTGTCGCGGACCACGATGGCGAAGGCCGCCGCCATCAGCAGGATGACGAGGCCGCCGCCCGAAATGAGCGCCAGGCGAGCTTGCCGCGACTCCTTCACCAGCGCATAGCGTCGGTCCGCGAGCAGGCCAGTCTCTTCGCCGATCAGCGTCTTGACCGACACGCGCGCGCTGTCCTTGCCGAAGCCCAGATCGATGGCTATTTTTTCGAGTGTGGCTGCCGTCTCAGGGCGCTCCGTCATTTTTTCCCGCAGTCCGACAACCATGGCCAGCGCGCGTGGCGTTTGGGTCGGCCCATCCTCGATGGTCGCCAGCAATTGCTGCAGCCTGGCGCGTACATCGAGGGAATGTGAAACCCAATCCGCCGCCTCGAAGGCATCACTTTGCTGGCGCAGCAGGTAGGCAATCAGGCTCGCGGCCAACAGCAGCGCGGCGGCGACGAAGGCAATGCTCAGGTGCAGGCGGCGCGGCGTCATGACCCGAAGCGTCGCACCAGGCTAGCGGAACACCACCGTCTTGTTGCCATGGACCAGGACGCGGTCTTCGAGGTGGTAGCGCAGACCGCGGGCGAGGACGGTCTTTTCGATGTCCTTGCCGTAGCGCACCATGTCCTCCGGTGAATCCGAATGGTCGATGCGGATGACATCCTGCTCGATGATCGGCCCCTGGTCGAGCTCCGAGGTGACGTAATGACAGGTCGCGCCGATCAGCTTCACGCCCCGCTGGTAGGCCTGGTGATAGGGCTTGGCGCCGACGAAGCTGGGCAGGAAGCTGTGGTGGATGTTGAGTATCCGGCTCGGATAGGCGCGGCACAGCTCCGGCGACAGGATCTGCATGTAGCGCGCCAGCACCATGGTATCGCCGCGCAACTCTTCGAACAGGCGCTGCACTTCGGCGTAGGCCTGCGCCTTGTTTTCCGCGGTGACCGGTACATGGTGAAACGGGATGCCATGCCATTCGACGAAACCCCGCAGGGCATCGTGGTTCGATATCACGCAGGGAATCTCGATGTCGAGTTCCCCGGATTGCCAGCGCGCCAGCAGGTCGTAGAGACAGTGTTCCTGCTTGCTGACCATGACCACCACGCGCTTCTTTGCCGCCGAGTCGCCGATGCGCCAGTTCATTTGCAGGGATTCGGCGATGGGCCGGAAGCGTTCGCGAAACTCGGCAAGCATGAATGGCACCGAATCCGCCTTGACCTCGATGCGCATGAAGTAGCGGCCGTCCACACTATCGGCGTGGAAGCTGGATTCGAGGATCCAGCCCTGGTGTTCGGCGATGAAGCCGGTGACGCGCGCGATGATGCCGACCTGGTCGGGGCATGACGCGGACAGCGTGTAGAAGCGTTCTCTGTGCATCAGACGCGGGCGGACGCCTTGTCGATCTCGGCACGGAGTTCAGCGTAGTTCATGGTCACCGGGAACTGCGGAAACTCGTCGATCACATTCTGCGGGGGGTGGAACAGGATGCCGGCGTGGGCCTCGGCCAGCATCGCGGTGTCGTTGTAGGAGTCGCCGGCGGCGATCACCTTGAAGTTGATCTGCCGAAAGCGCTTGACTGCTTCCATCTTCTGGTTGGGCATGCGCAGGTGGTAATTCACCAGAAAGCCCTCGGCATTCGCTTCGAGTTTGTGGCAGAACAGGGTCGGCATGCCGAGCTGGGCCATCAGCGGCATGGCGAACTCGTAGAAGGTGTCCGAAAGGATGATGACCTGGTAGTCCTTGCGCAGGTCGTCGAGGAAATCCCTGGCGCCCACCATCGGCCCCATGTCGGAGATGACCTTCCGGATGTCCGGCAGGCCCAGTCCGTGGGTCTTCAGCAGCCCAAGCCGATACTTCATCAGCTTGTCGTAGTCCGGCTCGTCGCGCGTGGTACGGGAAAGCTCCGGGATACCGGTGCGCTTGGAAAACTCGATCCAGATTTCGGGAACGAGCACGCCTTCGAGGTCGAGACAGACAAGTTGCACGGAGGTTCTCCAGAAGTCGGCGCTGGCGATACGCCAATTTGGTGCCGGGGCGGGGAGGAAAGAGGAGATTTTACCCGTCGGCCGGCGCGTGCGGTGCAACACAGCCTTGCGCTGGCGTTTCCCGCTGGCGGTTACACCCAATATAATCAGCAGCCTGGCCCGGACACCGGGGCGCGTTGCCTCGCGGTATTGGCCGGGTCGGTATATTTACGCACTGCCGGATATTTCGTCGCGTCCAAAGGTCATATTGCCGTGCAGTTGTACGCTCTGGGCATCAACCATCATACGGCCCCGCTGGCAGTCCGCGAGCAGGTGGCGTTCGACCCGTCGCTGATGGGCCAGGCGTTGCACGACCTGCTGCGCGAGAAATCGGTACGCGAAGCGGCGATTCTGTCCACCTGCAATCGCACCGAACTCTACTGCGCCGCCGAGCATCCACAGTTCGCCGCCGACTGGCTGGCCGAATACCACTCGCTGGCGCCGCAGAAGATCCATCCCTATCTGTACCAGCATCCGCAGCAGGACGCCGTACGCCATATGTTTCGCGTGGCCGCCGGCCTGGACTCGATGGTGCTGGGCGAACCGCAGATCCTCGGCCAGATGAAGCAGGCGGCGCGCGCCGCTGAAGCGGCCGGAACCCTGGGCACGGTACTGGGCAAGCTGTTCCAGCGCACCTTTGCCGTGGCCAAGGAGGTGCGCTCGACCACTGCCATCGGTGCCAACACGGTGTCCATGGCGGCGGCGGCAGTGCATTTGTCGGCGCGGATCTTCGACAGCCTGGGTACGCAGAAGCTGCTGTTCGTCGGCGCCGGCGAGATGATCGAACTCTGCGCGGCGCACTTTGCCGCCCACAAGCCCAGGCGCCTGACCATCGCCAACAGAACCGTGGAGCGTGGCGCGGACCTGGCGGCGCGCTTCGGCGGCGACGCGATGCGCCTGGACCAGTTGGGCGAGCGCCTCGCCGACTATGACATAGTCGTGTCCTGCACGGCAAGTTCCTTGCCCATCATCGGCCTGGGGATGGTCGAACGGGCGCTCAAGGCGCGTCGCCATCGGCCGATGGTGATGGTCGACCTGGCGGTGCCGCGCGATGTCGAGGAAGAAGTCAGCCGGCTCGACGACGTCTTTCTCTACACCCTGGATGATCTCGGTCAGATCGTCGAGTCCGGGCTAGAGTCACGCCAGGCGGCAGTGGTCGAGGCCGAGGCCATCATCACCGATCGCGTCAGCGGTTTTCTGCAGTGGCTGGAAGCGAGGGACACGGTGCCCACCATCCGCGCACTGCGCGATGCCGGCGAGCGCGCGCGGCGCCATGAGGTCGAAAATGCCCTGAAGCTGCTGGCCAAGGGTGAAGATCCGTCCAGGGTACTGGATGCCTTGTCGCACGGCCTGACCAACAAGCTGTTGCACCCGCCGACCCAGGCGCTCAACCAGGCAGAAGGCAACGATCGTGCCGAAGTCTCGGCGTTGATATCCCGCATCTATCGCCTCAACTCCGGGGAGTAGCGGCATGACTCCGCATCCACCGCCCGGCGCCGCGGTGCGCCCGATCGCCCGCCGCTGAATCGCATGCCGATATTCGATTTTGCCGGTTGGGTGCTGAACATCCTGCGCCGCGTCCTCTATCTGGTCACGCGCACCCAGGTTTTCCCGGAGTCTCCCGAAACGCTTGGCTTGCGCGGGGATCGTCCGATCTGCTATGTGTTGCACGAGCATCACCTCGCCAACCTGCTGGTGCTGGACCACGAGTGCCGCCGTGTCGGCCTGCCGCCAGCCTTGAAGCCGATGCGCGACGCTGCATTCAGCGCGCCGCGCTCCTACTTCTACCTGTCGCGCAACCTGCGCGGCAACATCGTGCCCAATCCGCGCATCGATCACGCGGCGATGCTCAAGGCCCTGGTGCGGACGGCCTTCGCCGATCCGCGCTTCGATGTGCAGCTGGTGCCGGTAACCCTGCTTTGGGGACGCGAGCCGGGCAAGCAGGATTCGGTGCTCAAGGCCTTGTTCGCCGAGACCTGGCAGCAGGTCAGCACGCTGCGCCACCTGTTCGCGATCCTGATCCACGGCCGCCACACGGTGGTGCGATTCAATGCACCGATTTCGCTGCGCGAGGTGATCGGCGAAAGCCTCGATGAATCACGCGCCCTGCGCAAGCTGGGACGGATCCTGCGTGTGCATTTCCGTCGCCAGCGCGAAATGGCGCTCGGCCCCGATCTATCCCACCGCCGCACCCAATTGCGTTCGTTGCTCAGCACGGCCACCGTGCGCGAGGCGATTTTCCAGGAAGCGCGGAGCGGATCGATCTCGATTCCCGACGCGCAGAAGAAAGCGCGTGACTACGCCTTCGAGATTGCCTCCGACTACACCTATTCGGTGGTGCGCGCGTTTGCCCTGTTCCTGACCTGGGTCTGGAATCGCGTCTACAACGGGGTCGAAGTGCACAATTTCGAGCGCGTGACGACCGTCGCCCCGGGGCACGGCATTATCTACGTGCCCTGCCATCGCAGCCACATCGACTACCTGTTGCTCTCCTACATCATCTTTACGCGTGGATTGATGGTGCCGCACATCGCTGCCGGGGCCAACCTCAATCTGCCGGTGGTCGGCTCCGTCCTGCGCCGCTCGGGAGCGTTCTTTCTGCGTCGCAAAATCAAGGGCGATTCGCTCTACACCACGGTCTTCCTCGAATACCTGCACATGATGATCGATCGCGGCTTCCCGATCGAATACTTCATCGAGGGCGGGCGCAGTCGCAGCGGTCGCATGCTCGCGCCCAAGGCCGGCATCCTGGCGATGACCGTGCAAAGCTACGTTCGCAGCCGCGCCCGGCCGCTGGTCTTCGTCCCGGTGTATATCGGCTACGAGAAGCTGATGGAAGGCAAGAGCCATCTCGCGGAATTGAATGGCCGGCCGAAGAAATCGGAGTCGCTGACCGGCCTGATTGGTGCGGTGCGCCTGCTGCGGCGAAATTTCGGCAAGGTTCATGTGAACTTCGGCAAACCGGTAGCGCTGGCGGAATTTCTCGATGCCCGCCACCCCTCATGGCGCGAGGATGAGTTCGACGTTCAGGCACCCTGGCTGCGTAGCGCGGTGGTTGCCACGGCGAACACCCTGGCTGGCGACATCAATGCGGTGGCGGTGGTCAATCCGGTGAATCTGGTCGCACTTGCGCTGCTGTCGACGCCCAAGCATGCCGCCGACCTGCGCCTGCTCTCGCGACAGATCGAGCACCTTCAATGCATTCTGGCCGAGTCGCCATGGGCCGAGACCATCGTTCCCTGCGAGCAATCGGCCGAGGTCGTGATCGACTACGTGATCGGGCTCGATATGGTCCAGCGCCATGCCCATCCGCTGGGCGATATGGTTCGGGCCGACGAAACCCAGGCCGCGCTGCTGGCCTATTTCCGCAACAACGTGCTGCACCTGCTGGCGCTGCCCGCGCTGCTCGCCTGCCTGGTCAGCCACAACCAGAGCCTGACGCGCCAGCGTGCCAGGCAGGCGATCCACGGCATCTATGGCCTGCTTGGCGCCGACCTGTTCCTGCCCTGGCGGGGCGATGAACTTGACAGGGTGATCGATCGCGCCGAGGCCACGCTTCGGGGGCGGGGCCTGATCCTGTCCGGCGATGACGACACGCTGCGCGCGCCGCCACCCAACAGCGAGGCCAGCCCGGAGCTGCGGCAACTGGGCGAGATCATCCGGCCGACTCTGGAGCGGCAGTTCCTCACGCTGGCGCTATTGCAGCACAGCGGCAGCGGCAGGCTGACCCGCGCCAGGCTGGAGGAGGATACGCACCTCCTGGCCCAGCGCCTGGCGATGCTCTACGAATTCAACCCGGCGGAATTTTCGGAAAAGCTGCTGTTTGCCAACGTCATTCGCCGCCTGATCGACGGCGACCTGCTCGAGGTTGATGGTGACGGCCTGCTGTGTTTCGACGAGCGCATCACCCAGGCGGTGGCGCAGACCGAGTTGCTGCTGGCAGCCGAGGTGCGCCACAGCATCGATCTGATTGCCCGCGCCGCCGTGCCCGCGGCGAACCCATGAGCCCGTGTTCCGGGCGCTGAACCGAAGCCATGAAACCAAGCATCCTCGAAAAACTGGAACGCCTGAGCGAACGACTGGAGGAGATCGACGGCCTGCTCGGCGGCGAACATGCGGCGCGCGACATGGATGGCTATCGCAAGCTGACTCGCGAGCGTTCCGACATCCTGCCGGTGGTCGAACTGTTCCATGCTTACCGTAGCGCCAGCGCCGACTTTGCCGGCGCCGGAGACATGCTCGACGATCCCGAGATGAAGGAGCTGGCGCAGGCCGAGCAGCAGGCGGCGACCGAGACCATGTCCCGGCTTGAAGTCGACTTGCAGTGCGCCCTGCTGCCCAAGGATCCCAACGACGACAAGAACCTCTTCCTCGAAATCCGCGCCGGGACGGGTGGCGACGAGTCGGCCCTGTTTGCCGCCGACCTGTTCCGCATGTACGGCCGCTATGCCGAGCGCCAGCGCTGGAAGGTGGAGATCGTTTCGCGCAGTGAGTCCGATCTGGGCGGCTTTCGCGAGATCATCGCTCGCGTGGAAGGCAAAGGTGCGTATTCGCGGTTGAAGTTCGAATCGGGGGGCCACCGCGTGCAGCGTGTGCCGGTGACCGAAACCCAGGGCCGCATCCACACCTCGGCCTGCACCGTGGCGGTGATGCCTGAAGCCGATGCGCTGTGTGACGTGGACATCAACCCCGCCGATTTGCGCATCGACACCTTCCGCGCTTCCGGCGCCGGCGGCCAGCACATCAACAAGACCGATTCGGCCGTGCGCATTACCCACGTGCCGACGGGCATCGTCGTCGAATGCCAGGATGATCGCTCACAGCATCGCAACAAGGCCCAGGCCATGTCGGTGCTGGCGGCGCGCATCAACGATGCCCAGCAGCGGGCGCAGCAGCAGCAGATTGCCAGCACACGCAAGAGCCTGATCGGATCGGGCGATCGCTCGGAGCGCATCCGCACCTACAACTTTCCGCAAGGGCGGGTCACCGACCATCGTATCAACCTGACGCTCTACAAGATCGACGCCATCATGGACGGCGACCTGGACGAGCTGCTGGGGGCTCTGCGGACAGAGCATCAGGCCGAGCAACTGGCGGCGCTGGCCGAATGACGACGGTTGCCGCGGCACTTGCGGCGGCGCGGGCGAAGCTGCCGGCGAACGAGGCACGCTTGCTGCTGGGACAGGTACTTCAGCAAGCGCCGGCGTGGTTGCTGGCCCATGACGACGAGTCCCTCGACGAGGATGCACTGCTGACGTTTGCGTCGTTTGTCGCACGCCGGGCTGGTGGCGAACCGGTGGCCTATCTACTTGGCTACCGCGAGTTCTTCGGCCGTCGCTTTGGCGTGGGCCCCTCTGTGTTGATTCCGCGGCCCGAAACGGAATTGCTTGTCGAACTGGCGATCGCAAGAGTCGGCGCTGACGGTACGGCGAACATTCTCGATCTGGGCACGGGCAGCGGTTGCATCGCGATTACGCTCGCCCTGGAGCTGCCTTTGGCACGGCTTACGGCCGTGGATTCCTCGGCTGAGGCCTTGCGCCTGGCCTCTGCCAACTCCCTGAGCCTGGGAACTGCCGTCAGGCTGGCGCAGAGCGACTGGTTTTCCGGGCTGACCGGCGAGAAATTTGAATTGATTGTCAGCAACCCGCCTTACGTCGCGAGTGGGGATTCCCACTTGAGGAGCGGGGATCTGCGCCATGAGCCGTCCCAGGCTCTGGCCAGCGGTGCGGACGGGTTGGACGCGATACGGCAGATCGTGGCGACGGCGCCACGACACCTTTCGGCGGGTGGCGCGCTGCTGATCGAACATGCTTACGATCAGGCCGTCGCCGTGGGTGAGTTGTTGCGCGCGGCTTCCTTTTCGGAAATCCGGACATATCCTGACCTTGCAGGCATTTTGCGTGTCACCGGCGCCGTTTTCGCGCCGAAGGACGAGATGCCCACGAATAGCCGATAGAATCGAAGGCGAGAGGGACGAAGTGTGTGAAGGATAGGCAATGAAGTGGAACAACAGTTTTGCCCTAGGCATCGAAGTGATCGACAACCAGCACAAGAAAATATTCGAACGCTTGCTGGCAATCGAGAACGCGGTGGCGAAGCGCGACCCTTGGCATATCCTGCGCTTTCAGCTTGATGAACTTGGCACGTACATGAAGTTTCATCTTGCCGTTGAAGAGGCAATGCTGGAGGTCATTCGCTACCCCGGTCGACTCCAGCACGCCGAGTCGCATGCGGAAATCATGAAGCAGATTGCCGAACTCGAGGAAGCCCTCAAACAGAACTCAAAGGCCGAAGATCTGGTACGTTTCTTCGAGAACTGGTTTCTCAAACACGTGCTGGCCGGTGATCGCGAATACGCCAATTACATCAAAATGGAATTCGCTGCCTTGATGGAGGGTCGCAACGCCTAAGGAGCGCCGCGGGATCGACCAAACAAAACGGCCCGGGATTTCCCGGGCCGTTTTGTCAGTGCCGGAGGCAGCGGACGCTATCCCGCGGAATGCCCGGTTTTCAGCGCAATCCGGCGATGTAGTCGGCCACCGCCTTGATCTCGGCGTCGGTCATCTTGATCGCGACCATGCGCATCATCTTGTTTGGATCATTGGCACGGACACCGTCACGGAAGGCTTTCAGCTGCGCTTCCGTGTACTCGGCGAATTGTCCGCCGATGCGCGGATACTGCGCCGGGATTCCGGCGCCGGCCGGACCGTGGCAGGCGGCACAGGCAGGCAGGCCCTTGGTCTGGTCACCACCGCGATACAGCTTCTGGCCAAGCTCGATGGTTTCGCGATTCTTCGCCGTCTCGCCCTTCTGGGTCTGGGAACCGAAGTAGCTTGCGATGTCGCGCATCTGGCCATCGTCGAAGGCAGCGATCATGCCGTTCATGATGGCATTGACGCGCTCGGGCTGTTTGCCGTCGGCCGCCTTGAAGTTCTTCATCTGCTTGAGCAGGTATTCGGGATGCTGTCCGGCCAGTTTCGGATTGGCGGCGAGTTGGCTATTGCCATCGGCGCCATGGCAGGCACCGCAAACCGAGGAGGCAATGGGCTGGCCTCGGGCGGCATCGCCCTTCGGGCTGGCTTTGGCTGCATCGGCCGCGTGAACGCCAAACGCGGTCAGCGCGCAAAGCAGGGCAAGCAGGGAACGCTTCATGGGGAAAACTCCTCGGATTGCCGGGATTCGGAATTTGGAAACCTGATATTCTATCCCAGCTCGACCGATTTCTTTACGTTGGCCAGTGATGGCGGCGCATTTCCGGTATCAACACCCCATGTCCGTTTTCCGTCATGCCGCATTTGAAATTTCCGTCGCCAAGCCCGATGGGCTGCCTCCCCCCGACGCTCCGGAGATCGCCTTCGTCGGCCGGTCGAATTCCGGAAAGTCAAGTGCAATCAATACACTGGTCGGTCACACGCGTCTGGCGTTTGTTTCCAAGACTCCTGGCCGTACCCAACTGATCAATTTATTCCGGATGAAGAACGGCGCTGCCCTGGTGGACCTTCCGGGCTATGGTTTTGCTCAGGTACCGCTAGCCGTTCGACTACAGTGGCAGGGCTTGCTTGAACACTACCTGAGTCGGCGTCGCAACCTGATCGGCCTCGTATTGATCATGGACGCTCGGCGGCCTCTGACTGAACTCGACTGGAAGATGATCCACTGGTTTGGCCCCACGGGAAGGCCAATTCATTGTCTGCTGACCAAGTCGGACAAGTTGACTCGCCAGGAACAAACCAGGACCTTGCGCGAAGCCCGGGCCGCACTTGCGGAGTTCAAGGACCAGATCAGCCTGCAGCTGTTTTCCAGCCTGAAGAAGACCGGCATCGACGAAGCCGAAGAGGCAATCGGCGGCTGGCTGAACGCCGATTCTTCCTGAGCTGGATCCGGCGCAAGCCGGCAGATCAGCCGTCCCGTTCCGCTGGAAGGGGGATGGGGAAAGGCACTTATAATTTGCCCACAAAGCCTTTATCTGGCGACGCCAAATAAAAGCCCTCGACCAAAGGGGGAGGCCGAGGGCGAAACACCTTGAAAATTCAAGGTACCCGCTCAGGGAGGTGAAGCGGGAGGTTGCGCAAACGAGAATCGTTCGCGGTCACCTGAACACTATGATAGTTCGTTTGCGTTAAAGTTCAAGTATTTTCAGCAAAAAGCTACGGGGCTAAACCAATGATTGCAAAAGGTGTATTTCCGGGGACCCGAATGCGGCGGATGCGTCGCGACGACTTCTCGCGGCGCCTGATGCGCGAGCACATCGTCACGGCAGATGATCTGATTTATCCGGTTTTCGTTCTGGAGGGCGCCGGCCGAACGGAAGCAGTTGCTTCCATGCCCGGAGTTGAACGCATGAGCCTCGATCGCCTGCTACCGGTTGCCGAGCGGGCCCTGACGCTTGGCGTGCCCGCGTTGGCGCTGTTCCCGGTGGTCGATGGCGGCAAGAAGACGCCGGGTGCGGAGGAAGCTTGGAACCCGGATGGTCTGGTACCCACCGTGGTTGCTCGCCTGAAGAAGGAGTTCCCCGAGCTCGGTGTGGTTACCGACGTTGCCCTCGATCCCTACACCAGCCACGGCCAGGACGGATTGATCGATGCGGATGATCCGCGCGGCTACGTGATGAACGACGAGACCCTCGAAGCACTGGCGAAGCAGGCCCTTTGCCATGCTCGCGCCGGTGCCGACGTGGTGGCTCCGTCGGACATGATGGATGGTCGGGTCGGCCGCATCCGCGCCACGCTGGATGCCGAGAATCTGATCTACACCCGCATCCTCGCCTATTCAGCGAAATACGCGTCCTCGTTTTACGGCCCCTTCCGCGACGCCGTGGGTTCCGCCGGCAATCTGGGAAAGGGCAACAAGCACACCTACCAGATGGATCCGGGCAATTCGGACGAGGCAATGCGGGAGATCGCGCTGGACCTCGACGAAGGCGCCGACATGGTGATGGTCAAGCCCGGCATGCCCTACCTCGACATCGTGCGTCGGGTGAAGGACGAGTTCGGCGTGCCAACCTACGCCTACCAGGTCAGCGGGGAATACGCGATGCTGAAGGCGGCCGCACAGAATGGCTGGCTGGCGCACGACGCGGTAATGATGGAGGCGCTCTTGTGCTTCAAGCGTGCGGGCTGCGACGGGATACTGACCTACTTTGCGCTGGATGCGGCGAAATTGCTGAAAAGCTGAAGCTTGCGGGCTGCGGTGTCCTGAAAGTCGGCGCTGGCGGTACGGCGATCCGGGGTCAGCGCGCCAATATTGGCCACTGCGCCGGCCATCCCGCGAGCGGATCGTCCTTGAAGCCACTCTTGACGAAGCGCTGCCAGCGCCCAAGCGCATAGCAGACCAGCAGATTGGCGTGGGCGCCGAAGTCGTGCTCGGCTGAAAGCGCGCCTTGCGCCGCGGCCACCTTGAGCGATTGCTTGAGCGTGGCATCGATGCGGTCGAGCAACTGGTTGATGCGCAACTGCAGGCGCGGGTTTTCATGCACCAGGGCATCCCCCACCAGTACGCGCGTCAGGCCACGGTTCTTTTGCGCAAAGCGCAGCAATGAGGCAACGATGGCCTCGACCTGCTTCAGCCCCGACTCCTCTGCCGTCTCGATCTGCGAAATCACCGAGAACACTCCGCCCTCGATGAATTCGATGATCCCTTCGTACATCTGCGCCTTGCTGGCGAAGTGGCGATAGAGTGCCGCCTCGGAGACCTGCAATTGCTTGGCCAGCAGGGCGGTCGTGACCTTCTCGGCCGCCGGGCGTTCGAGCATTTCGGCGATGGTTTGCAGGATCAGCAGCTTTTTTTCGCCGACTTTCGCAGCACGGTCATCGTTCATCGCGGCCTCCGCATTTATTTTGACTTGATCAGTGTGCCGACGCCTTCGTCGGTGAGGATTTCCAGCAGCAAAGCATGTTCGACGCGGCCGTCGATGATGTGTACGCTTCTCACGCCGCTACGGGCGGCATCGAGCGCCGAACTGATCTTCGGCAGCATGCCGCCGGACAGGGTGCCGTCGGCCACCATGTCATCGACCTGCTTCGGCGTTATGCCGGTCAGCAGGTTTCCGCCCTGGTCAAGCACGCCGGGCGTATTTGTCAGCAGCACCAGCTTTTCCGCCTTTAGCACTTCCGCTATTTTGCCGGCCACGACATCGGCATTGATGTTGTAGGTTTCGCCCTCGCTGCCGACGCCGATCGGCGCGATCACCGGAATGAAGGCGCCGGTGTCGAGCAACGCGATCAGGCTCGGGTCGATGGAGACGATGTCACCGACCTGGCCGATGTCGATGAGGTCGCCGGGATTGTCCTTGTTCTCCATCAGCAGCTTCCTGGCGCGGATGAAGTTGCCGTCCTTGCCGGTGAGCCCGACGGCCTTGCCGCCGTGCTGGTTGATGAGATTGACGATTTCCTTGTTTACCTGGCCGCCGAGCACCATCTCCACCACTTCCATGGTTTCGGCATCGGTGACGCGCATTCCCTGAACGAATTCGCCCTTCTTGCCAACGCGGGCGAGCAGGTTCTCGATCTGCGGGCCCCCGCCATGTACCACTACCGGGTTCATGCCTACCAGCTTCAACAGCACCACATCGCGGGCAAAACATTGTTTGAGGTGTTCGTCTGTCATGGCGTTGCCGCCGTATTTGACGACGATGGTCTTGCCGTGGAAGCGCTTGATGTAGGGCAGGGCCTCGGCCAGAACGCCGGCCTTGTCAACCGGGGATAGCTTTGAAGTCATGGTTAGGGGCGAGTGCGAGTGGTAACTTCGCCCATTCTAGCGGCCTTGCGCAAGCGAGGTGAATCCCGCCGAGGTGCGCCCGGCGGGGTTCATCGAATCCGGCCAGGGCTATTTGAACTGGCCTTGTGCCTTCATCCGGTCGCAGGCGTTTGCCTTGGGCGCGGGCAGGGTCTTGCCCTGATCCTTGGCCTTGGCACCCATCGCCTTGTGGTGGTCCGCCTGATAGACCTTGCATTCATCGTATGTCTTGAACGACCACATCTTTTCGCGGTGGGCCGCACGTTCTTCCTGTGACATCAAGGACCATCCCGGCGTGTTCCCCTGGCTGAATGCCATTCGGCCGGGACCCATGCCGCCCATACCAGGTCCAGGTTGCGCGAAAGCGGGTGCGACAAGAACGACCGTCAGCATGCCCAACAAAACAGTGCGTGCAGTTTTCATGATGCTTCCTTTCGTTATTGGGAACCGATCCTGTTTGCCTACTTCCAGTCAAGTCCACGAGATCAGTGGCCGCAAGGTGGACATGGAAACAGTTTGTAAGTGCTTCCGGCATCCGCAAGTCGTCGTCTCGCGAAATGTCATTCCCCTTGGAATCGCTGTCCCGACCTGACTCCACAGTTGGGCCTACATAATCAATTCCTATCTCTGGGATCGGAAAAAAGTCTTGGACAAACGTATTTCAATCCAACACAATTTAATCATCAAGGTTTTCCCGGATCTTCCGGATCCTTGGTGCAGGGTCGGGTGTTTCATATAACTGGATGATTCTGCGAAAAATTGGCTTTTGTCGCCGCCCCCAGTCGGGCGGTAACGTCGCACCGCAATCAAGAGGAGAAGCAAGCATGCATATCGAACCTGGCATTGTTGTCGGAGCAACCAAACTGGCCCTGGGTTATGCCACGGCCGCTGGCGTGATTGGCTATTCGGCCAAGCTTGCGCTGGACATGGCCAAGAAGGACGGATTGGGCCAGATGGCTGCCCGTGCACTGATCGCCGCCGCCCTCGTCTTGAGCTTTTTCGAGGTTCTGCCGCACTATCCGGTCGGGGTTTCAGAGGTGCACTTCATCCTCGGTTCTACCTTGTTCCTGATGTTTGGCGCTGGCCCTGCCGCCCTTGGTCTGGCTCTGGGCTTGCTTGCTCAGGGACTTCTGTTCGCGCCTGCCGACCTGCCCCAATATGGCATGAACGTCACCAGCCTTCTGGTTCCGCTGCTTGCGATCAGCACGCTTGCCCACCGAATCATCCCGGCGAATACGGCATATACCGACGTCAGCTACAAGCAGGCGCTGAAACTTTCGACTGCGTATCAAGGCGGCGTGATCGCCTGGGTTGCATTCTGGGCCTTTTTTGGTGCGGGCTTTACCGCCGAAACCATGGCCGGCGTTGCCACTTTTGGCGCCGCCTACATCAGCGTTGTTGCGATCGAGCCGGTCATCGACCTCGGGATCCTCGCATTCGCCAAGACGATGCGTTCGATGGAGCGTAGTGGCTTGTTCCAGTCGCGCATGTATCGCGCCGCAATTTGATGTCTGCGGGATCTCCGGCGCTGGGCCGGAGATCCTGATCGCACTGCCGCCCTACCCCCTTCCCCAAGGTTTTGACAACCCATCGATACCGGGATGCAGCCAATGAAAAAAGCAGAAATGAAGGACGCCATTCTCGAGGCGAAAATTGCCAAAAACCTGAAATGGGCCGATATCGCCAAGGCTGCCGGCATCTCGCCGGAATACACCTGCTCGGCTTGTCTGGGCATGAATCACCTCGAAAAGAAACCCGCGGAGGCGGTCGCCAAGGCGCTTGGTCTGGGCAAGGAAGTTTCCGCCGCCCTGCAGCGCTTCCCGACCAAGACCTGGACACAGACCATTCCCACCGACCCGCTGATCTACCGCTGGTATGAAATCGTCGGCGTATATGGCGAAACCATCAAGGAAATCATCAACGAGAAGTTCGGCGATGGCATCATGAGCGCAATTGACTTCACGATGGAAATCAAAAAGCAGGAAGACCCAAAGGGCGATCGCGTGGTGGTAACGCTGAATGGTAAGTTCCTGCCGTACAAGGCCTGGTAGCAAGGCAAGGAAACACAGCGAGACCGGGGCCGTTTGCGCGGCGCCCGGTTTTTGCTTTGTTGAGTATTGAACGGCTTCGAGTCGATTCCGGTACTGAACGCTGAAAGGGCCATCATGACGGCGCGCGATCCACACAGGTTTGTCAATGAACTGGAGAAGTCGGCAATCGAGCGCCTGATCGCGCGTCTTGAGAGCCGGGCCAAGGACAAGGTGTTTACGCGCCTGTTCGACCGCTATGCGGCTGAGCTGATCCCGGGCACTGGCGGCAAGGTGCTTGAGGTGGGATGTGGCACCGGGGCCACGCTTCGCGCCCTGGTGCGGCGCGAAGACTTTTCCGGCGATGCCGTCGGGGTTGACCAGAGCGAGGACTTCATCGATGCAGCTCGGAAGTTCATTGCCGGCGAATCGTTTGCGGAGCGCATGAAGTTCGATGTCGGTGATGCACATCACCTCGATTTTCCCGACGGCACGTTCGATATTGTCTATGCACATACCTTGATCAGCCACGTGACTGATCCGCTGTCGGTGCTGCGGGAAATGGTCAGGGTGCTGCGGCCCGGGGGCAAACTGGCCATCTTCGATGGCGACTATGCCTCGATGACTTACGCCTTGCCGGATCACGATCTCGGTCAGCGCCTCGACGCCGCCCTGGTCAAGGCCAGCTTCAACAACCCGCGAATCATGCGCGATCTGCCGCGGATGATGCCCGAGTTTGGATTGCGGCTGGACGCGGCGTGGGGAGAGGCAGTAGTTGAAATAGGTAAAGGCAGCTATTTCAAGTCCTTTGTCGAAACCTATGCGCCGTACATCGTGAACGCCGGATTCTTTCCGGCCGACGTTGTGGAACCCTGGCTGGCGGCCCAGCTCAGGGCAATCGAGGATGGGACATTCTTCGCCGCCTGCACCTATTACACTTACATCGCGCGACGCGTCTGAAATCGCCTTGCCGGTGCCCGGGAGGCTACGGCCGGTTCCCGTTGATTCCGTTTGCAGCGAGTGCGCAAATTCATGAAACCAAATTTCTATATCGTCGACGTTTTTGCAGAACAGGCCTATGCGGGCAACCCGCTTGCCGTTGTTTTGGGTGCCGAGAGTTTCGATGATGAGCTAATGCAGAAGCTGGCGGCGGAAACGAACTATTCCGAGACAACGTTTGTGTACTCCGAGCAGGAAAAGGACGGCGGTTACCGTACCCGATTGTTTACCCCCGCCCGGGAGATCGCCTTTGCCGGGCACCCCATATTGGGTACGGCCTGGGTGGTGCGCAAAGCGTATGCCCGTGACAACCCTGCAACCATCAGGCTGAACCTCGATGTTGGCCAGGTACCGGTTACCTTCGAGCCTGCGGCCGGTGCGGCTGAGATTGTCTGGTTTACCGCACCCGCGGTGACTCCGGGCGGGACTGTCGATCCGTCAAGGATAGCCGCCGCGCTAGGGATATCGGTGGCGGATATCGACATCCGATTCCCGGTCCAACAGATGGCGGCCGGCACCTCCGCCATGATTGTTCCCCTGCGCAGCCTCGATGCCTTGCGCCGCTGCCGACTCAACCTGGCGGCATACGCTGGTTTGGCCGCAGACGGCTTTCCCCCGCTTGTATATCTTTTCTGCAGCGAAACCCGCCATCCCGGGAACGATTTGTCGGCCCGGTTTTTCTTTGAGGCGCATGGCGTTCGGGAAGATCCGGCGACCGGAAACGGCGCTGCCTTTTTGGGCGCTTATCTGGTGAAGCACCAGGTATTCGATCCACACAAGCGTGCCTGGCGGATCGAGCAGGGCGACGAGGTCCGTAGGCCTTCGCTGGTACAACTACGCGTCGGCGCGAGTGCTGCCGGGGTCGAAATCCAGGTCGGCGGGAAAGTCATCGCCGCCGTCCAGGGAAGCCTGGTCTGATCGGGTACCCAACCCGGGACCGTTCAGCGAGCGGCAGTCAGTTCCGGTGACCCCTGCTGTCGACCGGCAGCAGGGCCTTTCTTGTCAGCAATCCGTTCCCCCGTCAGGGCCGCTGGCCGGGACTCGTCGTTCAGCGATACCGGCGAACGGCCAAAATTCCATTCCGCGGCGAGTCTGCCGAAGGCGCGGCAGGCCGGACTCTTGTATGTGTCCTTGGGTCCGATCAGTGCAATGGTGTGATGCGGCAATTCCGGATGCAATGGAACTCCATACAGCCCAGGCTGGGTACAGGCGATCGTGGTGGGCAGGACGGTAATCAGTCTGCCCATGCTGGTTGCCTGCACCATCATGCTCAGTGAATTGGTTTCGACCGCGATGCGCGGGCGGACGCCGTGCTCAAGGCAATACAAATCAAAGTGCCGGCGCAGCGCAAAATTCTGGTTCAGGAGAATCAGTGGTTCATCCTGGAGCACGCTGATGCCCATGGGCATCTGGCGTCCCGCAAGTCGATGCCCGGTGCCGACGGCAAGGCTCAGGGGTTCCATGAACAGGGTATGCAGTTCGATCTTGTTCGACCAGGTTTCCGTGGATGGGGTGTGGGTGAACGCGATTCCTGCGTCGAGCGTGCTGTCCGCCACCCCGGATTCGATTTCGTCCTGCGACATTTCCATCGCGCTGATCATGATCCCGGGATAGCGGGCATTGAATTCATCGAGCAGCGAGGTCATCAGGTACTCGGTGATCGGGGTCATCCCCAAACGCAGAAAGCCGCGGCTGAGATCCTCCAGCTCAATGACCGCCCTCTTCCCCGCGTCAAGCTCATCAAGCGCGCGACGCGCGTGGCGAACATAGACCTCGCCAGCATCGGTCAATCTCACGGTTCGCCCGGAGCGATCGAGCAGCTGCACGTCCAGCGCCTCTTCGAGCAGTTTGATCTGCTGGGAAAGTGTTGGCTGGGTGACATGTAGCGCTTCCGCCGCCCGCGTGAAGCTGTGATTCTCGGCGACCGAGAGCAAATAACTGATCGAACGGGGGAACATCAGCTTCGAATGCATAACCAATTCCTATGTGGCGGATCGGAAAATAGTCTTGGACAAACTTACTTGAATCCAACAAAATTTAATCATCAACTACTTGTGGCGTGCCGTCGTCGTCGCGAATGCAACACACAATCATACGACTTTACGCATAGTTGTTGATGGGGATTCGGAATTGGGAATGTTCCAACAGGCTTGGGTTCCAGTATCAAACGCCGGCCCTGCTGGTTGCAGGACGGCGGTTCCGCAAGAAAACAATCAAAGGAGAAGTCCAGCCATGTCATCAAGTACCAGAGACGAAGTGCTGCGGCATTTGCAGGCGGTGGTCGAAATCGAACCGCCGGTGCAGCAGACGGGCAAGGCGATCTATGCGTCCGACCTCACCCACGAGATGTTCCGCGCCTACACCAGGTCGCCCCACGATGTCGGTGGGCAGGTGGACGTGCCGGTCGAGTGGACTGAAGAAGAGTCCGAGGCTTGGGGCTACCGGGCCTATGTCACCACCGAGTGCCTGGCGTGGCGCGGCGTTTGGTGTGCCGAAGAGCGGCGTCGCATGCAGAACGTCGATCTCGGCACGAGCCAGTACCTGGGCCTGCCCTACTACGGCCGTTGGCTGCTTTCCGCAGCGCGGATTCTGGTGGAGGGACATCACATCACCCTTACCGAACTGATCAACAAAATCGACGAGGTGAAAAAACGCCATGAGCCAGCACGATAGAACCCATCACGCCAGAATCGCCACCGGCAAGGGCGATCCCCAATGTTTTGCCGGCACGGCCGGCGGACCGTCAAAGTTCAAGGTGGGTGATCGCGTTCGCATCAAGGATATGCCGGACATCTTCTACACGCGCTGTCAGGTGTATACCCGTGGTGCGGTAGGCGAGGTCGCCGTCGTCACGCACGAGAGTCCGGCTCCGGAAGATGAGGCCTGGGGGCATGTCGACAAGTCCGAGTGGTTCTACATCGTGCGTTTCAAGCAAACGGATCTCTGGCCGGAGTATCCGGCCGCCTTTGCCAAAGATACCTTGCAGACCGAATTCTCCGAGCGTTGGCTCGAGGCGGTTTAACGGGCCGATCGGCACCAGATAAAAGGAAGGGAATTACATGTCACACGATCACGATCACGATCACGGCCATAACGCATCGGCACCGATGGTCGACGAAATCAGCGATTTCGAGGCGCTCGAAATCGCGGTTCGCGAAATATGTATCGAGAAGGGTCTGTTCTCCGCGGAAGACCATCGCAAATTCACCGAGTTCGCCGAGCACATTGGTCCGACACCGGCGGCGCGCATGGTTGCCAAGGCCTGGCTAGATCCCGAGTACAAGAAGCTGGTCTTGACCGATGCCATTGCTGCGAGCAAGGATGTCGGCGTTGACTACTTGAATCCGACAGGTTTCGGCACGCCCAGCGACTACACCGATCTTCGCGTTCTGGAGGATACCCCCACTGTGCATCACGTTGTTGTCTGCACCCTGTGCTCCTGCTATCCGCGCCCAATTCTGGGCTTCCAACCGGAGTGGTACCGCACGCCGAACTATCGTCGTCGTATCGTGCGTTGGCCGCGTCAAGTGCTGGCGGAGTTCGGATTGACCCTGCCGGCGGAGGTTGACGTTCGTGTCGAGGATTCGAACCAGAAATGCCGCTTCATCGTCATGCCCGTTCGCCCGGCCGGCACTGAAGGCTGGACTGAAGACCAACTGACCGAAATTGTTACGCGCGATTGCCTGATCGGCGTTGCGCTACCCAAGCCCGGCGTGACGTCCAACCTTGAATTGCCCGTGCATCGTGCGGCAAAGCCGGCGCACCATTAAAAGGAGGAATCATCATGCCCGTACCCGAGAATATGCACGCGCCCGCCGAAATGGCGGAGTGCGCGGCGAACTGGACCCCGGTTCCGCTTTTGGAAGAGATCAAGGAGCATGGGCGGGTCTGGGGCGATCTGGCCGACCAGTACGGCGTCACGAATCCGGATCCTCCATGGAAGACCAGCCTAGACGGCATGTGTGAAGTCTTGGCATCCGGTTCGTGCTCTTCAATGGCGGCGGCCGAGAAGCGCTGGCTGGCGGGTGATGTGGTGCGTGAAGCGATGGATGCGCCGCTGCCCTTGCTTGAGCGTCGCTGGGAGGAGGATGAACTGTCCGCGACCCTCTATCAAGACGTTCCCTTCCCCGAGCGCCAGTTGCTGGCGCTGACGCACTCGTTGATCAAGCGTGGCCTGGTCGATCCGGACGTCTTGAAGACGAAAATGAAGGAAGTACACGAGCGGCTTACCGCCACCTAGGAACGGAGAAGGGAAGCAGGTTGTTACGCTTCACGGATGTGACATGCCGATGCCAGGTGCGTCATCTCTGCTCGTGCCGCAGGTAGCACCCAGAATAGCGGAGCAGTCGATCAGGCGGCGACCCGGTGTCGACCGGTCGCCGTCCTGAATGATGGGTACTCCAATATAACAGCCACGGAGAAACGATCGGTGTCAATCAGAGGAGTCGAAATCAACATCCACGGGCTGGGCTACCGCTATAGCACGCGTGGCAATCCGACCTTCAGTAACCTGAGGCTTCAGGCTCAGCGAGGCGAGGCCTTGGCCATCATTGGCCGCTCCGGTTGCGGAAAATCCACGTTGCTGCACATCATCGCCGGCCTGAATCGGCCTACCGAAGGAACGATCGAATTCGATGGCAAGAAGGTCGATGGCCCGTCTTCGCGCTGGGTAATGATGTTTCAGGCGCCGCACCTGTATCCGTGGATGAAGGTTTCGCAGAACGTCGGCGTTGGCCTCAAGTTTGCTGGCTGGCCGGAAAAGGAAAAGGCCGAGCGGGTCGACGAGGCGCTGCGCCTCGTCGAGTTACAGGACTACGCTGATGTCAGCGTACAGGATCTTTCCGGGGGGCAGCAGCAGCGCGTTGCCCTGGCCCGATCCCTGGTGATGGAGCCGGAACTGCTTTTGCTTGACGAGCCTTTCTCTGCACTCGATGCCTTTACTCGGTCCTCGCTACAAAGAGATGTCCGTTCGATCGCAAAGAAGCTGGGTTTCAACCTGATCATTGTCACTCACGATATCGACGAGGCCGTGCTGATGGCTGATCGCGCCGTGATCATGGCGGGTGCACCCGGCAAGATCATGGACGAGATCGACATAGGACTTGCCGATCCCCGACAACGTCAGGATCCCGCGGTACAGTCGATGCGCTCGCGGCTTATGGAAGCCTTCCATACTGCCGCGCAAGTTGCCGGTGGCGCTGGCAGTGGCGCCGCAGCGGAAGTCGATACCGATACCGAAAGCGTTTCACAACATGCCTGAGCCCGTGTAGGCCAGGACACCATTACCCAGAGGAGACCGAGCATGTGCATACTTTGCGATTCGCTTGCTGGCAAACAGCATCCGTCGGATGATGTTCACAAAGACTACAAGAAGCATGAGGACGGCATCAACGATCCCAAGCTGGCGATCGAGTACGATCCCCTGTTCAGCAGCGTTCTCGGCACCGGGGTGAATCGCCGGGAACTGCTGAAATGGGGTGGTTTGGGCGCGCTTGCCGGCTTGATGCCGACCTCGGCGACCTTCGCCCAGGAAAAGAAATGGGACCCCACGGTGCGCATTGGCTACTTGCCGATCACCGACGCATCGGCCCTGCTGGTCGCCCACGAGATGGGCTTCTTCAAGAAGGAAGGTCTGGAGTCCGTGCCGCCGACACTGATCCGCGGCTGGTCGCCCCTGGTTGAAGCCTTTTCATCGCACAAATTCAATCTTGCGCACCTGCTGATACCGATTCCGATCTGGATGCGCTACAACAACAAGTTCCCGATCAAGATCACCGCCTGGAACCATACCAACGGATCCGGCATGGTGGTTGGCAAGGATAGCGGCATCAATTCGCCCAAGGACTTCGGTGGCAAGCAGTTTGCCGTCCCCTTCTGGTACTCGATCCACAACATCATTTCCCAGAAGATCATGAAGGACGCGGGGATCACGCCGGTGATAAAGCCGCAGGACGCAAAGCTTGCGCCAAATGAGTGCAACTTCATCGTCCTCAATCCGCCGGATATGCCGCCGGCCCTGGCTGCCAAATCGATTGACGGCTACTGCGTGGCCGAACCCTTCAACGCATTGGGCGAAGTTCGTGCCGGCGCGAAGATGTTGCGCATGACCGGTGACGTATGGAAGGGCCACCCTTGCTGTGTGGTCGTCATGCACGAAGCCGACACCATGGATCCGGCGCGCGCCGCCTGGGCGCAGGCCGTCCACAACGCCATCGTCGCGGCACAGATCCATCTGGTCGAGAATCGTCAGGGCATGGCGGAAATGCTGTCCAAGGATGGCAAGGGTTACCTGCCGTTCCCGAAGGAGGTGGTTGGTCGTGCCATGATGCTCTACGACGTTCCGTATCCCGGCAACCCGGCGGCGATCAAGAACAAGGACTGGGGGATGGACCGCATCAACTTCCAGGGCTGGCCGTATCGCTCTGCGACCGAACTCGTGGTCAATGAGTTGAAAAAGACCGTGATTACGGGTGATGCCGCCTTCCTTGAGAAGCTCGATCCAAAATTTGTTGCCAACGATCTGGTCAATTACACCTTCATCAAGAAGGCGCTGGATGCCAATCCGAAGTGGAAGAACGACCACAGCGTGCCGAAATCCGGTGACCCCTTCACCCGGACGGAAGTCATTTCTCTATGAGCGAAAACGCCACATCCGGCGCGGCTTCGGCCGCTGCCGGTGTGACTGGTGGTGCGGGGGCCCGGTTCGCTCTCGCTGCGTCGAAAGGCGCGGTGAATTTTGTGCTGGGCCTCGCAATTCTTGCGGTACTCTGGGGAATTGGCGGTTACATGATCGCCACCAATCCGAAAACAGCTAACTTCGCTGGTTTCGGTCTGATACCGACCCTGCAGTCCTTTCCCGAGCTATGGACCATGGGAAAGCTCCAGAGTGCGACTTATGCCAGCGGGTTCCGCCTCGGGTCGGGAATGCTGATCGCGATCCTGATCGGCGTCCCGGTCGGTATCCTCATGGGCCGGGTTACGTGGTTTCGCAAGCTGAGCAATTCACCATTCCAGCTGCTGCGAATGATCAGCCCTTTGTCCTGGATGCCAATCGCGGTTCTGGTTTTCTCTTCATGGGATGGTTCCATCGTTTTTCTGGTCGCGTTTGCCTCGGTCTGGCCGGTGATTTACCAGACCGCTGCGGGCTTGTCCAAGGTTGACCCGGCCTGGTTCAAGGTCGCCCGCAACCTGGGGGCTACGCCGTTCCAGATGCTGACGCAGATCATCCTTCCCGCGATCAGCTTCGACATTTTTACCGGGATACGGCTCGCACTCGGCGTGGCCTGGGTGGTGCTGGTCCCTGCCGAACTGCTCGGCGTTACCTCCGGTCTTGGCTATGCCATCAAGGATGCCCGTGAAACCCTGTCCTACGACCATCTCACGGCGATGGTGTTGACCATCGGCATCATCGGATACGCCCTGGATACCATCTGTGCCATGTTGATCAAGCGTTTCAGCTGGCATCGCGGAGATGCCTGACCATGAGCAATAGCGCAACCGCGATGGCCAATCCCGCCGCCGCACAGTCGAGGACATCAGCGGCCTTCGGCAATGCCGCAACGGGCACGGGATACTTTTTTGCCGGCTTGGCGATATTGATCGCTCTGTGGTGGCTGGCCATCTATGTCGCGACCCTGAACCCGAAGCTGGCCCATTTTGCCAATTTCGGGCCTGTCCCGGCGTTCAAGGCGATTCCGCATATGTGGAATAGCGGGCTGATTCCGAAGGCTCTCGAAACCAGCGGCTACCGCCTCGGCATGGGTCTGCTGATCGCTATCGCGATTGGCGTACCCATCGGCGTCATCATGGGCCGAAAAAGGCGATTCCGGGAGCTGACCAACTCGCCCTTCCAGCTTATGCGCATGATCAGCCCGTTGTCCTGGGAACCGGTAGCGGTCATCGTCTTCGCCGGATGGGATTCAGCAATCATTTTCCTGATAGCCATAGCGGCGGTCTGGCCGATCATGTTCTCCACGGCTGCCGGACTGTCCAAGGTTGATCCGGCATGGTTCAAGGTGGCGCGGAATCTTGGCGCCACTCCTTGGCAGATGGTCACAGAGATCATCGTCCCGGCCATCGCCTTCGACGTCGTGACCGGTATCCGCCTTGCCGTTGGTGTTGCATGGATCGTTCTGGTACCGGCCGAATTTCTCGGCGTGACATCAGGCTTCGGCTACACCATCGAAGATGCACGCGAGTCGCTGGAATACGAGCACCTGATGGCCATGCTTCTGGTGATTGGCGCCGTGGGTTATGTCCTTGACAGCCTCTGCATGGTACTCATCAAGAAGTACAGCTGGCACAAGTGATGGAGGCATAAAGTCAATTCGGGAGTTGGACGCTTTGGGTAGCGCTACGACCGCAACGAATTTGCGCCGCGATGGACGTGCGGCCCTTTTGGAGGCAAGGATTCAATGGCAAAAAAGCTGCATATCGTGTGCGTATCAGGCACGCGGGAGAAACTTCAGATGGCCTCGATGATTGCTTCGGTGGCGGCAGCTACGGGCGACGAGGTATCGGTGTTCTTTTCGATGAATGCCGTCAAGTATTTCATCAGGGGAAATACCGACGAGGCTCCCGCCGAGGGGGAATTTGGTGCGCTGCTAGGAAAAGGCGTACCGCCGTTCCGTCAATTGTTCCAGCATGCCGCCGATCTCGGCGATGCAAGCCTGTTGCCCTGCTCGATGGCACTTGATCTGCTGAAGATCACTCATGACGATCTTGATCCATCGTTCGGACCGCCAACCGGCCTTACCAAGTTTCTTAGCGATGCCGAAGGCGCACAACTGTTGTCGTTCTGAGGCGCGGCACCACGAATACCGGAAAACCAAAGGAGAAACACGAATATGAGTGTTACCAAGACAATCGATGCACGCGACACGTTCTGCCCCGGGCCGCTCATGGAGTTGATTTCCTACATGAAGCATGCAAGCGTAGGCGATGTTGTCGAACTACTTTCGACGGATACGGGCTCGGCCAACGACATCCCGGAATGGGTCAAGAAAGTCGGGCATGAAATGGTGGGCACCGAACAGGTCGACGGCGTCTGGCATCTCAAGGTGCGCAAAGCCAAATAGTTGCCAGGCAAACAGCGCGAACCGAGTATTGCACGCGGAAGCGTCCGGAAAAATATACAGGAGGCAGCAATGAGAATCTTAGTCGTCGGCGGCGGAACCGCCGGCACCATCATCGCCAACAATCTGGCGCGTCGCCTGGGGCCTGAAACCCGTTCCGGCAAGGTGCGCATCACCATGCTATCGGCGTCGGATCGGCACATGTACCAGCCGGGCCTCCTTTACGTCGCATTCGGCCAGATGGCTCCGGACCAGTTGTACCGCGACCAGGCCAGCCTGCTAGAGCCCAATATCGATTTTCATGTCGACCCGGTCAAGCAGTTCATGCTCGACAAGAACCAGGTAACGACCGAAAGCGGAAAGGTTTATGAGTACGACATCATTGTAATCGCCACGGGTTCCCGCATGGTGCCCGACGAAACCCCTGGACTGACCGAGGGTGCGGAGTTCTTCTACACCGAGGCCTCGGCAGTGAAGATGTACCAGAAACTGCGTGAGTTCCAGGGCGGCAAGGTGGCAGTGGCGGTAGGCGTGCCGCACAAGTGCCCGATTGCGCCGGTGGAAGTGATGTTCGCCTTGAACGACTTTTTCAAGGCGCGTGGCATTCGCGACAAGGTAAATCTCAAGTACTACTATCCGATCGGCCGCATCCACACCATCGAGAATGTCGCCAAGTGGGCCAAGCCCGAGTTCGACAAGATGGGTGTCGAGTATGAGACCTTGTTCAATATTCGCGAAGTCGATGCGAAAAACAAGATTCTCAAGAGCGAGGAAGGCACGGAAGTTGATTACGACTTGCTGATCGTGATTCCGCAACACCGCGGCATGGAAGTGATCGAGCGGGACAACCTGGGTCAGGGTGGCTGGATCCCAACCGATCGCTACAAACTGACCATGACCGGCCACGACAATGTGTACGTGGTCGGCGACACCACCAACCTGCCGGTGAGCAAGACAGGGTCCGCCGCGCACTTCCAGGCGGAGGTGGTCGCCGAGAACATCGCCTCGATCGTCAAGATCGGGTCGCCGGTGCGCGACTATGACGGAAAGGTATACTGCTTCATCGAGGCCGGTCACGAAAAGGCGACCTATGCAATGTTCAACTACCTGAATCCGCCCGACCTTAAGCCGCCGTCCAAGCCCATGCACTGGTTCAAGCTTTCCTACAACCAGATGTACTGGACCAGCGTGCGCGGACTACTCTGAAGAGATCGAACCATGACCACCCAGAACGAAACGCCCATGTCGAACTTCAACGAAAGCGACCTGCAGCGCCTGGTCGAGTTCGCACAACTCGTCACCTCAGCGCAGGACGCGATGAATGACGACATCGTTAATCGCCTCGCCTCCACGATGAGCGAAGGCATCAACATGCTCGATCGCCTGACGCGCAATCAGGGCCTGCTCCACCTGCTGCGAGAGATGGACAGGCCGGAGAACCAGGCATTTCTCATCTGCATGTCCAACGCATTTACCGAAGCAAGTCGCGAGCTGGCAACCATGCCGCCGACCGGTGGCGGTATTGGCGGCCTGCTCAAGCTGGTCAGCGATCCAGGTACGCAGGAGGGGCTGCGCCTGTTATCGATGGTCGCCGCACGCATGAACGTCGGATTGCGCGAACTTCACCGAAAAGGGCTTTCTGCCTACTGAATCCGCCTTTACACAAGCAAGTGCCTTGTTGCCGCAGGCCGGCGGAAGAACGCTGGCCTGCGGCATTTTCCTTTCCCTCTCCAGGGAGGTGATGGCTGGATTGTCCCGCGGGCGGGACTAGAATCTCCCGATGGTTAGTCGCCGTGATTTCCTGTGGGGTCGCATCCGCTCGGGCGTTCCGCTCCAGCGTCCGCCCTGGGCTCTCGCAGAAACCCTGTTTAAGCAAGCCTGCACGCGTTGCGGGGACTGTGCGCCGGTTTGCCCGACGGGCATCATCAGCATCCTGAAGGGATATCCGGAAGTCGACTTCACGCGTGGCCAATGTACGTTTTGCGGCAACTGCTCAACGGCATGCAAGGCGGGCGCGTTGCAGAACAGCGGCCTTCAGTTGTGGCCGTGGGCAATCAAGGCACAGACGGGGCGGGATTGCCTGTCCCATCGTGGCACCGAGTGCAGGATCTGCGGTGAGCAATGCTCGGTCGACGCGATTCGTTTCAGCCCGCGCGTTGGCGGACCTCCGGTACCCGAGATAGACAGCAACATTTGCACGGGCTGCGGCGCCTGCGTAGCGCCATGCCCGGCAAATGCGATTTCTATTGTTTGATGTTGCCGACGAACCGGTTTTCGACCAAGGCGGGTGCGTCGACCTGCGGCACATGACATGACGTGCAATTGTGGCGCGAGGGGTCGACGACCTGGGTCGCCGTCTTGTAGTGGCTGTCGCCCAGCTTCGGTGATGTCTTCTTCACGTAGTTGGCGGGGCCGTGGCAATCCAGGCACTGGTTTTCGGTAAGCGTGACCTCGTCGAAGTTATCCACGGCGTGGGGGATCAGCGGCGGCTGCGTGCTGAAAGTGCGAGCGATCACCGACTGCGTGCCGGGCCGCTTGCCCGCGTAGGCGCTTGTCTCGGGTGCCTTGTCGGCCGCGGCGACATCGGCGCCGCGCATCGAGACCAGCGGCTCGTAGCTGGCGCAGCCTACGACCACGGTAAGCAGCGATGCCAGGAGGATGGTGACGGTTTTCTTCATGATGGACTCCCCAGACGAAATTGACGGTTGATCACTTGTTTGGCTACTTGGGCGCCGCGTGCGGGACGCCGGCTACGGGTAAGACAGTGGTATTGAAGCGGGTGCCGAAGGCGAACACATTCTTTGAGCAGACATCGATGCAGCGGCCGCAGTTGGTGCAGTTGGCTTCGAGGATCAGCGGTGGCGCGCCGGCAATGGACTTCAGCGCCGGACGAATCACCTGCGGTTCGGGACAGACGGCGAAGCAGTCCATGCAGTCGTTGCAGGCATCGCGCGCCGGCAGCCTGACGCGGGCCACGGAAAATCGTCCGATCAGGCTGTAGAAGGCGCCGACCGGGCACAGGTGGCCGCACCAGCCGTGGCGCATGACAAAGAGATCGAACAGGAACACCGCGAGCACTACGGCCCAAGCGAAGCCGATGCCGAACAGCAGCCCGCGATGCAGCATCGACACCGGGTTTACCATCTCCCAGGCGATCGTTCCCGTGGCCGTCGCAAGCAGCAGGGTCATGCCCAGCATCCAGTAGCGTGTCGGGCGGCTGATGTGGGCACTGCCCTTGAGCCCCAGGCGCACGCGCAGCCAGTAGGCAAGGTCCGTCAGCAGGTTGACCGGGCAGACCCAGGAGCAATAGCTGCGACCGCCCACCAGCAGGTAGAACAGGACCACGATCAGCGCGCCGGTCAGCGCCAGCTTTTCCGGCACCTGGCGCGCCAGCAAGGATTGCACGATGACATAGGGATCGGCCAGCGGCAGGACGTTGAGCGTGTAGCTGAAGTTCAGGTTGCCCTTGACGATCCACCAGCCGAACCACGGACCGACCAGGAACAGCAGGAGGATGCCGAGCTGGCTGGAACGGCGCAGCAGCAGCCACTTGTGCGCCGCCAGCCAGCCCTTGGCAGCAATGGCCTCGGCGCCGGGACGCAGAGTCGGTTTCGCCGGGGCGCTCACAGCTTGCCTCCCTGAAATGCCTTCGGCAAGCCAACGGGTTCGGCAGAAGTCGGCGCTTGCGGCACGGCGCCCGGACTCCCGGAGAGACCTTTGCCGCTCTCATACTTCATGCCCTCCGGCATGTTGTAGCGATGTTCGATGTCCGGCGCCACCAGGCTGCCGCCGGCCTTTTCCTTCTCCACCCAACCCAAACGATAGTGCGAACTCAATTGGCCCTTGGCCATGGTGAGCGGGAATACCTTGATCGCGGCGACCTCCGTCGGGCAGGCCTTTTCGCATTTGCCGCATCCGGTGCAGTGCTCGGAATGCACCGTGGGGATGAACAGGGTGTGCTTGCCGGTACGCGGATTGGATAGCGGAACGAGCGTGATGGCCTTGTCGATCACCGGACAGATCCGGTAACAGATGTCGCAGCGCAGGCCGAGGAAATTCAGGCAGGTTTCGTGGTCGACCAGCACCGCGAGCCCCATCTTCGACTTGTTGATGTCCTTCAGGGAATGATCCAGCGCCCCGGTCGGGCAGGCCTTCACGCAGGGAATGTCCTCGCACATTTCGCAGGGCAACTGGCGGGCGACGAAGTAGGGCGTGCCGGTCGACATCGGTTCTTCGGGTTTGGCCAGATGCAGGATGTCGAAGGGACAGTCGCGAACGCACAGGCCGCAGCGGATGCAGGCCGCGGAGAATTCGGTCTCCGGCAGCGCCCCGGGCGGCCGGATGGCGGCCGGCGGCAGGGCTTGCGCATGGCGCGCGTAGAGCCCGACGCCGAGGCCCAGCAGGCCAACGCCACAGGCCATGCGCGCCGTGTCGGCAAGGAACTGGCGCCGCGCTGCGGCACTGGGCTTGTCCACGTTTTCCATGATTCCCGGACGGGGAGTGCAAGACGTTCACCACTCCCCGGATTCTCCAGTCATGCCGCTCAGGCCTTGACCACCTTGGCCGCGCACTTCTTGAAGTCCGTTTCTTTCGAAATCGGACAGGTGGCGTCCAGGGTGAGCTTGTTGACCAGGCGATGCTCGTCGAAGAAGGGAATGAAAATCAGCCCCTCCGGCGGCTTGTTGCGGCCCTTGGTGTCGACCCGCAGTTCGATCTCGCCGCGCCGCGTGGACACCTTGACCACGTCGTTGCGCTTGAGCCCGCGCTTCTCGGCATCCTTCGGGTGCATCCAGACCACGGCATCGGGGAAGGACTTGTAGAGCTCCGGCGCGCGGCGCGTCATCGAACCGGTATGCCAGTGTTCCAGCACGCGGCCGGTGCACAACCAGAGGTCGAAATCCTTGTCCGGCATTTCCGCCGCCGGCTGCCAGGGCAGCGCGAAGATCTTTGCCTTGCCGTCGGGATAGCCGTAGAACCTCACGCCCTCGCCCTTCTTGACGTAGCTGTCATAACCCTCGCGGAAGCGCCACAGGGTTTCCTTGCCGTCGACCACCGGCCAGCGCAGGCCGCGCACCTTGTGGTAGGTGTCGAAGGGCGCCAGGTCGTGGGCGTGGCCGCGGCCGAAACCGGCGTATTCCTCGAACAGGCCCTTCTGCACGTAGTAGCCGAAGGCCTCGGTCTCGTCGTTGGTGTAACCGGCCCAGGCGTGGGCATTGACCTTGGCGCACTCGTCCTTGAGGAACTTGTTGACCTGACCATTGGCATACAGCACGTCGTAGAGCGTTTTGCCCTTGAGCTCGGGCGCCTTGGCTACCAAGTCGGCCGGCCAGACCTCCTCGACCTTGAAGCGCTTGGAGAATTCCATGTACTGCCACAAGTCCGACTTGCAATCGCCCGGCGCCTTGACCTGCTGGCGCCACATCTGGCCGCGCCGCTCGGCGTTGCCGAACATGCCTTCCTTCTCCATCCACATGGCGCAGGGCAGGATCAGGTCGGCCGACATGGCGGACACCGTCGGATAGACGTCGGAGACCACGACAAAGGCCTTCGGATTGCGCCATCCCGGATAGATCTCGCCGTTGACGTTGGGGCCGGCCTGCATGTTGTTGGTGGTCGAGGTCCAGTAGAAGCCGATCTTGCCGTCCTTCAGCATCCGGCTTTGCAACACGGCGTGGTAGCCGACCCAATCCGGAATCGTGCCGGCGGGCAGCTTCCAGGCCTTCTCGGCGAATTCGCGGTGCTTGGGATTCATCACCACCATGTCGGCGGGCAGGCGATGGGCGAAGGTGCCGACTTCGCGTGCCGTGCCGCAGGCCGAGGGCTGACCGGTCAAGGAGAAGGGGCTGTTGCCCGGCTCGGAGATCTTGCCCGTCAGCAGGTGCACGTTGTAGATCATGTTATTGACCCAGGTGCCGCGCGTATGCTGGTTGAAGCCCATGGTCCAGTAGGAGGTGACCTTCACCTTCGGGTCGGCGTAGGCCTTGGCCAGGGCTTCCAGCCTGTCCTTGGGCACACCGGAAATTTCGTGCGCCTTGTCCAGCGTGTATTCGGAAACGAACCTGGCGAAATCGTCGAAGCTGATCGGCGTGTGCTTGTTCGGGTCGCCCTTGGGCTTGCCGTCGGCGCCGGGATAGCCGTTGTTGTTCGCCACCTGTTCCAGCGGGTGATTCGGACGCAGGCCGTAACCGATGTCGGTGACGCCCTGGAAGAAGCCGACGTTCTTCTTGACGAACTCCTGGTTCACCGCCTTGTTCTGGATGATGTAGTTGCAGATGTAATTGAGGATCGCCAGGTCCGACTGCGGCTTGAAGATCAGTTCGTTGTCGGCCAGTTCGCAGGAGCGGTGCGAGAAGGTCGACAGCACGTGGATCTTGACGTGGTTGGCGGTGAGGCGGCGGTTGGTGATGCGCGACCAGAGAATGGGGTGCATTTCGGCCATGTTCGAGCCCCACAGCGCGAACACGTCGGCATGCTCGGCGTCGTCATAGCAGCCCATCGGCTCGTCGATGCCGAAAGTGCGCATGAAGCCGGCCACGGCGGAAGCCATGCAATGGCGCGCGTTGGGGTCGATGCTGTTGGAGCGGAAGCCGGCCTTCATCAGCTTGGCGGCGGCATAGCCTTCCCACACCGTCCATTGGCCGGAGCCGAACATGGCGACGCCGCGCGGGCCCTGGGTAGGCTCCTTAAGCGTGGCCTTGACCTTCTCGGCCATGATGTCGAAGGCGGCATCCCAGGAGATCGGGGCGAACTCGCCGTTCTTGTCGAACTTGCCGTCTTTCATGCGCAGCAGCGGCTTGGTCAGCCGATCCTTGCCGTACATGATCTTGGACAGGAAGTAGCCCTTGACGCAGTTGAGGCCCTTGTTCACCGGCGCATCGGGGTCACCCTGGGTGGCCACCACGCGGCCGTCCTTGACCCCGACCAGCACGCCGCAACCTGTGCCGCAATAGCGGCAAACGCCCTTGTCCCAACGGACGCCGTCCTGGCTTTGCGGAACGGCGGCGAGCGCTACGCCGGGAATGCTCATGCCGGCGGTGGTAGCGGCTGCGGCGATGGCATTGGTCTTGATGAAGTCACGTCGCGTCAATTTCATTTCAGATCTCCTTGAAGGGCTCGGATTCGGTTTGGTGATAGACCATGGCCGCCGACAACACGCCGTCCAGCTGGCCGATGCGCTCATAGGTGGCGACGTTGCTGCCGTCATCCTCGGTTTCGATGGTGACGATCAACTTGCCTTCGGGTGAAATGGCATGCACTTCAACCCCGGCCAGCGCGGCAAGCCCGGCCTCCACGATGGAAAGTTCACCGGGGCGGGCATGGACGATGGCGCTGGATATGTTCATTGCATGACTCCTGGCTTGCGGCATTGGATGGCGCTGTCGCTGAGGTCGCCGCGCAGCAATACCCATTTATTCTCTGCGGTCTTGTGCACGTGCAACATCCTAGGCCTGCGGCCTGCGATTTCCTTGATGTCAATCAATCGGCAGGACGCCGGAAAAAGCATCGCCATGAAGTTTTCACTCCATGGCGATTCGATGAACCGGTCAGGCAGGCATGACGCCTGCGGGGGATCAGGGTTCGATCTGGTCGATCACGATACGCAAACCCTTGGCCCCGGGCTTGACGGCGGCGCTCTTGCCGGTCAAGTCGCCTTTGCCCGGCATGGCCGACCCGGTTTTCGAAATGCGCACTTCGACACGCACCTGATGCGCCGACGAAAGTTTCGAGCCCGGCATCACCGCCTGGCTGTCGTCGAGCAGGAAATCCAGCGGCAGGTCCGCAACTCGGCTGCGAATCGCCGCGAGCGGCATGCGCGGCCCATCGACGGCGCGGGCGAAGATGAAGACCACGTCCTCGGGACCCGCCTTGCCCTTGAGGGCGGCGGCAAGTTCGACGCGCCCGCTGAGCGATGCGGCGGCCGCATTCGTCACCGGTTGCGCCGGGCCTTTTTCCGTTCCCGGTTTGGCGACTCCGCGATGCACTTCGTCCTGGGGAATGGCGGTGCCGGACAGGACATCGCCGCGACCCGGAGCCAACTTTCCACCGCCGCCCGCGCTGCGTTCGCGCGCCATCGCCAGGCTGGACTCGACCATGCGCGCGTCTTCGCTGCCGGGTTCCAGGCGCGGCAGCAGGCGGCTCCAGTACTCGGCGGCCGCCGCGTAACGACCGGCGCCGAAGGCCTCGCCACCGCCGAGGAACAGCGCCAGCATGTTGTCGGGTTCGAGGCGCAGGGCCTTCTGGATCAGTTCGCGCGCGCGCGCATCGAAACCGTTGTGCTTCTGCACCAGCAGTTCCGCCACTTCGGCGAGCAGTTCGGCGTTCCTGTCCAGGTCCGGCCCGATGCGGCCATAGGCGCGCTCGGCGTCATCCCAGCGGCCCAGCGACTTGTAGGAGCGCGCCAGCATCGCCCAGCCCTCCGGATTGTTCGGGTTCTGCTCCATCTTCTGCGCCAGCTTGGCGGTGAGTTGCTCCATGTCGGCCATGGCGCGCTGCGCCTGCACGTCGCCGGGCAGGACCGCGGCCGGCGTGCCCAGCATGGCGTAAAGGCCGACCGCGCACAGCGGCAGCAGGACGGCAAGCACGATGCCGCCGCGACGGCTGGCGCCGTCCGAGGTGACGACTTCGGCGGCGGCCGTGTCGTCGAGCAACTGGCGCTGCAATTCCTCGCGCGCCTCGGCCAGGTCGGCGGCCGACAGCGTGCCATTGGCATGGTCGCGCTCCAGTTCGCTCAGGCGGTCGCGATGGATGGCGGTATTCAGCACCGGCAGAAAGTCGGCGCTGACGACACGGCGTCCGGAACGCCACCACGGGCGCAACAACAGCAGCAAGGCGACGACGACCAGCGTCGTCGCCGCAAGATAAAAGTAGGTCATGAGTTCGATTTGTCCAGCAAGGCTTCGGCGCGACGGCGATCCTCGTCGGACAGCACGGGTGCCGCGGATTCACTGGCACGGCGCCGCAGGAAGGCAATGAGTGCGGCGACACCGCCAGCCAGCAACAGGAAGGGCCCGCCCCACAGCAGCCAGGTGGTGGGCTTCATCGGCGGCCGGTAACGCACGAAATCGCCGTAGCGATCGACCATGAAGTCGAGGATTTCCTGGTCGGTCTTGCCGGCGGCGATCATGGCGCGAATCTCGCGGCGCAGATCCTGTGCCAGTTCGGCGTGCGACCCGGACAGCGACTCGTTCTGGCAGACCAGGCAGCGCAGTTCCTCGCTGATGGCCACCATGCGCTTTTCGATTTCGACGTCGGCGGCCATCGGCGCCGCCTCTTTCGCCTGCGCCATGCCGGCGAACAGCAGGCCGCAGCACAACAGCAAGGTGCGCAGCTTCATGCCGGCACTCCGCCGGGCAGGGCCGACGGCGCGCGGACGCGCAAGCGGTAGCGGCGATCGAGCATGGCGACGAAGCCGCCGAGGCCCATCAGCAGGCAGCCGCCCCAGATCCAGTCGACGAAGGGCTTGTAGTAGACCCGCACGCTCCAGGCACCCTTGTTGTCGAGCGGTTCGCCGAGCGAGACATACACGTCGCGCACGAATCCGGCATCGATCGCGGCTTCGGTCATCGGCATCTGCGAGGAGAAGTACTGTCGCTTCTCCGGATACATGGTCTTCACTACCTTGCCGCCCTTCGACAGTTCAACCGTGCCCACCGAGGCGCGATAGTTGGGTCCGGGCGCCATCTTGACCCCGATCAGGCGGAAATCGTAGCCGCCGACCTTGACCGTGTCGCCCGGCTCCATGCGCACATCCTTCTCTTCCTGGTAGCCGCCGACCATGGCGACGCCGATGACGAACACGGCGATCCCGAGGTGGGCGACCTGCATGCCCCAGAAGGCCGCGGCCGGCTTGCCCGTCTTGATCCGGTCCAGGATCTGGAACACGCCGCTGGCGGCGATCCACATCGCCAGCAGGGAGCTCATCGCGGTAAGCGGCGTCCATGCACCCATCATCAAGGGGAACACGATGCCGGCGATGACCGCCAGCACCATGCTGACGCGCAGCCGGCGCGCGATGGCCTTGAGGTCGGCGTGCTTCCAGTGCGCCAGGGGGCCGACCGCCATCAGGAGCAGCAGGGGCACCATCACCGGCACGAACACGGCGTTGAAGTAAGGCGGGCCGACCGACAGCTTGCCCATGCCGAGCGCATCGATCAGCAGCGGGTACAAGGTTCCGAGCAGCACGCTGCCGGTAGCCACCACCAGCAACACGTTGTTCATCAGCAGCATGGTTTCGCGCGAGACCACGGCGAAATTGCCGCCGGCGCTGACCTTCGGCGCGCGCCAGGCGAACAGCAACAGGGAACTGCCGACGACGATCACCAGCAAGGCCAGGATGAAAATGCCGCGCCGCGGGTCGGTGGCAAAGGCATGGACCGAGGTCAGCACGCCGGAACGAACCAGGAAGGTGCCGAGCAAGGAGAGCGAGAACGCCGCGATGGCCAGCAGCACGGTCCAGTTCTTGAACGCGCCGCGCTTTTCGGTGACGGCCAGTGAATGGATCAGCGCGGTGCCGACCAGCCAGGGCATGAAGGAGGCATTCTCCACCGGATCCCAGAACCACCAGCCGCCCCAGCCCAGCTCGTAGTAGGCCCACCAGCTGCCCAGGGCGATGCCGAGCGTGAGGAAGACCCAGGCCGCGGTGGTCCATGGCCGCGACCAGCGCGCCCAGGCGGCGTCGAGCCGTCCCGAGATCAGGGCGGCGATGGCGAAGGCGAAGGCCACCGAAAAGCCGACGTAACCCATGTAGAGCATCGGCGGATGGAACACCAGGCCCGGGTCCTGCAACAGGGGATTGAGGTCGCGACCTTCGGCGGCCGCCGGCAGCATGCGGTCGAACGGATTCGAGGTGAACAGGATGAAGGCGAGCAGGCCGATGCCGACCAGTCCGAGCACCGCCAGCACGCGCGCCACCATGACTTCCGGCAACTGGCGCGAGGCCAGCGATACCGCGGCGCCCCAGCCGGCCAGCATCAGCACCCAGAGCAGCAGCGAACCTTCGTGGCCGCCCCATACCGCCGAGAAGCGATACAGCGCGGGCAGTTGCGTATTGGAATGGTTGGCGACATAGGCCACCGAAAAATCGTTGGCCAGGAAGCTTTGCGCGAGGCACGCGAAAGCGACGGCGATCAACAGGAACTGCGTCTGTGCCGCCGGTCGCGCCAGCGCCACCCACTGCGCCTGGCCACCGAATTTTCCACCATGGGCGCCGAGCAGCGGCAGCACGCCCTGCGCGATCGAAATGACGAAAGCAAGGATGAGGGCGAAGTGTCCGAGTTCGGGGGTCATGGTCTATGCCTGGTCTGTGACGCGCCGGAAGCCGGCGCGTCGGTGGCGGCGGGACGCGCCACATTGCGGTGTGGCGCGTCCGGCACCCCGATGAGGAACGGGCCCGTTGCCGCGTCGCCGAGAATCATTTGTTGGGCGGTACGCCCAGGGTCTTCTGCGCTTTCTGCGCCTGGTCCAGGGCGTGCTGCGCCTCGGGCGGCATGTAGTTCTCGTCGTGCTTGGCCAGCACTTCGGTGGCGGTGAAGACGCCGTCGCCGCTCAGTCGGCCCTGGATCACCGCACCCTTGCCCTCCTTGAACAGGTCGGGAAGGATGCCGGTGTAGGCGACGGGAATGTCCTTGGCGGTATCGGTCACGACGAAACGCACGGTCATGTCCTGGCGCTTGACCGACCCCTCCTTGACCATGCCGCCGATGCGGAAGGCCTTGCCTTGCGGCGCCTTGCCGGCGGCGACTTCGGAAGGCGTAACGTAAAGGGCGATGTTGCTGTCGAGTGCGTTGAGTGTCAGCACCGCAGCGAGGGCGACTGAGGCGAGACCGCCGGCGATCAGGGCGATGCGTTTTTGTCTGGGTTTCATGAAGTTCCGGATGGGTGGTCGAGTTCGTCGGCAAGGCGTTCGCGGATCAGGTTCTTGCGGACTTCGTTAAGACGTCGCTTTGCCAGCAAAGGTTCCGCAACCATCAGCACCAGGCAGGCGCCGAAACTGCCCCACACGTAGAGCGCATAGCCGCCCATGGCAAAGAACTCGCCGACACTATTCCAGTGCATGTTTCACCCATTCGGTGTGTCGCTCGCGCTCAAGGATGATGGCGCGTACCCGCGTCAGCGCTACGGCGATCGAGTACATCCAGAAGGCCAGCGCCATCAGCAGCATGCCCCAGAGCATGGTCTGGGCCATCGACGGCGCTTTGTTGAGATTGATCGTCGAACCCTGGTGCAGGGTATTCCACCATTTCACCGAGAAGTAGATGATGGGTATATTGACCACACCCACCAGCGCGAGGATCGCCCCGGCCTTGTCGGCGCGGCGCGGGTCGTCAATCGCGGCTTGCAGGGCCATGAAGCCGAGGTAGAGGAAGAACAGGATCAGTTCCGACGTCAGGCGCGCATCCCATACCCACCAGGCGCCCCACATCGGCTTGCCCCAGAAGGCACCGGTCCACAAAGACAGCGCCGCCATCAGTGCGCCGGTTGGCGCCAGGGCCTGAGCCATCATGCCCGAGACACGGGTATTGAGCGCGAGCCCGAGCGCGGCCCAGAACGCCATGACAAGATAGATGAACATCGACATCCAGGACGCCGGCACGTGGATGAAGATGATGCGATAGCCCTCGCCCTGCTGGGCATCGGTAGGTGCGACGAAGAAGGAGATCCACAGTCCGGAGATACCAAAGATCGCGGCAGCGGCCCAGAACCACGGGATCATCCGCCCGGCGAGCGGATAGAAGCCCTGCGGGCTGGCGAACTTGAACCAGTGAATGATTGACTGTCTCACTCCAATGCAACCCTCAATGCCGCCGTGGTCGCCCACGGCGCGAAAAATGCAGCCAGAACCAGCATTGCCGCCAGCAGCGACAGGTGTCCGCCAATGTCAAGTCCGGCGATGTGTGCTTCGACCGCACCGGCACCGAAAATCAGCGCCGGTATGTACAGAGGCAAAACCAGCAGTGCCAGCAATACGCCCCCCCCGCGTACGCCGAGGGTCAACGCCGCACCGATCGCCCCGATCAGGGACAGCAGCGGAGTACCCAATAGCAGCGCCAGCGTCAGGATACCCAGCGCAGAGGCATCCAGATCGAACTGCAGGCCCAGCACCGGCGCCAGCAAAACCAGGGGCAACCCGCACAGCAGCCAATGGGCCAGTATTTTACCGGCAACGAGCAGGCCCAAGGGCGAGGGCGACAAGGCCATTTGTTCCAGCGTGCCGTCGACATGATCCGCAGCGAATAGTCGTGGCAATCCGAGCAGGGTTGCCAGCAGGGCGGCCACCCAGAGGATGCCTGGCGCGATTTTCTTCAGCAGTGCGGGCTCAGGCCCGATGCCGAGGGGAAACAGGCTGGTTACGATGACGAAGAAGAACACGGCCGTCAGCACCTCGCTCTTGCGCCGCAAGGCAAGCAGGATGTCGCGGCGGACCGTGGCAAGCAGCGCGTTCATAGCACCAGGGCCTTGCCACCCGGCACCGGTAGCGGCTGGTGGCTGGTGAGTATCGCCATGCCGCCGGCGGCGAGATGTTCGGCAATCAATTCGCCCAGCAATTGCACGGCGCCGACATCAAGTGCGTTGAAGGCTTCATCAAGCACCCAAAGCACCGCGGGACGGGTCAGCAGTCGGGCAAGAAGCACGCGCCGTTTTTGTCCGGCCGAGAGCACGCGTACCGGCAAATCTTCGCGGCCACGCAAACCCAGGCGGATCAGGGCGGCGAGCGCTGCGCGTTCGTCGACTGCGATGCCGTCCAGTGCAGCGGCGAGGCGGAGGTTCTCCAGCGGCGTGAGGTCTTCCTTGACGGCGGCATGATGGCCGAGATAGATCAGGTCGCGACGGAATTCAAGCGAGGGCGTCGGCTCGCCGCGCCAGTTGATCTCGCCTGCATCTGCCGGAGAAAGGCCAACCAGGAGGCGCATCAGGCTGGTCTTGCCGGCACCGTTGGAACCCTGCACGTGCAGCCACTCACCGGTTTCCAGCGAGAAGCCGACATCGGTAAACAAGCGGCGTTCACCGCGCGAACAGGCAAGACCGGAAACCTTGAGCATGATGCAATTGTGCCCGAAACCTGGCTGCCGCGACTTGTGGCGGGTCAAGCCTGGCGGCGCGGCGGCCACAAAACCGTGGCAATCGCGCCGACGACCAGCAGCAGCGCAAGGAAGTCCTGCCAGTAGGGAGTTTCACCCAGTACCAGCATGCCGCTGAAAACGCCGACCACCGGCACGATCAATGAACCCAGCGAAGACACGCTTGCCGGCACCATCTGAACCAATTTGTTCCAGGCCCAGTAGCAAAAAGTCAGGGCGACGAAGACGTTGTACCAGTAGCCGAACCAGGGCCAGAAACCAACGGCATTCCAGTCCACCGTTTCCAGCGAGTGGCCGGCAATCGCAATGGGAATGCCGCCGATCAGCGCCTGCCAGGCAGTCAGCGACGTAATCGGCATCGGCACCGGATCGCGCTTGTACCAGACCAGTCCCCCGGCCCAGAAGATGGCTGCGATCAGCATCATCGTGACCCCGATGGGGGTGCTGCCGAGCTTTTCAAATTCGGCACCGATCAGCAAGGCCATGCCCCCCATGCCCAGTGCCAGGCCGAGCAGGCGGCGTCGCGTCAAGGCCTCGTCGAGCAGCCAGATCGACAGCAGGGCGCTCCACACCGGCATGGTGTAGCCGAGGATCGCGGCGCGTCCCGACGGCAGCATGCTGACGCCATAGATGGCGAATACGTTCCAGCCGACGATGTTGCAGGACGCAAGGCCGACCAGTTGCGGCCAGCGGCCGGCAGGAACTCTCATTGCTTGCCCCGAAAAATGGGCGATGGCAAACAGACCGAGCGACGCCAGCACAATACAGTCGCCGCGGAAGATCAGGCGCGGAATGTCGGTGATCACCAGCTTCATGATCGGCCAGTTGAAGCCCCAGCCAAGCGAGAGCAGCGCCAGCAGAATGAGGCCAGCGCGCGGCAGGCGAGAGGTGGGCATGGCGCGAGTGTCGCATGGAGGGTCAGCCATTACAATCGGCTGATGAAGCCGTTGCGACTCCTGCCCCTGTTTGCCATCGCGACCCTGCTTGCCTTGATGATGGCAGTGGCGTTACTGATGGCTCGGCGAGGTGCGCCGGCACTGGGCGCGCATATCGCCTTTGCCCTTGGTGTGATGCCTTTGATTCTTGCTGCCATGAGCTATTTTGTGCCGGTGCTGACACGCGGTCCGGGCGCGGCCGTCGCCGGTTGGCTGCCTCCGCTGCTGGCGCTGGGCGGTGGCGGCATCGCGGTTGCAGCGTTCGCTATCCACTATTCCAACCTGGCGATCAGCCTTGCCGCCTTGCTGGCGATCAGCGCTGCGTTTGCGGTGGGGGCTTGGACGCTGACCCGGGCGCGCCGGATGATCGGACGACGGCATCCCGGCATGGATTGGTATCTCGCCGCGTTGGGCATGTTGCTGCTGGCCCTGTTCGCGGTAATGGCGATGCCCGTGTTTCCCGAGCAGCGGGCACAGTTGCGCGTCTTTCATTTGCACGCCAACCTGCTTGGGTTTGTCGGCCTGACTGCCCTCGGCACCCTGCAAGTCCTGCTGCCGACGTGTATCGGAAAAGCTGATCCGGATGCGGCCTGCCGTCTGCGTGCCGACATCAAGTGGGTGACAGGTGCCTGCTTGATGATCTCGATTGGCGCCGCGTCGCTGCTGCCAACAGTGCTGGCGGGCACTGCGCCGCTGATTGCGGTCGCCGGCGCCGTGATCTATCTGGCAATAGTTCTGCGCGTGCTTTGCGCATGGTGGACGCGATTTCGTGGTGATCTGTTTACGTCCCACGGCGCAGCACCGTCGCTGCTTGCGGCAACCGTCGGGTTGTTCTGCCTGTTGATACTGGGCCTGCTGCACGGGTGGGGCTACCTGTCCGGGCGAGCCTCGATAGTTGGTTTCGTGGTTGCGTTTCTGCTGCCGCTGGTGAGCGGTGCGATGGCGCAGTTGCTGCCGGTGTGGCTGCGGCCGGGCGTGCAAGCTGCGTGGCACGCGGAACTGCGTTATCGCCTATGCCGTTGGGGTGGCGTGCGCGGCTTTGCCTTGCTGCTGACAGGTTTGGGGCTGGCTATAGTGTTTTGAGCTGGCGCATGCCGGCGCAGGCAGACGATGGACCGGGCCGATCAGCCAACTCTCAGGGAATTTGGTGGGTTGTCACAGATTCGAACTGTGGACCTACGGATTAAGAGTCCGCTGCTCTACCAACTGAGCTAACAACCCGAACTGGGAATTATATTACGTGGTGGGTCGGGCGAGATTCGAACTCGCGACCAACGGATTAAAAGTCCGCTGCTCTACCGACTGAGCTACCGACCCGGTCCCAGAAGGGCGCGAATCCTACAGAGCTTCACCTTGCCTGTCAAACTTGACCGTGCTTGCTCAGCGGGCTCTGGATACCTCGGTGGATGCAGGAAAAAAAACGCAACCCGATAGGGGTTGCGTTGAATCCACACCAATAGGAGGAGGGTGGAGGAGACAGAGGCTTGGCGGGTATTTCTCGCGAAATTCGGCTGAGAAACTGGCGCCGTGTTGGGAGAATTCTTGCACAGCGTTTGCTGCATTGCAAGATTTTTGTGCGTTGCGCAACTAAAATTTCCATTCGCTGCAATTCAATCATGATCCATTTGATTTAAATGATTTTATTGACTTTAATGCGGGGTTTAGTAGTATCGCCCAAGCCGCATTTGGTCTGTAGTGGGCTGCCAAAACACCAGACTGACCCAACCCATGCGGCGCTGCGGAAGCTGCAATTGGCGCTCTGAAAAGGAGGGAATCATGGAATGCACGGTACGCTGGAGCGATGGCATGAGCTTTGTTGCCGAGACGGGAAGCGGACACTTGGTATGCATGGATGGGGCACCCGACGCCGGGGGGCGCAATCTGGCGCCGCGTCCCATGGAACTCCTGCTCGCCGGGACCGGCGGTTGTACCGCGTTTGACGTCGTTCTCATCCTCAAGCGTGGCCGGCACGAAGTCACCGGCTGCGAGCTGAAGCTTCAGGCGGATCGTGCCGAGACCGATCCCAAGGTGTTTACCCGCATCAACATGCATTTCGTGGTCAGTGGTCGCAATCTGAAGCCGGATGCGGTCGCACGCGCGGTGAATCTCTCCGCCGAAAAATACTGTTCGGCGTCGATCATGCTCGGCAAGACCGCAGAGATCACCCACAGCTTCGAGGTGATCGAGCTCTGACCGGCAATCAGACCCAGTAGGACAGCCGGGTCATCAGTCGCGAAGACAACTTCATCGCAAACTTTACCGGTACCGGCAACTCCCGGGCGCCATGTCCGATCGCCGTTGCGGCATGGCGCATTTCATCCAGTTTCATCTGTTCCAGCACTTCCCAGGACTTTCGATCCTGTGCCGGCAGACGCGCCTTGTGGCCTTCGAGGTGCCCTTCGACCTGGCGTTCGGTCTCCGCGAGGAAACCCAGACTCCAGGCATCGCCGCATTTGCCGGCAAGCGCGCCGATGGCCAGCGAACTGCCATACCAAAGCGGATTGAGCAGGCTCTTGCGGCCGCCAAGCTCGGCGATGCGCGTTTCGGTCCAGTTAAGGTGCTCGGTTTCCTCCCAAGCGGCGATTTCCAGTTCGCGCCGCACGAGCGGGTCACGCGAAGCGAGCGCCTGGCCTTGGTACAAGGCCTGGGCGCAGATCTCGCCGCAGTGATTGACTCGCATCAGCGCGGTGACATGGCTTTTCTCGGCCGCGCTGAGTTCGGCTTCGGGCAACTCGGCACCCGGCATCGGACGTCGCGTCGGCGCTTTGGCGAAGACAGCGCGCAGCGCCTTGTCGAATTCGGGTATCAGCAGGTTCAGCGTGACCATGCTGAAGTTTAGTTTGTGCTCGGGTGTTTGCCCAGGCGCAGGGCATTGCGGCCTTCGTCGGCGCTGACAATCGCATACCCAAGGGGGCAAAACAGGGTGCGACTAAGAATCGCATGTACCGGGTTGAGTGGCTTGTTCTCGATCCGCCGCCAATCCTGGCGCGCCGCCTGGGATTTGGTCCAGGTTCTGTCGCTACGTCCGGAGGCATAGTGCTTCCAGGCGCGTTCGGCACAATGGATGCCCTCGAAGCTGACATTGGTGGCGCCCCCCGAGGTTCTCACCACCAGGACGTAGCGCACCACGCCATCCTTGCCCGGCGCAAGCGTCGCACCATCGATGAAATACTTGTTGGTGGCAACCGGGCTGACGTAGATCTCAATCAAACTTTCATCGCCGGGATATGGCGGCAAGGCGATGTCCAGCGCTTCCTTCCAGGCTTCCGGCTCCTCAAAATTCGTGTTTCGCGGGTTGTACCCCGGAGCTTCCTGCGGTAGTTGTGCAAACGTGTTGGCGGCAAAGGCCAGCAATCCCAGCATCACGCTGCACTTCATCGCAACGGCTCCCCGGGCTCGGATTCCCAACTCGGCACACGATCATGCGGATTGGCGAACAGCAAACGCGCCAACTCAAGCAGCGCCGCCTCGTAAACTCCGCGTTTGAACTCGATCACGCTGGCCAGCGGTACCCAATAGCTGTTCCAGCGCCAGGCGTCGAATTCCGGGTGCTCACTGGCGCGCAGGCAGACGTCGGTGTCGCGTCCGACCAGCCGCAGCAGGAACCAGATCTGCTTCTGGCCACGGTAGGTGCTGCGCCATTCGCGGCGAATCCAGTGCTTCGGCACCTCGTAGCGCAACCAGTCGCGGGTGCGGCCGATGATCCGCACGTGTTCAGGCTTGAGGCCGGTTTCCTCCTCCAGTTCACGCAGCATCGCCTGCTCGGGCGACTCGCCCTTCTTGATGCCTCCCTGCGGGAACTGCCAGGAATGTTCGCGGATGCGCTTGCCCCAGAACACCTCGTTGCGATGGTTGACCAGAACGATGCCGACGTTCGGGCGGAAGCCTTCACGATCGAGCATGATGCAAATTCCAATGATTGACTGGTGATCATTCTTTCACAATCGGGAGCCGCTGGAAAGGCGCTTCTGCGAACGACGGCGATGGGTAAAATGCGCGGTTTCCGTCTTTCCGCCCAATGCCATGCGCGCCAGCCAGTTCCACGTTGCCACCCTCAAGGAAGCCCCCGCCGATGCCGAGGTCGTTTCCCACCAGTTGATGATCCGCGCCGGCATGATCCGCAAGCTGGCCGGTGGCATCTATTCCTACATGCCGATGGGCCTGCGCGTGATCCGCAAGATCGAAGGCATTATCCGCGAGGAAATGAACCGCGCCGGCGCCATCGAACTGCTGATGCCGCTGGTGCAGCCGGCCGAGCTGTGGCAGGAGACCGGGCGCTGGGACAAGATGGGCCCGGAGATGATGCGGGTCAAGGACCGCCATGATCGCGATTTCATCATCCAGCCGACCTCGGAGGAAGTGATCACCGACATCGCGCGCAACGAAATTCAAAGCTACCGCCAGCTGCCGAAGAACTTCTATCACATCCAGACCAAGTTCCGCGACGAGCGCCGGCCGCGCTTCGGCGTCATGCGCGGCCGCGAATTCACCATGAAGGACGCCTACTCCTTCGACCGTGACGAGGCCGCTGCCGAGAAGAGCTACCAGGCGATGTACCAGGCCTACGTGCGCACCTTCGAGCGCATGGGCCTGACTTTCCGCGCCGTACGCGCCGACACCGGCAACATCGGCGGTTCGCTCTCGCACGAGTTCCAGGTGATCGCCGACACGGGCGAAGACCAGCTCGTGTACTGCCCGGATTCCGACTACGCCGCCAACATCGAGCTAGCGGAAGCCTTGCCGCTCGCCGCCGCGCTGCCGGCGCCGACCGAGACCCTGCGCAAGCTCGCCACGCCCGACACCATGCGCTGCGAAGATGTGGCGACGCTGCTTGGCGTAGCCCTGGAGCGCACGGTGAAGTCCATCGTTCTTGCGGTCGATACGCCGCTGGGGGCCGAGGTCTGGCTGCTGCTGGTGCGCGGCGACCACGCGCTGAACGAAATCAAGGCCGGCAAGGTGCCGGGGCTGGACGTGGGTTTCCGTTTCGCCAGCGAGCAGGAGATCATCGACCATTTCGGCTGCGTGCCGGGCTACCTGGGCCCGCTCAACACCAAGAAACCGGTGAAGATCGTCGCCGACCGCACTGTGGCCCACATGGCGGATTTCGTCAGCGGCGCCAACGAAGCGGGATTCCACATTGCCGGCATCAACTGGGGTCGCGACCTGCCGGAGCCGGAGATCGTCGCCGACATCCGCAATGTCGTCGCCGGCGACCCTTCGCCCGACGGCAAGGGTACTCTGGCGATTCAGCGCGGCATCGAAGTCGGCCACGTGTTCTTCCTCGGCACCAAGTATTCCGAGGCGATGAATGCCACCTACCTCGATGAAACCGGCAAGCCGAAGCTGATGGTCATGGGCTGCTACGGCATCGGCGTCACCCGCCTGGTCGGCGCCGCCATTGAGCAGGGCCACGATGCGAAGGGCATTATTTTTCCGGCGGCCATCGCGCCCTTCCAGGTGGTCATCGTGCCCATGAACTACGCCAAGTCCGAAGCCGTGCGCACTGCCGCCGGCAATCTGCTCGACCAGTTGCTGAAGGCCGGCATCGACGCCATCCTCGACGATCGCGACGAGCGCGCCGGCTCGATGTTCGCCGACTGGGAACTGATCGGCGTGCCGCATCGCGTGGTGGTCGGCGAGCGCGGCCTGAAGGAAGGCAAGCTCGAATACAAGGGCCGTCGCGATGCCGAGGCAACGATGGTCGACGTCGGGGAAATGCCGGCCTTGCTCAAGCGCGAGTTGCTCGGTTGATTGCGCGACTGGTCCTGCTGGTTGCCGCGGCGCTGCTGCCGCTGGCGGCGCAGGCCGGTGCCCAGCAGTATGAGCCCCTGGCGGCCAGCGTGCAGGCCGCGCTGCACGCGGCGATCGCCGATCGCGCTGCGCCTGAGCCGCAGTTCGCCTCGATTCAGGAAAAGGTCAATTGGTTGACCGAGATGTCAGGTCGTCTGTCGCGGCGCATTCCGGATCGGGAGGCCCGCCTTGACCTGCTGAAGACGGTGTATTACGAGGCCAAGCGCGCCGGTTTGGACCCGCAGATGGTGCTGGGCCTGATCCAGGTCGAGAGCGGCTTCAAGAAATACTCGGTTTCCTCGGCGGGCGCACGCGGCTATATGCAGGTGATGCCCTTCTGGGTCAGGCTGATCGGCAGCAAGGACAGCAACCTGTTCCACATGCGTACCAACCTGCGTTTCGGTTGCACCATCCTGCGCCACTACCTCGACATGGAGAATGGTGACATCTATCGCGCGCTCGGTCGCTACAACGGCAGCCTGGGCAAGCCGGAATATCCCAACATGGTGCGCGGGGCGTGGGAGAAGCAGTGGGGCTGGCGCAAATAGTCCTGACCTAGTTGTCCGGACTGCGCGGGCAGCACGTTCTGACGTAAATCGACATCTAGCCACATGGCATGTATGCTTTGCGACACGATGTAGCCATTTGAAAGTTTTGCAAAGGGGGCAATGCATGGGGCGGGATGGCATTCGATCGATTTTAGGGGTGATGCTGCTGGCGATTTCGATGCAGGCCGAGGCAGTCTGGGTGAGGCTTATGGGCTTGGGGCCAAGCCGGGCAGAACTGCAGATAAACCAGACGCCCGTCCGCGTGATGTATCCGGGGCAGACCAGCCCCGAAGGGGTTCGCCTACTGGTGGTGGCAAAGGACCATGTAGAGGTCGAGGCAAATGGCGCCCGCTATCGACTGGGACTTGGTCAACGCATCGAACCCCAGGTAATCCTTGATGCCGACCCCCGGGGGCACTATGCCACCGAGGTGTTCGTCAATGGGCAGCGCGTCGTCGCACTGGTCGACACCGGGGCGAGCACGATAGCTTTCAATCGGACGGAGGCAGAACGTCTTGGTATTGAGTATCGTCAGGGTCGGCGAATCAAGGTGACGACAGCATCGGGTCAGGCAGATGCCTTTCTCGTTATTCTTGGCGAGGTAAGCCTTGGACCGATTCAATTGCGTGGAGTAGAAGCCACTGTATCCCTCGAAGCGAACGCCCCTGCTGTTGCCTTGCTGGGAATGAGTTTCCTGCGACGGTTGGACATGGTTACCGATGGCCGCCGCCTAAGGTTGATGCAGCTTCAATAGTGCGCGGTGTGGCCATGTCCGATTGCCGCCTCTGCAGGACGCGTTGCCTCCACTGGTAACCGGAAAGTTAGCGCCATGACGTTTCGGTTCTTCGTCGCTAGCGCTGAAAATACGGCGGCGAATCCCGGCCAAACCCCCTCCCCGGTACAATTCGCCCCTTGAACGGCGCATGGCCACGCGGCTGCCGCCGGCAACCGGAAAGACCGCCCCATGACCCGCAAGATCCTCGTCACCAGCGCCCTGCCCTATGCCAATGGCGCGATCCACCTCGGCCACCTGGTCGAGTACATCCAGACCGACATCTGGACGCGCTTCCAGAAGATGCGCGGCCACGAGTGCTGGTATGTCTGCGCCGACGACACCCACGGCACGCCGATCATGCTGCGCGCCGAGAAGGAAGGCATCTCGCCGGAGCAGTTGATCGCCCGCGTCCATGCCGAGCATTCACGCGATTTCGCGGGCTTCCACGTTGCCTTCGACAACTACCACACGACGCATTCCGACGAGACGCGGCACTATTCCGAGGACATCTACGGCAAGCTCAAGGCCGCCGGGCTGATCGAGGTGCGTGCTATCGAGCAGTTCTACGATCCGGTCAAGGCCATGTTCCTGCCCGACCGCTTCATCAAGGGCGAGTGCCCCAAGTGCGGGACCAGGGACCAGTACGGTGATGCCTGCGAATCCTGCGGCGCGGCTTACGCGCCGACCGAGCTGAAGAACCCCTACTCGGCGGTGTCCGGCGCCAAGCCCGAACTGCGCTCCTCCGACCACTATTTCTTCAAGCTCTCCGATCCGCGCTGCCAGGAATTCCTGCGCCGCGCCACGCGCGCCGTTTGCGAGAACCAGCCCGAGGCGATCAACAAGCTGCAGGAATGGCTGGGCGAGCCCGGCGAGAACAAGCTCACCGACTGGGACATTTCGCGCGACGCGCCCTACTTCGGCTTCGAGATTCCCGGCGACAACGGGCAAAGTACCGGCAAATACTTCTACGTCTGGCTCGATGCGCCGATCGGCTACATGGGCTCGTTCAAGAACCTGTGCAAGAAAAAGGGCCTCGACTTCGACGCCTTCTGGGGCAAGGGGTCGACGGCCGAGCTGTATCACTTCATCGGCAAGGACATCCTCTACTTCCACGCCCTGTTCTGGCCGGCGGAGCTGGAGCACGCCGGCTATCGCATTCCGACCAGCGTTTTCGCGCATGGCTTCCTTACGGTGGACGGCGCCAAGATGAGCAAGTCGCGCGGCACCTTCATCACCGCCGAGAGCTACCTCGTGCAGGGCCTGAATCCGGAGTGGCTGCGCTATTACTTCGCCGCCAAGCTCAACGGCAGCATGGAGGACATCGACCTCAACCTCGACGACTTTGTCAGCCGCGTCAATTCCGACCTGGTCGGCAAGTACATCAACATCGCCAGCCGCGCCGCCGGCTTCGTCGCCAAGCGCTTCGACGGCAAGCTCGATACGCGCCATCTCAATGAAACCTTCCGCGCCGAGCTGCCGGGCCTGGTCGACGCCGGCGAGGAGATCGCCGCGCACTACGAGGCGCGCGACTACGCCCGTGCCCTGCGCCGCGTGATGGCACTGGCCGACCAGATCAACCAGTACGTGGACAAGCACCAGCCCTGGACGCTGGCCAAACAGGAGGGGCAGGGCGCGAAGTTGCAGGAGGTCTGCTCGCTGCTGATCAATGCCTTCCGCATTCTCACCATCTACCTCAAGCCAGTGCTGCCCAAGCTGGCCCGTCGCGCCGAGGAGTTCCTCAATGTTGCGCCGCTGCACTGGCGTGACGCCGCCCACCTGCTGCCGCCGGCCCACCTGATCAACCCCTACGAGCACCTGATGCAGCGCATCGATCCGAAGCAGGTCGACGCCCTGGTGGCGGCCAACCGCGAGTCGCTGGCGCCCACGGTCGCCGTGGTGCCAGCGCCGACTTCTGCCCAGGCGCCCTCGCCGCAACGCCATGCCCAGCACCAGCAGGCCACGGAAGACAAAACCCAGGGCCAGGCCGAGCCGAAAGCCCAGCACATCTCGATCGACGACTTTGCCAAGGTCGACCTGCGCATCGCGCGCATCGCCGACGCCAGGCACGTCGAGGGCGCCGACAAGCTGATCCAGCTCACGCTCGACCTCGGCACTGAAACGCGCAACGTCTTCGCCGGCATCAAGTCGGCCTACGATCCGGCGCAGCTGGTCGGGCGCCTGACGGTGATGGTGGCGAATCTCGCGCCGCGCAAAATGAAATTCGGCATGTCGGAAGGCATGGTGCTGGCGGCCTCGGACGCCGACGGCAAGTCGCCCGGCATCTACCTGCTGTCGCCCGACAGCGGCGCGCAACCCGGAATGCGCGTGAAGTGACCGAGGTACGCCGCCTCATCATTCGCGGCATGGTGCAGGGTGTCGGCTTCCGCTACGCGATGGCAGCGCAGGCGCGGCTGCTGGGTGTCAGCGGCTGGGTGCGCAATCGGCGCGACGGCACGGTCGAAGCGATGATCGCCGGCGCCGCCGAGCCGGTTGCGGAAATGCTGGCGTGGAGCCACCATGGACCCGCGGGCGCCTCGGTCGACCAGGTCATGGTCGAGATCGGCAGCGGCGAGTTTTCTTCCTTCGAACAACTGCCGACGGCTTGAAAATCCACCTATTGCCATTACCATAAGAGGGTTAATTCAATCCACCCTGCAAGGAGCATCACATGGCCGTACTCGTTGGCAAAGCGGCCCCCGATTTCACCGCAACCGCCGTCTATGGCAACAACGAAATCAAGGACCTCACATTGTCCTCGTTCAAGGGCAGGCACGTCGTGCTGTTCTTCTACCCGCTCGACTTCACCTTCGTCTGCCCGTCCGAACTGATCGCCTTCGACCATCGCCTCGATGAATTCAGGAAGCGCGGCGTCGACGTCATCGGCTGTTCGATCGACTCGCAATTCACCCACCTGGCGTGGAAGAACACCCCGATCAACAACGGCGGCATCGGCCAGGTCGGCTATCCGCTGGTGGCCGACATCAACCACGCCATCTGCCAGGCCTATGACGTCGAGGCCGCTGGCGGCGTGGCTTTCCGCGGCTCCTTCCTGATCGACAAGGCCGGCATCGTCCAGCACCAGGTGGTGAACAACCTGCCGCTGGGACGCAACATCGACGAGATGCTGCGCATGATCGACGCCCTGCAATTCACCGAAGAGCACGGCGAGGTCTGCCCCGCCGGCTGGCAAAAGGGCAAGAAGGGGATGACCGCCTCGACCGACGGCGTCGCCAAGTACCTGGCCGAGAACGCCGCAGTCCTCTGAGTCGTCGCGTCTACCGAAGCCGCTCCTGCGCCGGGAGCGGCTTTGTTTTTGGGCGATGAGCCGAGGGCGGCATCGCCGGCGCCGCGTTCCGGCCATGCCATAATCAATTCATGTCCCGCATCCCCCGCGATATTCTGATCGGCTTCCTGCTGGTGTGCGCCGCCGGCTGGTTCCTGATGGGAACCCGTGCCCTGCGTTTTGCTGATCAGGCATTGTACGACGCGCAAATCCGCTGGCTGCGGGTCAACTCGCCGACGCCGCTGGCACAGGATGTGGTCGTCATCGGCATCGACGAGGCGGCCTTTGTCGCGATTCCGGAACCGACGGCGCTCTGGCACTCGCATCTCGGCGTGCTGCTGGCCGGGCTGTCGGCGGCGGAACCCACCGTGGTCGGCCTCGGAATCCCGCTGCCGGTGCGGTCCTACGATTTCCTGGTTCCCGATATCGATGCCACCCTGCTCTCCGGCATTTACCGGCTCAAGAGCGCGGTGCCGCTGGTGGTTGGCCAACCGCCGGGAATTGGCGGCAAACTGCGGCCGCTGGCGCCCGAACTGCTGGCCGCGATCGGCGAGAAGGACCTCGCATCCCTGGCGATCTGCGAGGATACCGATGGCGCCGTGCGCCGCATCAACCAGCGCCGCTGCCAGTCGGAGGACAAGCGCGACCCCTTGGCGCTGGCGATGGCCAAGCGTCTGGGGCGCCAAGGCTCACCGAGCGGGATGATCGATTACAGCGTCGGCGGCGCCATCGAATACACCCCGATACTTACCGTGCTGGGCTGGATACATCGCGGCGAGGACGACAATTTGCGCGCACTGGTCAAGGGGCGTGCCGTCGTGGTCGCCAATCTGCTGCCGACTGAAACACGCCATCGCCTGCCTGTGCAGTTGGCGGGCTGGGATCCGGGCAGCCGCACCGAGCCGGGTGCCGTGGTGCATATCCAGGCCTTGCGATCACTGCTGGCGCGCGGGCTGATCGAGCGCGCCCCGGAGAACCTTTCGCTGCTGCTGGCAGGCCTTGGCGCCTTGTTCTGGTTCGGTCGCGGCGGCTGGATCAAGGGCCTGGCACTAGCAGTGGCGCTGGGGTCGCTGTTGGTGCTTTCGACCTACGCCCTGTGGCAAGGCGATTACCTGCGCGTGGCGAACATCGTCATGATTGCGCTGCTGGCCTACGGCACGCGCCAGGCGTGGGATTTCATCCGTCATTTCCGCGAACGCCAGATGCTGCGCACCATGTTCGCTGGCCACGTCAGTCCGCAGGTCATGCGCGCCTTGCTCGGCGGCGAACTGCAAGTCGAAGAAAACGGGCGCACACAGCCAGTCACCTTGTTGGCAATCGGAATTCGCGGATTTGCCGCGCGCGCGGCCCAGTCAACGCCGCAGGCAAGCATCAGCCTGCTCAACCGCTTTCATGCCGTGGCCAGCGTGTCCATCCAGACCAGCGGCGGTGCGGTGGACAAGTATGTCGGCGATGGCCTGACGGCGACTTTCGGACTGCCGCAGCCATTGGATGCGCCGCAGCGCAACGCACTGGAAGCCGCGCGCGACCTGCTGTTGCGGGTGGAGCGCTTGAACAAGGAATTGGCCGACGCGGGTATCGATCCGCTGCGGATCGGCATCGGCATCCACAGCGGTGACGTCCTCGCCGGCTACGTCGGCTCGACCCGGCGCCGAGAGTTTTCCGTGATTGGCGATTCCGTCGGCATTGCCAGCCGGCTCCAGGCGATGACCGGGGATCTCGGCCACCCGGTGCTGTGCACGCAAGCGGTGGCGGCGGCTGTCGGCTATGGCGGCGGCCTGGTCGAACTGGGCACGCCGCGCGCCGATGCACCGGCCGTATGGGGTTGGACCCCACCGCCTCTGGCACCCCAGGGAGCCGGGGAATGAATGCCGCAGTCGGGCGTGGACGCCTGGGTTCCTACCTTGCGCTGCTGTGGTTTGCAGGCAGTCGCCACCGCGAACTGGGCCGTCCGGTGCTGCGCACCCAGTTGCAGCGCCAGATCCATGCCGCTGGCATTGCCGCGCTGCCGATCATCGTGATACTTGCAATGATCACTGGCGCGGCCGTCAGCACCCAGTTGGGCAACCTGATCGGGGTCGACAACGACCTGACCCAGCGCCTGATCTTCCTTGGCCTGTTCTTTGAACTGGCTCCCCTGCTGTCGGCCCTGGTCGTCGTGGCGCGCAGCAGCGCCAGCATTTCGTCCGAACTGGCGGTGATGAACCTGCACGACGAATTCACTGCCCTGCGCCGGCTGGGCGTGCCGCCGGCGGACTTCCTGCTGCTGCCGCGCATCTTCGGCCTGGCGATCGCACTGCCCGCTGTCACCGCGGTGTTCCAGGCCGGTGCCATCGCCAGCGGCTGGCTGGCCTCCTCCCTGATCGATGGCCGGCCGCTGCTCGAAACGGCGAGCCATTTTCTCGACGTAGCCAACCCGTGGCTGGTCGTACTGAGCCTGGCCAAGAGCACACTGACCGGAGCCGTGATCGGCATCATTGCCTGCCATCAGGGCAGCAGTGGCGAAGCCTCGGCGCAGGCAATCTCGGACGCCGCGATCAAGTCCGTCGGCGCCTGCCTGGTCGCGGTCTTCGTCATCGACGTGGCAACGGCGGCATTGGTCTGGGCACTGAAATGAACTCCACCCTGGTCGCGTCGATCGATGCCCGGCGCCTGGTGCTGCGCGCCGGCGACGCGCCCTGCCTGGATTTGGCGCTGGACGAGGGCGGTCGCCATCGCCTCGTGGTCGAGGACGTTGCCGACGCACGCCGTGCGGTGGCGAGCCTCGAATCCTGCCCCGGCGTCGGCGTGCTGACCGCCATGGGCAGCCTGCCCGGCGCCATGACAGTGGCCGAGAGCCTGGCCCTCGCGCTGCGCTACGGACAGGACGACATCGATGCGACCGATGACGCGCAGGAGATGGAAGCCGCCTTGCAACTCTGCGGCCTGACGCTGCAGCGCATCGCCACGCTGGGCGCGGAACAGCCGATGAAGCTGGGGCGCATGGAGCGCTGGACCATCGGCCTCGCGCGCTGGGTGTTGCGCCCCCCCGAACTGCTGGTCATCGACCGGCTGTTCGCCGGCCTGACGCGGCGCGAGGCGGTGGCGCTCACCACCACCCAGGCCATCTATCATCGCCGCCATCCATTTCGCACCGCGCTCTTCGTCGATCTCGACAGCCACGAATTGCCTGAGCTGCCTGACTGCCGCAGCGTGACCCATCTCGCGGAGGCCGCATGTCCCTGCTGACCCAATACGACGCCGACGCCCGCTCCGTGAGACGCGCGACGCGGCGCTTCCTGTTGATCGCCGTGCTGCTTGCGCTCGCCCTGATCGCGGCGATCTTTGTCCGCCAGGGGCTGCTGCGCCAGACGGTCAGCTTCAGCTTCGTCGCCGACAGCGCGCAGGACATCGCCAAGGGCCAGGCGGTTCGCATCGCCGGTTTCCGTGTCGGCGCCGTGACTGAAGTCAGTTTGCGCGACGACGGATCGGTGGCGGTGAACCTGGAAGTCGATGCCGACCACGCGCGCTTTGTCACCCACGACGCGCGCATCGAGCTGCGCAAGGAAGGCCTGGTCGGCTCGCCGACACTGGAAATCGTGCCGGGGCCGGACAAGACGCGGCTGGCGTCGGCGCAGGCGCGGCTTGCCTTTTCGCGCGCCGACGGCCTTGGCGCGCTGGCCAACCAGGTGCGCGACGAGTTCATCCCCATTCTCAAGGACATCAAGGCGATCACCGGTGCGCTGGCTGATCCGCAGAAGGGTTTGCCGGGAACCCTGGCACAAATCCGCGCCAGTTCCGAGGCACTGAATACTCTGCTGGCAAACGGGAATCGGCAGGTGGATGGCATAGGCGGCACGGCGATCCGCGTGCTGGGCAAAGCCGAGGAAGACTTGAAGCACCTCGGGCAGACGATGGAAGCCGTCAATCAGCGCCTGCCGGGCATGCTCGACCGGACCCAGCAGGTGCTCAATCACGTCGAAAAAATCACTGCCGAAGCCGAGACCAGCGTACCGCCGGTGCTGCGCGATGGCAGTGCAGTGGCGGCCGATGTGCGCGAGATCGTCAGTGGCGCCAGGCAGACCTGGCCGATCAGCAGCATGGTCGACGCGCCGGGGCCCTCCACGCTGAAGCCGGACAGCGATCCACGTGGGGAGGCAGGCCGTGCGCGCTGAATGGCTTTTCGCGTCGATCATCTTCCTTGGTGCCTGCGGTTCGACACCGAAGCCGGTTGACCCACCGCGCCTCAAGGCGGCGCTGGAAGCCGAAAGCGATGGCGCCAAGCGCTACCGGCGCGGCGACTATGTCGTGGCCGAACGTCGCTTCGCCGACGCCATGCGGCAATTCGCCAGCATTGACGACAGCATCGGCAGCACGCGCAATCGACTCCACCTGGCGCGCACGCACCTGGCGCAGGGACGTGCGGAAGCCGCGCTGGATTTGCTCGGAGCAGTGAGTGAAGACGCGGCAGGGGATATCGATGCGCTGCTGTTGCGCAGTCAGGCACTGCTGGCGCTGGCGCATCGTTCGCAGGCGGAACTGGTATTGGCCACCGCGGAACGGTCGTGCGCCGCCAAATGTCCGCAGTTGCCGAGCCTGAAGATCCTGCAGGCACGCGCCGCCCTTGCCGATGGCCGTGCCGCCGAGGCGCGAGGGTTTGCCGAGACGGCGATCACGCTGCTGGGCGAGAAGGACCAATCGGCGGAGGCCGCCAACGCCTGGCGGCTGACGGCAGCCGCGCGCCTCGCCGCCGGTGACGCCGCTGGCGGATTGACATCGGCGCACGCCGCATTGGATATCGATCGTCGCCTGGCCCTGCCGGAAAAAATCGCGCGCGACTGGCTGCTGATCGGCGACCTGCATCGCCATGCCATGCGCAATCAGGTTCCCGGGGCGGCGGGTGAGGCCGCTGCGGCATACTCGCGTGCGCTTGATGTGGCGCATGCCGCCGGACTTGCGGAAATCACCCCATTGGCCAAGCAGGCATTGCTGGATCTCGGCGACGGAAAAATTCCTGTCAAATGACTACCCCATTCGGCATATTTGGGTTTATGCTTCATGCCTGATTCACCCCCCCCCTCAAAGGAGCAAACCATGGCACGTAAAAAGAAACTCGATTTTTCCGATATCGCAACCGCACGCAAGAAGCTCAACCTGAACCAGAAGGATTTCTGGACACGCTATGGCGTGACCCAGTCCGGTGGTTCGCGCTATGAATCCGGACGCAACATCCCCAAACCCCTCGCGATCCTGCTCTGGCTGCATCAGAGCGGCAAGGTCAGCGACAAGGATCTGGCTGACGCACAGAAGTAATCCGTAGTGCATGGAGGCAAGCGGCGTGGAGGAGGGATGGAACTTCCGTGACTGAATCCGCCCGTGGAGCGGTCCACGAGCGGCAGCGCGCTCACATGGGCGGCATCCATGTACGCGCTGAATGAAGTTTCACTGCGCCGCCTGCACATCCATTGGACTGACGCCGTCGCTGCCGTGCAGCGGCGCGTTGTCCATGATGGTTGTGCGCCGGAACATCGACGACAAATCATGAAGAAACACGGCGCTGCCGAACCCGCGCGCGAATTCGAGCCTGAATTCGTCGCCGGCCTGAAGAACATCTTCGAAGAAATGATCGCCTTCAACCAGGTGCTCGGCCTGAAGATCACCTCGATCAGGCCCGATCGTGTTTCGGGTGCCATCGCCATGCGTCCCGAACTGGTAGGCAGCCCCAACCGCCTGCATGGCGGCGTTATCAGCGCTTGCCTCGATGCCCTGGGCGGCCTGGCGGTGATGGCGGCGATGGGCGCCCGCCACATGGATGAAGCGCCGGCCCAGCGCCTACACCGCTTCGGCAAGCTGGGCACCATCGACTTGCGCATCGACTACCTGCGCCCCGGCGTCGGCGATCACTTTCTGCTGAATGCCGAAGTCCTGCGCCTGGGTTCGCGAGTCGCGTCCACCCGCATGGAGTTCCTTGGCGCCGACGGCAAATTGCTGTCGACCGGCGCCGGTGCCTACATCGTTTCCTGAGCGTTGCTTATTGGCGGGCCCAGGATCGGTAGGCCGCCAGCTCCATGGTCTCGTACAGCGAGTTGACATGTGCCTCGGTCATGGGATGGCGGCCCTTGACAGACTGACGGACCATGCGCTTGTGTTCCTTCGAATACCAGACTGACATGTCCAGGGTCGCGTCGCCGTAATCCGTGGTGAAAATGACCGTGATCTGCAGTTTCCTGGTGTCATAGCTTCCGGCGGGAACCTTGATTTTCTCGTCGCCGACGACCGCCATTTTCGACACACGACAGCCTGTGACAAAAGCCAGCTGCGTACAGCGGGAAGGGTTGATGATCGCCAGGCTGTCAAGCTTGTCGCCGGACCAGCTTGGCGCGAACAACATCACCGAGTCGGTTGGAATGCCGACCAGCCGCGGCTGGTTGTCAAAGACCCATTCAACCTGCGGGCGGCCGCCAAGGACGAATTCCTCCAGTACTCCCGCTCCGGGAACGATTGCCTTGACGCGTTCGATCAGGGTTTGCTGCTTGCCGTAAATGTCGGTGGCGACGTATTCCCATTCGTCACCCGCTGCTTCGGCTTTGGTCGCATCCAGGGCGGCCGCGGGCTTCGCGCCGGCGCTGGGGTGGGCCAAAGCCAGGCTCAATGCGGCGGGCTCGCGACCCCCGGCTGCCGTGGCAGGACGTCCGCCCGCTTGCTGCGCTGCGCGCTCGGCCTCGGCGCCGGCGAGCTTCTGCTTGTCGAGCGCGTCCTTGAGCATCTTCTCCATTGACTTCTGGAGGTCGTCGCGCTCGCGTGCCGCCTGTTCATTGCTGCGTCGGAGCGCCTCCGCAACCGCGCTTTCGCCGGCCTGCTTTTGGGCCTTTACGGCCTCGGCAACGGCACGCTCACTGGCCTCTTGCAGTGCCTTGATCGATTTCTGTAGTTCGGCCTTTTCTCTTTCGCCCTGTTCGGTGGCCCGGCGGGTTGCTTCCATGACCGCTTGTTCAACCGCTTCCCGCGACAGTTTGGAGGCATCGTCGGGATCGGGCGGCTTGAAGTAGAAATCGCCGTCGAGCGAACCGTAGCGCCAAGGTTCCTGCTGGCTGTTGGTCATCTGCTTTACGTTCTGCTGCACCCGACGCAGCATCTGCTCGATCTCGACCCCGCCTGGGTTTTCCAATGCCGACAGCAGTGCCGCGGTATAGGGACTGTGCTTGCCTTCACCATCGGCGGCGGTGTTGCCGTGCTTGGTCGCAAACGAAATCAGGGTACCCGTGGCTTCAACCGGTGCCGCCATGCCGCGCGAACCCCCCCGGCTGAAACTGCGGGATAGCGGGTTGTCGCGGCAGGCGTCGAAGAACACCAGCTTGACCCTGGCCGCACCCATGTCATCGATGACATCGTCCATCTTGACCATGTCCCGCTTCAAATCGCGTTCCGTCCTCGGGTTGGCGTCGATCGGAACCAGATAGTTGCTACCGGCGACTTGTATCCCGTGTCCTGCATAGAACAGGGCAACGACGCTTGCACTGTCTGCCCTGGCGCTCAATCGACGAAAGATCCCATCCATCTCCGACTTGCTTGCGTCGAGCTTCATTTCGACATCGAAACCCAGCTTGCGGAACGACTCGGCAATCTGGGTCGCGTCATTTCGCGGATTGGCAAGCGAGCCGGACGGGTATCGGCTGTTGCCGATCACGACGGCGACCCTGGCCGGCGTGCCCGCGCTGGCGGACAACGCGGACGCCGCCTGTGCGCTGCAGGTCTGGGTGCAGAGCAGGCATTGAATGCCAAGCAGGAGTCGGAACAGGGTCCGCAAAAGTTTCATCGGCTTGTCTGGTCCCTGAAACAGCGGTAGAGGAAATACTACTCCAATTGCTGTCGTTGTGTTTTGCCTCTCCGATCCGTCCCGGGTCCGGGACGGATTGATGGCGCAATGCCTCTGGTTCAGGGTATTTGGACGAGTTCTGCCTTGAGCTTGGCAAGATACCCTGCTGCGGAATCACCGCCTTCAGCCGGCGCCCAAGGCGCCCTTTCCTCGGATGTGAGCGGCAGATAGGGGCCTGCCTTGGCTTCGAGGAAGACGGTGTTGTCTTCCAGCGCAATTGCCGTGTGCCAGGTGCCGTAGGCGACATCGACGCCGATCGCCGTAGTGCCAGCGCCGACTCTTACCAGGCGGACAATCTTTCCGGCGTCATCGAACAGCACCAGGCCCAGAAGGCCGCGCAGGACGACATAGGTTTCGTCCTTGTTCGGGTCGAGATGCCGGTGCGGCGGAATATAGGTGTCGGCCATCAAGGCATTCAGCAGCCGGTGCCCCGGGTGTTCGTCGCGCGGATGAAAGTTGCGGTTCTTGCGCCGGCGCGGGCTGGCGGCGGCTTCGGCGCAGACCTCGTCGAGCAGCGTGTCATCGATCAGCGTGATCATGGGTACAGCACCTTCACGTTTTCCGGTTTCAGCCAGTCGGCAAGGCTGGCCAGCAGGGCGTCGTCGAGGCGGACGCGCCAGCTTTCAGGCAGCGGCAGTTCGGCCGTGGCGTCGCCGTTGCGGTAGGACAGGCGCACCGGGCAGGGACCGTTGCGGAAGGGCGCCAGCAGCGCCTGCAGGCGTTTGGCATCGGAGCCGCCGTTCATGGTCAGGTGCAGGCCACGGGCATAGCGGCCGCGCGCCTCGGCCAGGGTGTGCAGCTTGTCGGCACTGACCCGCAGGCCGCCGCTGAAATCGTCGCGCTGCACCTTGCCCTCGACCAGCAGCAGTTCGTCTTCCTTGATCTTGGCGCGCTCGGCTTCCCAGAGTTCGTTGAACACCGTGACTTCGAGCTGGGTGGTGCCGTCGTCGAGCACCATGATCGCCATCTTGCCGCGCCGCGTCATCTGCGTGCGGGTGGACATCACCACCCCCGCCAGCAGTACCGGTTCACGTTGCGCTGCGAGCTGCCCCAGGCGGCGTTTGACGAAGGCGCCGAGTTCCCCGGCATAGGCATGGTAGGGGTGGCCGGAAAAGAAAAAACCCAGCGCCGGCTTTTCCTGCATGAGCTGTTCGCGTTCATTCCAGCGCGGCACATTCACGTAATGCACGGTGTCCTGCGCGGCGCCGCCGCCCATGTCGAACAGGCCGCTTTGCAGTGCGTTCCTCTCGGCCTGCTCGGCGGCCTCGAGCGCGACGCCGGTCGAGGCCAGAAGCTTGGCACGGTGGTCGTCGATGGCGTCGAAGGCGCCGGCGCGGATCAGTGCCTCGACCACGCGGCGATTGACCACGCGCTTGTCGATGCGGCGGCAGAAGTCAAAGAGATCCTTGAATGCCCCGTCCGTTTCGCGCGCCTTGAGGATGACCGAAAGCGCGGCTTCGCCGGTGCCCTTGATGGCGCCCAGGCCGTAGCGGATGGTTTTGGCGTTGGTCGGCCGGAAGCGGATGCCGCTGTGGTTGATGTCCGGCGGCAGAAAGATCAGGCCGTTGTCGCTGGCATCCTTGTAGAAAAACTGAACCTTGTCGGTGTTGGCCATTTCCGACGACAGCGTCGCCGCCGCAAACGCCGCGGGGAAATGCTGCTTGAGCCAGCCGGTGTGGTAGGCGACCAGCGAGTAAGCGGCGGCATGCGACTTGTTGAAGCCATAGCCGGCAAACTTCTCCATGGTGTCGAAGATCTCGTTCGCCGTGGCTTCGCCGATGTTGTTGGTGGCCGCGCCGGCGACGAAGATCTCGCGTTGCTTGGCCATCTCCTCGGGCTTTTTCTTGCCCATGGCACGGCGCAACAGGTCGGCTCCGCCCAGCGAATATTTCGCCGCCACCTGCGCCGTCTGCATCACCTGTTCCTGGTACACCATGATGCCGTAGGTGGTGGCCAGCACCGGCTCCAGGCAGGGGTGCGGATAGGCGAAACGAGTACCGTGCTTGCGCGCGATAAAGTCGGGAATGAAGTCCATCGGCCCCGGCCGGTACAGGGCGTTCAAGGCGATCAGGTCTTCCAGGCAGTCCGGCTTCGCCTTGATCAGGGTGTCCTTCATGCCGCCGGATTCGAACTGGAATACCGCCGTGGTGTTGGCCGTCTTGAACACCGCGTCGTAGGTCGCGCGGTCGTCCAGCGGCAGGGTGGCGAGGTCGATGTCCACCCCCTCGACCTCCTTCACCAGGCGCACCGCTTCGTCGAGGATGGTCAGGGTACGCAGGCCGAGGAAGTCGAACTTCACCAGGCCGGCCTTTTCGACGTCGTCCTTGTCGAACTGCGAGACTACCGAGTCGGCCCCGGCCGCGGCGTAGAGCGGGCAGAAGTCGGTGAGCTTGCCCGGCGCGATCAGCACGCCGCCGGCATGCATGCCGACGTTGCGCGTGAGTCCCTCCAGTTTCAACGCCAGGGTCCACAACTCGGCGACTTCTTCCTCGTTGTCGATGCGGCCGCGGATCGCCGGTTCCTTTTCCAGCGCCTCCTTGAGCGTGATGCCAAGCTCATTCGGGATCAGCTTGGCGAACTGGTCCACGAAGTTGAAGCCGAGGTCGAGCACGCGGCCGACGTCGCGGATCACGGCCTTGGCCGCCATGGTGCCGAAGGTGGCGATCTGCGACACGGCATGGGCGCCGTATTTGTTCTTCACGTACTCGATGACGCGGTCGCGACCTTCCTGGCAGAAGTCGATGTCGAAGTCGGGCATCGACACCCGCTCGGGATTGAGGAAGCGCTCGAACAGCAGCTCGTAGCGCAGCGGGTCGAGGTCGGTGATCAGCAGGCTGTAGGCCACCAGCGAGCCGGCACCCGAGCCGCGCCCGGGGCCCACCGGCACGCCGTTGTTCTTGGCCCACTGGATGAAGTCGGCCACGATCAGGAAATAGCCGGGGAAGCCCATCTGCTGGATGGTCTTGATCTCGAATTCAAGGCGATCGGCGTAAGCGGGGCGCCGACTTTCACGTTCGGCGGCATCCGGGTAGAGCTGTAGCAGGCGCTTCTCCAGCCCGGCGCGCGACTCCGTGGCGAGGAACTCGTCGAGCGGCTCGCCGTTCGGCGTCGGGAAATCCGGCAGGCGATTCTTGCCCAGCTCGACGCTGAGGTTGCAGCGGCGGGCGATCTCGACCGAGTTTTGCAGCGCCTCGGGCAGGTCGGCGAAAAGCGCCGCCATCTCGGCGCGGGTCTTGAAATACTGTTGCTCGCTGAAGCGCTTTGGCCGCCGCTTGTCGCCGAGCACGTAGCCCTCGGCGATGCAGACGCGGGCCTCATGGGCCTTGTTGTCGTCGCGACTGATGAACTGGATCGGATGCGTCGCCACCAGCGGCAGGTCGAGGCGCGCCGCCAAGTCGGCGCTGGCGGCCACCAGCACGTCATCAGCCGGCGTGCCCTCGCTGCCGCCCGGACGCTGGACTTCGATGTAGTAGCTGCCGGGGAAAAGACGTGCCCAGGCCTGGGCGCGCACCTCGGCCTGGTCGAGCTTGCCGCCGACCAGCATTTGCCCGATGTCGCCCAGCGGCCCGCCGGAGAGCGCAATCAGGCCGCTGTTGTCGCCCTCGGCCAGTTGCGTGCGGGTGATTTCGGGGCGGCCGTGCCGCCGCGGCGCCAGATAGGCGGCGGAAAGCAGTTCGCACAGGCGCAGGTAGCCGCCGCGATTTTTGACCAGCAGCAGCAGGCGGACGGGACCGTCGCTTTTCTCGGCGACGCCATCGTCACCGATCCAGACGTCGCAACCGATGATCGGCTTGATGCCCTCGCTGCGGGCCGCGGAATAGAACTTGACCATGCCGAACAGGTTGGCGAGGTCGGTCAGCGCCAGGGCCGGCTGGCCGTCGGCCGCCGCTTGCGTGACGGCCTCGTCGATGCGCGTCAGGCCATCGGTGATCGAGTATTCGCTATGAAGCCGGAGGTGGACGAAGCCGGGGGCGGGTACGGACATGGCGCGGCGATTTTACCCCCGCGTCCCGCTCGCCACGGAAGTCCTTGCAGGACCTGCGGCGGCTGCCGATACTACGGCGTTGCAGGCGTCAAACCGGCTGCCGCACCCAGTCGAGCAGGGGCTGCCACTGCTCGACATCCTTTTCGGCGCGGCTCGGCGGCAGCTCGAAAATGCTCATGCCGTGGGCGGCGGCCTGGACGTAGTTCTGCGTATCCCGCAGGTGGGCCACCACCGGCAGTTGCGAGTCGGAAAGGAAGCGTTCCAGTTCGGCGGCGGCGCGCGTGCGTGCGTCGACGCGCATGGCGACGATGGCGACGAAGGCCCCGTGCTTGCGGATTTCCTTTTCCTCGAACAGTCGGTCGAGGAAGTGCCGCGTTGCCAGAATGTCGAAGATCGAGGGCTGCAACGGCACGATCACGCGCCGCACCAGCTTCAGCACCTGCCCCAGTTTTTTGCCGTGGAGCCCGGCCGGCGTGTCGAGCACCACATGGGTGGTGTCCTTGGGCGGCCGTGCCGGCTGGTCGGGCTCGATTTCCCAGGAGGCAATGCGCGGCAGGGCCGGCGAGCGCAGCTTGAGCCATTCGCGCGAGGACTGCTGGCGATCGATGTCGCCGAGCATGACGCGTTCGCCCCGTTGCGCGAACCATGCCGCCAGGTTGGTGGCCAGCGTGGATTTGCCAACTCCCCCCTTGGGGTTGGCGATCAGGAAGGATTCCATAAGCGTGAACTCTATCACTGGCGTTTTGCCGCACGCCGGAATTCTCCTGATGCAGATCAATTACAGGCGGGTATCCCCCGACTAGGCTCATCAGCCTGGAATATCCAGGGAAGGGGAAAGCATGTTTTTATTCGACCTGTTGTTTGGAAAAAGGAAGGAGTCCGCGCCCGCGGTGGCGCCAGCACGACCCGAGGCGCCCAGCGTGCCAGTGCGCCGCGCCGCCCGGCCGGACACCAGCGCACCGGGTACCAGTATCCACCATGATGTCGAACTGATTGCCTCGCTCAAGTCCGACCACCAGCGCTTGCTGGCGACCTTCCGGAACATCGCGGCGGCAAGCATGGCGGGAAACCTGGTTGTCGTGCAAAGCATGCTGGGGCAGTTCCAGACCATGCTGATGGATCACCTGCTGAAGGAAAACGTGCGCCTCTATGTCTATCTTGAACACCTGCTCAAGGACGACCCGGTGAGCCACGAAATGATGCACGGCTTCCGCCACGAAATGGATGCGATAGGTCGCGTCGTGGTCGGTTTCCTCGGCAAATACAAGGAAATCGGCAGCCATCCCGAGCTGGCCGGAACGTTTGCCGCCGACCTCAAGGGGATTGGCGAGGCGCTGGTGGCGCGCATCAAGCGCGAGGAAGACATCCTTTACCCGATGTACTCGCCGCCGACTTGACGCCCGTCAATGGCGCTCAGGGCAGCAATACTGTCGAGCCCGTGGTCCTGCGCGCGACGAGGTCGATCTGGGCCTGCGCCGCGTCCTTCAGCGCATAGGTCTGGTTGACCTCGATCTTCACCTTGCCGGAGGTGACGACGTCGAACAGCTCACCCGAGATCGCCAGCAGGTCGCTGCGCTGGGCGATGTAGGTGAATAGCGTCGGCCGGGTGATGAACAGCGAGCCCATCTTGGCCAGCAGGCCAAGATCGAACAGTGGCACCGGGCCGGAGGCGGCGCCGAACAGCACCATCATGCCCAGCGGCCGCAGGCATTCCAGCGAGCCCATGAAGGTGTCCTTGCCGATCGAGTCGTAGACCACGCGCACGCCCTTGCCCCCGGTGATTTCCTTGACGCGCTCGGCAAAGTTATCGCGCGTGTAGATGATGGTGTGGTCGCAGCCGTGCGCGTTGGCCAATGCCGCCTTTTCGTCGGAACTGACGGTGCCGATCACGGTGACGCCCAGGGCGCGCGCCCACTGGCAGACGATCAGGCCAACGCCGCCGGCGGCGGCGTGGATCAGGATGGTGTCGCCGGCCTGTACCGGGCAGGTGCGGCGCAGCAGGTATTGCGCGGTCATGCCCTGCAGCATCATTGCGGCGCCGGTCGTGAAGTCGATGGCGTCGGGCAGCTTGACCAGGCGGTCGGCAGGGATGGTGCGCACCTCGGCGTAGGCGCCGACCGGGCCGCCGGCATAGGCGACGCGGTCGCCCACCTTGAGATCGCTCACCGCGCTGCCGACGGCCTCGACCACGCCGGCGCCTTCGAGGCCGATGCCGCTGGGCATGGGCAGCGGATAGGCGCCGCTGCGATGGTAGATGTCGATGTAGTTGAGGCCGACGGCGTGGTGGCGCACGCGCGCCTCCCCAGGCAAAAGCGGCGCCGTGTCGCCGACGCCGACTTCTTCCCAGCGCAGGACCTCAGGGCCTCCCGGCGTGTGGAAGCGGATGGCGTGGCTCATGCTGTCTCCTTGACGGTGTGGAACATGAAGGGACGCACACTACCCCGAGCAGCGGGAAAATTCAACCTGCGCCGAATTTATGCCCCCGGCTGAGCCGGGGCGGTATCCCCTGCGGACGGCGCTGGGCGTAGCGGGGAATTCACGGAGCACTGCTCCGTGCCCGCGAAGCCGGCTGGCTGTGCAATGCCAGCCGTGGAGGCGATTCAGCCGGCCATTTCCCGCAGGTGATTGGCATCGACCACCGCCAGCGCCGTCATGTTCACCAGGCGGCGCACCGTGGCGGTAGCCGTCAGGATATGCACCGGCTTGGCCGCACCCAGCAGCACCGGTCCCACCGTGATGCCGTCGCCCGAGGTGGCCTTGATCAGGTTGAAGGCGATGTTGGCAGCATCGACGTTGGGCATGATCAGCAGGTTGGCTTCACCCGACAATCGGCTGTCGGGATAGAGCTTTTCGCGGATCTCCTGCGACAGCGCCGCATCACCGTGCATTTCGCCATCGACTTCCAGCCAGGGCGCACGCGCTTCGATCAGGGCGCGCGCGGCAGCCATCTTCAGCGCCGATTCCGAGCGCACACTGCCGAAGTTGGAATGCGAGAGCAGCGCCACCTTGGGTTCGACGCCGAAGCGCTGAACTTCCTTGGCCGCCATCAGCGCGATCTCGGCGACCTGTTCAGGCGACGGGTTCTCATTGACGTAGGTGTCGCAGACGAAGAGTGTGTGCTTGGCCAGCAGCAGCATGTTCATCGCCGCGAAGCAATGGGCGTCGTCTTCCAGGCCGATCACGTCGGCGACGTGCTTGAGGTGCTGGGCGTGGCGGCCGACCACGCCGCAGAGCATGGCATCCACATAGCCGCGCCGCAGCAGCATGGCGCCGATCAGGGTCGCGTCGGAACGCAGTGCCTGCTTGGCGATACCCGGCGTCACGCCCTGGCGGCCCATGATGGCGTGGTAGTCGGACCACAATTCCTTGAAGCGCGGGTCGGAGTTCGGGTTGACCACCTCGAAGTCGCGCTCTGCAACGATGCGCAGGCCGGCCTTCTCGATGCGCATGCCGATCACTTCCGGTCGCCCGATCAGCACCGGCTGGGCCATGCCTTCGTCGAGTACCGCCTGCACCGCGCGCAGCACGCGTTCATCCTCGCCTTCGCAGTAGATGACGCGGCGCGGCGCCTTCTTGGCGGCGGTGAACACCGGCTTCATGACGAAGCCGGAGTGGTAGACAAAACTGTTGAGCTTGTCGCGATAGGCGTCGAAATCCTTGATCGGTCGCGTTGCCACGCCCGATTCCTCGGCCGCTTTGGCCACGGCCGGTGCGATCTTGACGATCAGGCGCGGATCGAAGGGGCGCGGGATCAGGTATTCGCGGCCGAAGGCCAGGCTCTCGCCGCCGTAGGCCTGCGCCACCACGTCGGAGGCCTCGGCCTGGGCCAGCTCGGCGATGGCGCGCACCGCGGCGAGCTTCATCTGCTCGGTGATGGTGGTCGCGCCGGCATCCAGCGCGCCACGGAAAATGAAAGGGAAGCACAGCACGTTATTGACCTGGTTCGGGTAGTCCGAACGGCCGGTGGCGATGATCGCGTCATCGCGCACGGATTTCACTTCCTCGGGCGTGATTTCCGGCGTCGGGTTGGCCAGCGCCAGGATCAGCGGGTTCTGCGCCATCTTCGCCACCATGGCGGGCTTGACCACGCCGCCGGCGGACAGGCCGAGGAAAACGTCGGCGCCCTCGATGATGTCGTTCAGCGTGCGGGCGTCAGTCTGCTTGGCGTAGCGGTCCTTGATCGGGTCCATCAGTTTCTCGCGCCCGACATACACCACGCCTTCGATGTCGGTGACCCAGATGTTCTCCACCTTGACGCCGAGGTTCACCAGCAGGTCGAGGCAGGCCAGGGCCGCGGCGCCGGCGCC
>JACRIX010000079.1 GCA_016215645.1 Rhodocyclales bacterium
ACTCTGCGACGACGCATCAATGCCAATGTCGCCGAGCGCAACGCCAAGCACCAGCCCATCAACTGGCGTTTCACGATTCGCGATGCTCGCAGCAAGCTTCATCGGCTTTATCCATCAACGGCAGCATGACTGACTACTAGGTCGTTGAAGTTCTGCCCTGGGAAAACGTAGTAGCCGTCTCCATCGTTAGCCTCCGTAATTTGCGTTCCGTTACCGACGGGGAGCCGAAATCCGTTGGAAATCGAAGTAGCTACCAATGGGCCAAACGAACTCGAGTCTCCCACTATGGTCGTTGTGCTCACTGAGCCCACTATCCGTTCAAGGATCCAATTCCCCCCCTGCGCTTCTGATCCCGTCAAGTCTGTCGATCCCGCCACATCCGCCCCGGTCATGTGTGCCAGCGTATCGATGAATTGAATGCCGATATCTCCCTCCGCGATATTGCACCCGTAAAGCAGGATGTCCCCGGTGTCGGTCAGCGAAAATCCGATTGCCGATAGCTGGGCCTGATAGCTGACAAGGTTCTCGCTGTCGAGCACCGCATTGCCGAGATACAGAGTTCCTTGACTGCCGTGGGAGATGATGTGCAGCGCATCGATGCCATCGCGACCTTGCATATAGGCGGCAATTTGCTCGACACCGTCCGCATCCTCTTCAATCAGGAAATATTCGGTATCGGGCTCCAACCCGTCGATCAGGGTCTGATAGTCGGTGACACGCTCATCGATAAAGACAATGCTGGCACTCATCGAAGATCTCTCCAACGAAAACTAGGCAAGGGACAGGGAACTCCAATACTTATTGCGATGCAGGACCGGATGCCTCGATAGCCGCTCCGTCCGCCGGGCGAGCCTTGAGCACCCCATCGGCGACCAACTTCTTCACAATCGCCTCGATCATTCCCAGCGAGGCAACAAATCCCTCTAGGGGCATCACGAGGGTCTGAGCAGGAATCAATCCCGGCTTGTCACCCTCTCGGGTCGGCGGCACGACAACCCCGAGTTCTATGCGAACGAGGGGACCGGTAACGGCAATATTGGTGATGCGATCGGCAAAGCTTGCGGGGGGCTGCGACATTGGATCGTCTCCTTCGAGGAAGTGCGTCGGCAATAACCGCCCTCACCTTTATATGCCTAAAGTAATACCTATCCCTTTGATTTGATACAGAATGCCTTTTGGATCCTAAGTATCGCGGAAATTGGCGTATTGATCACAATCAATATCACGAATGTCCGCCGTCGCTGATTGACCTGCCCCCTGTAGCCATACCAATCATTCGGCAGGAAGTCCGGTGGCTAGGGAAATCGAATTGGTGTCGGTTGGCGTGGCATCGACAGCATGCTGTCGATGCCACGCGGCAAACTTGGCTGGCGGCATTCGCCGACAGCTACTGTGGGGTCTGACTTCGTTGTAGTCCTGTCTCCAAGCGGCGATAGCCGCTCTGGCTTGGTTTAGGGTTTCGAACCAGTGCTCGTTCAGACACTCATCGCGAAACTTCCCGTTAATGCTCTCGATGTAGCCGTTCTGCATGGGACGCCCAGGCTGGATCAGCACGTGACGAATTCCGTGGGACTGCGCCCATGCCATGAACACTCTGCTGGTGAACTCCGGGCCGTTGTCGGTGCGCACTACGCTTGGCTAGCCCCGAAATATCGCTGCCTGATCGAGTATCCGTGTCACCGATTGACCCGACACACATAGCGGAATGGCCGGACCTTGTCAGTATCGCTGGGTTCGGCCACTCACTGCCTTCTGGAGCATATGAGTTTTGATAGCGAGTCGCGTTCGGTCGTGACCAATGCCAACGGATAGAGCAATGAGCTCAGCAACGCTATTACCTTAGTGATATAGCATTGTTTTGATTGCAATTGGCATCGTGCTGACTTAGGATGATCCGACTGCCAGAACATTGCCAGCAACAGTCTTTGCTCGTTTAGTGCGGTGCAGTGGGCGTGACGCCAATCCTCAATCAAATGGACAAGCACATGAAACATATCGCAATAGCCGCTGCACTATTCGTGTCTAACGCCTGCGTTCTTGCACAAGGCGCTGCGACATTAAATGGAAACGTATCGTTTGTGGCCGAATTTTCTCGCGATGTATCACTCGGCAGCGATGACAAAAATACTTGGTCAGGATTTTCACCCGTCAACCTTACTTGGTCCCGCACCGGGGAAGGGGTGGAAGTTCTCGCCGGTAAAACGAGCAGCGCATTGATCGACTTGAGTACTTATCTTCACTACACGCTACCTGCCGGCACGACGCAACTTACCAAAACCGTATCTCAAAGTTCCACGCGTGACGGGAAAAAGCTAGAACCCGGTGCTTCCTGGAAGGCAGATCGGACCTACACGACCGTCCCTGTAACGTATTGCCATAGCGATGATCATAAGGTTGATTCAAAATTTGAAGTGGAGCCGCGAGTACCCTATAAGTTGGTAGTCGATGGCAAGGAAACCACAATTGAGGTAACCCCTGTGGTGGAACGGGGGTGGTGGACCCGGTGCTACAGCGGCAAGCGTTACACGCGTCTGCTGGTTGCCATGGACCTTGGCGCGGTGGTGTCGATTGAGCACATCGGCTTCACCCCGCAAGGGCAAGCGCATTCCAGCTCATACCGATTGAACGTCAAAGAAATCAAAAAACAATAAGTCTTCACCGCTATTGCTTGCCTGTATCGGCTCGCTCGATTTGGGTTGGCTGGCCTCGTGACGCGGGGCATTGAAAGTTCTTTGACTGTTTCCGGGGGTTGGATCATGACGAAGGCTATTGCGTTCTATTTTGCCTTGATGCTGTATTTCACCGCCAACATTGCTCATGCACAAGCTTCCGTTGACCAAGTCAAAAGCGAGTTGGTTTCGGCATGGGTGGTCACCGTCGACGGCGAGCTGCGAAAGCGATTGCTCAGAATTTCGGGCATTGAGCAGAGAGACAACGCGACCTTTTCGTTGAACGCCACTTACGGCTGGATCGATGCGTATAAGCCGTCCGTTAAGGCAGAAATAGTCCAGTCTGGTAAGGAGCGCACGCTCACTTTCGTAACCGGTTCGAACAGCAAGATCGTAGCGACACAGAATACCGCCGGGGTATTTGTTGGCACATTTTCTCCGACCAGCGGACCCAGCAAGGGGATTCGACTGGTAAAGGTCTCTGACGATGAACTGTTTAAGATTCTCGCTGATGCTCAGGCGGCCGTGGCAATTGTGAAACCAGCAGAAAATGTTCCGCCAGCGTGCGCGGCCTTTAGCGGGAAATGGTCAGGAATGTGGAGCTATGGCGGGATTGGTCAGCAATGGCTATGGATCATGAATATCGATAGCAGGTGCATGGCGAAGATTGCCTACCAACCCGGTAACACCCCACCAACAAGTTTTGAGATGGTCGAGATCAAGGACGGCACGCTTGAGTGGATCTGCAACAAGTCCACCATGGGTACATGCGTGATGAAAAGGAACGGCAACGACCTTTGGGCAAATTATCACAATCCATCGGGCGGCACCAATGCCGCCGTGTTCTCGAAAATCGAATAGCGATCTTTGGCCCAACCTGGAAACATTGCTGTCAGTATCGATGGCCTTTGGTACTCAGATCTATTCACCGAAGATGGTCCGTTCGAGAATTGGTAGGGTTCAACCTCAGACAGGAAAAAGTCGCCACCACACCGAATGAAATGACCAAATGACACAGAATCCAGTGCAGAGACAAGGAGCCCGTATGATTCGCCTGGCGTACATCGCGTTTTCGATCTTGTTGTTTTGCGTGTCAGCAATGGCGAATAGCGATACGCCCAACAGAATTGTGCCAAAGCCCGAGCCAACCAACTTGATCGCACAGCCGATGGGAAAGCCGGCGCGAACACAAGGTGCTGCAACAAGGCTCACAAATGAATCAGTCAGAAAGGCACGTCGAAACACCGATAAAGAAGTGAGGATTTCCAATAAGAAGCAAAAGAACGTAAGCGCGCAGCCACTCGACCAGTAAATCCGTGTGTCGGCAGTTCGATTCTGCCCCTGGCCACCAGTAATACCAAGGCCCCGTTCGTCCGATGACCGACGGGGCCTTTGCTTTTTTGGCGAGCTGCCGTGTGGGTGGTAGGATGAATCCATGAGCCACGAAAAATCGCGCGAAGTCATCCTCTCGATCAAGGTCACGCCGGAGTTGGTGAAAGGCCTCGATGCCCTGCGAAACGCATGGAGACAGGATCCCCACTCGATCCCCGGTGGGCTCGCCTGCTCCGAATCCAAGGCGGGACAATTCGTCCTGATTGCCAACGAATCGGTGTTCACCACCATCCCGGGCGCTTGCATCATCAAAGGCATCGGCGCTTTGGAGCTGGCCAACTCGGACCACCTGTTCGAGGAAGGCGCATCGTCGAAGACCCTCGTCCTGCGGGATACGCCGGAAGGCTGGCGGTTTTCGATCAAGTACGTACCCCCGATCGTGCGTGCCAGAAACGCCAAATGAGTGGCAACCTGTTTGCCGGATTCGGGGGCGTGGATCCAGCCGCCGAACAGTTCGAGGAATTGCTGTCCCGGTCGGGTTTCCGCGTCGAGCGCATCGTGTCGGCCGGGCAGGCCAGCCCTCCCGGCTTCTGGTACGACCAGGATATCGGCGAATGGGTGGTCCTGCTGTCGGGGGCGGCCGACATCCAGTTCGAAGGCGACGCCGGATCCCGCCGGATGGTCCCGGGTGACTGGATCAATATCGAGCCACACCGGCGACACCGGGTGAATTGGACGGACACGTCGCAGCCGACGGTCTGGCTGGCGATTCACTATCACTAGCCGCGCGACGGCATTTCGATTGCCCCGCCCGGGGTTCCGACCAATGACGGGGGACTTCCGTGCCAGCCCTGTTCCTGTTTTGTGCCGCGACTTCCGGCCGCCAATTACAATTCGGCGGTGATCCACGCATCCGACCATGAACGCCGCTTTGGTGGCATCGAGCGCCTGTACGGCGCCGGGGCACTGGCACGTGCCCGGGGTGCGCATGTCACCGTGATCGGCATCGGCGGCGTCGGCTCCTGGGCGGCGGAGGCACTGGCGCGCTCGGGCATCGGACGGCTGACGCTGATCGACCTCGACCACGTCGCCGAATCCAACATCAACCGCCAGGTCCAGGCCCTGGGCACCACCCTGGGCGCGGCCAAGGTGCTGGCGATGCGGGAACGCATCCTCGCGATCAACCCGGAATGCACCGTGGCCTGTGTTGAAGAGTTCATCGACGAGCAAAACATCGCGGGGCTGCTGCCTGCCTGCGACGCGGTGATCGACGCCATAGACCAGGTGCGCGCCAAGGCGGCGCTGATCGCGCATTGCCGCCGCACCGGCCTGCGCATCGTCACCACCGGCGGCGCCGGCGGCCGCACCGACCCGACGCGCATCGAGGTGATCGATCTCGCACGCACCACCCAGGATGCGCTGGCTTCCAGGGTGCGCGCCAAACTGCGCAAGGACTATGGCTTCAGCCGCGATCCGAAGCGCAAATTCGGCGTCGATTGCGTGTTCTCGCCCGAACAGGCGCTGCGCAGTGCCGGGGCCTGCGCCACCCCCGAGGCGATGGAATTCGATGCCGGCGCCGGGCTCAACTGCGCCGGCTATGGTTCCTCGGTGGCGGTCACCGCCGGCTTCGGCTTCGCCGCGGCGGCGCGGGTGCTCACCGCTATACTTCCCGCATGAACGCTCCATCCGCTCCCGTCGTGCTCATCACCGGCGCCGCCCGTCGCGTCGGCGCCGAGATCGCGCGCACACTGCACGCGGCGGGGGCGCGGATCGCCCTCCATTGCCGCGCCTCACGCGCCGAAGCCGAGGATCTCGCCGCCGGCCTGAACGGCCTTCGCCCCGATAGCGCGGCCGTGTTTGCCGCCGACCTGCTCGATCTTGCCGCCCTGCCACCCCTGGTCGAAGCCGTGGTGGCGCGATTCGGCCGACTCGATGCGCTGGTCAACAATGCCTCTTCTTTCTACGCGACAAAAGTCGGCGCTGTCGACACGGCGATCTGGGACGACCTGCTCGGCTCCAACCTCAGGGCGCCCTTCTTCCTGGCCCAGGCCGCCGCGCCACACCTCGCCGCCAGCAACGGCAGCATCGTGAACATCACCGACATCCATGCCGAACGACCGCTCAAGGGTTACCCGGTGTATTGCGCCGCAAAAGCCGGGCTGCTCGGCCTCACCCGCGCCCTTGCACAGGAACTCGGGCCACGCGTGCGAGTAAATGCAGTGGCCCCCGGCGCCATCGAATGGCCCCAGGGCACGGATGACTTTCCGCCGGCCGAGCGCGCGGCTATCATTGAACACAGCCTGCTGAAGCGGGTCGGTTCGCCGGCCGACATCGCCCGCACGGTGAAATTCCTGATTTTCGATGCCCCCTATGTCACCGGACAGGTGATCAACGTCGACGGCGGCCGGACCGCCCATTTATGAACGCCGTACTGAGTCCCGCCCCCACCGCCCGCCAGGCACAGAAGGCCGCCTTCGAGAACAACAAGCTCGCCAAGCGCCTGCGCCGCGAGGTCGGCCAGGCGATTGCCGACTTCAACATGATCGGCGCCGGCGACAAGGTCATGGTCTGCCTCTCCGGCGGCAAGGACTCCTTCGCCTTGCTCGACATCCTGTTGTTCCTGCGCGAGCACGCGCCGATCGAATTCGACATCGTCGCCGTCAATCTCGACCAGAAGCAGCCGGGCTTTCCCGCCGAGGTGCTGCCCGACTACCTGCGCTCGATAGCCGTGCCCTTCCACATCGAGAACGAGGACACCTATTCCATCGTCAAGCGCGTGATCCCGGAAGGCAAGACCACCTGCTCGTTGTGTTCGCGCCTGCGTCGCGGCGTGCTCTACCGCGTCGCCGGCGAACTCGGCGCAACACGCATCGCGCTCGGCCACCATCGCGACGACATCCTGCAGACCCTGTTCCTCAACATGTTCTTCGGCGGCAAGCTCAAATCGATGCCGCCCAAGCTGGTGTCGGACGACGGCCGCAACATCGTGATCCGCCCGCTGGCCTATTGCCGCGAGAGCGACCTGGAAAAATGGGCGGCCGTGCGCGACTTCCCCATCATTCCCTGCAACCTTTGCGGCTCGCAACCCAACCTGCAGCGGCAGCAGGTCAAGCAGATGCTGAACGACTGGGAGAAGCGCTTCCCGGGACGCATCGAAACCATGTTCCGCAGCCTCGCCAACGTCGTGCCTTCGCACCTGCTCGACGCCCGCCTGTTCGATTTCGCCGGGCTGGCCGCCACCGGCACGCCGGATCCGGAAGGCGATGTCGCTTTCGATCCCCAGGCCCTGCCGCCGGCCACGGCGCGGGTGATCGACTTCATGGACCAGGACGCCTGATGGACGCCCGCCACCTTCCCGCGCGCCACGGTGCCCTCTGGCTGCTGGGCGGCTTCGCCCTGTTCCGCCGGCACCCGCCATTGATGACGGCGCTGACCTTCGGCTACCTGCTGACGGTGATCGTGGTGAACCTGATCCCCAAGATCGGGCCCTTCGTCCTGCCCCTGCTGTTGCCGGCGCTCACGGTCATGCTGGCCAACGGCTGCCGCGCCGTCGAGCAGGGCAAACCCTTCAGCAGCGAAATCATCGGCGATGGCCTCATGGCCCAGCGCGTCGGCCTGGCGCGGCTTGGCGGCCTGCACCTGCTCGGTTCCAGCCTGCTGGTGATCGGCGCCTCCTTCCTCGGCGATCCGGTGAATCTCAACGACGGCATCAGTCCGGAAGAGCTCATCGCGCTGAGCGCCGACATGGCGATCCTGCTGGTGCTGGCTTCGCCCTTGCTGATGGCGTTCTGGTTTGCGCCGCTGCTGACGGCCTGGGACGGCATCGGTGCGGCGAAGTCGCTGTTCTTCAGCTTTGTTGCCAGTTGGCGCAACTGGAAGGCCTTCGCGACCTACGGCGTGGTGCTGATCTTCGTTGCCGCCATCGTTCCCGGCGTGATCCTGATCATTGCCGGACAGATTTCCGGATCGCTGCTGACGATACTCAACACCGCCTTGCGCATGCTGCTGATTTTTGTCCTGGCGCCGACCATGGTCGCCAGTATCTACCTCTCCTACCGCGACGTCTTCGCCGCCGCGCCGGCGGCTCCCAGCGACACCGATGGGTGACGCGGACGCGGGGATCCTCGGCCTGTTCGGCGGCACCTTCGACCCGCCCCACATCGGTCACCTGCGCCTGGCCATCGAGGCGCGCGAGGCGCTGGGCCTTGTCGAAGTCTGTTTCATTCCCGCCGGCAATCCGCCGCTGCGCGACGCGCCGCAGGGCGCCGCCGAACACCGTCTGGCCATGGTGGAACGGGCGATTGCCGGACTGCCCGGATTCAGCGTCGACCCTGGCGAAGTGCAGGAGGCCGCGCAGCCCAGCTATACCGTTGCCACCCTCGAACGCCAGCGCCAGGTGCACGGCCCGTCGCGACCGCTGGTACTGCTGCTGGGGGCAGATGCCTTTTCGCGCCTGGAAGCCTGGCAGCGCTGGCGCGAGCTGTTCGGCCTGGCGCACATCGCCGTGGCAACCCGGCCGGGACATGACCTGGGCGCCAGGCAACGCGGCAACCCGAAAGTCGGCGCCGACGCGACGGCGCTGGGCACCGAATTCCGCGCCCGCCAGGGTACGGCCGCCGACCTGGCCACCGCACCCGCCGGCCGCATCGTTCCCTTCGCCATCACGGCGCTGGAAATCTCCGCCACGGCGATTCGTGAACGCCTGGCGCGCGGCGGCAACGCGCGCCATCTGGTTCCCGACGCCGTTCTCGACTATATTGATTCGCACCCGCTCTACCGGATACCGCATGGACATCAGAAAACTGCAAAAGCTCGCCGTCGCCGCCCTTGAAGACATCAAGGCCAAGGACATCGAGGTGATCAACACCACCAAGGTCTCGTCGATGTTCGACCGGGTCATCATTGCCACCGGCGACTCCAACCGCCAGGTCAAGGCACTCGCCAAGAGCGTGCATGACAAGATCAAGGAGGCCGGTGGCATCGTGATCGGCATCGAAGGCGAGGATTCCGGCGAATGGGTGCTGGTCGACCTTGGCGACATCGTCGTGCATGTCATGCAACCCGCCGTGCGCGCCTACTACAACCTCGAAGAACTCTGGAAGGTCGCGCCCCAGCGGGCGCGCAAGAAGGTCGCCGCGGACCGCAACGGCGAATGAGCGCGTTCCGCGCTCATGGGCCAAATGTGACAACCCACCCCCCGCCCCCCGCCCCAAGGGCGGGGGTGACTGGTCACCTCCCCCGCCCGGCGGGGGAGGGAGGGAGGGGGTGCTCATTTCTTCGCCGCGCTTGCGCGGGCGGCCCGGCGGAGGCCGCATGAGGTTGCTGGTCGCCGCCGTCGCGGCGCGCCCTCCCGATTGGGTGGTCGCCGGCTGGAACGACTACGCCAGGCGCATGCCGCGCGAGCTGCCGCTGGAACTCCTCGAAATCCGCCCCGAACCACGTACCAGCGGCAAGACGCCGGAAGCGATGATGGCGCTGGAAGCCGCGCGCATCGACGCCCGCCTGCCCGCCGGCTGCCGCCGCGTCGCCCTCGACGAGCACGGCGAAACGCTGACCACGCGCCAGCTGGCGACACGCCTGGAAAAATGGATGGCCGGCGGCAGCGATGTCGCCTTCATCATCGGCGGGCCGGACGGACTCGACCCGCGCATCCTCGACGGCGCCGCCGAATCGATCCGGCTGTCGAGCCTGACGCTGCCGCATGCGCTGGTGCGCGTGGTGCTCGCCGAGGCCCTGTATCGCGCTGCCAGCGTGACAAAGGGCCACCCCTACCATCGTGACTGAGGCTATGCTGCGGCCCCGCACCCACACTACGCCAGGGACATGATGGACCCACGTATCTATCTCGCCTCGCGCAGCCCGCGGCGCCGAGAATTGCTGACCCAGATCGGCGTGCGCTTCGACCTGCTGCTGTTTCGCGGCGACCCGCGCGAAGACCAGGAAGTCAGCGAGGATTGCCTGCCCGACGAATCGCCGGATGCCTATGTCGTCCGCGTTGCGCGCGCCAAGGCCCGCTTCGGCGCCGACCTGTTGAAACGCCGGCCGCTGATGCCGCATCCGGTGCTGGCGGCCGACACCACGCTCGACGTCGATGGCGAGGTCATCGCCAAGCCGCGCCACGCCGCCGACGCCGAAGCCATCCTGGCGCGCCTTTCAGGCCGTGGCCATCGGGTGCTCACCGCGGTTGCCATGGCGCGCGGCGACCGCCTCGAACATCGCCTGTCGGTCAGCGAGGTACGCTTTCGCCCGCTCTCGGCCGACGAGATCCGGCGCTATGTGCAAACCGGCGACCCGATGGACAAGGCCGGCGCCTACGGCATCCAGGGCCGCGCCGCGATTTTCGTCGAGGAGATCCGCGGTTCGCACTCCGGAATTGTCGGCCTGCCCTTGTGCCAAACCGCGCTGTTGCTGCGAGAATTCGGCTACCCGCTCTAGATCCGACGCCATCACGATGACCAATGAACAGTTCCTGATCAACTTCACGCCGCAAGAAACCCGCGCCGCCCTGCTGCAGCAAGGCGTGGTGCAGGAACTGCACATCGAGCGCACCAACGGCCGCGGCATCGTCGGCAACGTCTATCTCGGCCGCGTCGTGCGCGTATTGCCGGGAATGCAATCGGCCTTCATCGAGATCGGCCTGGAGCGTACCGCCTTCCTCCATGTCGCCGACATCTGGAGCGAGCGGCTGGCCGGAGGCAGCCACAACGGCCACGAAACCCGGCCCATCGAGCGCATCCTCGGCGAAGGGCAATCGATCATGGTCCAGGTGCAGAAGGATCCGATCGGCACCAAGGGCGCGCGCCTGACGACGCAGATTTCCATCGCCGGCCGCCTGCTGGTGCACCTGCCGCAGGACAATCACATCGGCATTTCCCAGCGCATCGCCGAGGAGGCGGAGCGCGAGACCCTGCGGGCGCGCATCGCCGCGCTGCTGCCGGCCGACCAGCCCGGCGGCTACATCCTGCGCACCGTCGCCGCCGGTGCCGGCGACGAGGAACTGGCCGCCGATATCGCCTATCTGCGGCGCATCTGGCGCGAAATCCAGACGCGCGCGGTCGGTGCCCTGCCGCCTATGGTGCTGCACGCCGACCTGACGCTGGCGCAGCGCGTGCTGCGCGACCTCGTCACCAGCGACACCACCGCCGTAATCATCGATTCGCGCGAGAACTTCCAGAAATTGCAGGTCTTCGCCAGGGAATACGTGCCGCAAGTCAGCGACCGCCTGGTGCATTACACCGGCGAGCGTCCCCTGTTCGACCTCCACGCCGTCGAAGATGAAATCCAGAAGGCGCTGGCGCGCCGCGTCGACCTGAAGTCCGGCGGCTACCTGATCTTCGACCAGACCGAGGCGATGACCACGGTGGACGTGAACACCGGCGGCTATGTCGGCTCGCGCAACTTCGACGACACCATTTTCAAGACCAACCTCGAAGCGGCGCAAACCATCGCCCGCCAGCTGCGCCTGCGCAACCTCGGCGGCATCATCATCGCCGACTTCATCGACATGGAAGACGAACAGCACAAGGAAGCCGTGCTGGCCGAATTCAACAAGGCCCTGGCCAAGGACCACACCCGCATCACCGTCTCCGGCTTCACCCAGCTCGGTCTGGTCGAAATGACGCGCAAGCGCACGCGCGAAAGCCTGGCCCATGTGCTGTGCGAACCCTGCCCGACCTGCGGCGGGCGCGGCGAGGTGAAGACCGCGCAGACCGTGTGCTACGAAGTGTTGCGCGAACTGCTGCGCGAGGCGCGCCAATTCACCGCGCGCGAAATGCGCGTGCTGGCGGCACCGGCGGTGATCGACCTGTTCCTGGAGGATGAATCGCAGGCCCTGGCCATGCTTTCGGAATTCATCGGCATGCCGATTTCGCTGCACGCGGAGAGCGGCTACACCCAGGAACAATTCGACATCGTGCTGATGTAGCCACGCCAGCGGCCTGCATCAACGTGCCGGATAGCTGGGCAGCGTCGGCGCCAGCGGCGGAATCGGCGGTGTCGGCCCGCGCGGCGCGGTACTCGTGGTGCGCGCCGAGGGATTGGGCAAACCGCCGAACACCGCCGACCACAGCTCGATCGCCCGCGCCGGCTCGACCGGAACCGGCTCCGGCGCCAGCCAGATCTCGTATTGATTGGTCCACGCGGCAGCCACGGCGTAGGCGGTGCGCCAGTTGGCCAGTACCTTGTTGATGATTTCCTCGCGCGGGCCGACCTGCATCGAGCACACCGGGGCTTCGTTTTCCGGCTCCAGTTGCATGGCGCGGTGCATCTCGTTGAGTTCGCGCAGGGCCTCGCAGCCCTCGCGGATGTCGAGCCCGGTCATGGCCGCCGTGACGCCGGCGCCGACATAGGGAATCGCGACCGCCGGCATGGCGGCAACATGGCGCGAGACATTCCGGTACAGGCGGCGCGACAGCCTGCCGGAGAACGTGCGCGTCGCCGCCTGGCCGGCGGCCAGCGACTGTGTCAGGCGGGTCACGCTGGCGTGCAGTTCCTGGTTGGCTTTTTCCTGTTGGCGCAGCGTTTCGGCCAGTTCGCGATTCGCGGTCTCAAGCTCGGTATGGCGTTCTTCCATGCCGACCAGCGCCGCCCTGGCGTTGGCCAGGCTTTCGCTGACGTCCGCCACGGGCGCCGTCGCCTGTGCCCACACGCAGGCCGCGCCGCACATGCCGAGCACCAGAACTACCCCGCGCCGCGCCGCGCCGTTCATCATCAGCCTTGCTGATCGCGTGTCCGGCGCAGCCATTTCAGGATGATCGCATAGAGCACTTCGGGCGCGACAGGCTTGCCGATATGGTCGTTCATACCCGCCGCAAGGCATTCCTCGCGGTCCTCATTGAAGGCATTGGCGGTCATGGCGATGATGGGCAGTGGCCTGAGCCGCGGCTGGCGGCGGATTTCCCGCGCCGCGTCGAGCCCGTTCAGCACCGGCATCTGCACATCCATCAGTACCAGGTCGTAGTCTTGCGCCAGCGCCATGTCGACGACCTGCCGCCCGTCGATCGCCAGGTCCGCCATCATGCCGACGCCCTCGACAAGAAAGACGGCAACCTCCTGGTTCACCGGATCGTCCTCGGCCACCAGGACGCGGCGGTTGGCAAACTCCTCGCGGAGCAAGGCGGCCGACGCCTCACCCATTCCGCTGGCCACGACCTCGCCCGGATGATCCGTCGCGCGGCGCAGGCGCAGTGTTGCCCAGAAGGTGCTTCCGGCGTCCGCCGCGCTCTCGACACCGACATTGCCACCCATCAGCCGCGCGATGCGCAACGAGATGATGAGCCCAAGCCCGGTGCCGCCATGACGCCGCGTCGAGGAATCGTCGGCCTGGCTGAAGGGCCGGAACAGGCGCTCCTGCTGCTCCGGCGCGATGCCGATGCCCTGGTCGCTGACCTCCAGCTTCAGCAGCACGGTGGCGCCATCCTGATCGGCCACCGAGGCGCGGATGCGAATTGCACCACGCTCGGAAAACTTGACGGCATTGCCGACAAAATTCAGCAACACCTGGCGCACGCGCAGCGCGTCGCCACAGAGCACTTCCGGCAGATTCGCCGCGACCTCGAAGGACAGCGCCAGCCCCTTGGCCCGGGCAGTGTCATCCTGCATGTGCAGGGTTTCGTCGAGCAGCTCGGGCAGCGAGAAATTGCGCTCTTCGAGGGTCATGCGGTCCGCCTCGATCTTGGAAATGTCGAGGATGTCGTTGATCACCGCAAGCAGATGGCGCGAGGCGCCCATGCTCTTGCTGAGCTGGTCGACCTGCTGCACATTGTTCGCCGAACGCAAGGCCAGGCTGGTCATGCCCATGATGCCGTTGAGCGGCGTGCGCAACTCATGGCTCATGTTGGCGAGAAACACGCTCTTGGCGCGGTTGGCGGCCTCGGCGGCGTCGCGCGCCTGGGCCAGTTCCGTGGTCCGTGAGTAGACCAGTTCCTCAAGATGGTGCCGGTACTGGCCAAGCTCGGCTTCGGCGGTCTTGCGCGCGCTGATGTCGGAAAGAAATCCATGCCAGAGCACCGAGCCGTCGGCCTCGGCCTGCGGCATCGCGTCACCCTGCATCCAGCGTTCGGCCTGACCGGCGGCGAGCAGACGATACTCGTGATGCCAGGGCGTGAGCCGGCGCGCCGACTCTTCGATGGAGGCCAGGTGCGCGGTCAGGTCGTCGGGATGCACGACGGCAAACAGCGCCCCGGCATCCTCCCGAACATGTTCCGGACCAAGCCCGTAGATGTCACGCAATGACTCGTTGGCATAGGGAATCGAAAAGCGGCCGTCGGCATGGCGCCGCAGCTCGAAGACCACACCCGGAACGCGGCCGGCGATGTGCTGCAGGCGGGTCAGCGCCTCCTCGTGGGCGGCGGCGATGCGCGCCATCGCGGTGATCTGCTCCTGATTCAACGCGCGCTCGCGTTCGGCGTCGCGCCGCCGGGCGACGTCCTGCGCGTCGATGATGGTCTGGCCGCGATGCACGATGAACAGCAGCACGATGAACAGGAGTGCCATCAGGGCGCCGACGATGGCGAGGAACTCGGTGGAGCTGTCGGTAACGATGCCGATGTTGCGCCGTGCTTCCAGCTCCGCGCGCTCTTCGCCCGCGGCCATGATGGCGGCGATCCGTGCCGAACTGTTCCTGATCTGGCGCAGCAGGATCGTGACATCGGCATAGACCTCGAAGACGCCGACCGCCTCGCTGCCGCCGGGCGGGTACACCGGAATGTAGCTGGAAATCAGGTCGAGGTTCTCGACCACGCCCTCGAAGGCGCTGAACTGGTCACGGTGGGTCAGCTCGCTGGCGGGCCTGCCCGAGGCCGCGGCGCGCCAGCCGGCATTGAGCACCTTGCTTTCGCCGATCTGTTCGGGTTCCGACGAGTAGATGGTCAGGCCGCGCATGTCATACACCTTGATCTTGAACACGCCGGTGTTCTTCATCGCGGCAGAGGTCTTGCGATCGAGCGCCTTGAAACCCGGCAAGGCGCGGATGCGCGCACCCATCTCGCCAGCACAGTCCTTGCCGGCCGCGCCATCGGATGGCGCGACGCATGTGTCGGCCGGCAGGGCGGCGAGCCGCGATGCAAGCGGCGCGAAATCGGATTCCCAAAGCAGGTTGGCGAACAATCGCGTCAGGGCAACATTCGCCGCCTCCTGTTCGGCGACCAGGCTGTCACGGGCCGCCTTCTCGGCCTGGGCGGAAAGTTCCTGGCGCACGGCGCGCATCGATTCGAGCTGGCGTTGCTGCACCTCGGCAAAGAAGGTGATTTCGCGTTCCTGCAGGAACAGCAGCACTATCCCCACCGCCAGGAAGGAAAGGCAGGCGGCAACGAAATAGTAGCGGTAGAGCCAGAAACGCTGCGCGTCGACCCGCACGGGCTCGGCTCCGGACATGGGCGTGGTTGCTTCGGGCGCGGTCATGGACGGGCCAGCGCCGCCTGGTCCAGATCGGCCAGGGAATTGATATTGCCGAAGGCTTCGGCCTGGTCGTCAAAATCCACTTCGATGGTGTTCAGTGACTCATGCCAGAGGCCCAGCTTGCGCCCGCCGCCGGCGAGAAAGGCGTCCAGGCGCGGCAGCAGTTCACATCGCGTCAGGCAGAAGGCGCGATGCACGCGTGCGCCCGCGCGCGGCACGGCCAGGTCGGCGCCCGCGGCGTCCAGCGCCGCGCGCAAACGCAAGCCCAGGTCGACGGGCAGGGATGGCGAATCGCAGGGTGCGCTCAACAGCAGCGGCGTCGTGATCCGCTTCATGGCCGCCTGCAATCCGGCCAGCGGACCGGCAGAGTCCGGAGTGATGTCCTCGATCACGGGACAGCCGAACTCCCGGTAGCGCTCAAGATTGCGATTGGCGCTGATCAGCACCTGGCCGACCTGGGGCCGCAGTCGCTCAAGGACCCAGGCGGCCAGCGGACGGCCATCCAGCCGTTGCAGGCCCTTGTCCGCGCCGCCCATGCGCCGGCCCTCGCCGCCGGCAAGCACCAGGCCGGTGATGTCGCTGAAATTCAATCGCCCACCCCTTGCCAAACACTCGCGACGCCTTCGCCGACGAGGTCGACGATACCCGCTGCGGCATCGCCGCCACGGCCGGCACCCGCCGTGGCATGGCGATGACGGGCAGGGGAAAACGGCGGCATCGTCACCGCCCGCGTCGCGCTACCGGCGAGATATCCGGCCAGCGCCTTCTCGACCGCATCGGCATCCAGCACGGCAATCGGCGCACGGCAATGCGGGCAGGCACTTTCGGTACGGATATCGACCGGCGCGCCGCAGGAATTGCAGCGCAGGATCGTGACATGCAGTTTGAGTTGCTTGATTTCAGCGGGGCTCACCTGGCGCACGAAGCCCTTTTCGATCATGAACTGGCCAAAACTGATGAAGCGGCCATGCTCACCGCAGCGCAGGTAGTTGAAACGGCCGCTCTTGACGCGGTCCTGCGAATGGATCAGCCGCTGCGTGCAACGCGGGCAGAACAGCGAGGCGGCCAGTGGCAGTCGTTGGTTGTCGGGCTGTTCCTGGATCAAGCGGAACAGCTCGACCACGCCTTCGGGAGCCAGTTGCAGGCTTTCAAAGACATCGAACCAGATGCCCTGGCAGTGCAGGCAGATATCCAGCATCACCTCGCCGCCCAGCTTGCGCCGGAAGCGATGCGCCTGCATCGGCGCACGACACGAGGGGCAGGCGGGTACGGTGTCGGCCATCAGTACACCAGGGTCGCCCATTCCGGATCCAGCGTCCGGGCGACAAACGCGCTGGCGGCGATGGTGCCGGCATACTCGGGGATCAGCACCTCGTCCTTCGCCACCAGCGCGCCCATGGCCATGGCGCAGGCATTCAGGCTGGCGCCAAGGTTGGTCGCCTGGCGCATCATCTGGTAGATCGAGGTGTCGACGCCGGGCCAGGGCCGCAGGGCGTCGGCCACGCCGGCGACCAGCAGACGCACCGTCGGCCCGGCGAAGTGGATTTCCACCTCGCAATCGAAGGCGGCAGCGGCGGTGGCATGGACAAAGGGGGTGGCGCACAGTTCCGGGCGCTCCGCTGTCGCCGACCAGAGCAGGATGGCGAGCTTTTTCCGTTGCGTGCTCATTCGATGACCGCCCCCGGTTCGATACGCGCCACGTGCTCGCGATAGGCGGCGGCATCGAGCAGTCCGCCGTGTTCGGCTTCCCAGGCCGTGGGTCGGGCGCGCACCATCCAGCCATCACGATAGGGATCGCGGTTGAGCATGGCGGGATGCTCCTCGGCGTATTCGTTCGCCTCGACCAGCAGCAACGAGATCGGCGCGCGCACCGCAAGTACCGTCTTGGCGCACTCGACCGTGCCCAGCCCGCGCCCCCGCTCCACTTCGGCACCTTTGGGCTTGGCGGTGAAGCCGATGATCTCGCCGGCGCGGAAGATGCCGTAGGCGGTGGCACCGACCACCGCCTCCGCCCCCTCGCGGCGTACCCACATGTCGTACTCTGGGTCGTATAGCAGGTCATCGGGAATCGCGCCACGAAAGGGTGCCGGGCCCATGTCGGATCAGTAGCGCGGCGCGGAGGCGCGGATCACGCCGCAGGCCACGCGCTTGCCGGAATTGCCGGCCGGCTGCGACTTGAAGTCGTCGGGGTCGGCATGGATCACCACGCTGCGGCCGACAATGCCGTTGGCGTCGTTGCCCAGCGACAGCTGGCTCAATTCCACCGCCAGGTTGGCACCGCCCGAGGCATCGGCCCGGAGGTTCGGCATGTCGCCTGCATGACGCTCGGCGCCGCCATGGTGGCCATGCGACTTGCCGGCCGGATTGAAGTGGCCCTTGGCGCTGGTCGCATCCGGCGCGCTGCAGTCGCCGACTTCATGCACATGGAACCCGTGCTCGCCCGGCGTCAGGCCGCTGACGCGGGCATCGACGAAAAGCTTGTCGCCGCGCGCAGTAAAGGTGACGACGCCGGTCACGGCACTGCCGGAACGGCCCTCCAGGGTGGCGCTGGCGGTGCGGTCGGCGGGCGCGGCGGGCGGCGGGCTGGCGCAGGCGCCGAGCAGCACGGCGGCGCTCGCCATCAGGGAAAGCTTGGTGATGTTGTTCATGGTGTTCTCCTCGGGGTTGGTGGCGGAAGAGAGAGGGAGTCGAACCCACCGGGGACCGCATGGCGACCCCTGCCGATTTTGAAGACCGGCCGCCCCACCGGGGAGCGTTCTCTTCCGTGGTGCTCTAGTTGTTATTCAGCCATGCGTGATCGTCACTACTACTACGAAGGACATGCTCATCACGCACCCGGCGAGTGTAGCCGATGCGATCGAAGAATTCGAGGATCTGGATCGCCACCTTGCGCCCGCCGCCGCCGCCGTCATAAATCGCGTCGCGCAGCGCTGCCGCACGCGCCGTGCCGTGTTCGGCATGCAGGCGCGCGACGATGGCCGCCAGTTCGGCGACCGCGGCAGCCGTGAAGTAGTGGTCGTGCGCCACCGGGTAGATTTCACCGCTGCGGGCAACGCGGCGGAACAGCTGGCGTACCGTGTCCTCCGCCGTGCCGCTGGCGCGGAACACGTCGCGCACCCGCGGCGGGTTGTAGGGATTGCCATCGAGCAGGGGCTTGAGCACCGCAAACAAATCGCGATCGGCGGCGGAGACGCTGGCCTGGTGTTCCGGCAGGTGCAGCCAGGCGCGGCTTTGCACCAGGCGACCCGCCGCCAGCAACTCGCCGACCAGGGCATCGAAGGCGCCTCGTGACAGGTTCGCCAGCGTCATGCGGCGCAGGCGTTCGCGCTCGACACCGGCCATGTCGGGCGCGCGACGGTGATCCTCGGCCAGGGCCAGCAGCAGTTTTTCGCCCAGCGCCTGCCAGGCGGTCGCGGCAAATCCGATGCGTTCATCGCCGACGGCAACGACGCGAAGGCCGGCCGCCGGCCAGAGCGCATCCGCCGCCGGCAGCGAGAGATTCCAGTTGGCGGCAAAGCGCGCCAGATCAACACCCGCCGGCGCCCGCGCGGCGAGCAGCGCCAGCGTCGCCGCCGGATCGTCCTCGCGCATGGCGGCGAGCAATTCGAGCCGCGCCGGGCTGCGCTTGTGCCGCGTCGGTGGAAAGATGTCGAGCACGCGGCCGCCCGCCACCGTGCGCCGGGCGCCGGCATCGCGCAGGATGAAGCGGTCGCCGCGCACCGCCAGGGTCTCGCGCTCGAGGATGATCTCGGCCAGCGCCGTGCCGCCTGGCGCGACCTCCGTGCAATCGAGCAGGGCAACGCGGCCGAGGATGTCGGCGGCGCCCAGATGGACATGCACCGCTGTCCAGTGTTTGAGCACGTTCTGCGACGCCGGCACTCGCAGTTCGGCCTGAAACCGTGTCAGTGATCGCGCGGCGGCGGGATCGACCAGCCACATGCCGCGTGCCACGTCCTTCTTCTCGAAGTCACCCGAAAGCGCCAAAGCGCAGCGCTCGCCGGCCTGGCCGAAGTCGGCGGGCCGATCCTGCACGTGCAGGCTTTTGACCCGGGCCTTGAGCCCCTTGCCGCCGGCCGGAGCAAGGATCGCCGTGTCGCCAGCGCCGACTCTTCCCGAGAATGCCGTGCCAGTGACCACGGTGCCGATGCCCGAAAGGGTGAAGCAGCGGTCGATGGCGAGGCGGAAGCGGCCATCGGCGCGGCGCGTCCCGAGGCCGGAAGCAGCGGCGTCGAGATGGGCGCGCAAGGCCGGCACGCCAACGCCGGTGGTCGCCGCCACGTCGAACACCGGGCTGGCGGCCAGCGGGCTGTCCGCCAGCAAGGCGGCGATTTCGCCGCGCGCTTCGGCAACCCGTGCCGCGTCCACCGCATCGCACTTGGTCAGCGCCACGGCGCCGCGATCGAGGCCGAGCAGGCCCAGCAGTTCGAGGTGCTCTCGCGTCTGCGGCATCGGCCCGTCGTCGGCGGCCACCACCAGCAACACATAGTCGATGCCGGTGGCGCCGGCCAGCATGTTGTGGATCAGCTTTTCATGGCCGGGCACATCGATGAAACCGAGCACCGAACCATCGGCCAGCGGCGTGTAGGCATAGCCGAGGTCGAGCGTGATGCCGCGCGCCTTCTCTTCGGGCAGGCGATCGGCATCCACGCCGGTGAGTGCCTTCACCAGCGTGGTCTTGCCGTGGTCGATGTGGCCCGCAGTACCTACGATCATGCGGCGGTGATCTCCTGGGCGGCCAGTTTGTAGACAAAGCTCGCGGGGTCGAGGCTGTCGAGCCGCCCGCCGTTGTTCTCGGCTTGCGGATACATCAGGAAAGCGACTTTCGCCCCCTTCGAACCGGGCAAGGCGACGTCATGCGCAAAATTGTAGGCCAGCCAGTTCATCTCCCAGGCACCGAACAGGGTTTCGCGCGCGGCCACGACCACGTCGTCCTTCAGCGTCAGGCCCGGCTTTTCTTCCAGCACTACCTTGCGCACGTCGGCCGGATCCACCGGCACCCAGCCGAAGTTCGCCAGCCAGACTTCGGCGCGGCAATGCTGGGCGCGGGTGATGTCGCCGCTCTTGCCCAGGCTCTTGTAGCCGAACTTCGAATCGGCGACACGTACGCCATACACGTCGCGCGCCGGCAGGCCTGAAGCCCGCGCCAGGCCGACGTAGAGCGCATTGAGGTCGGCGCATTTGCCGGAGAGGTTGCCCGATTCCAGCATGCCGGCAATGTCGCCCGTGCCGCAGCCGCGCGTCTTGGGATTGCGCTCGGTGTTGTCCACCACCCATTCATAGATCGCCTTGGCCTTGTCCAGATCGGTCTTGGCGCCCTTGGTGATTTCCAATGCAGTCTTCTTGACGATGCCGTCGGTGCGCAGCAGTTCGGTGCCCCGGGTGTAAAGCGCGTGCGTCGCCTTGTCCAGGGCTGCCACCTTGCCGGGCTGCGCCAGATCGACGGCGCGGTTGCGCGTGGCGAAACGACTCACGACCTCCAGCACGGGCGCCGGCTCACCGGTCTCCCAGGTGGCGGCCAGCATCTGTGCGCCGTAGCGCGGGTCGCTCGCCGTCTTGACCGTGGCGGCGTTGCCCTGCCACAGGTTGCCCATCGGCTTGATCCAGGTGGCATCCTCGATCGCCGGCAGCGGCAGCCACAGGCGCGGGGCGCCGTTGGCGGCGGAGAGTTCGATACGGGAGGTGACTTCAAACACGCGCCAACCGGCAGCCGGTGCGGGCTTGAAGGCATTGTCGGCGGCAAAGGCAACGCGCGGGGCGGCGAATGCGGCGGCGCAAAGCGAGGCGGTCTGGATGAAGGTACGACGATCCATGATGATCTCCGGAATTAGTAGATTAGCGTCTTGAGTTGCTTGTCGATGGCGGGCGCGTCCCAGTCGATCGCTCCCAGGCCGCGGGCGACGACGCGGTGCCGGCGGTCGAGGACGACGGTGGTGGGCAGCATGCGCGCGCCCCAGGCACGGCTGATGGTTTGCTCGCGGTCGTGCAGCACCGGCAGGGTCTGCTTGTCGGGCAGGGATTCCCAGAGGAATTCCTCCACCCGTTTGGCATTGTCGGCCACGGCGATCGTGAGCACGACCACTCCCCGGGCCTGCCAGCGGGCATCGAGACGTGCCAGCGAGGGCATTTCCTCGCGACAGGGCTCGCACCACGTCGCCCAGAAGTTCAGCAGCACCGCCTTGCCCTTGTGCTGCGCCAGCAGTTGCGCGAGGCGTGTGTCCTGGCCCGCCGGCATGGCGCGCGGCGGGTTCGGTTTGAGCAGCGGTGGCGTGGCGCCGGCGGCCAGTGCCGGCGCCAGGAACAGCCAGCAAATCAGCGGCGGCGCGGCCGCCCAGGCAAAGTAACGGCTATGGTTCATCCTGTCTCCCATGCTTGCAACAACCGCCGCGGTGCGGAAGCCACCGCGGCTTACGATGCCTCCCGGAGGGGAGGCGGCTGACGGCAGGGCGGTACCCAGACCGCCGGGTTCGCCGTATTGCTCAACCCGCTCGCAAAGCGCCGAGCGTGTTACGGAATTCCTCTTCGTCGCTGCTGTCGAGGCAACGCAGATCGAGCAGCAGCGCGCCGTCCTCGATGCGGCCGATCACCGGGCGCAGCGGGTGGGCCACGCCGCGCAACGCCGCCTCGATGCGATTCAGCACACCGCCCTTCCTGCCTTGCGGACGGATCGCGAAACCGGCCGAGGGCAGGCGATCCACCGGCAGCGAACCGGAACCGATCTGCGATTTCAGCGCCACGATTTCCACCGTAACCGGCAGCGCCGCCAGTGCCTTTTGCAATGCCGGCAGCAGGCGTTCGGCGGCGGCGCGCATTTCGGCGTCGGGACGCGTGAGCTGGCGCACGGCGGTAACGCGCTGGTGCAGGCGATCGGGATCGCGGTAAAGCGCGAGTACGGCTTCGAGTGCGGCCAGCGTCAGCTTGCCGACGCGCAGCGCGCGCTTCAGCGGGTTCTTCTTGATCTTCGCAATCAGGTCTTTGCGACCCACGAGCAGGCCGGCCTGCGGCCCACCCAACAGCTTGTCGCCGGAGAAGGTAACGAGGTCGGCGCCGGCGGCGATCGCTTCGCGCGGCGTCGGCTCGTGCGGCAGGCCGTAAGCGGAGAGGTCGATCAGGGTGCCGCTACCGAGGTCGATGACGAAGGGCAGGCCCTTGCCGTGGGCCAGTTCCGCCAATTCCGCTTCGGGCACGGCGTGGGTGAATCCCTGGATCGCGTAATTGCTGGCATGGACCTTCATCAGCATCGCCGTGCGCGGCGTGACGGACTCGGCGAAGTCCCTGAGGTGGGTGCGATTGGTGGTGCCGACTTCGACCAGCTTCGCCCCGGCGCGCTGCATGATGTCGGGCACGCGAAAGGCGCCGCCGATCTCGATCAGCTCGCCGCGCGAGACGACTACTTGCTTCTTCTGCGCCAGGGTGTTGAGCAGCAGGAACACGGCGGCGGCATTGTTGTTCACCACTGTCGCCGCCTCCGCCCCGGTCAGCTCGCACAGCAACTCATTGACGATGTCATCGCGGTCGCCACGCCCGCCGGAGTCGATGTCGTATTCCAGCGCACAGGGGCTGCGCGCCGCCGTCAGCAGCGCCTGCACCGCCGCTTCGGGCAAGGGCGCGCGGCCGAGGTTGGTGTGCAGCACGGTGCCGGTGAGGTTGAATACCGGGCGCAGCCTGGGCGCCATCTTCGCCGTAACCCCAGCGCCGACTCTTGATATCAGTGCATCCTCGGCGGGCAGCGTGGCGCCCTGCCGGAATGCCTCGCGCGTCGCGGCCAGCACCTCGCGCGCCACGCCGGTGACGATGGCACGGCCATGCAACTCGATCAGGGAGGAAATCGCCGCGGCGGACAGCAGGCGGTCGACGGAAGGCAACTGGGAGAGTGGATTCATGATTTCACCCGCACCGGGCAGAAACGACGATGCGTGGATTGTAGCGGCTCGATGTGGCCCGCGCCATCGCGGCGCCGAGTTTTCCGGCGCCTGAGGGGCGCCACCGCGACTTGCCGGCGCAGGCCGCGGCGAAACTACCACTCAACCCTTCCGGGATTTCCTGAAGGCGGCGAAATCCCCACCCTTAAGGTAGTGTTTCTCGGCGACATAGCGGTCAAGCAGCAGGGCATCCTCGACTTCCAGCTTGCCGCGATGACGCGCGACCTCCTTGCCCGCCGCGTCGAGGAAGACGATCACCGGCCGCAGCTTCTGCGGATTGTGGCGCTTGACCATCGCGTGCAGCGGGTCTTTGTCGTCCAGTTCCAGCTCGCCGAAATCGGCATGGGCGCCGAGGAAATGCTTTGAGTACTTTTCTGTGACTTCGGGCTTCTTGAGCACACCCACGGTGTAGCGACAAGCCCCTCAGTTCAGGTGATCGCCGAAGTAGAGCATGACGTGGCGATCCGGCTGCGATGTCGTCGCCGCCACGGCGGCAATGTCGTCCTTGTGCAGCGGCAGCACGCCGTCGAGGCGATCGGCCGCCGCAGGCAGGCTGAAAATACTGGCACTGAGAAAGGCCAGGAGGGCAAGCAAGCGTCTCATTTCATCTCCTTGGGGTAGGTGAAAGGCGAGACAGTGTAGCGGGGAATTGGTTCCGCTCGGCTACTTGTACAGCACCTGTTCCTTGAGGTTTTCGATCACCTTTTCTGCCACTTTGCGCTGCTCGGCCACAAAGGCCGGCGCGCACACATTGCCCGGGGTGGGATCGTCGAGCACGCGCCTGGCCGTCAGCACACGACCCTTCAGCTTGTAGCTGGCCTGGTAGGACAGGGTCTGGTTGGCGACCTTGATGTCGCCGGGAATCGCCAGCACCTTGGTCCGCGCCGGCAGCTCGATCGAGTACTCCTCGACCATGTGACCGCCGTGACAGGCGGTGTCCGTGTCGATCTCCGGGTCGGACACCGATTGCACCGCCCCCAGGATGTTGTTGGCCAGCGACAGCGGGGGAAAGACGTAGAAGGCGCCGGCCCCCGAGGGCTTCATGAATTTTTCGGCCTGGAAGTTCGCCTTGTAGCGATAGCTGTCGGTCAGCGCGGTCGGATCGTCCTTTTCCAGCGATCCGTTGCCGATCACGCCCATGCGCCGGAACATGTTCTTCACCAGCTCATCCTGTGCCTCCCGCGACATCTTGCGCGCCCAGGCGCGGGCGCCGACCGCATCGCTGCCCGACTGAAGGATTTCCACACTGCCGGATACCGAGCCGTCGGCCGCCACCTTCATCCGGCTGCGCATCGTCTGCTGGTTGCGGGCGCGCGGCTGGGCCGGCGTCCGCAGGCCATCACGGTGGCCCTCGACCAGCAGCACCGGCTTGTCCTGCACGCTGAACGGCAGCATGCCGAAGGGTGTGGACTCTGAGGTCGAATCGACGAACAGGTTGAAGTCGGGCAGGTAGTTGATGACGTGATTGACGCTGAACGCAAGCGGTATGCGGGGCAGGCGATACAGCGCGCCTGCGTTGATCAGCGCCTGCGTGCTGCGGATGCCGCGCGCAGCGAGCAAGGCCTGCAGCAGCGTCGCGTGGTCCTTGCAATCTCCCATCTTGTTGTCGAGCACGAACGGCAGGTCGCGCGGCACCACGGCGCCGACACCGATGCAATTGCCACCATAAGTGATAGTGGTGGCGACCCATTCGTACAGGGCGCGGGCCTGCTCCCTCGGTACCGTCCTGCCCTTGACGATCTCGCCGGCGAGCCGCGCGAGCCGCTCCGTCACGGCGGCCTTGGGCAGGGCACGCGCGCCATAGGCGGCGGCGATCTCGGCGTGGCTGCGGAAGCTCGAAAACGCATAGCCCACTTCCTTTTCCGGATCGAACACCGACCAGTCGCGGCGCTTCGATTTTGTCGCCACCGGATTCGACCACCGCCATTCGACGAACGCGCGGCCCTCGCCGGCACCGCCCCGCTGTTCGCTCATGCCGCGCGCCTCCATCAGCGGCTCCATCGTCACGGGATACTCGATGCGCACGCGGAGGTCGTCGTAGGCGGAATCCCGATAGAACAGATTGGATGCCGAGAATCGGCCCGGAAACATCGGCTCGATGTCGGTGATGCGATAACCAATCACCACGGTATCGCCGACAGCGACGTCCGGAAACAGGACCGACACCGTAGTCCAGTCAGAAAATGCCGGGGTATTGCCGCCCCGCCCGCTATTGACCTCCACCTGGAAGTTTTCCTTGGGCACGTCGATGCGCCGGCCGTCGGCCTTGCGCGTGTAGGCGGTGAGGATATCGGCCTTCTGCGCGCTGCTGCTGTGACTGACGGTGGCGCGCTTGGCGCCCTCCAGCGCCGAGTCCTTGAGGATGGTCTGCGACCATTCATGCGTCTCGACCGCGGTGCCGTCGGCGGCCACCTGGTAGCTGGCGTGATAGTGGGGCGTGCGGCTCTGCAGGTCGGGTGCATCGGCGGCGCGCGCGGCGGAGGCAAGCAGCAGGGCAAGAACGAGGCAGGTCAGGGATTTCATGGGATGGAATGCCGTCGGAAGATGACAGCGGATTCTACCATCCGGCATATGCCGTCGATCGTGCCGAAAGGCGGTCGCCGTGCCGCGAGCGCCGACTCTTGGGAAACTCAGCCCCCCGGCACCAGCAGCAGGTTGGGCCCGCTGCGCGAGTAGCCGGCTTCGTCGACCAGGATGTCGAGGGCCAGCGTGGCGAGGTCGTCGGCCACGGGATCGACGGCGGCCTTTTCGGCGTAGGCGATCTTCAGGTAGCTCTTGCAGGATTCGCAGGTTTCGGCGCGGATGGCGTCGTTCTCCTTGCCGGATTCGTCCTGCAGGGAGTGGTAGGTGACGCCATCGGTAACGTCGCAGGCGCTGCATTTCAGGCGCACCAGATTCCATTCGGTGTTGCACAGCGCGCAATGCAGGTAGCGCAGGTTCGAGACTTCGCCCACGGTGCGGATCACGCTGGCCACCGGCAGGAAGCCGCAGCAGGGGCAGACGCCGGGCACGTCCAGGGCGCCGATTTCGGCGACGCCGAGACGCGCGGCACCTGCGGTCCACAACACCTGCAGTGCGGCGGCGACATAGGGCAGCAGGGCGGCATCGTCGCCATAGAGTTCGGTATGCAATACGCGATCGGCCAGTGCTTCAATCTGCCCGGCATCATAGGTCGCCAGGCGCGCGAGGTCCTTGCGCGCGGCTTCCGGGGCGACGCTTGAAACGGTGGCGGCAATCGCCGAAAGGCCGGCGCGCCAGGCCGCCGGACGCGGCCAGGACTGCGCCGGCAGCGGTGGCATGCGGTGGTCGCGAGCGACACCCATTTGCGTGGCATCGGGCAGATCCAGCGCCGGCATGGCCTGCAGGGCCTGGTGCTGGGCGCGGCTGATGGCGCCGAGGAAGCGCAGCCAGTCGCCCAGGCTGTGGCCTTCGGCCAGTTGCTCGAAGCGCTGGGCGCGGCGACTGAAAATAGTGGTGGCGTCGGGTGCGATGACATGGGGCGGCTCGCTGCTCGACTTGATGGGAATGATCGGGGCTTGGGAAGTGGCGCTCATGGCGAAGAGTCTATTCGATTGGGGAGATACAAACGACCCGCGGGCCGAAGCCCGCGGGTCTGGTTTGGCGCTGAACCGCCGGACGACTTATGACTTGCCGCTCATTTTCCTGTCACCTGGCGGTACCAGGCGGCATGATGCTGCTTGGCCCAGGCACGGGTGACCGTACCATAGACCATGGCGCGCACCGTGCCGCGGACCCAGAGGGCGGCATAGACATGGACGAAGATCATCGCGATCATGATCGCGGCGATCGCGGCATGGACCACGGCGCCCAGGCGCACCACATCCACCGGCAGGTTGAAGTAGGCGCGCCACAGGAAGACGCCGGAGACGAACAGCAGCAGCATGCACAGGGCCATGGCCCAGAACATGGCCTTCTGGCCACCGTTGTACTTGCCCTGTTCCGGCATGTTGTGGTCGTTGCCGCTGACCATCTCGCCCGCCCGCGACAGCCATTCCTTGTCCGCCGGCGTCATCGCGTTGAGCGACTTGAAGCGGAAAAACATCACCAGGAAAGCCAGCGCCATGAGGACGCCGATGAAGGGGTGCAGGATGCGCGCCCAGACACCGCCGCCGAAGAGCTGCGTCAATGGATAAAAGGCCGGGTGGAAGAAGGCGAGCCCCGACAACGCCAGCAGGATGAAGCAGATGCCGACGAGCCAGTGGTTGGCCCGCTCCTGCGCGTTGTAGCGTTGCAGGTCTTTCGGGTTCCTGATCATTTTGCGTCCTCCTTTTCCAGCTCGTCTTCCAGCTCCTTGGACACCTCGTTCGGCCCCTTCATCACGTAGTGGAACAGGCTGCCCAGTGCCACGGCAGCCATGGCCACGGTAGCGACCGGCTTGGCGATGCCCTTCCACAACGATACCAGCGGACTGATGCCGGGATTGTTGGGCAGGCCCTTGTAGAGCTCCGGCCGGTCGGCGTGGTGCAGCACGTACATCACGTGCGTGCCGCCCACACCTGCCGGATCGTAGAGCCCCGCCTTGTCGTAACCGCGCGACTTGAGGTCGCCGACGCGCTTGGCGGCGTAATCCTTCATCTGCTCTTTCGAGCCGAACTGGATCGCCCCGGTCGGGCAGGCCTTGGCACAGGCAGGCGCCTGGCCGACGGCCACCCGGTCCGAACACAGCGAGCACTTGTAGGCCTTGCTGTCCTCCTGTGAGATGCGCGGGATGTTGAAGGGGCAGCCGGTGATGCAGTAGCCGCAGCCGATGCAGTTTTCCTGGTGGAAATCGACGATGCCGTTGGCGTACTGGATGATGGCGCCGGGGGCCGGGCAGGCCTTGAGGCAGCCCGGGTCGGCGCAATGCATGCAGCCGTCCTTG
>JACRIX010000081.1 GCA_016215645.1 Rhodocyclales bacterium
CACTCTGCGACGACGCATCAATGCCAATGTCGCCGAGCGCAACGCCAAGCACCAGCCCATCAACTGGCGTTTCACGATTCGCGATGCTCGCAGCAAGCTTCATCGGCTTTATCCATCAACGGCAGCATGACTGACTACTAGTCCGCCGGCTGCGCCGCCATTGCGTAGTCGGCCATTGCCGCGAGCACGGACTCCACCTCGCCGACCGGCGCCGCCAGCTCGATCACCAGCCCTTCGTGACGATCCATGGCGTCCGCCGCGAGGCGCGGCAGATCCTTTTTCACATGACTGCCGGCGGCCATGAAGATCGGCACCACCACGATGGATGTCGCGCCCTGGTCGACCAGGCAGGCCACGCCTTCGTCGAAGCTCGGCCGCATCAATTCGAGGAAGCCCGGCTCGACCAGGGCTTTGGGGTCGCGCGCCTTGATCGCATCGCGGATGCGGTGGAAGGGCTGCGCCCATTCCGGATTGCGGGCGCCGTGGCCGTAGAGCAGGATGGCTTTCATTTCTTCATCTCACCGTAGATGTTGCGGCAGCCGGTTTCGCGCACGAAGAGCACCGCGACCCAGCCGGCGATGGCGGAGGTCGTCATCAGCAGCAGGCCATTGTGCCAGTCCGTTGCCGAATAAATGCGCACGCCGGCCTCGACGCGACCGTCCCAGCTGCGTTCCATGAGCCAGCCGACCGCCGGTTGCAGGATCGCCGGACCGAAGAACACGCCGACATTGACCACGCTGGTGGCCATGCCCGAGAGCAGCGGCGGATTGACCTCCTTGGCCGCCGCCCAGGACAGCGTCAGGCCGGCGGTGGCCAGCCCCATCGCCGTGCATAGCGCATAGGTCATCCAGCCGGCCTGCATGCCCCCCGACAGCCACAAGCCCCAACCCAGGGCATGGGCGCCGGATACTGCCAGCATCACGGGTTTGCGTCGCCCGAGGCGATCGGACACATTGCCCCAGAGCATCGAGCCGATAGCGAAGCCGATGAAGTAAATGCTCACATGATTGGAGGCCTCGCTGCGGCTCAGGCCATGGATCTGCGTCAGGTAGGGCACGGCCCACAGGCCGGCGAAGGCGAAGAAGGCGCCGGCCAGCCCGGCGTTGGCGAAGAAGCCGGGCCAGGTGGCGCGGTTCCTCATCACCGTCATCAGCCCGGTCAGCCAGGCCGTGCGATCGACCTTGCCGGCCGGCGTATCGAGTACCCAGGCGCGCGCGGCGAAGGCCATCAGCAGCGAGAGCACGCCGACGGCGACGAACACCGGGCGCCAACCGGCCACCTGGGTGGCCCAGGCCAGCGGGGCGCCGGCGAAGATCGATCCCAGGTTGCCGATCAGCATGCACAGGCCGGTCATCGAGGCAAAGCGGCTGTCGTCGAATCCCAGCGAGATCAGCTTGAGCATCGCAATGAAGGCGACGCTGACACCGAGGCCGACCAGGGTGCGGCCGGCGAAGGCCAACTCGAAACTCGGCGCGAGGCCGAACACAATGGCGCCGATACCGGCCACCAGGCCACCCCAGAACAGGATGCGGCGCGGACCCAGGGTGTCCGACAGCACACCGGTCGGGATCTGCATCACCGTGTAGACGTAAAAGTAGGTGGCGGCGAGCGTGCCCAACTGGGCGCCGCCGATGGCGAAGGTGGATTGCAGGTCGCCCGAAATCGCCGCCGGCGCAACGCGATGGAAGAAGGACAACAGGTAGGCGCCGATCGCCACGCCGAGGCCGAGCAGCACGCCCTGGCGGCCGGAGGCTGCCGCATTCATCGCCAGGCGTCGGGATTGAGCAGGTTGGGCGGCCGCTGGCCGGAAAGCGCCGCGATGAGGTTGTCGGCCGCCGTCATGGCCATGGCCATGCGCGTGGCACGCGAACTGGAACCGATGTGTGGCGCCAGCGCGACGTTGTCGAGTTCGAGAAAGCCAGGATTGAATTTCGGCTCGCCCTCGAAGACATCCAGCCCCGCCCCTGAAAGTCGGCGCTGGCGCAACGCCGAAATCAGCGCTTCATCATCGACGATGCCGCCGCGGGCGATGTTGATCAGGTGCGCGGTCGGCTTCATCAGCGCCAGTTCGGCGGCGCCGATGATGTGGTGCGTCGCCGGCGAATACGGCAGCACCAGGACCAGGAAATCCGCCTCGCGCAGCAAGGTATCCTTGTCCACCCAACGCGCGCGGCATGCGGCCTCCTTGTCCGCCGGCAGGCGCGTGCGGTTGTGGTAGATCACCTTCATCTCGAAGCCCGCGCCGCGTCGCGCCACGGCCTGGCCGATGCGACCCATGCCGAGGATGCCGAGCGTAGCGTGATGGATGTCACTGCCCAGCCACTGGATGAACTGCCATCCCTTCCATTCGCCATTGCGCAACCAGCGTTCCGCCGCCGGCAATCGCCGCGCCGTCGCCATCAGCAAGGCCCACGCGAGGTCGGCCGTGGTGTCGTCGAGCACGCCGGGCGTATTCGTCGCCACCACGCCGGCACGGGTGCAGGCGGCCAGGTCGATGTTGTTGTAGCCGACCGCGAAATTGCAGATCGCCTTGAGTCCGGGCGCGGCGGCAATCACCTCCGCCGTCACCGGATCGGTCGCCGCCGTCAGCGCACCCGCCTTGTCCGCCAGGCGCGCCTTGAGGCCCTCGCCGCCGAGCACCAGGTCGGCCTGGTTGTCATCGACCTCGAAATGCTCCTGCAGGCGATCGATGACCTCCGGAAACACCTCTCGCGCAACCAGTATCCTCGGCTTCATCTAGTTTCCGTACAACACGCGCGGCAGCCACATGCCGACGTCGGGGAACAGGTAGAGCAGGAACAGGGCGAAGACCTGGATGCCCATGAAGGGCATCATGCCGGCGAAGATCTGGTTCAGTGTCACATGCGGCGGCGAGACGCCCTTGAGGTAGAAGGCCGCCATCGCCACCGGCGGCGAGAGGAAGGCGGTCTGCAGGTTGAGCGCCACCAGCAGGCCGAAGAACAGCGGGTCGACATTGAAGTGGGTCAGCAGCGGAATGAAGATCGGCATGAAGATGACGATGATCTCGGTCCATTCCAGCGGCCAGCCAAGGATGAAGATGATGAACTGCGACAGCAGCAGGAACTGTAACGGCGTCATGTCGAGCGAAAGCACCCATTTCTCGACCAGTTCCTGGCCGCCCAGCAAGGCAAAGGCGGCTGAAAAAATCGAGGAGCCGACGAACAGCCAGCAGACCATGGCCGAGGTCTTGGCGGTGAGAAAGACCGACTCCTTGACCACTCCGAAGTTGAGCTGCTTGTAGGCCGCGGCGAGCACCAGCCCGCCGGCCGAACCGATGGCGGCGGCCTCGGTCGGTGTCGCCAGGCCGAAGACGATGCTGCCGAGCACGGCGAGGATCATCAGCGCCAGGGGAAAGAAGGATCCCAGCAGCATCTTGAAGACTTCGAGACGAACGAAGGTGAAAATGCTGTAGAAGCCGATCGCACTGGCAATGCTGACGCCAAATACCACCCAGTACCAGAAGGGAACCGGCAGTCGCTCCTGATCCTCGGCCGTCATTCCTGCGGCGACGGCGGGGGTGGATTTCCCCGCGGACGGCGCTGGCGGCGCGGCGACGTTGATCGGCGCCGAAGCCGGCGGCGCCTTGGCGTCTTCCGCCGGCGGCTCCTTCACTCCGTCGGCCGGCGGCTCCTTGACGCCCTCCTCGTCCTCGGCCGGCGGCTCCTTGACGCCTTCCGCCTCTTCCTCCGGCTCGGCGACGCCCTCGGCCTTCGGCCCCCGCTGGCTTTCCTCATCCGCCGCCACCGCCTCGCCGCCGCCCATTTCGACCAGGCCCGTGGTCTCGACCCTGGCTACCGGCTTGGTCGCGATGTGCCAGGCCAGGCCGAGGAACAGCACCAGGGCCAGCGCCGGCAGCAGCGCGATCACGCCCTGCTTGACGATCACGCCGCTGCCGATGCCCAGATTGCGCGAGCCCTTCCAGGCGCCGACCAGACCCGGCAGCACGCGATGGCTGACGGCGTCACGCATCTTTTCGTTGGCCGGCGGCAGGTCGATGTGCCGCTCTTCCATCGGCAGGGGTGGCGCCAGATGCGGCCTGAGCTTGGCGACGATGATCACGTACAAAATGTAAAGCCCCGCCAGCATGATGCCGGGGAAGAAGGCGCCGGCGTAGAGCTGCACCACAGAAACACCGGCCGTGGCGCCATAGACGATCAGCATCACCGAGGGCGGGATCAGGATGCCGAGGCAGCCGCCGGCGGTGATGACGCCGGCCGACAGGCGCACGTCATAGCCCGACTTGAGCATCGCCGGCAGCGCCAGCAGGCCCATCAGCGTCACCACCGCGCCGACGATGCCGGTGGCGGTGGCGAAGATCGCGCAGGTGACCAGGGTTGCCACCGCAAGCGCACCGGGCAGGCGCGCCAGCGCCAGCTCGAGGGCGCGGAACAGCTTGGCGATCAGGTTGGCGCGCTCCACCAGATAGCCCATGAAGACGAACAGCGGGATCGAGATCAGCACGTCGTTGCTCATCACCGCGTAGGTTCGCTGCACCATCAGGTCCAGCGTCTGGCGCACGGCGATTTCCGGGTTGCCGCTGCGATAGGCCAGCCAGGCGAAGAACACGCCCATGCCCATCAGGGTGAAGGCGGTGGGGAAGCCGAGCATGATCGCCACCACCACCAGCGACAGCATCAGCAGGCCGAGATGGCCGTTCTGCAGGTTGCCCCAGGGCATGAAGATCACCGTGACCAGCAGGATCGCCGCCATCAGCGCAAAGCCGAAATGGAGTTCCTTGCGGATTTTCATGGCGCGGCCCCCGCTCCGGGCGGCTTGTGGGCGCCCTCCTGGCCGACCACGTACTTGTCCAGCGCGGCGATATCCTCGTCCCGGACGTGGACCATTTCCTTGAGTTTCTCGACGTCGACTTCCTCCACGTCCTGCTCGCGCGACGGCCATTCACCTTCGCGGATGCAGATCACGCAGCGGATGATTTCGACGATGCCCTGCAGCAGCAGCCCGAAGCCGGCGGCAGGAATCACGAACTTGAACGGCCACAGCAACAGCGGATCGGGGGAGAAGGTCTTTTCGTTGATCGCCATCGATTCGTTGGCGTAGATCCAGCCCGCATAGGACAGTGCGAAAATGCCGGGCAGGAAGAACACCAGGTAGAGGATCAGGTCCCAGATCGCCTGGGTGCGCGGCTCGAAGAAGCCATACAGCACGTCGCCGCGGACGTGGCCTTCCTTGGACAGGGTGTAGGCACCGGCCATCATGAACAGCAGGCCGTAGAGCATGATCTGGGCATCCTGTACCCAGGCATGCGGCACATTGAGCACGTAACGCGAAAACACCTCCCAGGAGATCAGCGCCGTCAGCGCCACGATGGCCCAGGCACAGACCTGTCCGGCCAGCGTGGACGCCCTGTCCACCCACAGCAAGGCCTTTTGCATGCGTGCTCTCCCCGAGAAATAAAAAAGCGGCCGCCCGGCAGCTTACCGGCCGGCCGCTTGCGTCACCATTAACCCTTCTTGGCCGCGGCCTTCTTGGCGAAGAAGTGGTTATAGGCCATCTTGTAATCGACGTTGGTGTCGTTCTGCCAGCGGCAGGCGCGCTGGGCAAAGCCGCGCATCGAGTCAAGCACCTTCTTGAACGCGGGGTTCTCGGCACTCTTGGCGGCAATGATCTTGTCCCAGGAAGCCAACTGGGCACGCAGGATGGGATCCGGCGTCTTCCAGAACTTGATGCCCTGCTTTTCCTGCATCTCGATGTAGTCCTTCGAGTAGCGGTCGACCGCCTTCCAGCTCATGTCGGCCGAGGCGGCCTGCACGGCGTAGTCGATGATCGATTTCATGTCAGCCGGCAGGGCGTCGTAGCGCTTCTTGTTGAACAGGATCTCGAACTGCTCCGAGCACTGGTGGAAGCTTTGCAGCATGCAGTGCTTGGTCACGTCGGGGAAGCCGAGCAGGCGGTCGCTCGATGCGTTGTTGAACTCGGCGGCGTCGATCAGGCCGCGATCGAGTGCGGGCACAATCTCGCCGCCGGGCAGCGGGTTCACCGCGAGACCCATGTCCTTGTACATATCGACGGCGAGGCCGACGGTACGGAACTTCATGCCCTTGACGTCGGCCACCTTGGTGATCGGCTTCTTGAACCAGCCGAAAGGCTGGGTCGGCATCGGGCCGTAGAGGAAGGACTGCACGTCGAGGTTGAGGCTCTTGTAGATGTCGGCCAGCATTTCCTTGCCGCCACCATAGTTGTGCCAGGCCAGCAGCATGTTCGGGTCCATGCCGAAGGCCGGGCCGGAACCCCACAGCGCCACGGCCGAGTTCTTGCCGTACCAGTAGGCGACCACGCCGTGACCGCCATCCAGGGTACCCTTGGACACGGCGTCGAGCAGTTCGAAGGCCTTGACCACGGCGCCGGCCGGCAGCACCTCGATCTTGAGCCGGCCGCCGGACATGTCGTTCACCTTCTTGGTGAAATCGACGGCATATTCGTGAAAAATGTCTTTCGCCGGCCAGGTCGATTGCCAGCGCATGGTAATCGGCGATTGCGCCACCGAAATCATCGGGAAGCCGGCGGCGACGGCACCGGCGGTACCGGTGGCGGCGGCGGCAAGGAATTTGCGACGGGAAGGCTGAGTCTGTTTGGTGTCCGACATGCTGTCTCCTCCAGTAATTGTTTGGGTTTGTCCGCCACCGGATCTGGCATCCGCGTGGCTGGTTGTCCTGGTGTCCGCTAAGGATCACCGAAATCGACCCGGTCACTTTACCAGAAACGGAATTTGTCTGACAATAGGACAACACGATCCCGCCAACCATGCCCGTCACCATCCCGAGCCCCGCCGAAGCCAGTGGAGAATTGAGCCGCATCGCCCGGCCGCTGCGCCTGTCCGAGGAGGTCTCTGGCGACCTGCAGCGGCGCATCGGTCGCGGCGACCTGCGTCCTGGCGACCGTCTGCCGACGGAAAAGGCCCTGGGCGAAGCCTTCGGCGTCAGCCGCGCGGTGGTGCGCGAAGCCATCGCCCGGCTCAAGGCCGATGGCCTGATCGAGACAAGGCAGGGCTCGGGCGCCTTTGTGGTCGAAGCCCCGAAAACGATCAACCTGCGCTTCTGGAAGGGCGCCGGACCGGAGCTTTCCGAACTGCGTGACATCTTCGAATTGCGTGTGATGGTGGAATGCGCGGTCGCCGCACTGGCAGCGCAACGGCGCAAGGCCATCGATCTCAAGGCCATGGCCGCGCACCTCGACGCCATGGAGACGGCGATCGAAACCGGCAGCGACGGCGCCGAAGCCGATGACAATTTCCACATTGCCATGGCACGGGCCACGCGCAATGCCTATGTCGGGCGCCTGGTCGAGTTCCTCGGCCGCCACTTCTCCGATTCGCGCAAGCTGGCCTGGCACGGCACACGCCGTCAGCTGGCGCATCCCGAGGAAGCCCAGCGCGAGCATCGCGCGCTGTATGCCGCCATCGCGCAAGGCGACGCGGAGGCGGCACGACGGTGTGCGCAGGAACACCTGCGCGGCACCGCCGGCCGGCTGGGCATCAAGCTGGCGCTCGACCTGGACCGCGCTCCGACGATCCCCCAAAGCCCACGCCAGCGTTAAACTGCGCGCCCCGCCACCACCAAGTCCGCCATGCTCGACATCTCCACCGCCGCCTTCTGGATCGCCGTCGCCCAGATCATCCTGATCGACATCCTGCTCGGCGGCGACAATGCCGTAGTCATCGCATTGGCCTGCCGCAAGCTGCCCGAGGAACAACGCAAAAAAGGCATCTTCTGGGGCGTGGTCGGCGCCATTGGCCTGCGCGTGGTGCTGATCTTCTTTGCCCTGCAACTGCTGGCCGTGCCCTGGCTCAAGATCGTCGGCGCCCTGCTGCTGTTCTGGATCGGCGTCAAGCTGCTGCTGCCCGAGGAGGACGCCCACGGCGACGTTGCCGCGTCGACCACGCTGGCCGGCGCGATCAAGACCATTATCGTCGCCGACGCGGTGATGAGCCTGGACAACGTCATCGCCGTTGCCGGCGCGGCCAACGGCAGCATGTTGCTGGTGGTGTTCGGCATCCTGGTTTCGATCCCGATCGTGGTCTGGGGCAGCCAGCTGGTGTTGAAGCTGATGGACCGCTATCCGATCGTGATCACCGCCGGCGGCGCCCTGCTGGGCTGGATCGGCGGCGGCATGATCGTCACCGATCCGGCGCTACCGACGGACCTGCTGGCCGGCATACCCTATGCCAAGACCATTGCCGCCATCCTTGGCGCGGTCCTCGTCGTGGCCATCGGCAAGTGGCTCGCCGCGCGCGCCACACCACCGGCCGCCGTCGAACTCACCGATTCATCGAAAGGCTGAACATGACGCAAAAATGGCTGCTGCCGATCGACGGCTCCGACACCTCACTCAACGCCGTACGCTGGGTCGCCGACAATGCCAAGGCGCTGCGCGAAACTCCCGAACTCCACCTGATCAACATCCAGGCCGCGCTGCCCAGCGACATCGGCCGCTTCATCAACGCCGAGACGATCAAGGAATTCCATCTCGAAAACGGCATGAAGGCGCTTGCCGCGGCGCGCGACGAACTCGCCGCTGCCGGGCTCTCCCCCGCCCTGCACGTGCTGATTGGCGACCCGGCCGCCGGCATCACCGATTTCGCCGCCAGCCACGGCTGCACCCAGATCGTGATCGGCACCCGCGGCCACAGCGGCCTCACCGGCACCCTGCTCGGCTCGGTGGCGATGAAGCTGGTGCACCACGCCAAGGTCCCGGTGCTGCTGGTGCGCTGAATCGGCGTAGCGCCAGCGCCGACTCTCCGTTTTTCCCCGCCGCCGCAGGGGGCCCATTCAATCGCCCCCTTTCGGGAAAAGCCGGCCTATCTCAGCTTGGCCCCTTTAATCCCAAATGACTCTGACCCCTTTGGTTCCTGGTTCCGGCCGTTCCGAATAAGCCCGTATCCGGCTACACTTGCCTCATGACGGACGGGAAATCCACATGCCGCTGAAATGCCTCCGGGGCGAGGAGGAAATCTATGCCTTCAACACGAAATCCGACGAGGCTTGGGAGTCGCTGAGGAAAGGCAATGCGGCTGAGAAGGACCTCCGGATGCCCTGCTGTGGTGCCCAGGAAATAGGGGACAGACCACGTTTTCTGCTACCCTGAAGGTCTTCCCGGCACAGAGACCTTCGCCATGCCGCGCCGCGCCCGCATCGCCCTCCCCGAGGTTCCGCTGCACCTGATCCAGCGCGGCAACAACCGACAGGCCTGTTTCTTCGCCGCGGATGATTGCCACTACTATCTCGACTGGCTGACAGACTTGGCACCGCGCTGCGGTTGTCGCCTGCATGCCTGGGTGCTGATGAGCAACCACGTCCATCTGCTGCTGACGCCTGACTCGACCGATAGCGCAGGAAGGCTGATGAAAGCGCTTGGACAACGTTACGTGCAGTACGTGAATCGCACATACCGCCGATCAGGCACGATGTGGGAAGGCCGCTTCCGCTCCTGTATCGCCGCCGAGGAAGCCTATGTCCTCGGCTGCCAGCGTTACATCGAACTGAACCCGGTGCGTGCCGGCATGGTCGAGCATCCCGCGGACTACCCGTGGTCCAGTTACCGGTTCAACGCCCTCGGCGAAGCGCCGCGCGTGCCCTTGGTGCCGCACCCGCTCTACCGCGCCCTGGGCCAAGATGAAAGCGGACGCCGCGCCGCCTACCGGGAACTGTTCCGGCACGAACTGGAGCCGGGGCTTGTCGACCAGATCCGTCGGGCCACGAACGGCAACTTTGCCCTTGGCAGCCAGTCGTTCCGAGATCAAGTCACAGCTGCATTGGGACGTCGCGCCAGCCGCGGCGCCCCAGGGCGGCCCCGGGTGGCACTCGAACCCGAATCGCGCGACCTGTTCGACCCTGACTGACTTCGCCCATCCGGGAGCATCCGGCGGGCAATCGCGTTCGCGATGGTAGTGCCCCGGGAGTCATCCCCGCCCATTCGGACCATGATGTCTCGTATCTTTGGGCCGACTCGTGATGCCGGCAAGCTTCCCATTTGCCATGCATACGCGGGACGAATCCCGGGACTCAAGATAGCGGACCACACGAAGGGGGAAACCGTGGTCTGTCCCCTAATACTTCCTACCCTAATACTTCCTAATACTTCTGTCCCCTAATACTTCCTGATGCGAAATTGCTCGGCGCAGGTGAGGGATTTGACGTAGCGATCGCCACCGTAGCGTTGAACGAGGCGGGTGAAGGTCGTCCACGGCAGGAAGTCCATGAGTTGGGCGAACAGGGTCTTGCCGGCGTTCATGGCGGCAGCCTCCGGAATAAAACCCGCAAGACTGCACGAATCCCTGTTCGACGTTCAAATCGGCACCACCCTTCATCGCTTCAAATCCCGCTCCAGTTCTGGCTTTCCAGTTCATGTGGTTCGTTTTAACCGGACACTACTGCGCTCATACATTTCTCCAAAGACGATTGCGTGTAATGGTTTGCATGGTGGAAATCCAACTGCGAGACTTAGTTTGGAGTCCCACAGATTTCGTAATCCCTATTCTCTGGAAGTGGCCGCGCAAGCTTCGGACAAGCCCATTGACGAACTCCCGATGCCTGTTTGATGCGATCAACTAGTTCGACAATCGCCCCAGAAGGCTTATTGGGACGGCGACCGCTCAGTATCACTGTATGGCTACCAGCCTTCTCTCGAAGCGTCAGCATGTACTCCTCCGCATACTCAGTGCTAGTTTTACGACCCGGTCCGTCTGACTTGTTCATTTCAGGAAGGCCCAGGAAACCCAGATCACGGAAGTCCCCTAATAGCTGGTCCATTGTCGCTGTCGTGATCGCTCCGCGGACCTCGCTCCGAATATGTCGTCGATCATTTGCGTCATGTACACGCGTCTGAAATACCACTGTCAAATCCGGATAAATGTCGATTCGGTAGTCCTCCCAAATGGGGTACATCACATACAACACCCGCTTTTCCATCGATATCGATGGAGGCACATCAGTCACGACCGGGGTCAAACGCTCAAGACTCGCCGCGACCGCCCCAATTGGAACCAGCACCGCTGCACAAACCGCAGCACTCATTAATCTACGCAACGCACTACGGATTGCCAGCCGGCCGCTTGCGCTCCCAGTGCCATTGGGGTCAGAGTCGCGTTGCATCGTTGTTCCCTTCATTTTCAGAATCCAAATCCCTGTTGTTCGGCAGGCGTGCTAGGTGATTCGATGATTCGGTAGTGTTCCAGTGTCTGGCTTGATTTACGCTGCATAACGCCAGAGCGGATCATTCGCGACTTCATTTCGCGAATCGCAGTGCCGCCAGCGCCGACTTTCAAGGCCTGAGTCTTCCTTTGCACCAGTTGATCGATTTGCCGCTGGCAAACATACCTTGCGTGCCTTCAGAAAGTAACTGACAGAAATGACAGGAGGACCGACCTTATCGCCACCCGCACCGGGCGCCTGATGGAAGTATTCCCCATTGAAGGCTTCGGTCACGTGCAGCACACGATTGACTTCGGCGATCTTCGCCCGCCAGGCGGCATCAATCCTCGGGTCGTCGGCATTGCGCAGTCTTCCCGCCGTGGTACCAGCGCCGACTGTTGAAGCCCCGGGAATGAGGTGACGCTCGCGGGGTTCGCGGCCGATGGCCAGGTATTCCACGGCATAGCCGTTGGCGCGGTCGTCCATCGTCCTGGCCATGCCGCTGGTGTCGGCCCAGGCGAGCAGAACCTGATCGAGCAGCGCCAGTTGCGCGTTGCGGGTGCCGGCCTGGGCGAATTGACTCAGGCGTTCCTTGAGGGTCTGTGCCTGGGCGGTATTCGCACTCATGGCCTGCCACAGGCTGGCTACCTTGCCGCTGCCCCGGAGTTCAGGCAGGCCGGCGACCGTGTCGCTGTCGATCGGGGTGGCATTGGCGGGGCGGGTGTCGACGGTGCTGACCTCGAACTGCATTTCGCCGATCTCGCCGGTGGTTCCGTCGGCCTTGGTGTAGCTGCCACTGCGCCGCTTCTGCGTGCTGCCGCCGAACCACTGGTAGGTGTCGGTACCCGCGGTGCCGAAGGCGACGATGCCGTGGTCTTCCGGGCGGCTGAGTTCATCCGCCTGGCTGATGCCGTCGCGGTTGGCGTCCTGCCACAGGCGAAGGTCGGTCCAGACGGCATCCTGGGCGTCTACCCGGCCGTCGTGGTTGGCGTCTTCGAAGGCCAGGGCGGCAAAGCCGTTGTTGGCGAGGCTGCCGTTGGGGGCCAGGGTCTGGTCGCCGTAGAGCTCGAGCTGGGTGTCGATGCGGCCGTTGCCGTTTCTGTCCCGCACCAGCAGGGCGTCGCCTGGGGCGACCCAGCCGCTGCGGGTTTTGAGGCCGTCGCCGTCGAAGTCGAAGTAACTGCCCTGGGCCAGCGGGACAGCGCGGGCGCCGTTGCCGTCGAGGTCGATGACCAGCGGGTCGTTGATGACCCGCCAGGTTTTGGCATTCTTGTAGTTCTGGTTGCCGGGATCGACGCCGTCGGTGGGGCGGTCGACGTTCGGCTTCTGGAAGGGGTCATTCTCCTTGTCTTTGTCGCGCAGCTGGATGCCGAGGTCGCCATTGACGAATTTCTTGACGGTGAGCTTTCCGCTGCCGTTGGTGATGGTGAGCGTGACCGGGGCTTTGTCGGGATCACCGCTGGTGGTGTAGGTGACGCCCTGGTCATTGGTCCATTTGAAGCTCTTGTCATCCTTGGGGCGGGTGCCGCCACTCAAGGTGCTGCCGGCGTAGCGGATGCTGCCCTGCATGTCGCGGTCTTCGATGCTGTCGGAGCCGTCCTGCGATCCGGCGTAGATATAGGAGGCAATCGGGGACAGACCACGGTTCTTTGTCATGCCAGCCTCGGCCATTTGTCCTTTATTCGCTTATCCGTTGTTATTCCGTGCATCTCGCCGTCCCGCCAGCGCCGACTCTTGCCTCCTGCGGCACCAAGCCAAAGGCAGAATGCAGTTCGTTGGTGCCACGGTGAAATGATATACGTATCGCATAGCCCCGACCAGCCCGAAAGCTCACCTGCTCGCCGATCGGGGCTTGTCGGAATTGGACGCCAAGCCGACCGGGCGATTGGCAACCGTGCCCTGCCCCGCCAGCGCAGGCGGTCGGCCAGCCGCGGCAGCCCTTGAGAGCCGCCGCAGCGAGGAGCCGTGCCAGGGGAAGTCCGCTGGCGTTGTCCGACGCCGAGGCCGGCCTCATCGGCTTCGGCTAGTTCAGCCAGCGGCCTGGCGCGGCCCCGCAGTAAGGGGTGAGCGCGGGGTTTCGCAAGGCCAATTGATTGGCCTTGCGCCGCGCGAACGGGCGAGACTCTGGCGAGCCCTCCGCCGCAGGCCGGCGAACCAGGGCTGACGGGGATGGCCGACCGCCGGGGCGAAGTGATGGCAATAAAACGCCGTACCGTCAGCGCCGACTCCCGGCACTGCGCGGTGGTGGGAAGTCCGCCGATAAGCCGGGTTCTGTCGTGGGCAACCATTCCTCTGGGACCATTGTTGCCAATGGCCTCTAGCAGCCTACCCGGGAGCGACGCGGGCCGCGACTATGCTCCCCTATTTGGCCTTGCTCCGGATGGGGTTTGCCCGTCGTAACTGTCGCCAGTACGACCGTGCGCTCTTACCGCACGATTTCACCCTTGCCGGTCCTTGCGGACTTAGGCGGTATGTTTCTGTTGCACTTTCCGTCGCCTTCATCGTCCGACTTGCGTCTTCCGACTTATAGCGCCCGGCCGTTAGCCGGCATCCTGCCCTGTGGAGCCCGGACTTTCCTCCCAGCACTTTCGTGCTCAGCGGTTGCCTGGCGAACTTCCCGCGCGCATTCTACGCGGCGGGCGGAACTGCCGCTCGTCTTCGTAGTAGGCGGCATGCTCGTTCTCCGCCGTGGCGCCGGGGATGCCGAGCAGCGGCAGCGGTTGCCAGTCGTGCGGCGCGAAGTCGCCGGTGGCAAGCGTCTCCGCCAGCCTCGAATCGAGTTGGGCCAGCGATTGGGGCGCCGGCAGTTCCAGCCAACCTGCATCGACCTCGATGAACAGCGCCTTGCCGCACACGCCGACGAAAGGCGCGCCCAGCAAATCGTGGCTGGCGTGGCCGAAGACGACAAAGCGCGTGGTGCGCTGCAGTTCCGCACGGCGCTCGACAAAGACCTCGCGCCAGCGGTGGGCGCACACTCCCCGCCACAACTCGGGCTCTGTTCCGGCGACGATCACGCCGCATTCATCGAACTGGGTCAGGGCGTCGCGCAAGGGGCCGCGCGCTTCGCTTCCCGCGACGCGCGCGGCCTGCAACGCATCGTGATGACGCCGGTTCATCGCCGCCTTGCTGAGTGGGAAGGCCAGCCAGATCAGCGCGTTGAACAGGTCGTGGCGGTTGTCGGCACGCGTCGCGACCTCACCGCAGCGGTACGCGCGCTCTTCATAGCCTTCGCCATCATCCACGGGAAGGACAAAGCGCAGCGGCGCACCACCGCCGGTGAGGATGCCGCGTGCGGCGGCGACGCTATTCAGTACATCAAGATCGGGAACGTCCTCCTGCAGCCAGGGCGCGAGGAAGGCCGACAGCGGATGCAGTTGCCGAAAGTCGGCGCTCACGCCACGGCGATCAAGCCAGCCGCCAGGCGATGCTCTCCCCGGCACGCAGCGGCACCAGCCGGTCGCCCGGCAGGTAGTCGAGGCTGGCCGGCACCGGCTGCGCCTCGCGCTGCAGCGTGATGGTTCCGGCATTGCGCGGCAGGCCGTAGAAGTCCGGGCCATGAAAGCTGGCAAAGCCTTCCAGCTTGTCCAGCGCGCCCTCCGCATCGAAGACTTCGGCATACAGTTCGATGCCGGCATTCGCCGTGTAGCACCCGGCGCAGCCGCAGGCCGCCTCCTTGGTGCTCTGCGCGTGCGGCGCGGAATCCGTGCCGAGGAAGAACTTCGGGCTGCCCGAGATCGCCGCCGCCACCAGCGCCCGTCGATGGGTCTCGCGCTTCAGCACCGGCAGGCAGTAGTGGTGCGGACGGATGCCGCCGGCGAAAATGGCATTGCGGTTGAGCAAGAGGTGATGCGCGGTCAGCGTGCCGGCGACATTGGCACCGCCGGCCTTGACGAAGTCGATGCCGTTCTTCGTGGTGATGTGCTCCAGCACCAGTTTCAAGCCGGGGAAGTCGCGCAGCAGCGGCACCAGCACGGTATCGATGAACACCGCCTCGCGGTCGAAGACGTCCACCGCCGGATCGGTGACCTCGCCGTGCACCAGCAGCGGCAGGCCTAGCGATTCCATGCGCGCCAGCGTGGCCGCGCAGCGCTTGAGGTCGCTGACGCCGGCGTCGGAATTGGTGGTGGCGCCGGCGGGATACAACTTCACCGCATGGACGTAACCGCTGGACTTGGCGGCATCGACTTCGCTCGGTGCCATGTTGTCGGTGAGATACAGCGTCATCAGCGGCTGGAAGTCCATTCCTGCCGGCAACGCGCCGAGGATGCGCTCGCGGTAGGCGGCGGCCAGCGCCACCGTGGTCACCGGCGGCTTCAGGTTGGGCATGACGATGGCACGGGCAAAGCGCCGTGCCGTATCGGGCAAAACGGCCGCCAGCGCCGCGCCGTCGCGCAGGTGCAAATGCCAGTCGTCGGGACGGGTGAGGGTGATCGAGTTCATCGCCGGATTATACGAGCCGCCCTGCGTCGACCTTCAGTCGCCCTTGAGTTCGAGCGCCCTGGCATACAGCGCGTTCTTCGGCTGGCCGGTGATCTCGGCGGCGAGCTTGGCCGCCTGCTTCACCGGCAGCTCGGCCAGCAGCGCCGCCAGCACGCGCTCGGCCTCGGCGTCCATGCCCGCGCGCGGCGGCGGCGCCGACACCAGCAGGACGAATTCGCCGCGCTCGCGATTGGCATCGGCCGCCAGCCACGCCGGTGCCTCGGCCAGCGGCATGGCGGCGATCTGCTCGAAGAGCTTGGTCAGCTCGCGGGCAAAGACGATGCGGCGCGCACCGTCGAGCACTTCGACAAGGTCGGTAACGGTCTCGCGCACGCGGTGCGGCGCTTCGTAGAACACCAGCGTGGCCTCGACCGCCGCCAGCGCCGAAATCGCCGTCCTGCGGGCGCCGACTTTTGCCGGCAGGAAGCCGACGAAAAGGAAACGCGGGTCAGTCAGTCCAGCGGCCGACAGCGCGGTGATCGCCGCATTCGGGCCGGGGATGGGTATCACCCTGAAGCCGGCGGCGCGCACGGCGGCCACGGCACGCGCGCCGGGATCGGAGACGCCGGGGGTTCCCGCATCGGTGATCAGGGCAATGCGCTTGCCGGCAGCCAGCTGGGCGACCAGCTTTGCCGCGGCCTCGTTCTCGTTGTGCTGGTGCAGCGCCAGGGTGCTGGCGCGGATGCCATGGTGGTCCAGCAACTGGCGCGCATGACGGGTGTCTTCGCAGGCCACCAGGTCGACGCCGCGCAGGGTTTCCAGGGCGCGCAGCGTGATGTCGCCGAGGTTTCCGATCGGTGTGCCGACGACATACAATGCGCTTTCCATGTCCGGCATTCTTGCACAGTCCAAAGGCGCCGCCGGC
>JACRIX010000082.1 GCA_016215645.1 Rhodocyclales bacterium
GCACGGCTTCACGCGTGAGCAGCAGGACGAGTTCGCCTGCGAATCGCAGCGCCGCGCCGCCGCCGCCATCGCCGCCGGCTACTTCAAGGAACAGATCGTCCCGATCACCATCAAGGGTCGCAAGGGCGATGTCGTGTTCGACACCGACGAGCACGTCAAGGCCGGCACCACCATGGAATCCCTGGCCAAGATGAAGCCCGCCTTCGACAAGGCCGGCACCGTCACCGCCGGCAACGCATCCGGCATCAACGACGGCGCCGCCTTCCTGGTGCTGGCCGACGCCGCCAAGGCCGCCGCCGGCGGCCACAAGGCGATGGCCCGCCTGGTCGCCTACGGCATCGGCGGCGTGCCCAACGACGTCATGGGCGAAGGCCCGATCCCCTCGACCCGCATTGCTCTGGCCAAGGCCGGCCTCAAGATCGAGGACATCGGCGTCGTCGAGTCCAACGAAGCCTTTGCCGCCCAGTCGCTGGCGGTGGCCAAGGTACTCGGCCTCGACCCGGCGAAGACCAATCCGAACGGCGGCGCGATCGCCATCGGCCACCCGATCGGCGCCTCCGGCGGCGTGATCATCACCAAGGCCCTCTACGAAGCCAGGCGCGTCGGCAGCAAGTACTGCCTCGCCACCATGTGCATCGGCGGCGGCCAGGGCATCACCACGATCTGGGAAATGCTCTGATCGAGCTTTAATGCTTCAATAAAAAGCCCGGCTTCGGCCGGGTTTTTTGCTTCCTGGTGCTCCAGTCGCCGTATCTCCGGCGCCGACTATCGTTCGCGGCATCGCCGATCCTATTGGCTACTTGTATCGGTGCGAGATGGGATCTTCCTTCTGGCTGGCGCCTGAACGCTGGGTTTCGGAAACCGAGCGCATCGACGAATGGGAGAGTCTTGTGTCGAGCGCTTCGTATTCCCAATTGCCGGTTTTGCGGAACTGGTTTGAATAGTACAGACCAAATTCCGGGGACGAATCGACCCAGTAGCTGACTACGAATGCATTGCCATTGGGGAATGTATAGGCGACCTTCGCTGCTCCTTTCGTCGCGATCAACAGCGCGATCTGGCGATACCATTCATCGACGACATCCGGCGGCACGCCCACGGGGTTGACGGTATCGATGAAGGCTTCCGTCGCAAAGACTGGATGCCCGGCAGAACTCTTCGCCAGACACATTCCGGTCGTCTGCCTGACCAGGAACTTTTTCGCGGAATTGACGTGCCCGAAGACGATCGAGTTTCTGTTCGGAAATCCGGACAATGCCTCTTGTATATTTTGCGACTTGGCGCCAAGTGCTGGTATGCATCGATTTGCTTCGATTGCCAGGGTGTCCCTGGTCAACTCCACGGTAGCAAATCGACTCGCGACCCGCAGTCCGCTGAGGGAAACGTAATCGGAAACGGGAGTATAGGTTTGCTGTGCGAGTGCAGCGCCGGTAACGCCGAAACAGAAAACCAGGACGATCATGAAAGGCCGTTTGCAGCGCACGTCGAGTCTCCTTGAATGATGTTTTCGAATGCTGCGCGACTGCCTCGCACGTCAGCTTCAGGGGGTCATCGTCGACCTCCAGTCTTGGTCCCCACGTATTATGCCATGAAGATTTTGTCAGTGCCAATTGTCATCTTGCGGGCCAGGGTGCTGGCCCTTCGACTTTTCTGAATAGCCTGAGGTGGCGGCTCGGCAGGCGCCGCTGTTCAGAACCCCGCCATGCGCGCCAGCGCCTTTTGTTCCGCGAGGTTCGGCAGGGGGCCGAGGCCGGCCACCATGTTGTCTTCCAGGTGGGCCGGTTTGTTGCTCGCCGGGATCGCGCAGGTCACCGCCGGGTGCGCCAGGATCCAGCGCAGGAAGAGCCGGGCCCAGCTGGTGCAGCCCAGTGCCGCCGCTTCCGCCGGCAGGGCGCGGTCTTTTACGCGGCCGAACAGCGCACCCTCGGCGAAAGGCCGATTGGCGATCACGGCCACGCCGCGATCCGCCGCCAGCGGCAGCAGGCGAAGTGCGGATTCCGGCTCCAGCAGTGAATAATTGATCTGCAGGAAGTCCAGCGTTTCGGCGCGCAGTACCGCCTCGACCTCGCCATAGGCGCTGGCCGTGTAATGGGTGATGCCGATGTAGCGGATGCGGCCCTCCGCTTTCCAGCTCCGCAGTGTCGGCAGGTGCAGTTTCCAGTCGACCAGATTGTGGATCTGCATCAGATCGATGCGTGGGCTTCGCAGGCGGCGCCGCGAGTCCTCCATTTGTGCCATGCCCGCCGCGCGGCCCCGGGTCCAGACCTTGGTGGCCAGGAACAGGCGTGGATGCAGGCCCAGCCGTGCCGCCAGGTCCCCCAGCACCGACTCCGAGCTTCCGTACATCGGGCTGCTGTCGGCGACAGTGCCGCCAAGCCCGACAAAGCGCGCCAGCACGTCGCCGAGATTGGCGCGCGCCGTCGCGTCGGCGCCGACATCGAAGGTCTGCCAGGTGCCCAGGCCGATCACCGGCAGGCGCGTTCCATCCGCGGGTATCTGCCGCGTGGCGAGGGGAGCCGCCGCCAGGGCAGGCATCGCAGTCAGCGCCGGCAGGGCGAGCGCGGTGCCGATAAAGTGTCGACGGTCGGGCATGGAGACGCCATCATCCGGATCGGGCGAAGCCTGACCGCGGCCTGCCTATTTTCGCGGCCGCCGAAATGCGCTGACCAGCGACCAGACCGAGAGCACCAACAGGATCGGGTAGATCAGCAGCAGATCGACGCGGATGTTGCACTCCCCGCTGCAGAGCACGCGGGTGTGCATCAGGTATTCGTACCAGGCGTAGGCGGCCCAGACCAGGGCGGTGGCCGCGGGTAGCGCGCGGCGGCGCCAGGATGCCAGTGCAGCGAAGGCGCCGAACAGCGCCAGCGCCGCCAGGGGGTAGGCGATGAAGATCGTCAGCACGGCCATCGGATCGAGGGCCTATGTTCCTTCTGGCGCGGTCGGGTGCGCCAGACGGATGGGGGAGGCTTGTTTCATCCGCCCATCCTGCCGCGAAGCAGGAGCGAGATCAAGGGTCGCCGTGACAATGTGCAGTTGCCGGGCAGATTGACTTGCCACCGACCGCCGCCGATACTGCCGCTTCGCCGTGCCGCCAGCGCCGACTCTTGACGCGGCGGCGGTTCGCCGTTGAGGAGCGGATAGACATGGATACCAATGACAAGCCGATTTCCGAGCTGATGACACGCACCGTGTGCGAGGTGCCGACCGACTGGTCGGCGGCGCAGATCCTGGAGCAGATGCAGCGCATGTCGGTCAGTTCGGTGCTGGTGGTGGAAGAGCGCCTGACGCTGGGCATCGTTACCGAACGCGACGTGGTGCGCAACCTGCATCGCAAGGGTGGACTGAAATCGCTCTCCTGCACCGACCTGATGCAGGCGCCGGTGGTGACGGTGGAACAGACCGAGAAATGCCTCGACGTCTATCACCTGATGGACGGGCGGCGCATCCGCCACATCGCGGTTACCGACGGCGATGGTCTGCTGGTCGGCATCGTCAGCGAAGGCGACATCCTGCGCGACTTCGGCGTCGAGCACTACATGCGCTTCAAGGATGTGGGCGGCGCGATGTCGCGCGATGTGGTGCTGCTGCCCGAGTCGGCCAGCGTCGGCGAGGCTGTGGCGCTGATGGACGAGCGCCGCCAGAGCTGCGTGTTTGCCGTGGATGCCGAGCGGCGGCCGCTGGGCGTGCTCTCCGAGCGCGACATCGTGCGCCTGTGCCACGAGCACGACGATCCGCAAGGCCTGACGCTGGGTGCGACGATGAAAGGCCCGGTACGCACCACGCATCGCGACGCGCTGCTGCACGACGTGGTCAAGTTCATGGATGAGGCGCACATCCGCCGCCTGGCGGTAGTGGACAATCAGGGCGGCGTCTGCGGTGTGCTGACCCACCACGAGGTGGTGCACGGCCTCGAAGGCCAGTACGTCAGCTACCTCAAGGACATGCTCCAGGAACAGGAGAAGGCGCTGGAAGGCCGGCAGGCGGCGGTCAGTGAAAAGCGCCTGCTGGAAAATATCCTGCGCTCGGCAGTGGGCACGGCGGTGGTCACCACCGACCTCGACGGCCGCATCGACTATTTCAGCCCGGCGGTGCTGGCGATGGCAAAGATTCAGCCGTTTGCCAGCCGTGGGTGCGATGTCTTCGAGGTGCTGGCGACGCTGGGCTGGCCGCATGCACGAGCGGTGATGACGCCGCAGGCGCTGGCCAACGGCCGCCTGCACACGCAACTGCTAACCTGGCTGGCGAGCGGCGAGTCCATCCAGGCCGAACTGCAGATTTCTCTGCTGGTGAACGACAAAAACCAGGCCCGGGGCTTTCTGCTGCTGGCACGCTGAGTACCGGCGAAAGTCGGCGCCGGTGCGACGGCGATTTTCGCCGTCGCTTGCCGGCTTAGGCCGACATCAGCAGCGGGCCGCCCTTGGCGATGCCGCGCTGCCAGGCCGGGCGCGCCTCGACGCGCTTGAGCCAGCCGGCGATGTGCGGGCATCGGCCTGCGGCATCGGCGCGCGAGAGCAGGGCGGCCACGGCAAAGCTCATCTGGAAATCGGCCAGTGTCAGCCGCTCGCCGGCGAACCAGCTGTTCTTCGCCAGGTGATCCTCGATGAACTCCATGGCCGATTTCAGATTGGGATCGATCAGCTTCGCCTGCACCGTGGCGCAAAGCTTGCGCGCGATCGGCCGGACGAAGAAGGGCATGGGCTGGCGCGGAATGCTCATGAACACCAGCTTCATCACCAGCCAGTTCATCAGCGAGCCCTCGGCGTAGTGCATCCAGAAGCGCAGCTGGCGGTATTCCGCGCTGCCCGGCATGGCCAGCAGCTGTGCGGCGTCCCCCTTGGCTTGCGCGCCGTAGGTTTCGGCCAGGTATTCGAGGATGGCGCCGGATTCCGCCAGCACCAGGTCGCCGTCGGTGATCACCGGTGATTTGCCGAGTGGATGCACCTTTTTCAGTTCGGGCGGTGCCAGGCGCGTTCTGGAATCGCGCTTGTAGACCTTGATCTCGTAGGGCAGGCCGAGCTCTTCCAGCAGCCAGAGCACGCGTTGCGAGCGCGAGTGTTCGAGGTGGTGAAGGATGATCATCGGGCCATTTCCTTTTCCTGCAATGAGCGCCACATCACCTTGCCGGTGGCGGACTTGGGCAGCGTCGCGACGAACTCGACGATGCGCGGCGACTTGTAGGCCGCCATGTTGGCATGCGCCCAGTCGACGATGTCCTGCTCCGTCACCGTGCCGCGCTGCGCCTCCTTGATCACCACGACGGCCTTGACCGTTTCGCCGCGATGCGGGTCCCTGGCCGATATGACGCAGGCTTCCTGGATCGCCGGGTGCTGGTACATCAGGGCTTCGACTTCGGCCGGCCAGACCTTGAAGCCGGAGGCATTGATCATGCGCTTCAAGCGGTCGACCATGAAGAAGTAGCCGTCCTCATCGACATAGGCCAGGTCGCCGGTGCGGAACCAGTTCTCGCCGTCGAGCTCGATGAAGGCATTGCGCGTGGCCTCCGGGTTGTTCCAGTAGCCCTTGAACACCTGCGGCCCGCGGGTGAGGACTTCACCGACTTCGCCCGCCGGCAGTTCCTTGAAGTCGTTGGGGTCGACCACCATGGATTCGACGTCGAAAATGGGAATGCCAAGGCACTGCTTCTTCGCGCGGTCGGGCGGGTTGATGTGCGAGGGGGCGATGGTTTCCGACAGGCCGTAGCCCTCGACATAGGTGATGCCCATGTCGAGCAGTTTCTGCGCGATGGCCTCTGGCATGGCCGCGCCACCGCCGCTCATGCGCGTGATCGACGACAGGTCGTACTTGCCCAGGTTCGGATTCATCAGGAAGTCGATGATCATGGTCGGGATCGCCGTCCATGAGGTCACGCCGTAGCGGGCGATGCACTGCGCGGCGGCTTCGCGGTCCCAGCGCGGCAGCAGCACCACGGTGGCGCCGGATTGCAGCGGGCCGCTCATGCTCCCCTGCATGCCCGTGACATGGAAAAAGGGCAGCACGGCGAGGTACACCGCATCCTGCTGGATGCCGAACCACTGGTAGCCGGCCATCAGCGTGTGCATCACCGTGCGGTGGGTGTGCATGCAGCCCTTGGGGTGGCCGGTGGTGCCCGAGGTGTAGGGCATCACGCAGAGGTCGTCGGGGCCGACCTCGATCGGGCCGGGGCGCGCGGTCGCCGCAAGCATGTCGCACCAGAGCGTGACGCCGGGCTCGGCCAGCGTCTGGCGCGGCGCCTTGACGAAATCCGGCACCTTCATGTCGGTCGGGGCCTGAAGGTAATCGGAGTAGGCCGCGACGAGTATCTGCTGCAGGCCCTGCTCGGCGCCGCTACCCAGCAGCGGCTGCATCTGCGGGTAGATGTCCTGCGCCACGATCGCCACCCTGGCGCCCGCATCCTTCACGTAATGGCGCAGCTCGGTGGTCATGTTCATCGGGTTCACCGGCACCACCACGGCATTGGCGCGCAAGATGCCGTAGTAGGCCAGCACGAACTGCGGGCTGTTCTGCATGTAGAGCAGCACCCGGTCGCCCTTGGCCACGCCATGCGCCTGCAACCAGCCGGCGATGCGCTCGGCTTCGTCCTTGAACTCGGCGTAGCTGATCTGGGTGTCGTAGAACACCAGGAAGGGTTTGGCCGGGTAGCGCCGCGCCGAGACCTCGACGTTGTCGAACAGGTCGGTCTCGGGGATCGTCATGTGGCGCGGCAGGCCCTTGGGCCAGTAAGCGAAGTGGCGTGTAGTCACGGTTTGGCTTCCTTGCCGAATTTACTTGCCCAGGTAGCGGCCGAGTTCCTGCTTGGCGATGGAGTTGCGATGCACTTCGTCGGGACCGTCGGCGAAGCGCAGCGTGCGCGAGTTGGCATAGGCATCGGCCAGCGGGAAGTCGTCGCAGACGCCGGCGCCGCCGTGCACCTGCATCGCCCAGTCGATCACCTGGCAGGCCATGTTGGGCGCCACCACCTTGATCATGGCGATCTCCTGCTTGGCCACCTTGTTGCCGACGGTGTCCATCTTCCAGGCGGCGTTCAGCGTCAGCAGGCGCGCCTGATCGATCAGCATGCGCGCATTGGCGATGCGCTCGCGGGTCACGCCCTGGTCGGCCACCGGCTTGTGGAAGGCGACGCGGTTCAACGCGCGCTTGCACATCAGTTCCAGCGCGCGCTCGGCGACGCCGATCAGGCGCATGCAGTGGTGGATGCGGCCCGGGCCAAGGCGGCCCTGGGCGATCTCGAAGCCGCGGCCTTCGCCGAGCAGGATGTTGGACACCGGCACGCGCACGTTCTCGAACAGCATTTCGCCGTGGCCGTGCGGGGCGTGGTCGTAGCCGAACACGGTGAGCGGGCGCACCAGTTTTACGCCCGGGGTGTCCATCGGCACCAGCACCATCGACTGCTGGTTGTGGCGGCTGGGATTGTCGGGGTCGGTCTTGCCCATGAAGATGAGGATCTTGCAGCGCGGATCGGGCGCACCCGAAGTCCACCACTTGCGACCATTGATGATGTATTCATCTCCCTTGCGCTCGATGCGCGCTTCGATGTTGGTGGCATCGCTTGATGCCACGCCCGGCTCGGTCATGGCAAAGGCAGAGCGGATCTTGCCTTCGAGCAAGGGCACCAGCCATTCCTGCTGATGGGCGGGCGTGCCGTAGCGCACCAGGACTTCCATGTTGCCGGTGTTCGGAGCGTCGCAATTGAAGGCTTCCGGCGCGAAATGCGAGGAGCGGCCCATGATCTCGCACAGCGGCGCGTATTCGAGGTTGGTCAGGCCGGCGCCATATTTCGATTCGGGCAGGAACAAATTCCACAGGCCGGCGGCGCGCGCCCTTTCCTTCATGTCCTCCATGATCTTCGTCGGTACCCAGGGATTGCCCTTGGCGCGGTTGGCTTCGATCTCGGCGTGGAAGGCCTTCTCGTTGGGATAGATGTGCTGGTCCATGAAGGCATTGAGGCGGGCCTGCAGTTCCTTGACCTTGGGGGAGTAATCGAAGTCCATGCTGTTTCCTTTTCGAGTGATTCAGTAGATCAGTGATTGGCGAGCAGACGTTCGACCTGGCGCCAGGCTTCCTCGGCCAGCGGCCGCGCGCGCTTGCCGGTTTCGATGGCTTCCGCGCTCGAGGCGTTGCCCTGCAACGCGCGGGCCATGATGCCCTGCAGGATGCCGGCCAGGCGGAACATGTTGAAGGCCATGCAGAACTCCCAGTCGCGCGGCGGAATCGGGGCGCGTCCGGTGCGCTGGCAATAGGCGGCGACGTATTCGGCTTCGGTGGGGATGCCCAGCGCCGCGAGATCGTTGCCGGCCAGGCCGCGGAACTGGCCGGGCGAGAGGCGCCAAGTCATGCAGTGGTAGGCGAAGTCGGCCAGCGGGTGGCCCAGCGTGGAAAGTTCCCAGTCGAGCACCGCCAGCATGCGCGGCTCGGTGGGGTGGAACACCGTGTTGTCGAGGCGGAAGTCGCCATGCACGATGCTGGTTTCGTCGCCGGCCGGGATGTTCTGCGGCAGCCAGTCGATCAGCTTGTCCATGGCCTCGATCTTCTCGGTTTCGGAGGCGCGGTACTGCTTGCTCCAGCGGTCGATCTGGCGCGCGAAATAGCTGCCCGGCTTGCCGTAGTCGGCCAGTCCCACGGCGGCGTAATCGACCGTGTGCAGGGCGGCGATGACGCGGTTCATCTCGTCGAAGATCGCCGCGCGTTCCACCGGGCTCATGCCCGGCAGCGAGGGGTCCCACATGATGCGGCCATCGACGCAGTCCATGATGTAGAACATGGTGCCGACGACGCTTTCATCGGTGCATAGCGCCCAGGTCTTCGCCACCGGCACGTCGGTGCCGGCCAGCGCCGAGATCACCTTGTATTCGCGATCCACGGCATGGGCGCTGGGCAGCAGCTTGCCGGGGGGTTTCCTGCGCATCACGTACTTGCGGCCGCCGGCC
>JACRIX010000083.1 GCA_016215645.1 Rhodocyclales bacterium
CCCGCGTTCCTTCGACATCGATGCCGACGTCGATGCCGTGTCCTCGGTCTGCGTGGTGTTCGCCAAGTCCGAGGCGCTGGGCCTGCTCAAGGCCGGCTACACCAAGAACAAGGTGATCGCCGCCTACTGCCAGGCCATGGCCGAGCGCGTGGTTTCGCTGCTCGAACGCATCGGCGTGGAAGAGGGCTTCTTCATCACCGGCGGCATCGCCAAGAACCCGGGCGTGGTCAAGCGGATCGAGAAGCTCCTGGGTATCAAGGCCATGGACACGAAGATCGACAGCCAGATCGCCGGTGCCCTGGGCGCGGCGCTGTTCGGCTATACACTGCAATCGAAGAAAGCGGCAGCCTGATAGCTTGACGGGGTGGCCGGCGAAAGCCGGCTGCCGACGCGACCAGACCGGAAGGGAAACGAAATGATTGCCAACTACGGATACAAGGACGGCTCGGGCGAGTACTACATCAGCATCGACACCGACAAGTGCATCTCGTGCGCCGCCGGTCGGGCCTGCATGACGGCCTGCCCGAAGCAGATGTTCGAGACCATTACCGACGATTACGATGACGAAGTGACCTGGATCAAGAAGCCCAACTGCCGTACCCTGGCCTATGATTGCGCCGACTGCAAGCCTTCGGGCGGCTACACCAGCCTGCCCTGCATGACGGCGTGCACGCCGGGCGCCATCAAGCATTCGTGGTGAGCGGAGTGATTCCCATGGCAACGACCAAGCGCGTGATTCCGATCGCCCAGGCCAAGACGGTCAGCCCGGAGGATGCCTTGCTCCGCGAGGGCTGGAAACGCCAGACCACGATCGGCGAGCCGCGGCTCTCGGAAATCGTCAAGAACTACCAGGCAATGGGCTTCGAGGTCCATGTCGAGGAGTACAAGACGGAAGGCGAGGGCTGCAACACCTGCTTTGATGCCGGCCAGGAAATGGGGATGAGCTACGGCACAGTCTATGTACGCAAGTCGGCGGAGGCTGCCCCCGACGATGAATTGTTCGAGGATTAGGCGCGCCCCTGGCGTCGCCTTTACAAACTAGGTAAAAGGAGGAAAGAAATGCCTGATCAGAAACGAGTGCTGCGCGTGCTGCGCCAGAGCGACCTGGATGCCATCGTCGCCATCGATGCCTTCGCCACCGGCGAACCGCGCCAGGAGTACTACGAGCGCAAGATCGCCGGGATTCTCAACCGTGCCGCCAACATCAATACCTCCATCGTCTGCGAGATCGACGGCAAGGTGGTCGGCTTCGTCATGGGCTATGTGTTCTTCGGCGAGTTCGGCATCGCCGACAGCACCGCGACCATCGACACCCTGGGCGTGCATCCGGACTATCGTAATTTCGGCGTCGCCGCCGAAATGCTCGACCAGTTCATGATGAACATGAAGGCGGCCGGCGTGAAGAAGGTCTACACGCTGGTGAACTGGAGCGACTTCGCGCTGGAGAAGTTCTTCTCGCGCAACAAGTTCGTGCCCTCCAAGCGCATCAACCTGGAATACGAGTTGCCTTGATCCGCCGGGCGCGGCGCTGCCATGTGGATCGATACCCACTGTCACACGAAGTATTCGTACGACAACTGGCTCGAACCGCTGGATTTGATACGCCGCGCCAAGGCGCTGGGCCTCGACGGCGCAGTGATCACCGAGCACTACTCCTACGAGGCCTCGGCGCCGGTGGAACAAGTGGGCCGCGACGAGGGCTTCCTGATCCTGCGCGGGGTGGAAATCGCGACGGACAAGGGGCACCTCCTGGCCTACGGGGTGGAGGACGACGGCTGGAACATCTGGGGGCGCGACAGCTACCTGCCGCTGGAGGAGGTGATCGATCGGATCAACGAGCTCGGCGGCATCTGCGCCCCGGCCCATCCCTTCCGCAACGTGGGGCTGGCCAGCCTGATGGAAGGATTGCTGGAACTGAAGGACATTGCCGCCGTGGAATCGCACAACGGCGTCAATGCGGATAGCGACAACGATCTCGCGATCAGCGCTTCGGGCTATCTGGGCCTGACGACGCTGGGCGGCAGCGATTGCCACAAGACGCCGGCCGTGGGGCGTTGCGCGACGGAGTTTTCGCAGCCGGTGCATGACATGGCGAGCTTTATCGCCGCGGTGAAGGCAGGCGCCTGCCGCGGTGCGTATTACCCGGGGTATCGGGTGCTGTAGCGGAACAACAGACAAAAGTCGGCGCTGGCGACACGGCGACGAAACAGCAGGAGGAGCGGACATGAACGCGGTGCAGGAAATCACGTGGTGGAAGGCCAGCCGTCCCAGGGACATGGCGGCGTTCGGCGAGACCGTCAGCATCCACATCGACTGCAACAGGATCGAGGTGCCGGCCGGTGCCTCGGTACTTAACGCGGCGATCAACGCCGGCGTCTACATCCCGGCCCTGTGTGCCCATCCCGACCTGCCGCCGGCCATGCAGCGCGGCGCAGGCGGGGCGGGCTGCAACCTGTGCATGATCGAGCTCGAAGGCGAGCCGGGCATGCGCAAGGCCTGTTCGACCACCGTGGTCGAGGGGATGCGGGTGTCCACGAAATCCGAAAAGATCTTCAAGTCGCGCCAGGAAAGCCTGGCCAAGATCCTCGGCCCGCACCCGCACGTCTGCCTCACCTGCCCGCAACGCGACGGCTGCAGCCGCACCACCTGTTCCTTCGGCAACCCGCCGGAGACCCGCTGCTGCGACATCTTCCCGACCTGCGAGCTGCGCAAGATCGCCGACTTCGTCGGCATCCCCGGCACCACGCCGGGCTACAAGCCGGCCTGCCTGCAGGTGATCAAGGACGAGCCCTTCTTCGACCGCGACTACCACCTGTGCATCGACTGCCGGCGCTGCCTCCCCGCCTGCAACGACATCCGCGGCGTCGGCTGCCTCGAAGTCAAGGAAGTCGAGACGCCGACCGGCAAGCGGACTTATGTCGGCACCATTGCCGAGACCCTGATCGATTCCGGTTGCAAGTTCTGCCAGGCCTGCGTCACGGTCTGCCCGACCGGCGCGCTGACCGATCGCACGCTCGATCCGGCGAAGCGCGAGGAGTCGATGGTGCCCTGCAAGAGCGCCTGCCCGGCCGGCATCGACGTGCCGCGCTACGTGCAGCTGGCCGCCGAGGGCAAGTACGGTGAGGCGATCGCCGTGGTGCGCGAGAAGCTGCCCTTCCCGGGCATCGTCGGTCGCGCCTGCTTCGCCATGTGCGAGGCCGCCTGCCGCCGCGGCAAGCTCGATGATCCGCTGTCGATCCGCACGCTGAAGCGCGTATCGGATGACAACGACACCGGCATCTGGCGCCAGTTCTCCAAACAACTCCCGCCCAGCGGGCGCAAGGCGGCGGTGATCGGTGCCGGTCCGGCCGGGCTGACCGTGGCCTGGTACCTGGCCAAGAAGGGCCATGCCGTGACCGTGTTCGATGCCCAGCCGTCCTCCGGCGGCATGGCGCGCTACGGCATTCCCTCGTATCGCGTGCCGGGCGAGGTCATCGACCGCGAAGTCGGCGAGGTCGAGAAGCTCGGCGTCAGGTTCCAGTACGACACGCGCATCGACAACATGGACGATCTCTTCGCCCAGGGCTTCGAGGCGGCCTTCATCGGCATCGGCTGCCAGGGTGGCGACAAGCTCGGCATTCCCGGCGACGACCTCGACGGCGTGGTCGACAGCCCGACCTATCTGCGCGCGGCGACCATGGGCCTGGTGAATACGCCGGACGGCATCCAGGTCGGCAAGAAGGTGGCCGTGATCGGCGGCGGCAACGTCGCCACCGACAACGCCCGTTCCTCGCTGCGCTACGGCGCGGCGGTGGACATGGTGTATCGCCGCACCAAGGAAGAAATGCCGGCGCGCGACGAGGAATTCGACGGTTGCGTGGAGGAGGGCGTGAACATCCGCTACCTGCTGGCGCCGAAGAAGATCGCCAAGGGCAGCAATGGAAGCAGGCTCGAAATCACCTATTCGAAGATGCAGCTGGGCGACGCCGATGCCTCGGGCCGCCGCCGTCCGGTGGATACCGGCGAGGAAGTCACCGAGGGCGTGGACCTGGTGGTCGCCGCCGTCGGCCAGCATCCGGACAAGTTCGATGGCTTCGGCGTCGAGACCGACAAGAAGGGCCGCATCATCGTGCGCGCCGATTCCATGCTGACCAGCCGGCCCAAGGTATATGCCGGCGGCGACGCCGTACTCGGCCCCTCGACGCTGATCGAGTCCATCGCCCAAGGCCGGGTTGCGGCCGGTGCCATGGACAAGCTGCTGGGCGGCGACGGCGATATCGAAGAGAAGCTGCTGCCCGAAGGCTGGGAGACCAACCCGAAGATCGGTCGCGACGAAGGCTTCAATAAGATCCGCAAGTTCCACCCGATCATGCTGGCGCCCGAGAAGCGCGCCAACTGGGACGAGGTGGAACTCGGCTTCGACGACGCCACGGCGCGTGCCGAGGCGGCGCGCTGCATGAAGTGCAATCTGGCGCCGACCATCGTCGACGCGCCGCTGCCGCCCGAGTCCTGGCTGGGCCTCGACGCCGCGACCGTCGCCGCCGTGACCACCGAGTCCGGCGTGTATCAACTGCTGGATGGCGACAAGAAGGTGCTGGCGATCAAGGGTGTCGAGAACCTGCGCGAAGGCCTCGAAGCCATGCTCGACAAGGCCGATCTCGCCCCTTGGTTCACGGTCGAGGAGGCGCCCTTCTTCAGCCAGCGCGAGAACCAGCTGGTGCAGGCCTACATGCAGCAGCACGGCAGCATGCCGCCGGGCGTGGGCGCCGACGAAATGGACGACCTCTTCTGATGGGCACCGTGATCGACTTCTACACCGCGCGCGAAGTCCGCCCCGCGCCCGCCGCCACGGCGCGCTGCCGTTGCGGCATCTGCGGCGCCGACCTGTGGCACATCAACCAGTCCGGCGAGGTCTGCTGTGCCGACTGCGAAACCGTCTGCCCCTACCGACTGCAAAGCGACCCGGCCGAGAAGTCGGCGCTGGCGGGACGGCGCCGCGCCGAATGCTCGCTGGCCGACAACGAAAAGGAGAACTACTGAACATGGCCGATTTCAAATTCATTGCCTATGACGATCAGGGCGAGGTGCTGCGCATCGCGATCAATCGTCCGCCCTACAACGTGCTCGACATCGCCACCATGGAGGAAATGAACACTGCGCTGGACATGGCGATGTCCAACAAAACCGCCAAGGTACTGGTGATCACCGGCAACGGCGAGAAGACATTTTCCTCGGGCGTCGATGTGATGGACCACACGCCGGACAAGGTGGTGAAGATGATCGATGTCTTCCACGGACTGTTGAAGCGCCTGATGCTGGTGCCGATCCCCACCGTCGCCGTGGTCAATGGCCCGGCCCTGGGCGGCGGCTGCGAACTGGCGATAGCCTGCGACATGGTGCTGGCCTCGGAAAAGGCCAAGTTCGGCCAGCCCGAGATCAAGCTCGGCGTGTTCCCGCCGATCGCCGCCATTCTCCTGCCGCGCCAGGTGCCGATGACCAAGGTGATGGAGCTGCTGCTGGGCGGCGGCATCATCGACGCGAAGGAGGCGCACCGCATCGGCATGGTAAACGCCGTCTTCCCACCGGAAAGCTTCGCCGCCGATTGCGCGAAATACCTCGAACAATTCACCACGCTTTCGCGCGTGGCCCTGCTGCATACCAAGAAGGCGGTCAAGGAGGCGGCCACCCGGCCCTTCTACGAGGCCCTGCACCACGTCGAACACCACTACCTGCATGAGCTGATGGCCACCGAGGATGCGGTGGAAGGACTCAACAGCTTCATGGAAAAGCGCAAGCCCGTCTGGAAAAACAAATAAGGAAATGACGATGATTCCAAGCACCATCAAG
>JACRIX010000080.1 GCA_016215645.1 Rhodocyclales bacterium
TACTGTGTTTCTCGTGCAAGTGTTTGCTTCTCATTACCTTCGCTTACGAGTCGCAGCAGGCCAGAATCTTTCAATCCCAACCGAGATCAGCCTTCCGACCAACCCCGCAACAGAACCTTCGATTTCAGCTCCATCACTCACCACAACCCCAGCATCGCAAACACCTACACCTATCGGCTGTTTGGTTTTTAAAGAACTTTCGCCGCATTCGGCGCCTCCGCAATCAGCAGAGAGGGGCGATTATAGGAGGCTATTTTCCATGTGTAAACCCCTACGCCAAGTTTTCTTCACGGCACAAGCAAAAGCGCTGCCTGACCAGCGTCGTAGAATCATTCCCCATGCTTCCATATGCCTTGATTCGACCGCTATTGTTCACCCTCGATGCTGAGCGCGCGCACGAGATCACCCTGCATTCATTGTCCCTTGCCTCGTCAATGGGCTTGGTCAGAGCAGGCCGGCAATCGGGGTCGCCGGTCACTGTGATGGGCCTCCAATTTCCCAATCGTGTGGGACTTGCCGCAGGCCTCGACAAAAACGGGGTCGCCATCGACGGCCTGGCCGGCCTCGGCTTCGGCTTCATTGAAGTGGGCACCGTTACGCCACGCCCGCAGCCGGGCAACCCCAAGCCACGCCTGTTCCGGCTGCCGGAACAACAGGCCATCATCAACCGCATGGGCTTCAACAATGAAGGCATCGACGCTCTGCTGCAACGCCTGCCGGGAATCGGATTTCGCGGCATCCTCGGCATCAATATCGGCAAGAATTTCGACACACCGATCGAGAAGGCGGCGGACGACTACCTGATCTGCCTTGAAAAGGCTTACCCCGCCGCCAGCTACATCGCGATCAATATTTCCTCGCCGAATACCAAGAACCTGCGCCAGCTTCAGGGCAACTCCGAACTCGACGCCCTCCTCGGGGCGCTGAAGGAGCGCCAGGCGGAATTGGCCCAGCGCCACGGCAAATACGTTCCCCTAGCGCTGAAAATTGCGCCTGACCTCGACGCCGATCAGATCACCAACATAGCCGATGCCCTGCGACGCCACCGCCTGGATGCCGTGATCGCTACCAACACCACGCTGGGGCGCGAGGGCGTGGAAAGCTCCCCGCTGGCGATGGAAGCCGGCGGACTGTCGGGCAGCCCGTTATTCGAAAAATCCACGCAGGTCATCCGGTTATTGGCGCGCGCCATTGACGGTGAACTGCCGATCATCGCCGCCGGCGGCATTACCGACGGCAAGCGCGCGAGCGCCAAGATTGAGGCCGGCGCCACGCTGGTTCAGCTCTATAGCGGCCTGATCTACCGCGGACCGGCACTCGTTGCCGAATGCATCGCCGCGACAAACGACCCGTAGGCCCGCTAAAATTAAGGTTCCACCGGATGGCCGCAGGGCGATCAAAGGCGGGATAATTTCCAACCCCGGCAGCTTCCGCGGAGGCGCGACGGCGCTCCGCACATCATGACCAGCTATCTCTTTATCATTCTCGGCGCGGTACTCGTCAACAACGTCGTCTTCATCCGCATTCTCGGCCTGTGCCCGTTCATGGGCGTATCCAAGAAGCTGGAAACCGCGCTGGGCATGGGTGCCGCCACCACCTTCGTGCTGACCATGGCCTGCGGCGCCAGCTTCGTCATCGACCGCTGGCTGCTGATTCCCAACCAGCTGGAATACCTGCGCACGCTGTCCTTCATCGTCACCATCGCCGCCATCGTGCAATTGACCGAGCTGGTGATCCAGAAAACCAGTCCGGTGCTGCACCAGGTGCTGGGCATCTACCTGCCCCTGATCACCACCAACTGCGCCGTGCTCGGCATCCCGCTGCTCAACGTCAGCCTGCGCCACAACTTCCTCGAGTCGCTGCTGTTCGGCTTCGGCAGCGCCATGGGCTTCACGCTGGCGCTGATCCTGTTTGCCGGCATTCGCGAGCGCATGGAAGCCGCTGACGTCCCGGTCCACTTTCGCGGCACGGCCATCGCCATGATCACGGCCGGACTGATGAGCCTGGCATTCATGGGCTTCGCCGGCCTGGACAAGTACAAGTGATCGAAGCCCTACTGGTCATGGCGCTCGGCGCGGTGATCCTCGGCGCGGCGCTGGGCTATGCCGCCGTGCGCTTCCGCGTCGAAGGCGATCCGCTGGTCGAAAAGATCGACGCGATCCTGCCGCAGACCCAGTGCGGGCAGTGCGGTTTCCCGGGATGCAAGCCCTATGCACAGGCCATCGCCAAGGGCGAGGCGGAAATCAACCAGTGCCCGCCGGGCGGCGACGAGGGCATCCACAAGCTGGCCGACCTGCTCGGCCGCGAATACAAGCCCCTGTCAGCCGAGCACGGCATCGAGAAGCCGAAGTCGGTCGCCGTCATTGACGAAGCCGCCTGCATTGGCTGTACCCTGTGCATACAGGCCTGCCCGGTGGATGCCATTGTCGGCGCCGCCAAGCAGATGCACACCGTAATCGCCACGCAATGCACGGGTTGCGAGCTGTGCATCGCTCCCTGCCCGGTCGATTGCATCCGCATGGAAGGCATCGCCGAAACCGTGGATAGCTGGAAATGGAAATATCCGGTCGTTGCGCTGCGGAGGGTCGCGTGATCGCGCAACTGTTCCGTTTCAAGGGTGGCATCAAGCCCAATTCGCACAAAGATGAATCGACGACCCAGCCGATCAAGCTGGCACCGCTGCCGCCGCGCCTGGTGGTTCCGTTGCGGCAAAGCGCGCGTGCCATGGCGCGCTGCATCGTCGAGCCCGGGCAGGACGTGCTCAAGGGTCAGGTTATCGCCGTCGCCGAAGGACCGCTATGCACGGCCGTGCATGCGCCGACCTCGGGCACCGTGCGCGCCATCGAGCCGCAACCCATCCCCCACCCGTCGGGGCTACCGGCACCGAGCGTGGTCATCGAGCCCGATGGCGAGGAGCGCTGGGTCGAACGCTTCCCGTTCGACATCGCCACGGCAACACCTCAGCAGGCACGCGACTATCTGCGTGACTGTGGCATCGTCGGCCTCGGCGGCGCGGGCTTCCCCAGCCATGTCAAGCTCGGACCGGGCGAGAAGGGTATCCAGACCCTGATCCTCAACGGCGCCGAATGCGAACCCTGGATCACCTGCGACGATCGGCTGATGCGCGAGCGCGCGGCCCAGATTCTCGCCGGCGCGGCGATGATGCGCCACATCACCGGTGCGCGTCGCATCCTGGTCGGCATCGAGGACAACAAGCCGCAGGCCATCGAGGCGATGCGCCAGGCGGCACGCGAACTCGGCGAGAAGGAAATCGGGGTGGTCGCCGTGCCGACGCGCTATCCCGCCGGCGGCGAAAAACAGTTGATTCGGGTCCTGACCGGCATTGAGATCCCCTACGGCAAGCTCGGCACGCATTTTGGCGTGCAATGCTTCAACGTCGGCTCGGCGCATGCCGTCTACCGCGCCATCGCCCATGGCGAACCCCTGGTTTCACGCATCGTGACGCTCTCGGGCAACTTCGAGCGGCCGGGCAACTTTGAAGTGGCCATCGGTACGCCGATCCGCGACCTGTTGCCGCTGGCCGTGCCGCGCGCCGATACCAACCGCTACATCATGGGTGGCCCGATGATGGGCGTCGGCCTGCAAAGCCTCGATGTTCCGGTGATCAAGGCCACCAACTGCGTCCTCGCCGGCTCTCCGACCCTGTTTCCGGCGCCGCCGCCAGAGATGCCCTGCATCCGTTGCGGCGAATGCGCCAAGGCCTGTCCGGCGGAACTGCAGCCCTTCGAGCTGTACTGGTACTCCCGCGCCAAAATTTTCGGCAAGGCGCAGGAGTACTCACTGTTCGACTGCATCGAATGCGGCTGTTGCTCCTACGTCTGCCCTTCGCGCATTCCGCTGGTGGACTACTTCCGTTTTGCCAAGGCGGAGATCTGGGCACGCGAGAAGGAAAAGGCCGCCGCCGATACGGCGCGCGAGCGCTACGAGTTCCGCCTCGCGCGCGAGGAACGCGAGAAGCAGGAAAAGGCCGCGAAACTCGCGGCCAAGACGGCCGCCGGCCGCGAGAAGGCCGCCGCTGCCCTGGCCGAGGCCCAAAAGCCGGCGCGCACTCCCGAAGAAGAAGCCAAGCACGCCCTGATCGCTGCCGCCCTGGAACGCGCCAAGGCACAGAAGGAGCAGGCGCACCCTGAGAACGTCAGCGACCTGACGCCCGAACAACAGGCCGAGATCACCGCCATCGAAGCGCGCCGCGCCGAGATCCGCGAGCAGGCCAAGCCCCACCTGCGCCAGGATGACTGAACCGATAACGCTGTGAACAACTCCCCCTATTTCCTCAAGCCCGCCAGCGTCCGGTTCGTAATGTTGCGGGTGCTGCTTGCCCTGACCCCGGCCATCGCAATCTATGTTTGGTTCTTCGGCGCGGCCATCCTGGTGCAGATCAGCCTGGCGTCGGTGACGGCGCTGCTGGCCGAAGCCGGAATGCTCAAGCTGCGCGGCAAGCCGGTCATGATGTTCCTCGGCGACGGCTCGGCGCTGGTCACCGCCTGGCTGATCGCGCTGACCTTTCCGCCCATCGCGCCCTGGTGGCTGACCGTGGTCGGCGTGCTGATGGCCATCGTGATTGCCAAGCACCTCTATGGCGGCCTCGGCCAGAACCCCTTCAACCCGGCAATGGTCGCCTTCGCCATGATGATCGTCGCCTACCCCTCGCTGATGTCGCAGTGGCCGGCGGTCGGCTTCACCGATTTCCTTCCGCAATGGAACGCCATCTTCGGCGCTCGCCAACTCGACGCCATCACCATGGCCACCCCGCTCGACGCCTTGCGCACCGCCCTGCACACCGCCGACGCCCGCGCCACGGTGGCCGGCGTGCTGGGCAGTTCGGCGAGTTTCGGCAATATCGGCGGCAAGGGCTGGGAATGGGTCGCGGCCGGCTACTTCCTCGGCGGCATTTACCTGTTGCAGCAGCGCATCATCACCTGGCACATGCCAGCCGCCTTCCTCGCCACCCTGCTCGTGATCTCCGGCGGCTTCGCCCTGTATGACCCGACACGCTTTGTCGGACCGAGCTTCCACCTGTTCACCGGCGGCGCCATGCTCGGCGCCTTCTTCATCGTCACCGACCCGGTATCGGGCTGCACCACGCCGCGCGGCAAGCTGATCTTCGCTGCCGGTATCGGGCTGCTGACCTGGGTCATCCGCAGCTTCGGTGCCTACCCGGACGGCATCGCCTTCGCGGTGCTGTTGATGAACATCGCGGCCCCGCTGATCGACATCAACACGCAGCCGCCGGTGTTTGGCCACAAGCGCAGGGGAGGCGACCCGCAATGACCGATCCACTCGGAATCGCCCGCCGCGAATCCGGCGTGCTGCGCATCTCGCTGCGCACGGCGGCCATCATGCTGGCCTTTACCATGGTGTTCACGGCCTTGATGGCCGGCACCTACAAACTCACCGCACCCATGGTCGCGGCCAGCGCGCTGGCCGAGAAGCTGCGCCTGATCGGCGAAGTATTGCCGGCCGGAAGTTACGACAACGACCTGATGACCGATGCGATTGGGCTGCCGCCGCAAGCGCTTCTGGGGCAGGAGGATGACACGCGCCTGTGGCGCGCCCGCAAGAACGGGCAGCCGGTCGCCCTGGTCTTCGAAGCGGCGGCCCGCGACGGCTACTCGGGCCGCATCGGCCTGATCGTCGCCATCGACACCGGGGGACGTCTGCTCGCCCTGCGCGTCACCTCGCACAAGGAAACGCCCGGACTCGGCGACTACATCGATCCGAAAAAAGATCGCAACAAGACTCGGCCCTGGATCACCCAGTTCGGCAAGCTCGGCTTCGACAGCGTGCCGCGCGACAAGTGGCGCGTGAAAAAGGACGGCGGTCACTTCGACCAGGCCGCCGGTGCGACGATCTCTGCCCGCGCCGTCACCAACGCCAGCGGTCGCGCCCTGGCCTGGGCGAATGAGAACCGCGACAGGCTGTTCGCCCTGCCGGCGAATGGCCGCTTTGAACCACAAGGAGGCAAACCATGAGTGCCTACAAGGACATCGCCTGGAACGGCATCTGGAAGCAGAACACCATCCTTGCCCAGTTGCTGGGGCTTTGCCCCCTGCTGGCCGTCAGCACGACCTTCGTCAATGCCGTCAGCCTGGGGCTGGCCACCATCGTCGTCATGATGCTGGCGAACTTTGCCATCTCCGCACTGCGCGCGCTGATCCCTTACGAAATCCGCATCCCGGTGTTCGTCCTGATCATCGCGGCGCTGGTGACCGTGGTCGACCTGGCCTTCAACGCCTTCCTCCACGACCTCTACCTGGTGCTCGGCATCTTCATCCCGCTGATCGTCACCAACTGCATCGTACTGGCGCGGGTCGAGGCCTTTGCCGCCAAGAACGGCCTGCGTGCCGCGACCGTCGACGGCCTGATGATGGGCGTCGGTTTCGTCTGGGTGATCGGCCTGCTCGGCGCGGTACGCGAGTTCATCGGCCAGGGTACGATCTTCTCCGGCGTCGAGATGATCTTCCCGACGCTGTCGGGCATCCAGGTCCTTCCCGCTGACTACCCCGGCTTCCTGATTGCCATCCTGCCGCCGGGAGCCTTCTTCGTGCTTGGCCTGCTGATCGCGGGACGCAACTGGATCGAGGCACGGGCGAACCAGCGCATGCTCGAAAAGCGCCTGCACGAGCATCCGCCGACCGCAAGCGCCGCTGGCGCATGACGCCGAAAAAAGTAGGCGAGTTCTTCGCTCGGCTGGCGGCCGCCAACCCGGAACCCAAGGGCGAACTCGAATACGCCACGCCCTACCAGTTGCTGGTCGCCGTGGTGCTCTCCGCCCAGGCCACCGACAAGGGCGTGAATCGCGCCACCCGTCCGCTGTTCAAGGACCACCCGACGCCGCAGGCCATTTCCGCCCTGGGCGAAGCCGGCGTCGAAAACTACATCCAGACCATCGGCCTCTACCGCACCAAGGCCAAGAACGTCGTCGCCCTGTCACGCCTGCTGCTGGAACGTCATGGCGGCGACGTACCGCACGACCGCGCCGCCCTCGAAGCCCTGCCCGGGGTCGGCCGCAAGACTGCCAACGTGGTGCTCAACATCGCCTTCAAGGAACCCACCATCGCGGTGGATACGCACATCTTCCGCATCGGCAACCGCACCGGGCTGGCACCGGGCAAGGACGTCGAGGCCGTCGAGCAGAAACTGCTCAAGGTGGTGCCCGCCGAATTCCGTCTGCATGCCCACCACTGGCTGATCCTGCATGGCCGCTATGTGTGCAAGGCGCGCACGCCGGATTGTCCGAACTGTCTGGTGGCCGACCTCTGCGCCTACAAGGAGAAGACGCGTGTTTAATCCGACCCGCGACCAGGCCCGACAATTCCTCATCGATGCCTGGGCCAAGCGCCGCCGGCGCCTGCCGGCCACACCCATGGAAACGCTGGCGGCCGATCTGGTCGACCTTCATCCCGAATACCACGAACTGCTCGAAGCCCCGGACGCCCTGACGCGCGAATGGACGCCGGAGCAGGGCGAAACCAATCCTTTCCTGCACCTGTCGATGCACCTGGCGATCGAGGAGCAGCTTTCCATCGATCAGCCACCCGGGATACTTGCCTCCTTCAAGCTGCTGCAAAGCCGTCGCGGCGACCGCCATGACGCCCTGCATGCCGTGCTCGAATGCCTGGGCGAAATGCTCTGGCGCGCCCAGCGCAGCAAGCTGCCGCCCGATGGCGAGGCCTACGTCGACTGCGTGCGCCGCAAAGCCGGCTGATAGCTTGTGAATAAACCTACTGCGCGTACCGGATCGGGGATTGGGCGGTGCTCGCTATCCTCATGTACAACGACGTACATTCCGGTAGCTGCGCTCCGGCCGCACCCCGCTGCGGCCCGCTCGCTACGATTTCTTCACAAGCCCTGAAGAGTCGGCGCTGACCACACGGCGGACAATGCGACAAGCAGGCAAGTCTGGGATATTCTGTTGCTTCAAACCTGAAAGAGACCACCATGCGCTTTGAAGGAACCAACTCCTACGTCGCCACCCCCGACCTGATGCTGGCGGTGAACGCCGCGATCACCCTGCAACGCCCGCTCTTGATCAAGGGCGAGCCCGGCACCGGCAAGACCATGCTGGCCGAAGAAGTCGCCGACGCCCTGGGCGTGCCGCTGTTGCAGTGGCACATCAAGTCCACCACCAAGGCGCAGCAAGGCCTCTACGAGTACGACGCGGTGTCGCGCCTGCGCGATTCCCAGCTCGGCGACGAGAAGGTCAAGGACATTGGAAACTACATCGTCAAGGGCGTGCTGTGGCAGGCCTTCGAGCAGGGCAAGCCCAGCGTGATCCTGATCGACGAGGTGGACAAGGCCGACATCGAATTCCCCAACGACCTCTTGCGCGAACTCGACCGCATGGAGTTCCATGTATATGAGACGCGGCAGACGGTGCGCGCTGCGGTGCGCCCCATCGTCATCATTACCTCGAACAACGAAAAGGAACTGCCCGACGCCTTCCTGCGCCGCTGCTTCTTCCACTACATCAAGTTCCCCGATCCCGAGACCATGAAGCTGA
>JACRIX010000084.1 GCA_016215645.1 Rhodocyclales bacterium
ATCATCGGGGGTTGGGGGAAGTCCGTCCAGAATTCGCCTATTTGATCAAAATTTGATCAAACGCCAACGCTCACATCACGATCAACCCGTCCAGCATATCTGCGCAGGCAAATCATAGGGCTGATGAAATATCCGGGCTAGCTCCTTTTTCGTTAGGGTTGTTTACCCGGCTCGGCGGCGATGCCCAATTCGATGATCTGGTGAGGGAATTCCGCATCGCCCTGGCGCGGACGCTGAACTGACGCGCTGTCAAGTCTTGCCAAGCCCGGCGCCTGCCGTTAAGGTGCGCGCCCCTTCAGCATTTCGCCGCATATGACCGCCGACCTTCAGAAACGCATCGCGCAACGCATCGCCACCGAACTCGGCGTCCGCCCGCAGCAGGTGGCCGCCGCCGTGCAGCTGCTCGACGAGGGCGCCACCGTGCCCTTCATCGCCCGCTACCGCAAGGAAGTCACCGACAATCTCGACGACACCCAGCTGCGCAATCTGGAGGATCGCCTGGGCTACCTGCGCGAACTGGAAGACCGCCGCGCCTCGATACTGTCGTCGATCGCCGAGCAGGGCAAGCTGACGCCGGAACTCGCCGCCGCGATCATCGCTGCCGACAACAAGCAGGGTCTGGAAGACCTCTACCTGCCCTACAAGCAGAAGCGCCGCACCAAGGCCCAGATCGCCCGCGAGGCAGGGCTGGAACCGCTGGCCGATGCGCTCTACGGCGACCCGACGCTGAGCCCGGAAGCCGAGGCGGCGAAGTACGTCAACACGCAAACCGAGCCGCCGGAGACGCACGTACCGGACGTCAAGGCCGCGCTCGACGGCGCGCGCCAGATCCTGATGGAGCGCTTCAGCGAGGATGCCGCGCTGCTGGCCAAACTGCGCAGCTACCTCAACGAACACGCCCTGCTCGCCTCCACCGTGGTCGCCGGCAAGGAAACCGAAGGCGCGAAGTTCCGCGACTGGTTCGACTTCCGCGAAGCCGTGGCGAGCATCCCCTCGCACCGCGCGCTGGCCCTGCTGCGCGGGCGCAACGAGGACATCCTGCGTCTGGCCCTGAAGACGGAGCCCGAGCTGCGCGACCCGCCCGAGGCCTCGCCCTGCATAGCCATGGTGGCAGCGCACTGCGGCATCCGCGACCAGGGCCGTGCGGCCGACAAGTGGCTGGCTGAAACGGCACGCTGGGCCTGGATGGTGAAGCTCTCGCTGCACCTCGAAACCGAGCTGATGAACCAGTTGCGCGAGCGCGCCGAAGAAGAAGCGATCCGCGTCTTCGCCCGCAACCTGCGCGATTTGCTGTTGGCGGCCCCGGCCGGGCCGCACTCGGTGATCGGCCTCGACCCCGGCATCCGCACCGGCGTCAAGGTGGCGGTGGTTGATGCCACCGGCAAGCTGGTGGATACGGCCACGCTCTACCCGCACGAGCCGCGCCGCGACTGGGAAGGCTCGCTCGCCGCGCTGCGCCATCTGGCGCAGAAACATGGCGCGACGCTGATGGCGATCGGCAATGGCACGGCCAGCCGCGAGACCGACAAGCTGGCCGGCGAGCTGATGACCCGTCACCCGGAACTGAAGCTGAAAAAGATCACGGTGTCGGAAGCCGGCGCCTCGGTGTATTCCGCATCCGAACTGGCGGCGCTGGAGTTCCCGGACCTTGACGTTTCGATTCGCGGCGCGGTATCGATTGCGCGGCGCCTGCAGGACCCGCTGGCCGAGCTGGTGAAGATCGAGCCCAAGGCCATCGGCGTCGGCCAGTACCAGCACGACCTCAACCAGTCACGCCTGGCGCGGGCGCTGGATGCCGTGATCGAGGACTGCGTCAACTCGGTTGGCGTGGATGTCAATACCGCCAGCGCCGCGCTGCTCAAGCGCATTGCCGGACTCAACACCACGCTGGCCGCCAACATCGTCGCCTGGCGCGACACCCACGGCGCGTTTTCATCACGCGCCCAGTTGAAGGATGTGCCGCGCCTGGGCGAGAAGGCCTTCGAGCAGGCCGCCGGCTTCCTGCGTATCGCCCGGGGCGACAACCCGCTGGATGCCTCGGCGGTGCACCCGGAGGCCTACCCGGTGGTCGAGCGCATCCTTGCCGACATCAAGGCCGGCATGCGGGAGCTGATCGGCGATACACGCCGCCTGCGCACACTCGATCCGAAAAAATACACCGACGAGCGCTTCGGCCTGCCGACGGTGCAGGACATCCTGGTCGAACTGGAAAAGCCCGGCCGCGATCCGCGTCCCGAGTTCAAGACGGCGTCATTTCGCGACGGCATCGAGGAACTCAAAGACCTCGAACCCGGCATGCAGCTCGAAGGCGTGGTAACCAATGTCACCAACTTCGGCGCCTTCGTCGACATCGGCGTGCATCAGGACGGGCTGGTGCACATCTCGGCCCTGTCCGAGCGCTTCGTGCGCGACCCGCACCAGGTGGTGAAGGCCGGCGACGTGGTGAAGGTCAAGGTGCTGGAGGTCGATGTCCCGCGCAAGCGCATCGCGCTGACCATGCGTCTCAGCGACGAAGCACGCAAGCCCGCCGCGCCGAATGGCGAACCGGCGCCCAAGCCAAGAGTCGGCGCTGGTGCTACGGCGAATTCGTCGTCCCGCGGCCGTCCCCAGGCGCCGACGCGTCCGGCGGCGCCGGCGGGCGCGATGGCCGACGCCTTCGCCCGCCTCAAGCGCTGACTTACTTCAGGCGTGCCACCAGTGCCTTGGCGTACTGGTCGGTGCTGGCCTTGCCGCCGAGGTCGCCGGTGCGGACATTGTCCGTGTTCAGCACGTCGTAGATGGTGCGGCGCAGGCGGTCAGCGAGGTCGCTGCGCTTGACATGGTCGAGCATCATGGCCGAGGCCAGCAGCAGCGCCGTGGGGTTGGCGATGCCCTTGCCGGCGATGTCCGGCGCCGAACCATGCACCGCCTCGAAGATCGCCGCGTGTTCGCCGATGTTGGCGCCCGGGGTCATGCCCAGGCCGCCGACCAGGCCGGAGATCTCGTCGGAGAGGATGTCGCCGAACAGGTTGGTGGTCACCAGCAGGTCGAACTGCCAGGGGTTCATCACCAGCTTCATGGCGCAGGCGTCGATGATCACTTCCTCGAACTCGAACTTGCCGGCGTACTGCTCCTTGTACATCTGCTGCGCGGTTTCAAGGAAGATGCCGGTCAGCGCCTTCATGATGTTGGCCTTGTGCACCACCGTGACCTTCTTGCGGCCGTTGGCGACCGCGTAGTCGAAGGCGAACTTGAGGATGTTCTTCGAACCCTGGCGGGTATTCACGCCGGTGGCAATGGCGACGGCATGGGGATCGTTGTCGATCGGGATGTAGTGCTCGTAGCCCATGTAGAGGCCCTCGTTGTTCTCGCGGCAGAGCACCAGATCGATGTCCTCGAAGCGCCCGCCGGGCACCAGGGTCTTGGCCGGACGCAGGTTGGCGTAGAGCTTGTACTTTTCGCGCAGGCGCACGTTCGATGAGCGGTAGCCGCCGCCCGACGGCGTCTCCAGCGGGCCTTTGAGCGCCAGCCGGGTGCGGTCGATGGAGTCGAGCGTGGCTTGCGGCAGCGGATCGCCGGCGGCCTTGACGCCAGCCAGACCGGCAAGCTGAATGTCCCACTGAAAGGGCGCGCCCAGCGCGTCCAGCACCGCCACCGCGGCATCGGTGATTTCGGGGCCGATGCCGTCGCCGGGAATCAGGGTGGCTGGAATCAGGGTCTGGGCTGCGCTCATTTCTATCTCCGCGTTTGGCTATGAGGGTGAGGGATGGCAGGTCGCCGCACGACCGGGATCTCCGGCCCGGTGCGGCCGCACTGCTGCGTGAAGCATGCCACGGCGGGCTGACCGGGCGCTTACTGCCACGGTCCGGCCGCGTGATGTCGGCGCGAATTATACGCAGGCCTTATCTGCCCATACGCCGTGTATATCGTCCGACAACTCGCTGTTATGATCCCGCCATCGTCCTTGCGGAAAGCGAATGCGATGAGTCAGACGATCACCCTGCCGCTGTGGGCCTTCGCCATCCTTGCCGGATTGGCCGGTTGGGCCCTGCTGGTGATGCTGCTGGTACCGGGCATGCGCTGGTTCTTCCGCCGCCGCATCAGGCTGGTGATACGCCAGATCGGCGGCCGGCTCAGTGTCGAACTGCCTTCCTTCAAACTGACACGCCGCCAGGTATTGATCGACCGCCTGTTCCACGATCCGAAGGTACAGACCGCCGCAACGGATCACGCCAACGCAAAGAACGAACGCCTCGGCGACGTCTGGCGCCGCATCGACCACTACGCCCGGGAGATCGTCCCCTCCTTCAACGCCTACATCTACTACCGCGTCGGCTATGCCGTCGCGCGAGCGGCGGCGCGCGCGCTTTACCGCGTGCGCATCGGCTTCGTCGACGAAGAGGGACTGGCGAAGGTCGACCGCAAATCCACCATCGTCTTCGTCATGAATCATCGCAGCAACATGGACTACGTACTGGTCGCCTTCCTTGCCGCAGAACGCGCCGCACTGTCCTTCGCCGTCGGCGAATGGGCGCGCATCTGGCCGCTGCAACAGCTGATTCGCGCCATGGGTGCCTTCTTCGTGCGGCGCAACTCGGGCGATCCACTGTATCGCGTGGTGCTGCAGCGCTACGTGCAAATGGCCTCGGAGGCCGGCGTCACCCAGGCGGTGTTTCCCGAAGGCGGCCTGACCATTGACGGCAAGCTGCGGTCACCGCGCTTCGGCCTGCTGGACTACATGCTGAAGACGTTCGACGAACGCCCCGGGGGTGAACGGCGCGATCTGGTCTTCATTCCCGTCGGCCTCAACTACGACCGCGTGCTGGAGGACCGCAGCCAGCTGCTCAAATTGCACCCCGCCGATCCTCGCCCCGGCGGTTTGCGCGCCGCGGCAATCACGGCCGGCTTCATGCTGCGCAACGCCGGGCTGGCGCTCGGCGGCGGCTGGCATCGCTTCGGCTATGCCTGTGTCAATTTTGGCGCACCGCTGTCGATGCGGGCCTGGGCCGGCGAACGCACGCTGCATTTTCCGGGCATGGACGACGAGACCCGTCGCGCCGAAGTCGGCAAGCTGGCCCAACGCCTGATGGCCGACATCGGCGGCGTGATCCCGGTGCTGCCGGTGCCGCTGGTCGCCGATGTGCTGATGCGCGATCCGCAGCAGGCCTTGAGCGAACTCGAGCTCAAGTCGGCGGCACATGCCCGCATGCGCGAGCTGGAAGCCTATGGCGCCCATCTCTACATTCCACGCCAGGATCACGACTACGCCTTCGGTGTCGGCCTGCGCATGCTGATCCTGCGTCGCCTGGTGATCGAGGAGGACGGCCTGTACCGCGCGGACCCGCGGCAAATCGACTTGCTCAACTATTACGCTGGCTCGATCGCGCACATCGGCAGCGACAGTCGGCGCTGAGGGGGCGCCGCGGCGCCTACTCGGCGGCGCGCAAGGACGGCATCGCCGACTGCCGCAGCATGGACGAGGCGCCCAGCCAGCCGGCAACCACCGCCAGCGCCGCACCGGCCGCCGCGCCGACCATCCAGAGCTCGACCTGCGGCAGGTAGTCGAGGCGAAAGGCGAAACGCGCCAAACCCCAGCCGATGAGGCTTGCGGCGATCCCGGCGAGCAGGCCGGCGACCAGGCCGAGCGCGGCAAACTCGGCCAACAGCGCCGCGGAAAGCTGCCGGCCGCGGGCACCCAGGGCTCGCAGCACGGCAAGCTCGTGGCGACGCTCGTCGGCACTGGCCTGCAAGGCAGCGTAGAGCACCGCGAGACCGGCAAGCACGGCAAAACCAAAAACCAGTTGCACGGCATGGGCGACCTGGTCGATCGTCGCGTGCAGCTGGCGCACCAGTGCCGCGACGTCGATCACGGTAATGTTGGGAAAGCGCCGCACCAGCTCCGGAATGACCTGCGCCCTCTCCGCCGGCAGGTGGAAACTGGTGATGTAGCTGGCAGGAAAGTTTTCCAGTGCCGCTGGCGGCGATATGACAAAGAAATTGACGCGCATCGAGTCCCAATCGAGTTTGCGCAGGCTGGTGACCCGCCCTTCCATGCGCTGGCCGCCGATCTCGTAGACCAGGCGATCACCGAGCTTGAGCTCCAGGGTTTCGGCCAGGCCCTGCTCGACCGAGAACTCCGCCGTGTCCGTGGCGCCATGCCAACGGCCTGCACTGATCGAATTGCCGGCGGGCAGGCGATCCGCCCAGGAGAGATTGAATTCGCGATCCACCAGGCGTCGCGCCCGCTCGTCGGTGTAGGTTTCCGGACCGACTGCGCGTCCATTGACCTGCACCAGGCGGCCGCGCACCATGGGTTCCAGGTACGGGGCCGGCAAGCCGCGGGTCCTGAAAAAGTCGTCGATGGCGGCGCGCTGATCCGGCTGGATATTGATTGCGAAACGGTTGGGCGCGTTGGGCGGTACGCGCGACTGCCAGGCGTCGAGCAGATCACCGCGCGCCACGGTCAGCAGCAGCAGTGCAGTGAGGCCCAGCGACAGCGCCACCGCCTGCACCATCGTGCCGGCAAGCCGCCGGCGCAGGTTGGCGAGGCCATGACGCCAGCCATAGCCGCGACCGGCCGGGCGTATGCGGCCGAGGACGGCCAGCATCAGCCGCGCCATCAGGGCAAAGAACGCCAGCGCCAGAACGAAACCGGCGAGCACGATGGCACCGAGGCGCAGATCGCCCGCCATCCATAGCATCAATCCCGCCAAAACCAGCGCGCCAAGCAGGTAAGCGCCGACAGACGCCGGCTCGGCGCCACTCCATTCCCGACGCAACACGCGGATCGTTGGCACGCGCTTGAGGCGCAACAGCGGCGGCAGGGCGAAGCCCAGCAGCAGCGTAAGGCCGACCAGCAGGCCCTGGAGCAAGGGCAGCACTGACGGCGCAGGCAGTGTGGTCGCCAACAGCCCAGTCAACATCTGCTCCAGGCCCGCCTGAACCGCATAGCCGACGACACATCCGACAACGGTGGCGGCTAGTCCGAACAAAAGAAACTCGCCGCCATGGATCACCAGCAACTGCCCCGACCGTGCGCCCATGCAGCGCATTACGGCGCAGCCGTCGAGATGGCGGCGCATGTAGCGCTCGGCCGCCAGCGCTACCGCGACGGCGGCGAGAATCACCGCCAGCAGTGCCGACAGGCGCAGGAAGCGCTGCGCACGCTCGGTGACATTGCGGATTTCGGGCCGGGCGTTGTCCAGGCTTTCCAGGCGCTCGCCACGCCCCAGCCTGGCCGTTGCCCAGGATTCGTAGGCCTGCACGCTTTCGGTCTCTCCGGCCACATGCAGCCGATAGGCGACGCGGCTGCCCGGCAGAATCAAGCCGGTGGCTGGCAGGTCGGCAAAATTGATCAGCAGGCGCGGCGCCAGCGCAAACACGTTCATGCCGCGATCCGGCTCCAGCGTCAGGATCGGTCCGCTGCGAACCGTGATGCGACCTAACGACAAGGCCGTTCCCGGAGGGACATTCAGCGCGCCGGCAAGGCGCTCGTCGCCCCAGGCTTCACCGGTTAGCGGCACGCCCCGGGTCTCGGCGTCCGGCGCATTCAGGGCCGGCGCCGTGCGCAGGCTTCCGCGCAAGGGATAGCCCTCGGTCACCGCCTTGATCTCGGACAGCACCGAGGCGTCGCCCAGGCTGACCATGCTGGCGAACGTCGCGCTTTCCGCAAGGCGCAGGCCGCGCGACGCCGCCTCCCGGCGAAAATCGTCGGGCCAGGGGTGATCGGCACTAAGCAGCAGATCGCCGCCCAGCAACTGATGCGACTGCAGGCGCAGCGCCCGCTCGACCCGGTCGCCAAGGAAGCCGACACTGGTCAGCGCTGCCACAGCCAGCATCAATGCGACGCCGAGCACGGTCAACTCGCCGGCACGCCAGTCGCGGGCAAGCATGCGTAGTGCCAAGCTGAGCGGCCCGCTGATCACCAGCTGCGCATCCGCTCGATGGCCTCTTCGACGCGGTCGAGGGCGACCACTTCCAGTCCCTTGATGGCCTGCCGGGGTGCATTTGACTTGGGCACCACGGCATGCGTGAAGCCCAGCTTGGCGGCTTCTCGCAGGCGCTCCTGCCCACGCGGCGCGGGACGGATTTCGCCCGCCAGGCCAACCTCGCCGAACACCACCAGCTTGCCCGGCAAAGGCTTGTTGCGCAGCGATGAAACGATCGCCAGCAACACCGCCAGGTCGGCCGCCGGCTCGGAAATGCGCACGCCGCCAACGGCGTTGACAAACACATCCTGGTCGCCACAAACGATGCCGGCATGTCGATGCAGTACCGCCAGCAGCATTGCCAGCCGGTTTTGGTCCAACCCGACGCCGAGCCGGCGCGGACTCGGCGACAGCGATCCATCCACCAGGGCCTGGATCTCCACCAGCAAGGGGCGCGTGCCCTCCTGGGTGCACAGCACGCAGGAGCCTGAAACCTCAAGCGAGTGCTGCGAAAGGAACAGGGCGGAGGGATTGGCCACGCCACGCAAGCCCTTTTCAGTCATGGCGAACACGCCCAGTTCATTCACGGCGCCAAAGCGGTTCTTCACGGCGCGCACCAGGCGAAACGCGGAATGGGTATCCCCTTCGAAGTAGAGCACCGTGTCGACCATGTGTTCGAGCACCCGCGGCCCGGCCAGGCTGCCCTCCTTGGTGACGTGCCCGACCAGGATCACGCAGGTCCCCGACTGTTTGGCAAAGCGCGTCAGTTGCGCCGCACACTCGCGCACCTGGGCCACTGAACCGGGCGCCGACTGCAGTGCATCCGACCAGACGGTCTGGATCGAGTCGATCACGGCCACGGCAGGCCGCTGCTCCAGCAGGGTCGAAAGTATTCTTTCGGCATTGATCTCGGCCAGCAATTGCATGCCGGCCACGTCGAGTTGCAGGCGCTGCGCACGCAGCGCGACCTGCTCGCCGGACTCCTCGCCGGAAACGTAAAGCACCTTCTGTCCGGCCTGGGCCAATCGCGCCAGTGCCTGCAGCAACAGGGTGGACTTGCCTATCCCCGGATCGCCGCCAATCAACACCACGCCACCGGCAACCAGCCCGCCGCCGAGAACCCTGTCGAACTCCTCGACACCGGTCGCCTGGCGGGCTTCCTCCCGGGGATGGATCGTCGCCAGTGCCTGCACACCGCTGCTGCCGCCCAGCGAGGAAAAACTACGCTTGGCCGCCTGCGGCGATTCGATCACCGCTTCGACCAGCGTATTCCATTGCCCGCAACCGGGACACTGGCCCTGCCACTTCGGCATCGCCGTACCGCACTCCGTGCAGGAATACTGGGTCCTGGCCTTGGCGCCCATGTCAGACTTGAACGCACCGAGGCATCCCGCTTCGGGCAGATGCCATCAATTGATTTCCTCAAGCGGAACGCGCGACGCCAGGGCGCAGAACAGCTCATAGGCAACGGTGCCTGCCGCCTGGGCGACGTCATCGGCGGAAAGGTACATCGCGCCCTCGCCTCCCCACAATGTCACCGTGGCGCCAACGCCGACTTCCGGCGGAAGGCCATTCAGGTCGATGCAGATCTTGTCCATGGAAACCCGTCCCAGCGTACGCGTGCGGCAACCGGCAACCACCACCGGCGTGCCGGTCGGCGCATGGCGCGGGTAGCCATCGGCGTAACCACAGGCGACAATCCCGACACGCATCGAATTCGCCGCAACGAAGCTGCTGCCATATCCCACCGTATCACCCGGAACAAGATCGCGCACGGCGATGAGTTCGCTTGCCAGCGTCATTACCGGGCGCAATCCGAGCTCCGCCGCCGACGTCATCGCCGGAAAGGGTGAACTACCATAAAGCATGATGCCGGGCCGCACCCAGTCGGCATGGGATTCGGGGAAGCGCAGGATGGCGGCGGAGTTGGCCAGTGACGCCGGCAGGGAACGTCCTCCGGCCATGGCCAGGAAACGTTCCATCTGCACGCCGATGCCGCGAGCTTCGTCGGCATCGGAGAAATGCGTCATCAGCACCACCGATTCCAGACAATCCGCGGCAAGCATTTTGTCGAGTGCGGACGCAAATTCATCGGCATTGAAGCCGAGACGGTTCATGCCGGTGTTCAGTTTCAGGTAAATCGCTTGTCGTCGCGGCAATCCGGCGCTGATCAGCGCATCGACCTGCCAATCGGTATGCAGCACCGGGGTAAGTTCAAGTTCGGAGCAGAGCGCGAAATCATCGGGCTGATACGGCCCCTCGAGCATCAGGATGGGATGGCGGAAGCCGGCATCGCGCAACGCCATGGCTCCCTCGAATTCCACCAGCGCAAACCCGTCAGTGATCTCTGCGAGCGCATTTGCCGCATCCAGCAGCCCGTGTCCGTAAGCATCGGCCTTGACCACGCTCCAGATGCGGGACGTGCCGACATGGTGCCTGACAAGGCCGTGGTTGTGGCGCAGCGCACTCCAGTCGAGGCAAGCGCGTACCGGGCGGACCATGCTCAGTATCCGCCGGACACCCAACGGGATGGATTGTTCATGACAGTTGCAATGCCTTAGACCGGCTTTTTGGCAATCAGCGCGCGCAGTCTTGCGGAGGCGAATTCGACAAAGCTTGCCACCAGCCGTGAGCGGAATTTTTCCTTGGGATAGACCATCGACAAGGTGCGGATCAGGCGCGGCTTGAGCGGAATCGCCACGATGTCGCCAAGCCGTTGCTCCTTGCTCACGGAGGCGCGCGACGCAATGGCGAAGCCCAACCCGGTCTGCACCACGCCATTCAGCGCAATCGGGCTGCCAAGTTCCATCACGACATTCATCTGATCCAGCGAAATGCCCGCGCTGCGCAGGTAGCTCTCGGTGAACTCGCGGGTACCGGACCCCGGTTCGCGGGAAATATAGGGATGCTCAAGGAGTTTCTGCGGCACCAATTCCTTGTGCCGTGCCAACGGGAAACGCGGATGGCAGATGACCACCAGTTCGTCATCGCAACAGACTTCGCATTCCAGGTTGGGCTCGTGCGAGAGCGATTCGATGAAACCGATGTCGATGGTGTGCTCCAGCACGCGGTTTTCGATGGATTCCGAATTGCCGACGATCAGCCGCGAACGCACATTGGGATACGTCGATTTGAATTCACCGAGGATGCCGGGAAGCATGAATTCGGCAATGGTGGTCGAGGCCCCCACCATCAGCGACCCGCCGATCTCGCCGGTAAGCTCCGACAGACGAACATCCATTTCGGACGCCAGGCCAAGTATGCGTTCCGCGTAGCCGAGAACCACCTCCCCCGCCGGTGTCAAGGCAATGCGACCATGACCGCGATCGAACAGCCGCGTATTGAAATGCTCTTCCAGTTGCTTGATCTGAAAGGTCACCGCCGGCTGGGTCATGAACAAGACCTCGGCCGCCTTGGTAAAGGACAATTGCTTGGCCACCGCGTGAAACACCTGAAGCCGCCGATCGGCCATAAAACCGCCCTCCCGCTGGATAAATTGCTGTCAATCGTTATTCAATCACAAATGACTGAGCATGAGCGCAATTTATGAGCTCTGCGGCACCGCAGCATCAAAGTCGCGCCATACCTTTCGTGCTATAAACCGTGACCTTCGAATCAGGCCGCGGCAACGGCTTACGCAATGAACGCCGGTTTTTACATCATCATGGCGGCGCAGTTCTTTTCTGCGCTTGCCGACAATGCCCTGTTGATTGCCGCCATTGCCATCCTGCGCGACATGCGCGCGCCGGCAGAGTACGAACCGCTGCTCAAAACCTTCTTTACGGTGTCCTATGTGGCGCTGGCGGCATTTGTCGGCGCCTTCGCCGACTCGATGCCGAAATGGCGCGTCATGTTCATCAGCAACGGCATCAAGATTTTCGGTTGCTCGCTGATGTTCTTCGACGTGCACCCCTTGCTCGCCTACGCCGTCGTCGGCCTCGGTGCCGCGGCCTATTCGCCGGCCAAGTACGGCATCCTCACGGAATATCTGCCGCATCGCCTGCTGGTGGTCGCCAACGGCTGGATCGAGGGCCTCACCGTCGGCGCCATCATCCTCGGCGTGGTGCTGGGTGGCGCTATGATCAAGCCGGAAATCGCCCACGGCCTCCTGAGCCTGGACTTTCCGGTGGTCGACACGGGCATTGACACCGTCGCCGAAATGAACCTCATCATCATCGGCGCGCTCTACCTGATTGCCGCCGCCTTCAATCTCTACGTGCCCGATACCGGCGTAGACCACAAGCCGTTGAAAAAAAATCCGGTCTACCTGCTGCACGAGTTCAACCACTGCCTCAGACTGCTCTGGCGCGACAAACTCGGCCAGGTCTCGCTGGCCGTGACCACCCTGTTCTGGGGTGCCGGCGCCACCCTGCAGTTCATCGTCCTGGAATGGGCGCGCGTTTCGCTCAACCTCGACTTGTCCAGGGCCAGCATGCTGCAGGGCATTGTTGCCATCGGCGTCGCGATCGGCGCCGTGATGGCCGCCAAGTGGATCACCCTGCGCAAGTCGGTGCGCGTGATTCCCCTCGGCATCGCCATGGGCGTCGGCGTGTTGATCATGATCGTGGTTCGCGACTTCTGGGTGGCCGCGCCCCTGCTGGTGCTGATCGGCATGGCTTCAGGGTTCTTCGTGGTGCCGATGAACGCGCTATTGCAGCATCGTGGCCACATTCTGATGGGCGCCGGGCATTCGATCGCCGTGCAGAACTTCAACGAAAACCTTTCGATCCTGATCATGACTACCGGGTACTCGTTGCTGCTGCGGGCGAATCTGCACATCTATTGGATCATTGCCATGTTCGGCCTGCTGGTCGCAGGTACCATGTGGCTGGTCAAGCTGCGCCACGAACTCAACCAGCGCCAGCGCGACGATGTTGGCGGCCTGGACGACGCCGCGCACCACCAATCCCGAAGTTCAATTGATTGACCGGGCGGGGACGCGTTCCATCAGCGCCCTTTCAGTTTCCCCATTTCCCTGCGCATGAAACAGAGGTCTTCCCAGGCCTTGGACTTGTCAGGAAGATTGCGCAGCAGGTAGGCTGGATGATAAGTGACTATCAGGGGAATACCCAGATACTCGTGAAGCCGTCCGCGTGCCGCAGCGATCTTTACTTCGGCTTTAAGCAAAGTCTGCGCCGCCGGACGACCAAGGGCGACAATCAATTTCGGCCGAATCAAGTCAATCTGTCGCTCAAGGAAAGGCCGGCAGGCCTCCATTTCTTCCACTTCAGGTGTGCGATTTTCCGGCGGACGGCACTTGACCGCGTTGGCGATGTAGACGTCGCTGCCGCGGCGCAATCCGATCGCCGCCAGCATGTTGTCGAGCAGTTTCCCTGCCTGACCGACGAAGGGCTCGCCGCGCTGATCCTCCTCGGACCCCGGTCCCTCTCCCACGAACAGCCAATCGGCATTGACGTCACCGACACCAAAGACGGCCTGCTTGCGCGCCGAACACAGGCGGCACTTGCGGCAGTCGCTCACGGCGGCTGCCAAAGATTCCCAATCCGCGCCCTGCGCCGCGGCTGCCGTTCCCGGTAGTGGCGTCGTCGCTGGCGCATCCACGATGGATGACGGGTACGGCACCTCCGCGGGCATCGGCGCGGCACGCAGTTTCCACAGCGGACCCAGACCCATCTCGTGCAGAAGGCGATCGCGATCCGGGTTCATAGGGCGCGTGCCATGACAATGGCGTCCTCGCGGCCGCCCCTGGCCGGGTAGTAATCGCGACGACGACCAATTTCGGAAAAATCGTGGCAACGATACAGGGCCAGGCCGGAGGCATTGCCGGGACGCACCTCAAGCAACATGCGCGTCGCGCCCCAGGCCCGCGCCTGGTCAAAAAGGTAGTGCAGCAATGCAGAACCGCGACCACGGCGCTGCAATTCGGCCAGTATCGTAATGTTGAGCAGGTGCGCCTCGTCGGGAGCCCGCATCATGACTGCGTATCCGGTCATGTGTCCGGCCTCGCGCGCCAGCCACGCGCCATGGCCGGCGGCAAGAGAATCGTAGAAATTGCCCCGCGTCCAGGGGAATCCATGGCAACGTTGTTCCGCGTCGGCCACGGTATCGAGATCCGTCAGTTGCATTTCGGCGTAGAGCGGTATCACCTGACGCCTCCACGCGCGAGACGCTCGGCGGTGGTCAGGGCAACCTTGTCGCGCACGTAGATCGGCCGGGCCGAGGCAGCGATCCCGCCGAGGCCGGCCGCAAAGCGCGGGGCAGCGATTCGCAACACCGCGGCTGCGGTGGGACCCGCCTCCGTATCAACGCCCACCAAATCCGGTTTTCGCGCCATCAGCACATCCCCATAGGCAGCAAAGCCATCCCCAACACCCCAGACTCCTTCAAGAGTCGGCGCTGGCGCTACGGCGGGACGTACGCACACCGGGGCCAGCAATTCGCGTGCGCCATCCGCGCCAATCGCGTAGGCCGCGCAGTAAATTTCGTTCATGCGGGCATCAAGGCATGCCCACACCCGCGCCCGCCCGGATGCCAGTGCCAAGGCTTCCAGCGTCGGTACCGGAAGCAGTGGTATGCCCAGTCCCCAGGCCAACCCCTGGGCCAGGCCACAGGCCATGCGCAGGCCGGTAAAACTGCCGGGGCCCGCACCGAAGGCAATGCCGTCCAGTTGCGTTGGGGCAATGCCCGCCTCGGCCAACAGTTCATGAATCCAGGGCAGGACATGCCCCGAGCCGCCGTTGGGAAATTCACCCCTGCGCACAAGGATGTGTCCGTCCCGCCACAGGGCCACGGACAGACGTCGCGTGGCCGTCTCTATCCCAAGCAAATGCATGTTTCTTGCCGCGATCCGTTTGCCAGATTCCAGCCACCTGGCCGGTCCATCGCGAACCAGAGTGCCATCCAGAACCGCCACACCAGTTTCACTTTTTCCATCCCCGGGCCCATGTCCCGAATAAACGACAGTCGCCCAAACGGCAGGAGGAATATCTTATCGTCTTTTCCCCTCGGTCCCACTTTCCCGACGCACCCGGCCTGCCCCAGGAAGCAAAAACGGATGCGAAGTCAAAAAGGACACTTACCCCCCGAGATACGGGCCGAAAACATGTAAAAAAGTTGATCCAGACAAAGAATCTTCGACTACACTGCGCTACCATTCGCACGGAATTCTTCGCTCCACTGTCATCACTCATCCTCAGGAGGTCATACATGAACAAATCCGAACTGATCGAAATCACCGCCAAGGAAGCCGACATCAGCAAGGCCGCCGCCGAGAAGGCGCTGTCTGCCGCGATGGCTGCCATTGTCAAGGCCGTAGCCAAGGGCGACACCGTAACGCTCGTGGGCTTTGGTACGTTCAAGTCGTCGAAGCGCGCCGCTCGCGTTGGCCGCAATCCGCAAACCGGCAAGGAACTGAAAATCGCCGCGACCACTGTGCCGCGCTTCACCGCTGGCGCCGGCTTCAAGTCCGCTGTCGCAGGCAAGAAGGCCGCAAAGAAGAAGTAAGCCGCTTCTCGCTGCTTAGCCCGGGAGCCCGCCTTGCGCGGGCTCTTTTGCTTTCAGGCGCTGGCGGCGCATCTCGAACAGAACAATCGCGGCAGCCGCGGCGACATTGAGCGATTCCGTGCCGCCGGCAAGGGGAATGCGTGCCCGCATCCCCGCAGCCGCCACGAGCGGGGCAGACAGGCCCGCGCCTTCATTGCCCAACAGCCACAGCACCGGCCCCGCGAGATCGACGTCGTAAACGTCGACGCCACCGCTCGCGACAGTGGCAATGGATAGCGCGGCACTTTCCGCGAGCGCGACGGACAGATCAGCCTGCTCGCGAATCGCCAGCGAGAAATGGGCACCCTGCGCCGCGCGCAATACGCGCATGCTCCAGGCGCCGGCGCAGCCCGGGCCAAGCAGCACATCCCGGATTCCGGCCGCCGCTGCGGTACGCAGTATGGCACCGACATTCCCGGCGTCCTGTACCGCGTCAAGCAGCACGGCGTCGCCAGGCAAAGGGCCATTTTCCGGCGGCGGAATGTCAATCACGGCGGCGATCCCGACGGGCGAACTGATACCGGTGATCTCGCGGTAGAGGGTGTCGCTCAGCGTAAGGCGTTCCGTATCCGATGCGCGCTTCAGCAAGGCTGAAATCTCCCGATTTCGGGTTCCGGTTTCACTGATCAGCAGTTGGGAAAGCGCGGCTTTACGCTCCAGACAGACCGACACCAGGTGTATCCCGTCAGCCAGCGCCATGCCATGACGCCGAGGATCTTCCGCCAGCGCGCGCAGGGCCTTGTAGCGGGCGTTCTGACGCGATGCGATGACTGCCACCGGAGTCACCTCGATGCGGCGAGCAGCGCCCTGACTGGCGCGAAGCTGCGGCGATGAAATGGTGCTGGGCCGAGCCGCGCAAGCGCGGCGCGGTGCATCGCGGTGTCGTAGCCTTTGTGACGATCCAGGCCATACCCAGGATAAGCCTCATGGATCCTGCGCATTTCAGCATCGCGCGCGGTCTTGGCCAGAATCGACGCAGCGGAAATCGCAGGTTCGCTGGCGTCGCCGCCAATGATTGCGCGCGCCGGCATCGTCAATAGGGGGCAGCGATTGCCGTCGATGAGCGCCTCGTCAGGATTCCGGGCAAGGGCTTCTACTGCCCGTTGCATCGCCAGCAAGGTCGCTTGCAGGATGTTCAACTCATCGATCTCGTCAACCGAGGATGATGCAATGCTCCACGACACGGCGCGCTCCCTGATCAAGATGGCGAGGGCTTCGCGCTTTCGCTCCGAAAGCTTCTTTGAATCCGCCAGGCCGACAATGGGCCTGTGGGGATCAAGAATCACCGCAGCGGCATACACGGGGCCGGCAAGCGGTCCGCGGCCTGCCTCGTCAACGCCGCATACAAAATGCATCACGCCCTCTGCAGGTAGGGCAAAACCGCTTCGGCCGCCCGGCTGGACGTATCCTGGCGCAAGAGCCTGTGGACACCATCGAAGACGCGGGAAATCGCCACGCCGGCCTGCTTGTCGACCAGCAGGTTGCCGAGCGCCTGGGCGAGATTCTCGGGAGTCGCATCATCCTGCAGAAACTCCGGCACTACGTAACGTCCCGCCAGGATATTCGGCAAGCCTACCCAAGGCAGATAGCGCATGCCCCGCATCAGGCGCCACGACCAGGGCGACATCTTGTAGGCGATGACCATCGGTCTGCCGACCAGGGCGGTTTCCAGGGTCGCCGTGCCACTGGCAACCAATGCGACATCGCTGGCCGCGACGGCATCTGCCGCATGACCGAACATTAACGTGACGGGCAGCTCGTCGGCCTTGAGTTTCCACAAGGCCGTCTCGAACTGCACACGGGTTTCGCGAGAAACCAGAGGTACCAGAAATTGCAGCCGCGGCTGCTTTTCCAGCAACAACTTTGCCGTCTCGATGAATGTCTCGGCCATGAAGTGCAGTTCGGACTGGCGGCTACCTGGAAGCAGCGCGATCACCGGGCGGTCCTGAGCCACCCCCAGTCGCTCCCGCACCGCACGCTGGTCCGACTGCAGCGGGATCACATCGGCCAGCGGATGGCCCACATAACTGCATTTGACCGGCGTGTCGCGATAGAGCTCGGGTTCAAACGGATAGAGCGCCAGGATATGGCTTACCGCATCGATGATCTTGCCCATCCGTTGCTTGCGCCAGGCCCATATCGACGGACTGACGAAATGAATGGTGGGGATGCCAGCCGCCTTGAGCCGCTTTTCCAACCAGAGGTTGAAATCCGACCCGTCTACGCCGATGAACACATCCGGCCTGTCCTTGAGCAGCCGCCGCAACAACTGGCGGCGCATGCCGGTGATGGCGCGGTAATGCTTGAGTACCTCGGCATAGCCTCGAACGGCAAGCATTTCCGCCGGCCAGTGCGATTCGAAACCCTCGCGTTGCATCTTGGGCCCGCCGATTCCATGAAAACTCGCGTCGGGCAGGTGTTTTCGCAGCGCAGTGATCAGGTGGGCTGCCAGCTGATCACTGGATGCCTCGCCCGCCACCATGGCGATGCGGACCATCAACGGATGATTCCGCGTCCGGGAACATCCAGGAATGCGGACAACAGCGAGAGCTGGGGCGCCGCGACAACATCTGAAGCGATTGCCGCCCGAGCCTCTTCAAGCTTCATGCCGCTCTTGTACAGGGTTTTGAACGCGCGCTTGATGGCAGCGAGCTCTGCCGGAGAAAATCCGCGCCGCTTGATGCCCTCGGCATTGATACTGCGCGGCTCTGCCGGATTGCCCGCGGCCGTGACAAACGGCGGCAGATCCTGAAGCAGTATCGTACCCATGGCGGTAAAGCTGTGGGCGCCGATGCGCACAAACTGATGCACCACGGTGAAGCCACCAAGGATGGCCCAGTCACCCACGTGAACGTGGCCCGCGAGTTGGGTGTTGTTGGCGAAAATCGTCTGGTTGCCAACCTGGCAATCATGCGCAAGATGCACGTAGGCCATGATCCAGTTGTCGTTGCCCAGGCGCGTCACGCCTGCATCCTGGGCGGTGCCGCAATTGAAGGTACAGAACTCGCGGATGGTGTTGCGATCGCCGATCTCAAGCCGGGTCGGTTCCCCAGAATATTTCTTGTCCTGAGGGACTTCGCCGATCGAGCAAAACTGGAAAATGTGATTCTCAGCGCCGATTTGCGTATGCCCGCTGATCACGACATGCGGGCCAACAACGGTTTGGTCGCCAATCTCGACGTGCTCACCGACAATGGCGTAGGGGCCTATCACCACGCCGCGACCCAGTTTCGCCCCGGGATGGACGATGGCGGTGGAATGAATGCTCATGGTGGCGTGGGTCTCACGGCACAGATCAGGTCGGCCTCGGATGCCACCTGCCCATCCACCTTCGCGACGCCGGAGAACTTCCAGATGCCACGCTTGTTCGCAGCCAGGGTGACTTCCATCACCAACTGATCGCCTGGGCCAACCGGCTTCTTGAAGCGGGCATTGTCGATGCCGACGAAGTAATACACGGATTTGTCGTCCGGCTTGCTGCCCATGGACTTGAATGCCAGGATTGCCGCCGTCTGCGCCATCGCCTCGACGATCAGCACGCCCGGCATTACCGGGTGATGCGGATAGTGGCCGGGGAAATACGGCTCGTTGACGCTGACATTTTTCAGGGCCCGGATCCGCTCACCGGGTACCACTTCCAGTACGCGATCGACCAGCAGGATGGGATAGCGATGCGGGAGGTATTCGAGAATCTGGTGGATGTCCATGCGGGACAAGCCCTCGGGGCTGGCGCCGTCGCTGCTCATGATGTCTTCTCCAGTGCGGCAAGCCGCTGTTCGAGGGCCCGGATTTTATCGGCCATCGCGTCGAGATGGCGCAGGCGCGCAAAATTTCGCAACCAGTCGCCGTGCTCAAGAAAAGGCACGGCGCCGCTGTAGTTGCCGGATTTTGGAATCGACTTGCCAACCAGCGTGCCCGCTGAAATGCTGACGTCATCGGCGATAGTGAGGTGCCCAAGGATGATCGCGCCACCACCCACGGTGCAGCGGGCACCGATGGCCGCGCTGCCGGCGATGCCGACGCATCCTGCGAGCGCCGAATGGGCGCCGATGTGCACGTTGTGACCGACCTGTATCTGGTTGTCCAGTTTGACTCCGTCGCCGATAACAGTATCGCCAAGGGCGCCTCGATCGATTGTGGTTCCGGCTCCGATTTCGACATCGTTGCCGATGACTACCCTGCCCACCTGGGGAATCTTTATCCAGCTACCGTCGGCGTCACGCGCAAAGCCGAATCCATCCGAACCGATCACCGCGCCGCTATGAATCAGGCAACGACCACCAATCTGGCATCGTGCATAGATGCTGACATTGGCCGCAAGGCGACTACCCTCGCCTAGGATCGCAGCCTCACCAACGCTGCAGTTCGCCCCGATCACAACGCCATCTCCGACGACCGCGCCGGATGCGATCCAGACATTGGGTCCGATGCAGGCACTGGCAGCAACCCGGCCCTCGACCACAGCGCTCGGATGGACCCCGGGCGCCGGCGTGGGCTCGGGATCGAGCCACTGGGCCACCCTGGCGTAATAGAGGTAGGGCTGCGGGGTCAGAATCACCGCTTTCAGTTCCGGCGCGGCGGGCGCGGACATGATCACGGCGCTGGCCCGTGTTTCGACCAACTGATGGCGATATTTCGGGTTGGCAAGGAATGCGAGATCGCCGACACCTGCCGCGGCAAGCGGAGCGATACGTGAAATCACCGTGTCGCCGGCGCCGACCAATTCTCCGCCCAGACGGGCAACGATCTCATCGAGCCGCAGTTCCACGGCCCGGGTCTTACTTCGTGCCGTCGCCCAACGCCTTGATTACCCGGTCGGTAATGTCGATGCGCGGGTTGGCGTAGACCGCTTCCTGGAAAATAATGTCATATTTCTCGGTCTCGGCAATCTGCTTGATGACCTTGTTGACACGTTCGAAGATCGACGCCATTTCCTCGTTCTGCCGTTGGCTGAGATCTTCGCGGAATTCGCGCTGCTTGCGCTGAAACTCGCGATTCAGGTCGTTGAATTCGCGCTCCTTGGTGCGTCGATCGGATTCCGACATGGTCACGGCGTTCTTGTCCATGTTCTCCTGCATGCCTTGCAGTTGCTTGGCGATGCGCTGAAGTTCCTGATCGCGCTTTTCGAAGTCCTTCTCGATCTTCTTCTTCGCCTTGGCGGCCTGCGGCGCGTCATTGAGAATCTTCTGGCTATTTACGAAACCGATCTTGCCTTCGGCAAACGCGCCGCTGGAGAAAATCGCCAGCACGAATCCTGAAACGAGGAATTTCTTCAACATGTCTTTCTCACCATTAAATGGCCGTCAGAAAACAGAACCCATCTGGAACTGCAAACGCTGGACCTTGTCATCAGTCTTTTTGTTGAATGGATTCGCATAGGAAAACTTGAGCGGGCCCATCGGCGAATTCCATGAAAGTGCCACGCCGCCGCTATAGCGCATGCTGCCCAGGCTGAACTTCGAGTCGTAGCCCCAGACATTGCCGGCATCAACGAATGCGCTCAGGCGCATTGACGTATCGCGCCCCATGCCAGGGACGGGAAACAGCAATTCAGCATTTCCGATCAGGCGCTTCGTGCCACCCACCGACTCGCTGGTCGCCGCGTCCCGGGGCCCGAGCGAACCGGAATCAAAACCGCGTACCGAACCAATACCGCCGGCATAGAAATTCTTGAAGAACGGCAACTCCTTGTTGCCATAGCCCTTGGCAAGGCCGATTTCACCGTTGAACGCCAGAGTGATTTTTTTGTCAACCGGATAATAGTATTGATGCTGGTAGCTCGCCTTTGCATAAGTTGCCGAACTGCCCGGCAACGCCACTTCAAGGGTGACCCGACGAAAATCACCACGTGTCGTGACCAGCAGGCTGTCCCGGCTATCCTGCTGCCAGCCGCCGGAAGCCAGCAAGGTATTGCTCTTGGCGCCAAATTGGGTCACATAGTTTTGGTAGCGAATCGGGCTGTTGGCGTCGGTCTTGAGCGTGGTACGGTCATATGCCAAGCCAAGATTGATGTAGTCATCCTCGGCAATGGGAATGCCCCAGCGCATGCCACCACCGAACGAATCCGAACCAAAGCTACCCACCGCCAATGTGCTGGTATCGGTATTTCTCAGGTAGACGTCGAACCCCTGACTGACCCCATCAATGGTGAAATAGGGATCGGTATGTGACAGCGAGTAGACGCGATTCGACTTGCTGGTACTGATCTGGACGCCAACATGCTTGCCGCTGCCGAACAGGTTTTGCTGCTGGACCGCACCTGATACGGTAAATTTCTCGGCGCTCGAGAAGCCCGCGCCCAGCATGATATTGCCGGTCGGCTTTTCCTTGACCTTGACTTCCATGTCGACCTGGTCCGTGGTACCGGCAACCGGCGGCGTTTCCACGGAAACCTCATCAAAATAGCCAAGCTTGTCGACCCGTGCACGTGAGCGATTGATCTTTTCGCCGTCATACCACGCCGACTCCGTCTGGCGGAGCTCACGACGCACGACTTCATCACGACTGCGTGTATTGCCGGTCACATTGATGCGGCGCACATACACGCGACGGCCCGGATCGATGAACACCGTGAAGGCAACTTCGCGCTTGGCCTTGTCGAGCTCCGGCGCGGCATTCACGTTGGCGAAGGCATAGCCCTCGTTGCCCAGGCGCTCGCTGATGGCCTTCGTCGTCTCGGTCATACGCTCCCGGGAAAACACCTCGCCCGGCTTGACGTAGACAAGCTTCCGCAGCTCTTCTTCGGGCAGCAGCAACTGCCCCGCCAACTTGACCGAGGAAATCGTGTATTTCTCACCTTCGGTGACATTGATGGTTATGTAGATGTCCTGCTTGTCCGGCGAGATCGAAACCTGCGTGGATTCGATGTTGAACTCAAGGTAACCGCGGTCAAGATAGAAGGAACGCAGAGACTCCAGGTCGCCAGACAGCTTTTGCTTTGAATACTGGTCGTTCTTCGTGTACCAGGTCAGCAAGCCCGGCGTGCGCAGCACCATCAGATCAAGCAGGTCGGACTCGGCAATTGCGCTGGCGCCAATGATGTTGATCTGCCGGATCTTGGCGATTTCGCCCTCGTCGACGGCAAAATTGACTCCGACCCGATTGCGCTCGAGCGGCGTAACCGTGGTGGTCACCTGCACGGCATAATGCCCCTGGGCCAGATACTGGCGCTTCAGTTCCTGTTCCGCGCGCTCGACAAGGGCCCGGTCGAAAATTCGCGACTCCGCAAGTCCGACCTCACGCAGCGATTTTTTCAGGTCCTCCGGCTTGAACGCCTTCAGGCCGGTGAATTCGAGCGAGGAAATGGCCGGACGCTCGTCGAGTATCACCACCAGTACCTGTCCGTCGATCTCCAGGCGCACGTCTTTGAAGAAGCCGGTGGCAAACAATGCCTTGATCGCGGCAGCGGCCTTCTCATCGGTCATGGTGTCGCCCACCTTCACGGGAAGATAGGAGAACACCGTGCCGGCTTCAGTACGCTGAATGCCCTCGACGCGGATATCCTTGATCGGGAAGGGCTCGAAGGCAATGGCGGAACGCGCCAGCAACGCGATGACCAGTCCGGCAAGCAGTTTCATCTTCATTTGGTAAGGCGGAACCTAGCCTGAAACAAGGCGGTTGATATCGTTGTAGAAGGCAAAGGCCATCAGCAGCGCCAATAAGGCAAATCCAATCTGCTGGCCGATTTCCAGGGCCCTTTCCGATACCGGGCCTCCCTTGAAAAACTCGACGAGATAATACATCAAATGCCCCCCGTCCAGAACGGGTACCGGCAGCAGATTGAGCACACCAAGACTGATGCTGATCAGCGCCAGAAAACGCAAGTAATAGCTCAGACCGAGCCGAGCCGATTGACCGGCGTAATCGGCGATCGTCACCGGCCCGGACAGGTTTTTCCACGACAGTTCACCGGTCAGCATCCGCCCCATCATGCGCAGGCTGAGGATGGAGGTGTCCCAGGTGTGCGTGAGCGCGCGCCACCCCGAGGCAAGCGGTCCATAGCTCACGACGGTCATCATTTCAAATGCCTCGCCCTGCCCTTCCCTCGCCAGCAAGCCCAGGCGCCCGAATTTGTGCCCGCCCTCCTCGACCACCCGAGGTGAAGCCGCAATCGTCACCACGTCGCCGCTGCGCTCGATTTGGAATCGCAGCGTGCGGCCCGGGGCAGCGCGGGCCGTTGCGGCAAGCTCCGACCATTCCGAAATGGTCTTGCCGTCGATTGCCGATACCCGGTCACCGACGCGAAAGCCCGCCTCGTCGGCGACGGAACCGGGCTGAACGTTGCCAATCACGGCCGGCAGGCGCGGCCGGAACAGAATCAGGCCCAGAGGCCGCAGCGGATCTTTTTCCAGCTCTTCAAGGTCGAAACGCTCGCTGGCGATCCGATAGACACCAATCTCCCGTTGCGGGTTGATCGTTTCAATACTCAAGGTTTCCTTGTCCAGAGCCCGCCGCATGACCTCCCAGCGCAAGTCCTGCCAGGTCAGGATGGGCGTGCCATTGACGCTACGCACGGTCGACCCTTCGACGATGCCCGCCATCGCGGCGACCGATCCGGCCGGCGGCTGTCCGAGGCGGGGCTTGAGTTCGGTCACGCCATGCATGAACAGACCCCAATACAGCAAGATCGCCAGCAGGAAGTTGGCGGCCGGTCCAGCGGCGACGATGAAGGCACGACGCCCCACAGACTGCCGGTTGAAGGAGCGCGGCAATTCGGCGGCTGCAACCTCCCCTTCTCGCTCGTCGAGCATCTTGACGTACCCGCCAAGTGGAAAAATCGAAATCGCCCACTCGGTCTTGTCGGGTCCACCACGACGCATCCAGATAATCCTGCCGAAGCCGAAGGCGAAGCGCAGGACTTTTACGTTGCAGGCGCGCGCGGCGAGATAGTGCCCCATCTCGTGCACCACAACGAGCACGGCAAGGGCAATGATGAACGCCCCGCCGTACCAGCCCCACAGTTGCGGGTTCATCGGTGGCAACGACGTGCAAGAACCTTGGCGGCAACCGAGCGCGCCTGTCGATCAGCGTCGAGCACGGCATCGAGGTCGGGTAAATCGGCTTGCGGCACTTCGTCCAGTGTCTCGGCGATCACCTCGGCGATACCAAGGAAAGGCAAACGCTCATCAAGAAATGCCTCAACGGCAAGCTCATTGGCGGCATTCAGCACGGCAGCGGCGTTGCCTTCGGCACGCAAGGCCCGGTAGGCAAGGTCGAGGCAGGGGAAGCGCATTGAATCGGGCCGCTCGAAGTCGAGTTGCCCGATGGCGAACAGGTCCAGTGGTGCGACGCCCGAGTCGATGCGGTCCGGCCACGCCAGCGCATGGGCTATCGGCGTGCGCATGTCGGGATTGCCCAGCTGCGCCAGAACCGAGCCATCGCTGTAATCGACCAGCGAATGAATCACACTTTGCGGATGGATCACCACCTCGATACGCTCCGCCGGTGCGTTGAACAGCCAATGGGCTTCGATCACCTCCAGGCCCTTGTTCATCATCGTCGCCGAGTCGACGGAAATCTTGCGTCCCATCGACCAGTTCGGATGCGCCACCGCCTGTGCCGGCGTGACGGTGCGCAACTGCTCCGCAGGCGAATTGCGGAAGGGACCGCCCGAGGCAGTCAACAGTATCCGGCGCACGCCGCCACGTACCATGTTGCCAGCATAGTCATGGGGCATCGACTGGAAAATCGCGTTGTGCTCGCTGTCGATCGGCAGCAGCAGCGCACCGGCGCGATGCACCTCGGCCATGAATACGGCCCCGGCCATCACCAGGGCTTCCTTGTTGGCGAGCAGGACACGCTTTCCCGCCTTGGCCGCGGCAAGCGCGGGCGGCAAGCCGGCTGCGCCGACGATCGCGGCCATGACCGCGTCAACTTCCGGCAGGGAAGCGACCTGACATAGCGCTTCGGGTCCATACAGCACTTCGGTCGGTGAACCGGCGGGCAGCAAACCGGAAAGGCGACGCGCTTCGTCCGGTCCGCCAACGACGGCATAGGCGGGACAAAAGCGCCGGCACTGATCGGCGAGTACCTCAACCCGGCTATGTCCGGTCAGGGCGACAAGCTCGAATCGATCCGGGTGTCGGGATATGACATCGAGCGTGCTGGCGCCGATGGATCCTGTGGCACCAAGTACGGTAATTTTCATGGTTGAACGAGGTAGAGGATCAAGGCCGCCAGGGGCAGTGTGGAGGTCAAGGCATCGATGCGGTCGAGCACCCCACCATGCCCCGGAAGCAAATGGCTGCTGTCCTTGATGCCGGCTTGCCGTTTAAGCAAGGACTCGAAGAGGTCGCCCATGACACTAACGGCCGTGAGCAGGAGCAGCAGAGCAATCACTACCGGCAACGGCAAGGAAAGCTTGCCCGCCAGCGGACTGAACGAAAGCACGATGCCTCCATAGATCAGGACGCCGGCAATGGCGCCCGCGACGCCCTCCCAGGTCTTGCCCGGACTGATTGTCGGGGCCAGTTTGTGGCGACCCAGGGCGCGACCGGCAAAGTAGGCGGCAATATCGGCAACCCAGACCAGGGCCATGGCAGCCAGCATCAGCCAGGTGTCGACCGCATGCAGGGCAACCATCGCCGCCCAGGTCGGCAGGATCACCAAGGCGCCCAGCAGATACCCGGCCATGTCGTTGCCGCCCAGCGTCCATTTGTAGCGGAACCAGAACGGCACCACCAGCAGCCAGAATGCGGCAGAGAGTCCAAGCAGCACAGGCACCAGATGCGCCAGATTGACGGTAAGCTGCCAGCAGCACACCACAATGCTTCCTGCATACATATGGCGAACCGGCGGGTCCAGCTTCATCAGGCCTGCCCACTCCCACGCCGCAGCCGCGGCGACAAGCGCGAACGCCAGGGTTGCCGCGATCGGCGGCAGCGCGAAGAGGATCAGTCCGAGCGCAACGACCAGTACCAGCGCGGTCAGGACCCGCGTCTTAAGCATCGTGACCGGCGGCCGGCAGGACAAGAGTCGGCGCCGGTGACACGGCGTTGTCGATCAGTTGTTCGCTGGTGCGACCGAAACGGCGTTCGCGCTGCCGATAGGACGCAATGGCGGAATCCAGCGACGCATCGTCGAAATCCGGCCAGAGCGTATCGGTGAAATAGAGTTCGCTGTAGGCAAGCTGCCAGAGCAGGAAATTGCTGATCCGCTGCTCACCACCGGTACGAATGAAAAGGTCGGGCTCCGGCGCATAGGCCATAACCAGATGGGGTGCGAGATCCGCTTCGCCAAAGACGCCGACCTTCTCCGGGTGGGCCAGCGCCAACTGGTTCATTGCCTGCAGGATGTCCCAGCGTCCGCCGTAGTTGGCCGCTATGGTCAGGGTCAGGCGCGAATTGTTCGCCGTAAGGGCTTCGCCTTCGCGAATCAGTGCCACCAGCCGGGGCTCGAATGCCGACAGGTCGCCGACCACTTTCAGCCGGACTCCGTTGGCATGAAGGCGGCCGATTTCGTTTTGCAAGGCGCTGACAAAAAGATTCATGAGGAACGAGACTTCCTCGACCGGTCGGCGCCAGTTTTCCGACGAAAAGGCGAACAAGGTCAGATAGTCGACGCCGCGCGCGATGCAGGCCTTGACCGTGGCGCGCACAATTTCAACGCCCCGCTTGTGACCGGCGACACGCGGCATGAAGCGCTTCTTTGCCCAGCGCCCATTGCCGTCCATGATGATGGCGATGTGGCGCGGTACCTTGCCCACGTCGGGGATGGCCTGGGTCGAGCTGGTGAACTTTCCTGCCATGTTGCGCCCTCCCGCGATTCAGATTGCCATCAGGTCCTTCTCTTTTTCCGCCAGTTGGCGATCGACCTCGGCAACATAGCGATCGGTGAGCCGTTGCATGTCATCCAGCGCCTTGCGCTCGTCATCCTCGCCGATTTCCTTTTTCTTCAGGGCTTCCTTGAGATGGGCGATTGCGTCACGACGCAGATTGCGAATGGCCACCTTGGCATTCTCGCCCTCATGCTTGATCACCTTGATCAGGTCACGGCGCCGTTCTTCGGTCAGCGCCGGCATCGGCACGCGAATCAATTCACCTTGCGACGAGGGATTCAGACCCAGGTCAGAATCGCGGATGGCCTTTTCCACCTTGGCCACCATCGGCTTCTCCCACGGCTGGACACCGATGGTACGGGCATCGATCAGGGTAAGGTTGGCCACCTGCGTGATCGCCACCATGGAGCCGTAGTAGTCAACCTGAACATGGTCCAGGATGCCGGTATGTGCTCGACCGGTGCGTACCTTGCCCAGATCAGACTTGAGCGACTCGAGGCTCTTCTGCATCTTCTGCTCGGACGTCTTCTTCAGTTCGGGAATCATGCAACCTCCTAAACGTGAACCAGGGTGCCCTCGTTCTCTCCCATGACCACGCGCTTCAACGCGCCGGCCTTGAAGATCGAAAACACGTTGATCGGCAGTTTCTGGTCGCGGCACAGCGCGAAAGCCGTCGCGTCCATCACTGCCAGATTGCGGCCAATCGCCTCGTCAAAGCTGATGCGGGCGAAGCGGGTGGCTTGCGAATCCTTCTTCGGATCCGCGGTATAAATGCCATCGACCTTGGTGGCCTTGAGCACGATCTCGGCGCCGATCTCGGAGCCGCGCAACGCCGCGGCGGTATCCGTGGTAAAGAATGGATTGCCGGTGCCGGCACCAAAGATGACTACCTTGCCTTCTTCGAGATAGCGGATCGCCTTGCCCCGGATGTAGGGCTCCACCACTTGCTCGATGTTGAGCGCCGACTGCACACGGGCATTGATGCCGGCCTGGCGCATTGCATCGGACAGTGCCATGGCATTCATCACCGTCGCCAGCATGCCCATGTAGTCAGCCGTGGCGCGATCCATCCCGGTGGCCGTGCCCGCCAGGCCACGAAAAATATTGCCGCCACCGATCACCACGCCGGTCTCGACGCCGAGATCGGTGACCGCCTTGATCTCGGCCACGATCGCGCCCAGCACCGCGGTATTGATGCCGTAAGCATCATCCCCCATCAATGCCTCGCCCGAAAGCTTCAGCAGGATGCGACGGAACCTGGGCGCGACCATGCGACGATCCCGGGTTATTTGTTGCCCGCGGCAGCGGCGGCCTGGGCGGCCACTTCGGCGGCGAAGTCGTTGACCTTCTTTTCGATGCCTTCGCCGACGATGTAAAGCGTGAATCCAGCCACCGACGCGCCCCTGGCTTTCAGGAGTTGCTCGATGGTCTGCTTGCCGTCTTCCGCCTTGACGAAGACCTGGCCCAGCAGGGTCACGTCCTTGAGGTACTTCTGCACCGTGCCTTCGGCAATTTTTTCCAGCATCGCTTCCGGCTTGCCGGCTTCGCGCGCCTTCTCGATGGCGATGCGACGCTCGGTGTCCAGCAGTTCGGCGGGAACGCCCGAAGAATCAAGCGCTTTCGGCTTCGAGGCGGCAATGTGCATGGCGATATCCTTGGCCAATTGCTCGTCGCCACCAACCACGTCGACCAGTACGCCGATCCTGGAGCCGCCGTGGATGTAGGAGGCCAGCTTGCCCTTGGCCGCAACACGCACAAAACGGCGCGCGCTCATGTTCTCACCAATCTTGCCGACCAGCGCGGTGCGCGTCGACTCGACTGTGCCATCGCCCAGCGGCAGGGCCGACAGGGCGGCGACGTCGGCCGGGGCCTTCTCGGCCACCAGGCGCGCGCAGTCTGCGGCCAGCTTGATGAACTCGTCGTTCTTGGCGACGAAATCGGTCTCGCTGTTGATTTCGAAAATGCTGCCCAGCTTGCCGTCGCCGGCAACATGGATCGCGACGATGCCTTCCGCGGCAACGCGGGCGGCAGCCTTGGTGGCCTTATTACCGAGCTTGACGCGCAGGATCTCTTCGGCCTTGACCATGTCGCCACCGGCCTCGGTCAGCGCCTTCTTGCATTCCATCATCGGCGCGTCAGTCTTCTCGCGCAGTTCCTTGACCATGCTTGCGGTGATTTCCGCCATTCTCGTTACTCCAAAATCAATTGCTCGATACACGCCAAATCAAGGTGCGTGCCGTGCATGGCTCGCACCTTGACCGTCCAGTCGGTCCGTCTGCTTACTCGGCGGCGTCCTCGACCTCGACGAACTCGTCGTCACCGGCCAATTGCTGCACCACTTCATTGATCGACTGGCTCTTGCCTTCGAGGATCGCATCGGCCACACCGCGTGCATATAGCCGAATCGCGCCGGAGGAATCATCATTGCCGGGGATCACGTAGCCAACCCCCTCGGGGGAGTGGTTGGTATCGACCACGCCGATGACCGGGATGCCGAGCTTGCCGGCCTCGGTAATGGCGATCTTGTGATAGCCGACGTCGATGACGAAGATGGCATCGGGCAGTCCGCCCATCTCCTTGATGCCGCCGATGGACTTGCGCAGCTTGTCGATCTCGCGCTGACGAGTCAGCGCTTCTTTCTTCGACAGCTTTTCCTGGCCGCCCTCCTCGATCGCCTGCTCAAGATCCTTGAGGCGCTTGACGGAAAGCTTGAGGGTCTTGAAGTTGGTCATCATGCCCCCCAGCCAGCGGTCATCGACATAGGGCATGCCGCAACGCTGGGCTTCTTCGGCGACGATTTCACGCGCCTGGCGCTTGGTGCCAACGAAAAGGATGGTGCCCTTCTTGCCCGCCATCTTGCGCACGAAGCTCATCGCCTCGTTGTATTTGGCGAGGGTCTTTTCAAGGTTGATGATGTGGATCTTGTTGCGATGGCCGAAAATGTACGGGGCCATTCTGGGGTTCCAGAAACGGGTCTGGTGGCCGAAATGGACGCCGGCCTCCAGCATCTGGCGCATGGTAGTGCTCATCGAGTATCTCCGATATGGGTTGAACCGCCGCCCGGCCGTGCTGCTCAACGCGCTGTGCGTTCAGCCACCCTATCGGCGCCGGGCGTGTGGATTTTGCCCGGGAACACCCCGGACAAGCTAGCGATTATAGCCGAGTCGGCGGCCGACATACAAGGGCTTCAATCGTCGAATCATGTGCTTGCGAGAACCTGTGGCGAATTCCTGCAAACCTATGCGATAAGTAGTATCTTCCCCATTCCGTCCGCATGCCCTCCATCCTCGCGACCAACCCGGGAAGCCTTCACCGTGAGCCTGCTAGCCAAAAGCCGCCTTGCCAACGACGGCGATGTCGACCACCAGTTCCGCAGCCACGCGCCTCTCGATCGCTTCGACCCGACGCGAACCAATGTTTCGCCGGCAATACGGGATGCCATCAGCGAACTGACTCCGATCGAAGCCATTGTGCTCACGGTGGATATCCGCCGTTCATCCTGCGTACTCAAGGAGTCGATAGACATCCCCCAGTACGCCAAGATCCTCGATGATTTCGTCGCCGAATTCCGCACCGTGCTGCATTACCACGGCGGCTGGTTCGACAAATTCACCGGCGACGGCTTCATCTGTTATTGGTTGGTGGAGCAGGATTTCTCCGAGCGGATGGAAACCGTGCTCGATTTCTGCTGTTCGGTGATGGACAATTTTCGCAGCTATTACTACCCGGCTTTCGTCGCCAACATGCGCAACGAACCGGCAGGCATTGGCCTGTCGATAGGCGTGGATGCCGGCCCCTGTTATCTCACGCCCATCGTCGGCGACCTCACCATTATTGGCTCGCCCATCGTCGGCTCGGTGCGCATGTGCGACACCTGCCCGCCCTACCACCTGGTGCTGAATGCCTATCCCGGCAGCCGCCTGCTTGAGAGCATGGCCACCACCTGCGCCCGGCTCTCGGACGACATTGCCTACCAGTTACAGGCCAAAACGGTCGAAACCAAGGAATACCCTGAAGGGCAACTGGCCTATTCAGTCGAGTTTTTCCGCAAGGGCGAGCGCCTGTTCTACTGACGCCTCACGCCATCGGCAGGTCTGCGGGTCAGGCAGCGGCAGGCTAGAATGCCAGTCCCCAACCGCAAGCAGCATCCATGGCCATTTCAATAAAGTCCGCCGAAGACATAGCAGAAATGCGTGTCGCATGTCGCCTGGCGGCCGAGGTTCTCGACTACGTCGAACCCTTCGTCAAGCCGGGTGTCACCACTGCCGAACTAGACCGGCTGTGCCATGACTACATGGTTGACGTCCAGGGCTGCGTTCCCGCACCGCTGAATTACGCCCCGCCCGGATACGCGCCCTATCCGAAGTCGATCTGCGCCTCGGTCAATCATCAGGTCTGCCATGGCGTTCCCAACGATCGCGCCCTGAAGAAGGGCGACATCGTCAATCTCGACATCACCACCATCAAGGACGGCTGGCACGGCGACACCAGCCGGACCTTCTGCGTCGGCGATACCTCGATCCTCGCCAAACGCCTGGTCGGCATGACCCACGAATGCATGTGGGCCGGCATAGCCCAGGTCAAACCTGGCGTGCACCTGGGCGCAATTGGCGCCGCGATCCAGAAATATGCCGAGGGAGCGGGATACTCCGTGGTCAGGGAATTCTGTGGGCACGGCATCGGCCGAAATTTCCACGAAGAACCGCAAGTGCTCCACTATGGCAAGGCAAGCGATGGGCCCATCCTCCAGCCCGGCATGGTATTTACCATCGAGCCGATGATCAATGCCGGCAAGGCAGCGATTTCCGAACTGCCGGATGGCTGGACCATCGTCACCAAGGATCGCAGCCTCTCGGCCCAGTGGGAACACACGGTGCGCGTTACCGCTACCGGCGTCGAGGTGCTGACCCTGTCGTCCGGGACGCCGCCATGCCCATCGCATATTCACCTCACGCCCTGAATCAATAGCACTTGAAACCGGCGGGCCATCGAATGAGCGAATTGCGCGATCTCGCGGCGAAATCCCGCCTGAAACTGGCTGAAGGTCAGCAAACACTGGCGACCGCCTGGCACGCGCGAAAGGACGGCATGCCGCTGCTCGCCGGTCGCGCAAAACTGGTCGACCTGGTCCTGTGCGAGATATGGCAGGCACTTGCACTGCCGGCGAACTGCGCCCTGGCGGCGGTGGGTGGCTATGGACGCGGCCTGCTGTATCCAGGGTCCGACGTTGACCTTCTGATCCTGGTGCCGGATGGAGAGCACGGGGAAACCAATGCGCACAACGCCAGCCGGCTCGAACAGCTGATCGGTCTGCTCTGGGATATCGGCCTCGACATTGGTCACAGCGTTCGTAGCGTCGACCAGTGCCTCGACGAAGCCGAGCGCGACATCACCGTCCAGACCTCGCTGCTGGAGGCGCGCTTTCTTGCCGGGTCACGAGCTCTGTTCGACGATTTCGAACAAAGCTACAACGCCAACCTGAGGCCCGAGGTATTCCTCAAGGCCAAGCAGCTCGAACAAGCCGAACGCTATGCCAAGTACAACGACACCCCCTACAGCCTGGAGCCGAACTGCAAGGAGAACCCCGGCGGCATCCGCGATCTTCAGGTGATCCAGTGGGTAGCACGTGCGGCAAGCCTGGGGGACGACTGGAACGCGCTCTCGCGTGTCGGCCTGATCAGCGCGGCGGAAGTTCGACAGATTGAGCGCGCCGACAGGTTCTTGCGCGACTTGCGCATCGAATTGCACCTGCTGGTGGGGCGTCGCGAAGAACGTTTGTTGTTTGACCACCAGGAAAAGCTCGCCGCGGCCATGGGCATTGGCGCCACCGAATCCAAGCGGGCATCCGAAGTCCTGATGCAGCGCTACTACCAGAATGCCAAGCTGGTGACCCAGCTGAACTCTCTGGTGTTGCAGGTTCTCGACGACCGGCTTGCCCCGGAGCGCCAGGGACCGCCCATCGTGATTGACGCCCATTTCCAGATGGTGCGCGACCAGTTGGACGTACGTGACGAAAGCGTGTTCCAGGATTATCCGCGAGCCATCCTCGAATGTTTCCTGCTGCAAATGCAGCGCTCGGAACTCAAGGGGATGACGCCGCGCACCTTGCGTGCGCTATGGCGGGCTCAGACCGGCATCGATGCCGCCTTTCGTCGTGATCCCGCCAATCGGGCGCTTTTCCTCAGCCTCTTTCAGCAGCCGCATCTGGTCCATTCCTTGCGGCGCATGAATCAGTACGACATCCTCGGCCGCTACCTGCCCGCGTTTGGCAGGATCGTCGGCCAGATGCAGCACGACCTGTTCCACGTGTACACGGTGGATCAACACATCCTGCAGGTCATGCGCAACCTGCGCCGCTTTGCCATGCCGGAGTTCGCACACGAGTACCCGTTCTGCTCCCGCCTGATGATCGGCTTCGACAAGCGCTGGCTGCTATACCTTGCTGCGCTGTTCCATGACATTGCAAAAGGCCGGGGCGGCGATCACTCCCAGCTCGGCAAGCGCGACGCCACCACGTTCTGCCGCGATCACGGGATTGGCGAGGAAGACACGGCGCTGCTGGTTTTCCTCGTCGAACACCATCTGACCATGTCCCAGGTGGCACAGAAGCAGGATCTTGCCGATCCGGACGTGATCCTCGCCTTTGCCGGGAAAGTCGGCGACATGCGTCGCCTGACCGGCCTCTACCTGCTCACGGTTGCAGACATACGCGGAACCAGTCCCAAGGTATGGAACAACTGGAAAGGCAAGTTGCTGGAGGATCTGTTCCGCATGACGGCCGGCGTGCTCAAGGGAAGCGCCGTACTACAGCTTTCAGGGGTCGCCGAGCGACAGGAGGAGGCTCGCCGCCTGCTGCGCTATCACGGCCTGCGTCCGGACATCGAGGTCGCACTATGGAACCAGCTCGACACCCCCTACTACATGCGCCACGCGGCCGACGAAATCGCCTGGCATACCCGTACGCTTTACCATTGTCCCGACAGCCCCAAGCCGGTGGTCCGCGCGCGCCTCAACCCGATGGGCGACGGCCTCCAGGTCATGGTCTACGTCAAGGATCAGGCCTTGCTCTTCGCCCGCCTCTGTGGATTTTTCGCCCGCCTTGGCTACAGCATCGTCGATGCAAAGATCCACACCACCCGCCATGGGTATGCACTGGACAGCTTCGTGGTTTTTGCGGCCGACCCGGACCGGGCCTATCGCGACATGATCCAACTGGTCGAACATGGCATCCGCGAACAGCTCGAGACCTTGCCCCCCTTGCCCGCCGCGATGGGTGGACGCCTGTCACGCCTGGTCAAGCATTTCCCGATTACGCCGGAAGTCGACATTCGCGCCGACGAGCGCGGCAGCCAGTATCTGATGACCGTCACAGCCGCAGACCGTCCGGGGCTGCTTTACGCAATCGCCCGCATCCTCGGGCAGCATCAAATCACCCTGCATACGGCAAAGATCGCCACCCTCGGCGAACGCGTCGAGGACGTGTTCCTGATCAGCGGCAAGGAACTGGGGCAAACGGCAACCCTGGTGAGACTGGAGCAAGACCTGCTCGCGGTTTTGCAGGTCTGAGCGGCAAGACCCTGCCTCTGGCGACGGCGTCGCGATTTACTTGTTTTCGTCGAAGTGTTGCGGCAGTTGATACTTGAGGCACTCGCCGAGACTCGCGACATCCAGTGACAGATCCGATCGGGGCTTCAGCCTCAGCGCAAGTGAACCCTGCTCCCCACAGGAGGCCATGCTGCCGATCTTGGTGCACTCTCCGGAAGTACAGGTCCAGGCATTCACCCGGCAACGCCCGATGGCATCAATGACCGCCTGCGCATTGCCACCCACTCCCTCAAAGCGTATGACGATCTCTTCGCCTTGCTTCTCGATCTGGTATTTCATGGCTCCCCCGTCTCGTTCTTTTTTCTTATTCTATTACTCCAGACGCAGAACCGAAAACCCGACTGTCAGCCACGCATCCCCAGGGAAGACTCCAGTTGCCTGACCAGGGCAACCAGCCTCGGCCTCACTTCGCCGAGCAGGAACTCCTTTGACAAGGTAAATGCGGGCCCGCCACAATTGATCGCCATCGGCGGCAAACCACCGCCCGGACGCAAGGGCACGGCGATGGCATTGACATCGGACTGCCACTCCCCGAAGGAGCTGACGCATCCCGTCTCGCGATATTCCCTGAGCGAGCGCTCGATGCCGGCACGGATCGCCGGCCACGCCACTTCGTCCAGCTCGCGCACGCGCTCCATGATGTCCTCGCGCTCGCGCTCCGGGATCAACGCAAGATAGGCGCGTCCCATCGCCGTCGTGGCAATGGGGATTCGTGAGCCGATGTCGAGCGACAAGGTCAATGCCGCGGAACTGCGCGCATTGCCGACGTAGATCATCGACAGGCGATCACGACTGCCGAGCGACACCATCGCTTTCGAAAAGTCGGCCAGTTCCTGCATCAACGGCCGCGCCAGGTCGCGCACGTCCAACCGCGCCAGCATCGCACTGCCGAGTGCCAGTGTCGAGGTGCCGAGTCGATACTTCCCGGTGTCCTCCACATAGACCAGGTAGCCAAGTTTGGTCAGCGTATAGGTCAAGCGCGAGACGGTGGATTTCGGCAGTTTGCAGCGCTTGGCGATGTCCAGGTTGCCGAGCATTTTTTCTCCCGAACTGAAACAGGAGAGCACCGACAAGCCGCGCGCCAGCGCCGTCACGAAATGCCGGTCTTCCTTGCTGGGAACGATCTTCTCGACGACGGGAGCAGCAGGTGTCGTTTTTTTTGCCTTGGTCATTTCAGTCATCCTCATATTCTGTCATGGCGCCCAGCGCCCGGCGCGCCGTCCGATACTCCTGTTTCAGCCGAGCCACGACCTCACTCACCGGGAGTATCCCGTCAATGGAACCGACACCCTGGCCCACCCCCCAGATGTCGCGCCAGGCCTTGGTCCGATCCGAGCCGAAGCTCATGCTGGTTTTGTCGCGCAGCGGCAGATTGTCCGGATCGAGCCCCTGGGCAACGATGCTGGGCCGCAGGTAGTTGCCGTGAACTCCGGTGAAGTACGGCGTGTAGACCACGTCGGCGGCACTGCTGTCGACGATCATCTGCTTGTAGGCATCGACGGCGTTGGCCTCGGGCGTCGGTATGAAGCGCGTGCCCATGTAGGCCAGGTCGGCCCCCATGGCCTGCGCGGCGAGAATCTGCTGACCGCGCGTCATCGCCCCCGACAGCGCGATCGGTCCATCCCAGAAGCGACGCACTTCGGCAGTCAGGACAAAGGGGCTCAGCGTTCCGGCATGCCCGCCGGCCCCGGCCGCCACCAGGATCAGCCCGTCGACGCCGGCTTCCAGCGCCTTTTGCGCATGGCGCACATTGATCACGTCATGAAACACGATGCCGCCATAGGCATGTACTTCCTTGACCACGTCGCCGGGAACCCGCAGGCTGGTGATGATCATCGGCACTTTATGCTTGACGCAGAGCGCGACGTCGTGGTCGAGGCGATCGTTGGAATGGTGCACGATCTGGTTGACTGCGAACGGGCCGATCTTGCGGACGGGATCGGCGCGACGGGCCGCCGCAATCTCCTCCGTCATTATGGTCAGCCACTCATCGAGCAGTTCCTTCGGTCGCGCATTCAGCGCCGGGAAGGAGCCGACGATGCCGGCCTTGCACTGCGCCAGGACCAATTGCGGTTGTGACACGATGAACATCGGCGCACCGATCACCGGCAGCGAAAGATTGTCCCGCAGGACCTTGGGCAAACTCATGGCAACTCCTGTCAGCTTGGCAAAACGGGGCTGCGGCCGGTCATGCGCCAGGCCGGAACCAGCGCCAGGCAGTACACGAAGGCGATCAGGAAAAACCCCTCTTGCATGGGTTGCAGGCCATGCACCGCATTGAGCTGGCGCTCGCGACCTTCAAGGAATAGCGCGATCAGCGTGACACCAAGCGCACCGCCGAGTTGGCGGAAGAAATTGATCGAGGCAGAACCGGCCGCTTCGCTGCCGTAGGGCAAGAGGCGCAGCGCGCCGGCGTTCAGGCCGGGGATGATCAGCCCCAGGCCGACGCGGCCCACTGCCACCCACAAGGCCAGCAGCCAGAAGCCAGTGACCGGCGACGACAGCCCCATCAGGGTCGCCGAGACCGAGAAGCAGGCCAGGCCCGCCATGGCGACCCGATTCGAGGGAAAGCGGTCGGCCAGCTTTCCCGCTTGCAGCAGCACGAGCGCCAGCACGGCGCCTCCCGGCAGCAGCATCAACCCGGCCTCGTAGCCGGAGAATCCGAGACCGATCTGCGCGAAAACCGGCGCCAGGTAGGTCGATCCATAAATGCCCACGCCATAGGCCAGCGCCACCAGAACCGCGGCGCCAAAACCCGGTTCGCGAAAAATGCGGAAGTCGAGCAAGGGATGCAGGGTGCTGCGCTCCCAGACCACGAAGGCAGCCGAGAGTGCAAGCCCCAGCACCACGGCCACCGCAGCAACCAAGGGCTGCCGAATCAGGGCCGCCAATCCGCCCAGCAGCAGGCAAAGCGCGGCGACCACGAGCAGCAGGCCGACCATGTCGAAGGGCCGCTTGTGCCGCCCCGGCAGCGGGCGTCCGGCCACCACGTAGCGCGGCGCCAGGGCGATGGCGGCCAGACACAGGGGTACGGTAACGAGGAACACCGCCCGCCAGCCAAAGTGGTCCACCAGCAGGCCGCCGGCCACCGGCCCGACCGCCGGCGACAGCACGATGCCAAGGCCATACGCGCCCATCGCCCGGCCACGCTCGTCGGGCGGAAACACATCGATGATGACCAGCATCGACAGGGGCTGGATCAGCCCGGCGATGCTGCCCTGTCCTATCCGGCACAGGGCGAGCATGGCGAAGTGATCGCTGAACGCGGCGAGAATGGAGAACGCCACCAGCAGCACCAGTGCGCCGACAAAGGTGTTGCGCAGGCCGAAGCGCTGCATCGCCCACATTGCCAGCAGCATCGACGTCGTGGTGGCGGCGAGGAAGCCCGTCGACAGCAGTTGCACCTGGTCATGGCCGACGCCAAAGACACGGATGATTTCGGGAAGGGCAACATTGACGACGGTCGCCTCCATGATGGCCGACACGGTCCCCAGCATCACCGTCAGCACCGCCCACCAGCGATAGCCTGGACCATGGCGCACAAACATGGCAGCGACCTCCCTCTGGCGGGCATCGGTTTCAGCACTCATGAGTTGACTTCGTCGGTTTCAGTTTCAGCATGTTGTTCCGGATAGTGGCACAGGCGAGAAATCACCGTCAAGCCAGCGACGCGTCGCGGAGATCGCCAGATGTGGCTTTATACCTGCACCCATGGCGGATGATTGACATTTTCGGGGCGCAGGCGAAGAATCCGCATCTCGCCATTTTTCTCAGAATTATATTCCGCTATGCAGAACAACAGGACTGGGCAATCGTGAGCGCGATACCGGATCTCCTGACTCTGGGGCGTCGCATCCTGGCCGAGCAACCGTTCAGCATGCTGCTGGGCGCGGAACTCGCCACTTTTGAACCGGGCCACGCAGAATTGCGCTTGCCGATTCGACATGAGCTAAAGCAGCAGTTCGGTTTCGTCCATGGCGGCGTGGTGAGCTACCTTGCCGACAACGCCTTGACCTATGCCGGCGGCAGCGTCATGCCCGGTCAGGCCGTAGTCACCTCCGAGTTCAAGATCAACTACCTGCGTCCGGCACAGGGTGAGGCCCTGCTGGCCCGTGCCAGCGTCATCCATGCCGGCAAAACCCAGATCGTCTGCCGCTGTGATGTCTTCGCCATCACCGGCACGGAAGAAAAGCTCTGCGCCACTGCCCAGGGAACCATCGCCCTGCTCGGCTCTCCCGCCACCAACGGAAATTGACATGGACCTGAATTTCAGCCCCGAGGAAACCGCCTTTCGCGAACAGGTCCGTCGCTTCGTCAGCGAGAACCTGCCGGCAGGAATACGCCACAAGGTTCTGAACGGCATTCATCTCGAGCGCGAGGAACACGTTCAGTGGCAGCGCATCCTGCACGCCCGCGGCTGGGGCGGCGTCGGCTGGCCCAGGGAATTCGGCGGCCCCGGCTGGAGCCCGACCGAGTTGTACATCTTCGAAGAGGAATCGGCCCGCGGCGGTGCGCCGCGCCTGATCTCGTTCGGCCTGAAGATGATCGCGCCGGTGCTGATGGCCTTTGGCACCCCGGCGCAACAACAACGCTTCCTGCCGAAGATCATGGCGGCGGACGAGTGGTGGTGCCAGGGCTACTCCGAGCCCGGCGCCGGTTCCGACCTGGCATCGCTGAAAACCCGCGCGATGCGTGAGGGCGATTGCTACATCGTCAATGGCCAGAAGACCTGGACCACGCTGGGCCAATACGCCGACTGGATCTTCTGCCTGGTGCGCACCGATCCCGAGGCGAAAAAGCAAAGCGGCATCTCCTTCCTGCTGATCGACATGAAATCTCCCGGGGTGACGGTGCGGCCGATCATCACGCTTGACGGGGCGCATGAAGTCAATGAAGTCTGGCTTGAGGACGTCCGCGTGCCGGTGGAAAACCGGATCGGCGAAGAAAACAAGGGCTGGACCTACGCCAAGTTCCTGCTCGGCCACGAGCGCACCAACATCGCCGGCATCGGCATCGCCAAACGCGAACTCGCGCGCCTGAAGCGCATCGCCGAGGACGAAGGCCGCCTCGACGAGCCGCTCTTTGCTGCACGCCTGGCCCAGGTCGAGATCGACCTGATGGCGCTGGAGATCACCAACCTGCGCGTCCTGTCCGCCGAAGGAGCGAAGAAGGCGCCGGGACCGGAAGCGTCCATCCTCAAGATCAAGGGCTCCGAGATCCAGCAGGCCATCGCCGAACTGATGATGCAGGCGGTCGGCGCCTACGCCCTGCCCTACAGGCAAACCGATGTCGGCCCCGACTATGCCGCCAACCTCGGCGCCGGCTATTGCAACCTGCGCAAGCTGTCGATCTTCGGCGGCTCCAACGAAATCCAGAAGAACATCATCTCGCAGATGATCATGGGCCTGTGAGGATAGTCAAATGAACTTCGACTTCAACGAAGACCAGCGCGCACTGGCCGATACGCTACAGCGCTTCGTCAGCCGCGAATACAGCTTCGAAAGGCGCCGTGCCATCCGCGACTCAACAGCTGGCTGGAGCCGCGACGTCTGGCAGGGATTGGCCGACCTCGGCGTGCTGGCCATCAACATCGACGAGGACTACGGCGGCCTTGGCTACGGACCGCAGGAAACGGGGCTGGTGATGAACGCCGCAGGTAGAGGACTGCTGCTGGAGCCCTACCTGGCATCCGCCGTGATCGCGCCGGCCCTGATTCGCCGTACCACCAGCGCCGACTTTCAGGAACAATGGCTGCCCGCCATCGCCAGCGGCGAAGCCGTCGTTGTTCTGGCCCATGCCGATGCGCGCAGCGCGCCGGCCACCGAACTCGGCGGCAACCTCAGCGGACACAAGAGCGTGGTCGCGCATGGCGGCTGCGCCGACCTGTTGCTGGTCTCGGCGCAAATGCCCAACGGCGACACCGGGCTCTTTGCCGTCTCGCCCGGCGCCGACGGCCTCAGGCTGCGTGACTACCCGACGCTCGACGGCCAGCGCGCCGCAGACATCATCATGGACAGCACGCCGGCGACGCGCATCGACGCCGGCGGCGCGCTCGACCAGATCGAGGCCGCGCTTGACATCGGCCTCGCGGCCTTGTGTGCCGAAGCTGTCGGCATCATGGAAGCCACGCTTGCCGCCACCACGGAATACCTCAAGACGCGCCAACAATTCGGCCAGCCTATCGGTCGCTTTCAGGCGCTGCAACACCGCATGGCCGACATGCTGTTGCACCTTGAACAGGCACGCTCGATGAGCTATCTGGCGGCGATGCATTGCACCGGCAAGGACGCGCCGGCACGGCAGCGCATACTCTCTGCCGCCAAAGTCACCAGCGGCCAGGCCTGCCGCTTCGTCGCCCAGAACGCGGTGCAACTGCACGGCGGCATGGGCATGACCGACGAACTGATGCTCAGCCACTGGTTCAAGCGCCTGACCACCATCGAGATGAGCTTCGGCGACACCGACAGCCATCTTGCCCGCTTCGCCAGGCTGTCGCGCGCCGCATGACCGCCGGTCTGATTGCCGGCAAGCTCACGCGCAGCGGTGCCGAGATCGACGCGCGCGCTGCACGCCTGGCCGGTGGCCTCGCCCGCCTCGGCATCGAGGACGGCGACGTCGTCGCGGTAATGCTGAAGAACGTACCGGCCTTTGTCGACATCATCCAGGGCTGCCGCATCGCCGGCACTTACTACTGCCAGATCAACTGGCACTTCAAGCGCGACGAGGCCGGCTACATCCTCGGCGATTGCGGTGCGAAATTGCTGTTCATCCAACCCGACCTGCTGACCGAAATTTCGTCCGCTGTGCCGCCACAGGTTCATGTGATCGTCGTCGATGCGGGCGCGGAACGGAACAACTTCGAAACCTGGCTCGCCGCCCAGACCGGATATGCCGGACCGCCACGCACGCCGCGCGGCCACATGGCCTACACCTCGGGTACCACCGGTCGGCCCAAGGGCGTGCGCCGCCTGCCGCTGACGCCGGAGCAGCAGGCACTCTCGGCACAGGTGGCGAAGGAAGCCCTGGGCATCTACCCCGGCGTTCGCAGCCTGCTTTCGGCGCCGCTCTATCACAGCGCCCCGAGCTCCTTCGCCCAGCAATCCCTGTTGCAGGGATCGCTCTTCGTGCTCGAAGAAAAATTCGACGCCGAGGCCACGCTGGCCCTGATTGAGCGCCACCGCATCCAGACCGTCTATCTCGTGCCCGTGATGTACGTGCGCCTGCTGCGCCTGCCCGCCGGGGTCCGTTCGCGCTATGACCTGTCATCCCTGAGCTTCGTCGCGTCGACCGGCTCGCCCTGCGCGCCGGGCATCAAGGAGGCCATGATCGCCTGGCTCGGTCCGGTGGTCTACGAAGCCTATGCGTCCAGCGAAACCGGTTACATCACGGTGATGAAACCGCAGGATGCCGCACGCAAACCCGGCAGCGCCGGCCGCGCCGTCGGCCAGGCGCACATCCGCATCTGCGACGCGGCCGGCCACGAGTTGCCCTCTGGCGAGATCGGCACCATCTACGCCCATCAGCCGGCCTATTCGGATTTCACCTACCACGGCCAGGACGCGGCGCGGCGTGCCATCGAACGCGATGGGCTGGCCAGCGTCGGCGACATGGGTTACCTCGACGAAGAAGGCTTTCTCTACGTCTGCGACCGCGCCTCGGACATGGTGATTTCCGGCGGGGTGAACATCTATCCGGCCGAGATCGAGCACGTGCTGATCACCCTGCCCGGCGTCGCCGACTGCGCCGTAGTCGGCATTCCCGACGAGGAATTCGGCGAAGCACTGGCGGCGCAGGTGGTGGCCGAGGCCGGCGCGCGACTGAACGCCGACGCCATCCGCACCTCACTGGCCGAACGCATCGCCGGGTACAAGGTACCGCGCCGCATCGACATCGTCGACGCCTTGCCGCGCGACGACAACGGCAAGGTGATCAAGCGCCGCATCCGCGACACCTACTGGAGTGGAAAATCGCGCCGGATATGAGCAGCCATCCCTTCGACGACGCCATTGCGCTGGATCACGAGCCGCCGCACAGATGGCACGGCCGCACCAGCGAAGACTACTGGAACATGGTCAGCCCCTATGGCGGCGTCACGGCCGGGATCATGCTGCGGGCGATGCTGGATCATCCCGAGCGACGCGGCACCCCGCTTTCATTTACCTTGAACTTCCTGGCGCCGATCGATGCCGGCGACTTCGTCATCGACACGGAACTGGTGCGCGCCAATCGCAACAGCCAGCACTGGTCCATCCGCCTGGCGCAGGAAGGAACGGTGCTCGCCCTGGCCATCGCCATCTGCGCCGCTCGCCGCGAGACCTGGGGCCAGGTCGAAGCCACGCGCCCCGACGTGCCTCCGGCGGAACTGTGCCAAGTGACGCCGCCGCGCAAGGCCACCGGCTTCCTCCAACGCTACGAGTTCCGCATCGTGCGCGGCAAGCCCTTCGCCGCAAACGAGGACAGCCTCTCCCAGGTCTGGGTAGCCGACAATCCGCCGCGTGCGCTGGACTTTCCCTCGCTGACGGCGCTGTGCGACAGTTTCCTGCCGCGCATCTTCCTGCGCCGGCCCGACTTCGTGCCGATCGGCACGGTCTCGATCAATATCTATTTCCATGCCGGCGAAGATGCGCTGGCGCGCCAGGGCGCCGCGCCCGTGCTGGCCGTGGCCCAGGCCCAGGCCTTCCGCGACGGCCACTTCGACCACCACGGCCACGTCTGGAGCACGGACGGCACGCTGCTCGCCACGACGCAGCGACTGGTCTGGTACAAGGAATAAACCATCACCCAAAGGAGCACCGCCATGTCACAACAAACGCGCACCGCCAAGGCCGTGATCTGCCGCGAAGTCGGCCAGCCCGTCGTCGTCGAAACCGTCAGCGTCGAACCGCCGCGGCATGGCGAAGTAACGATCAAGCTCGCCGCCTGCGGCGTCTGCCACAGTGACCTGTCGGCCACCAACGGCACGCTGCCGCTGCCGCCGCCGGTAGTGCTCGGCCACGAGGGCGCAGGCGAGATCGTCGCCGTCGGAGAGGGGGTGACCAGCTTCGCCATCGGCGATCATGTGCTGAGTTCCTTCGTCAGCATGTGCGGCAAGTGCCGCTGGTGCCAGACCGGCCGACCCCAGCTCTGCGACCAGTCGGCCAAGGCTGCCTTCACCCTGCCCGACGGCACGACGCGCTTCAAGGACGCCGCCGGCAATCCGCTCAACGTTTTCTCTGGCTGCGGCGTGATGGCCGAATGCGCCACGCTGCATATCGACAACGTGGTCAAAATCGATGCCGCGATGCCGCTCGACAAGGCCGCGCTGATCGGCTGCGGCGTGATGACCGGCGTCGGCGCCGCGGTGAATACGGCGAAGGTCGAGCCCGGCTCGGCCACGGTGGTATTCGGCTGCGGCGGCGTCGGCCTCAACGCCATCCAGGGTTGCGCCATCGCCGGCGCACGCATCATCGTCGCCGTCGACACAGTCGACGCCAAGCTGGAAATGGCCAAAGCCTTCGGCGCCACGCACACGCTCAATGCCAGGACCGAGGAGAACGTGGTCAAGGCGCTGAAGAAACTTACCGAGGGCGGCGCCGACTATGCTTTCGAGTGCGTCGGCCTCGGTGAAATCGCCGCGCAGGCTTATGGCTGCTTGCGCAAGGGCGGTACGGCGGTCGTCGTCGGCGTCGCCGCGCCGAAGGACACGACGACGATACGCACCGCGACCCTGACCTTCGAGGAAAAGACGCTGAAGGGCAGCTACTTCGGCTCGGCCCGGCCGCAGCAGGATTTTCCCCGGCTGATCGGCCTGTATCGCAGCGGCCGGCTCAAACTCGATGAACTGATCACCCGCAGATACTCGATCGAGGAAGCACCGCAAGCCTTTGCCGATCTCGCGGCGGGACGCAATGCACGTGGCGTGATATTGTTCTGACCTCAACTATCCGCCGGGGAGCACTCCTTGAAGCACCGCACGCTGCATACCCTGCATCGCCCCGCGAAGAAGGCCAATGGCCATCCGCCCCTGCTGTTCGTCCACGGCGGCTACATCCATGCCGGATGTTGGGATGTGAATTTCCTGCCCCACTTCAGCGCTCTGGGTTATCACTGCCATGCCATCGACCTTTCGGGGCACGGTCGCAGCGAAGGCAAGCAAGATCTTGACCGTTATGATCTCGACCACTACGCAGCCGACGTCGCACAGATCGTTGCCGAACTGCCGAAGCCACCGGTATTGATCGGGCATTCGATGGGCGCGCTGGTGGTACAGCGATACCTGGAAAAAGGCAATGCAGCGGGCGTGGTGATGATGGCACCGGTGCCAAGCACTGGCCTGGCCGCCTGCTCGATACAGCTCAATGCCCGCCAGCCGGATTTCCTCCAGGAGGCCGCCCGTGCGGTGCATGGGCGCTACACGGACAAGACGGTACGCGTGATGCGCGAAGTGTATTTCTCGCCGGATGTCACGGCTGAACAATTCGCGGCATTCAAGCCGCTGGTACAGGATGAATCGACCACCGCCATAGCAGAAATGATGGCTCTGGCCTGGCGCCCGCCTTCGCGCAGCAGGCCGAAGATCCCGGCGCTGGTCATGGGCGGCGAACTCGACGCGATCTTCCCCAGCAACCTGCTGCATTTCACGGCCAGCGGATGGAATGCCGAGACCTGCGTCATCCCGCGCGCCGGGCACATGATCATGATGGAACCGCAATGGCACGCCGCGGCGACCAAGATCGAGAACTGGCTGGCGCGACGCCTCGGACCGCGCTTGGCTGTGGCGGCCTGAACCGGGACGGCCGACCATGTTCAGCAAGGCCACCTTCGCCTTCCTTGACGAACTGGCCGCGAACAACGACCGGGCCTGGTTCGAAGCCAACAAGGCGCGCTACGAAGCGCTGGTGCGCGAACCGGCACTCGATTTCATCACCGCCATGGCCGAGCCCCTGCAGGATTTCGCCCCGCACTTCCGGGCCGAGCCGCGCAAGATGGGCGGATCGCTGATGCGCGTATATCGCGATACGCGTTTTGCCCGCGACAAGACCCCCTACAAGACCAACATCGGCATCCAGTTCCGCCACGAACTGGGCAAGGATGTTCATGCGCCGGGGTTCTATGTACATATCGCCACCGACGAATGCTTTTTTGGCGCAGGCTGCTGGCATCCTGAGCCGGACATGCTCGGCCGCATCCGCGACCTGATTGCCGCGCAGCCCAAGCGCTGGGTCGCCGCTCGCGATGACAAAAAATTCGCCGCGCACTGGGAACTGGCCGGCGACAGCCTGACGCGACCGCCACGGGGCTTCGCCGCCGATCATCCGGCAATCGAGGACATCAAGCGCAAGGACTTCATCGGACTGGCGGCGCTCTCCGCCTCCCAGGCCGCCGGCAAAGGCCTGGTCAAGCTCGCCGCGGAACGCTTTGCCACCGCCGCGCCCCTGATGAAGTTCCTCTGCGACGCGCAGGGCGTGAGCTACTAAGCGGCATCCGCCGCATGCTCGAGATCCTCTACCGCGACGACCACCTCGTCGCCGTACACAAACCCGCCGGCCTGCTGGTCCATCGCAGCGACCTTGATCGCCACGAAACCCGCTTCGCCGTGCAATTGCTGCGCGACCAGATCGGCCGCCATGTTCATCCCGTGCACCGGCTGGACAGAGGCACTTCGGGCGTACTTTTATTCGCCTTGGATGCCGTGAGCGCGAGCGTCGTCGGTGGTCAATTCGAGCGCGACGAAGTCGCCAAAACCTATCTCGCCATCGTACGCGGCTGGCCGCCGGAAAGCGGCCTGATCGACCATGCCCTGAGCCGGCGCTTCGACGACTACGGACGCAAGCTGGCGGCGGAAGACCGCCCGCCAGCGCTGGCGGCGGTTACGGCCTTCTGCCGCCTTGGTAGCGTCGAGATCGCCGAGCAGGTCGAGCGCTATCCACAGTCGCGCTACGCCTTGCTTGAACTCATGCCGGAATCAGGTCGCCAGCATCAGTTACGTCGCCACCTCAAGCACATCGCCCATCCCATCATCGGCGACGCCACCTGGGGCAAGGGCGTGCATAACCGCTTCTTCCAGCAACGCTACGGCTGCAACCGCCTGTTGCTGGCCTGCACCCGGCTCGATCTGCGGCATCCCCACAGTGGTGGTCCACTTCGTATCAAAGCCGCGCCCGAAGTGAGTTTTGCAGCCGTGGCGGCGGCTTTGGGATGGGCCGAATACCTTGCCCCATCAAGAGTCGGCGCTGGTGCCACGGCGAATTAGGCAACGCCTGAGCCGCCCTGGGTAGTTAAGCCTCTACATGAATTCCATACGCCTCGCGATAGTGGCGGCGGCGGCGGTTTCCTAGAATTCATGCATGTCCAGTCAAGCGAACCCGGCCGGCGCAACCCACCTCGTGATCGTATCCACGCCCGATGGCGATCGCAGCTTCACGGTCAGCGGGCTTACCGGCGAGGAAGTCCGTCAGTTGCTCTCGCGCGCTTCCGAAGGCAAGTTCTTCAAGGTTGTCGAACTCGATACCCACGTCGCCAAAGGCAAGGCCCTGGACCACTTGGCTGACGCCACGGGCGCCATGGCAGTGCTTTTCGTGGTTTCCGCGTTGCTGATTCGTCGCCTGCAGCGCTGGCTGCAGCAGTAACACGGGACCCGGCTCCGCCCAGGCCAAAAAAGAAGTCGGAACAAGGCCCGACGAGTCTGGGATAATGCGGGGCCGCGCGGACAGGCTTTTCCTCGTCCGCCCATTTCAGAGAACCCTGCCCCGGGCAGGCAAGCCATGACCACCACCCAAGAAACCACAGTCGCAGGGTTCGATACCCTCGGACTGGCAAAACCATTGCTCGACGCCCTCGCCGACGTGGGCTACGAAACCCCTTCGCCGATCCAGGCCGCCTGCATTCCCGTGCTGCTGGCCGGCCACGACCTGCTGGGCGAAGCCCAGACCGGCACCGGCAAGACCGCCGCCTTCGCGCTGCCGCTGCTGCAAAAGATCGATATCAAGCGCGCCGTGCCGCAGGCCCTGATCCTGACGCCGACGCGCGAGCTGGCGATCCAGGTCGCGGAAGCCTTGCAAAAGTATGCCCACCACCTGCCCGGCTTCCACGTCCTGCCGATCTACGGCGGCCAGAGCATGGTGGTGCAGCTGCGCGCGCTGTCGCGCGGCACCCACGTCATCGTCGGCACCCCCGGGCGCGTCATGGACCACCTGGAGCGCAAGAGCCTGGTGCTCAACAACCTGCAGACGCTGGTGCTGGACGAAGCCGACGAAATGCTGCGCATGGGCTTCATCGACGACGTCAAGTGGATCCTCGAACACACGCCGGCCGAGCGCCAGACCGCGCTGTTCTCGGCCACCATGCCCGACGTGATCCGCCGCGTGGCGCACGAGCACCTGCGCGAGCCGAAGGAAATCAAGATCCGCTCGGCCACCTCGACCGTGGTCACCACCAGCCAGTCGTATTGCCAGACGCATAGCGGACAAAAGCTGGAAGCCCTGACGCGCATCCTCGAAGTGGAAGACGACTTCGATGCCGCCATCGTCTTCGTCCGCACCAAGACCGCCACCGTAGAACTCGCCGACAAGCTGGAGGCGCGCGGCTATTCGGTCGCGGCCTTGAACGGCGACCTGACCCAGGGCCTGCGCGAACAGGTGATCGAGCGCCTCAAGGCCGGCACCATCGACATCGTCGTCGCCACCGACGTTGCCGCGCGTGGCCTCGACGTGGCGCGCATCAGCCACGTCATCAACTACGACGTGCCCTACGACACCGAGGCCTACGTGCATCGCATCGGCCGCACCGGCCGCGCCGGCCGCACCGGCCGCGCCATCCTGTTCCTGGCGCCGCGCGAGATGTACATGCTGAAGCTGATCGAGCGCGCCACCAAACAGAAAATCACCGCCATCACCATGCCGACACCGGGCGAGGTAGCCAACCGCCGTGTCGCCCAGTTCACGCAGCAGGTGGTGGACATCATCAAGTCCGAGAAACTCGATTTCTTCTTCGACGTGGTGCGCCGCATGGAAAGCGAGCAGGACATCGCCGCCCGCGAGATCGCCGCCGCCCTGGCCTGGCTGGCGACACGCGAGCGTCCGCTGCAGATGCCGGGCGCCAACGACCATGCACCGCGCGAGGCGGCTACGGCGCCGGCCGCCGTAGCGTCAGCGCCGACTTTTGCAGCTGACGCGGAACGCAAGCCGACGAAACCCCGCGCCAAGCCCGCCGAGGACTACCCGGCCGCCGATGCGCCGCGCGAACGCGCCACGAAGCGCGGTGACACGCCGGTGAAACTGCAAAGCTTCCCCCCCGGCACGCTGGCGCGCTACCGCATCGAGATCGGCCGCAACCAGGGCGTGCTGCCCAAGGAAATCGTCGGCGCCATCGCCAACGAGGCCGGCATCGCCGGCAAGGACATCGGCCAGATCAACCTGTTCGACGACTACAGCTCGGTGGAACTGCCGGCCAACCTGCCGGCCGACCTGATGGACGTGCTGCGCCGCATTCGCGTGCGCCAGTTCGCGCTCAAAACGCGCGTCATGGAAGCCGGCGAGTTCGTCGATACCCGCCCACCGCGTCGCGCAACTCCGGCGGCAAAGAAGCCGGACTGGAAGAAGCCCGCCGGCGCCAAGCCGGAGTGGAAGGCAAAGCGAGAACGCTGAGTTTCTCGACGCGGAGAAGAATCGGATGCCCATCTACACCCTTGGTGACAAGCGGCCCGCTCTCGGACGCAATGCCTGGGTCGCCCCCAACGCCACCATCATCGGCGACGTGCGCCTCGGCGACGAGGCCAGCATCTGGTGGAACGCCGTGCTGCGAGCAGACAACGACAGCATCACCATCGGTGCCGGCAGCAACATCCAGGACGGTTCCGTGCTGCACGCCGACGAAGGCGTGCCACTGACACTCGGCGCCAACGTCACGGTCGGCCACATGGTCATGCTGCATGGCTGCACCGTCGGCGAGCAAACGCTGATCGGTATCAAGTCGGTGATCCTCAACCGCGCCGTGATCGGCCGCCACTGCATCATCGGCGCCAACTCGCTGATCCCCGAAGGCAAGGTGATACCGGAACGTTCGCTGGTGATGGGCTCGCCGGGCAAGGTAGTCCGGGAATTGAACGACGAGGAAGTCGCCCGCCTGCTGCTGGCCGCGCAAGGCTATGTCGCCAACGCGCGCCGCTACCGCGAACTGTCCATGCCAGCCTGAACCGACGCGCCCGGACCGCTGCCGGGCGGCAATTCATGGCTTCTTCTGTGGCACCTGGACGAAGACCTCGCCGTCCTTGATCATGCCCAGCTCATAGCGGGCACGCTCCTCGATGGCTTCGTAGCCGGCCTTGAGGTCGCGTACCTCGGCATCCAGCGCCGCGTTGCGCTGCTCCAGCTTCTGATTGACTTCGCGCTGAGCCTCGACCTGGCGTTCGTACTCCCAGACGCGGATCCAGCCCCCTTTGCCCAGCCACATGGGATACTGCAGCAGGGCAATGATCAGGAGCAGGACCAGCGTCGGCCAGTTCATCACCGCGAAGGGTCGGTCACTTCCTCAGGTTGTAGAAGGCATCGAGGCCCGGATAGGTGACGGTATCGCCGAGGTCTTCCTCGATGCGCAGCAACTGGTTGTACTTGGCGATGCGGTCGGAGCGGCTCAGCGACCCGGTCTTGATCTGGCCGGCATTGAGGCCGACGGCGATGTCGGCAATGGTCGAATCCTCGGTCTCGCCGGAGCGGTGCGAAATAACGTTGGTGTAACCGGCGCGCTTGGCCATTTCAACGGCGGCGAAGGTTTCCGTCAGCGTGCCGATCTGGTTGATCTTGATCAGGATGGAATTGGCGACGCCCTTCTGGATGCCTTCCCTGAGGATCTTCGGATTGGTGACAAAAAGGTCGTCGCCGACAATCTGCACCTTCTTGCCCAGCTTGTCGGTCAGGGTCTTCCAGCCGCCCCAGTCGCCCTCGGCCATGCCGTCCTCGATGCTGATGATCGGGTAGCGATCGGCCAGCGTCGCCAGGTAGTCGGCGAAGGCTTCGGAGCTGAGTTCCAGCTTCTCGGAGGCAAGGATGTACTTGCCGTCCTTGTAAAACTCGGAACTGGCGCAATCGAGGCCCAGCACCACGTCCTGGCCGGGCGTGTAACCAGCGGTCTCGATGGCCTTGAGGATCAGTTCGATGGCCTCGTCGTTGCCCGAGACGTTGGGGGCGAAGCCGCCCTCGTCGCCGACGGTGGTCGGGTAACCCTTCTTGTCCACCAGCTTCTTCAGGTGATGGAAAACCTCGGCGCCACAGCGCAGGGCTTCGCGGAAGCTCTTGGCGCCGACCGGCAGGATCATGAACTCCTGGATGTCGAGGTTGTTGTTGGCATGCGCCCCGCCATTGATCACGTTCATCATCGGCACCGGCATGGACATCGGCCCCGAGCCGCCGAAGTAGCGATACAGCGGCAATCCGGCTTCCTCCGCGGCCGCCTTGGCCACCGCCATCGACACCGCGAGGATGGCGTTGGCGCCAAGGCGTGACTTGTTGTCGGTGCCGTCGAGTTCGATCATCGCCTTGTCGACGAAGGCCTGCTCTTCGGCATCGAGGCCGATGATGGCTTCGGAAATCTCGGTATTGACGTTCTCGACCGCCTGGATCACCCCCTTGCCCAGATAGCGCGCGGCATCGCCATCGCGCAGCTCGATGGCTTCGCGCGAGCCGGTGGAAGCGCCGGACGGCACCGCGGCGCGGCCCATGACCCCGGATTCGAGCAGGACATCGGCTTCGACCGTGGGATTGCCGCGCGAATCCAGTATTTCGCGGGCGACGACATCAACGATTGCACTCATGATGGTTTCCTTTCTGAGAATTCAATAGGCTTCGGCGAGCAGCATGTCGAAGTCCGACACACCGGCTCTGGCCTCGCGTGCTGCAAGGTATTCGGGAGAATTGTAGAAGCCCCGCGCTGCATCCATGCTGGGGAACTCCAGCACCACCAGGCGCTGCGGTTGCCAACTGCCTTCGAGGGTTTCGTAGGGCGCACCGCGCACCAGGTAACGACCGCCATGTTTCTCGACGGCAATCTGGGCCAGGCGGCGGTAATCCGCCATGCGCTCAGGATCGGTGGAACGCGCATCGACCACCATGTAGGCGTGCTTGGTCATGACGTCATGTCCTTCTGTTTGATCAGAGTATCCAGTTCCAGCAAGTGTTCAAGCAAGCCGGCCATTTTCGGCAGCGGCCAGGCGTTCGGGCCGTCGGACATGGCCTTGTCGGGATCGGGATGGGTTTCCATGAACAGGCCGGCCACGCCGACCGCCACCGCCGCGCGCGCCAGCACCGGGACGAATTCGCGCTGGCCGCCGCTGCGATCGCCCTGCCCGCCCGGCAGTTGCACCGAATGCGTGGCATCGAAGACCACCGGACAGCCCGTCTCGCGCATGATGGCAAGGCCGCGCATGTCGGATACGAGGTTGTTGTAGCCGAAGGAAGCACCGCGCTCGCAGACCATTATGGTGTCGGCCCCGTCATTGGCCTCTTTCGCCTTCAGCACCACCTGCTTCATGTCGCCCGGTGCCATGAACTGGCCCTTCTTGATGTTCACCGGTTTGCCCGAGGCGGCGCAGGCGTGGATGAAATCGGTCTGGCGACAGAGGAAGGCCGGCGTCTGCAGGACATCCACCACCGAGGCGACCTCGGCGACTTCGTGCTCGGCATGGACGTCAGTCAATACCGGGACACCCAGTTGCTTGCGCAGGTCGGCAAGTATCGCCAGGCCCTGCTCCATTCCAAGGCCACGGAAGGACTTGCCCGAGCTGCGATTGGCCTTGTCGTAGGACGACTTGTAGATGAAGTTGAGGTCCAGGCTGCGACAGATTTCCTGCAGCTTGCCGGCGGTGTCGAAGGCCAGTTCGCGCGACTCGATGACACAGGGGCCGGCGATCAGGAACAGCGGCCGATCGAGCCCGACCTCAAAGCCGCACAGCTTCACAGTGCAATACCCTTGTGGGCCAAGGCCGCCTTGATGTAGGCGATGAACAGCGGATGGCCGGTGCGCGGATTCGAGGTGAATTCCGGGTGGAACTGCACGCCGACGAACCAGGGATGCATCGCCGACGGAAGCTCCATCATCTCCGGCAGATCCTCGCTCGGCGTGCGCGCCGAGATCACCATGCCGGCGGCTTCGAGCCTGGGTGCATAGATGTTGTTGACCTCATAGCGATGACGATGGCGCTCATTGACTTCGGCACCGTAAATCTTCGCCGCCAGTGTGCCGGCCTTGATCGGGCAACGCTGGGCGCCAAGGCGCATGGTGCCGCCGAGGTTGGAACTCGCGTCGCGTTTCTCGACGCGACCCTCGCGATCCTGCCATTCGGTGATCAGGGCGACCACCGGATGTGGCGTATCGGCATCGAACTCGGTACTGTTGGCCCCATCAAGGCCGGCGACATGGCGCGAGAATTCGATGGTGGCGAGCTGCATGCCGAGGCAGATGCCGAGGTAGGGAACCTTGTGCTCGCGTGCATACCGGATCGCCGCGATCTTGCCTTCGGTACCGCGCTTGCCAAAGCCGCCGGGGACGAGGATGGCATCCATCTTTTCAAGGGCGGCGGTACCGCCGGTCTCGATGCCCTCGGAATCGATGTAGTGGATGTGCACCTTGCTGCGCGTATGGATGCCGGCGTGCCCCAAGGCCTCGGTCAGCGACTTGTAGGACTCGGTCAGATCGACATACTTGCCGACGAAGGCAACATTGACTTCGTGCCGGGGATGCTCGAGGGCATCGATGAGGTTTTTCCAGACCGAAAGATTCGCCGCCTTGGCCAGAATACCCAGCTTGTGGCAAACGATCTCGTCGATCATCTGGTCATGCAGCATGGCCGGAATCTTGTAGATCGAATCCGCGTCGAGCGCCGCAATCACGGCCTCGGCCTGGACGTTGGTAAACAGCGCGATCTTGCGCCTTTCGTCCTCCGGAATCGGTCGGTCAGCACGGCACAGCAGGATGTCGGGCTGGATGCCGATCTCGCGCAGATCCTTGACCGAATGCTGCGTCGGCTTGGTCTTCAGTTCGCCGGCCGAGGCAATCCAGGGAACCAGGGTGAGATGGATATAGCACGCGTTGTTGCGGCCCTCCTGGATGCCCATCTGGCGGATGGCTTCGAGGAAGGGCAGCGACTCGATGTCGCCCACCGTACCGCCGACTTCAACGATGGCCACGTCGGCACCTTCGGCACCACGCTTGATGTAGAGCTTGATCTCGTCGGTGATATGCGGAATCACCTGCACCGTCTTGCCGAGGTATTCGCCGCGCCTTTCCTTCTTGATCACCGACTCATAGATCTGGCCAGTGGTGAAGTTATTGCGCTTGCCCATCTTGGCGCTGGTGAAGCGCTCGTAGTGGCCGAGATCGAGGTCGGTCTCGGCACCGTCGTCGGTGACGAAGACTTCGCCGTGCTGGAACGGCGACATGGTGCCGGGATCGACGTTGATATAGGGATCGAGCTTGAGGTGGGTAACCTTGATGCCGCGCGATTCGAGGATCGCCCCGAGGCTGGCGGCGGCGATGCCCTTGCCCAGACTGGACACGACACCACCCGTGACGAAGACGTATTTGGCCATGGAGAACGCAGCCAGGCGGCTGCTGCGGGAAATTTGAATGATAGCGGAAAAATCCCGTCCGATTGAAACCCCGCGCCGGATGGGCGATCCGGCGCGGTCGTGATTGCTTCAGCCCGTGTTTCCGGGGCTTCCACGTCGGCTCAGGCGATCAACCAGGCCGGAAAGGTTCCCCAACGAAATGAGATGTGCATAGATCACGCCGAGGCTGCCGTTGGCGAACAATTCCTGGATCGTCTTCTTGTTCAGTGCTCGCAACCTGCCCTCGTCGACCACATTCAGGCCGTTGAGACGGTACTCCGAACCATCCTTGAGTTTCGTCAGCGAGTCTGCCGGCCGCAGCAGCCCGAGTTCGTCGAGGCGGCGCCCCAATTGCTCCGTTGCCGCTGCCGCCTGGTGAAACTCGCGCAAGAACTTGATGGCATGGTCCAACTGCGGCGTCGGCTTGCCATCGGCAAACAGTGCCTCGCCTTCCGTGGTGCTGAAGCACGGAGAGGCCTCATCGATACAGACCAGCAGGTCCCCACCCGGGCCATTGGCAGGCACAAACGGGTAGCGCCGCACAAAGGCGGGGATGTAACGCGCATCCCATTTTCCGGCGCCATCGACAAACAGGTTTTCGTTCTCGCGCAGGCCCAGGAGCACGGCCGGCAGGGGGCCGGATTCGCCACGGGCAAACACGATCGGGTATTCGCGGGCACATTCGAAAAACTCGCTGCCCAGCAGCGGCACGGAGTTGGTCGCCGCGGCATAGGCAAAACTCGCCGCGGGGCGAACCTTCAAGCCGGCGTGAACCTGGTCGCTCAGGGCGACCACCCGCTCGTAGAACATCATTTCAGCCATGTCGACAGCCTCGATCATTGGGATGCGCGAGGCTAACACATCCCGACAATACCGGACTCCGTTGCGTCGCCCGAGGCCGGCCGGACCACTGCTGCGCGTATAATTTGCATTTTTCGCCGCAGGAATTTTCATGGAAGCCGAACGCATCAATGCCGTCGCCAACCGTATCGCCGACCTCAGCGGGCGCGGCGAGCAACTGCGGAGGTATCTTTGACTACGATGGCAAAGCGGAAAAGCTCGCGGAACTGAACCAGATCCTCGAGGATCCCAAGCTCTGGGACGATGCCGAGCGCGCACAGGCCCTCGGCAAGGAAAAGAAGTCGCTGGAAGCCATTGTCGGCACGCTCTCGGGCGTCAGCACCACACTGGCAGACGCACGCGACCTGTTTGAACTGGCGCGCGAGGAAAACGACGAAGACACCTTGATCTCGGTCGAGAACGATCTCGATGCCACCGAGAAGCAGGTTGCCGACCTTGAGTTCCGGCGCATGTTCGCCAACCCGGCGGATCCCAACAACTGCTTCATCGACATCCAGGCCGGCGCCGGCGGCACCGAAGCCTGCGACTGGGCCTCGATGCTGTTGCGCCAGTACCTGAAATACTGCGAGCGCAAGGGCTGGAAAACCGAGCTGCTGGAACAGACCGACGGCGACGTCGCCGGCATCCGCAGCGCCTCGATCAAGGTCGAAGGGGACTATGCCTATGGCTTTCTGCGCACCGAAACCGGCGTCCATCGCCTGGTGCGCAAATCGCCCTTCGATTCCTCGGGCGGCCGCCACACCAGCTTCGCCAGCCTTTACGTGTATCCCGAGATCGACGATTCGATCGAGGTCGAGATCAATCCGGCTGACCTGCGCACCGACACCTTCCGCGCGTCCGGGGCCGGCGGCCAGCACATCAACAAGACCGACTCGGCGATCCGCATTACCCACGTGCCGACCGGCATCGTCGTGCAATGCCAGAACGACCGCTCGCAGCATCGCAACCGCGCCGAGGCCATGGCGATGCTGAAGTCACGCCTGTACGAACTGGAATTGCGCAAGCGCCAGGCCGAGGCCGACAAACTTGAAGCCGGCAAGACCGACGTCGGCTGGGGCCACCAGATCCGCAGCTACGTGCTGGACAATTCCCGCATCAAGGACCTGCGTACCAACGTCGAGATCTCCGCCACGCAAAAGGTGCTCGACGGCGACCTCGATGCGTTCATCGAAGCCAGCCTGAAGCAGGGCGTATAGAAAGTCGGCGCTGGAGCGACGACGCTTTATGTGACACAATTTGCTCCGTTGTGTCACAAGGGAAGATCTCCATGAAAACCCTCACCATCCGTGAAGCCCGCGAGGGGCTTTCGCATCCGGACCTGATGTTCGCCAACGACGACGAGGTCATCGTTACCCGCCGCGGCGAGCCGGTGGCGCGCATCCTGCCGATCAAGCCGGCAAGGCCGAAGTTCCGCTCGCTGGCGGCCTTTCGCGCCAGCCAGGTGCCACTCGACCCGCCGCTGTCGCAAACCGTCGCCGACGATCGGGAAGATCGCTGCTGATGATCTATGCCGACACCAGCGCGCTGGTCAAGCGCTATGTGGAAGAGCCGTTCAGCGCCGAGTTCGAGGCGCTGTTGCGGCAGGAGTCCGTGGCCATCAGCCGCCTGACGGTGGTCGAACTGCGCGGCGCGCTGGCCCGCCGGCGCCGCAACCGCGAGATCGACGCCGTACACGAAAGCCGCGTCAACGCCGAACTGGCCGCCGATATCCAGGACGGCGCGCTGCGCGTGGGCGGCATTGGCGACGAGCATTTCGCCACCGCCTATAACCTGATCGGCCGGCTGGCGGATATCCCCTTGCGCACCCTGGATGCCCTGCATCTCGCCGCCGCCGGGCAGTTGGCCGTGGCAGGTTTCGCCACCGCCGACAAAACCCAGGCCGAGGCCGCTGCCGCGCTCGGCTTCACCGTTCATCGTTTCTACTGAGCCCATCATCATGACCGACACCACCCCCGCCCCCGCCGCCCAGCAGGACGAAAACCGCCTGATCGCCGAACGCCGCGAGAAACTCGCCGCCTGGCGCGCAACTGGCAAGGCATTCCCCAACGACTTCTCGCGTGAGAATCTCGCCGGGCGCCTCGACGAGCTCTACAGCGCCAAGACGCGCGAAGAACTCGAAGCCACGCCGATCGGGGTCAAGGTCGCCGGCCGCATCATGTTGAAGCGCGTCATGGGCAAGGCCAGCTTCGCGAGCATCCAGGACGTCTCCGGCCGCATCCAGATTTTCGTCAGCAACGACATCACCGGCGAGGCCACGCACAAGGAATTCAAAGGCTGGGATCTGGGCGACATTGTCGGCTGCGAGGGCACGCTGTTCAAAACCAAGACCGGAGAACTGACGGTGCAATGCACCAGCATCCGCCTGCTGACCAAGTCGCTGCGGCCACTGCCGGAAAAATTCCACGGCCTCACCGACGTCGAACAAAAGTACCGCAGCCGCGAACTCGACCTGATCACCAACGAGCAGACGCGCTTCACCTTCGTCGCCCGCAGCCGGATGATCCAGTCGATCCGCAATTACATGATGCACCACGGCTTCCTCGAAGTCGAAACGCCGATGATGCATCCCATCCCCGGCGGCGCCGCAGCCAAGCCCTTCACCACCCACCACAACGCGCTGGACATGGAACTCTTCCTGCGCATCGCGCCCGAGCTTTACCTCAAGCGCCTGGTGGTGGGCGGCTTCGAGAAGGTGTTCGAGGTCAATCGCAACTTCCGCAATGAAGGCCTTTCGCCGCGCCACAATCCCGAATTCACCATGATGGAGTTCTACGAGGCCTACACGGATTACCGCCGCCTGATGGACTTCACCGAGGGCCTGCTGCGCCACTCCGCACGCGAGGCACTGGGCACCGAAGTCTTCGAGTACCAGGGGCGCACCCTGGACCTTTCCAAGCCGTTTGCACGGTTGACCATCGCCGGCGCGATCCATCACTACCATCCCGGCTACAGCCTCGAACAACTGAATGACATCGAATGGATCCGGCAGAAGCTGAAGGACCTGCGCGTCGACCTCAAGGCGCCGCACCTGGCCAACGCCGGCCTCGGCACACTGCAACTGGTGCTGTTCGAAGAGACCACCGAAGCCGAGCTGTGGGAGCCGACCTACATCATCGACTACCCGGCCGAAGTCTCGCCGCTGGCCCGCGCCAGCGACAGCAATCCGTCGATCACCGAACGTTTCGAGCTGTTCATCGTCGGCCGCGAGATCGCCAACGGCTTCTCTGAGCTGAACGACCCCGAGGACCAGGCGGCGCGCTTCCTGCAGCAGGCCAAGGCCAAGGAGGCCGGTGACGAAGAAGCGATGTACTACGACGCCGACTACATTCGCGCCCTGGAGTACGGCCTGCCGCCCACCGGCGGCTGCGGCATCGGCATCGACCGCCTGGTGATGCTGCTGACTGATTCGGCATCGATCCGCGACGTGATCCTGTTCCCGCAGATGCGCCGCGAATGACGGAGCCCATCGTCCCCGCCGAACTTGCGTTCGCCGGGGACGGCACACCGTTCTCGCCGCGCTACGGAGACGTCTACCATTCCAGCCACGGCGGCCTCGATCAGGCCCGCCATGTCTTCCTGGCCGGCAACGATCTGCCCGCGCGCTGGACCGCACGCTCGCGCTTTGTCATTTTTGAGACGGGCTTCGGGCTCGGCCTGAACTTTCTCGCCACCTGGCAGGCGTGGCGCCAGCAACCGGGCGCCGGCCGACGCCTGCACTACCTTGCCGTCGAGAAGCACCCGTTTCGCCGCGATGAGCTGAAGCAATTGCACCTGCGCTGGCCCGAACTTGCCGCGCTGGCAAACGATCTGCACGCGCAATGGCCCTTGCCGCTTCCCGGATTGCATCGCCTGGATTTTGGCGACGTGATCCTGACGCTGTGCTTCGGCGATGCCGCTGAACTGCTGCCAACATTGACGCTTGCTGCCGATGCGATTTACCTCGATGGCTTTGCGCCCGACCGCAATCCGGAGCTGTGGACCGAACAGATTGCGGCACAACTGGCGCGGATTGCCGCAGCCGGGGCCACCCTGGCGACCTGGAGCGTCGCCGGCGAGGTGCGTCGCCGTCTCGCCAGCGCCGACTTTCAGGTTGAACGCCGGCCCGGTTTCGGCGGCAAGCGCGACATGCTGGTCGGACACCGGCCCGGCCCGCCGGTATCGGCAGGTACCCGATCTTCCCGACGGATCGCCGTGATCGGCGCCGGCATTGCCGGTGCCTCGATCGCCCATGCCCTCGCAGGACGCGGGCACAGCGTAACGGTTATCGATGCGGCAGCCGGCCCGGCGGCCGGCGCATCGGGAAACCACGCCGGCGTGTTCCGCCCACTGCCCTCGCAAGACGACGGCAAGCTGGCGCGGCTATTGCGCGCCGGCTTCCTGCTTGGTCGGCGACAGTTCGGCGCCTTGTCCGAAGTCCGCTGCGGCTGGACCGGAGCGCTGCACATCGCGCGCGACGAAAAACACGAAGAAACCCAGCGCCGCATCGCCGACGCCCACGCCCTGCCCGCGGACTTTTGCCGTTACGTCACCCGCGAGGAAGCGGCTGGCCTGGCGGCATGGCCCGTGGCCCGCGGCGGCTGGTGGTTCCCGCAGGCGGGCTGGATCAATCCGCCCAGCCTCTGTCGCAGTCTGCTGCGCGGAATCGACTGTCGGTTCGACGTCGCCGTGTCGAGGCTGGAACGCTCCCAGGGCAGGTGGCGCATCCATGGAAATGAAATGGTGATCGAAGCCGATGAGGTGGTACTGGCCAACGGTATCGACGCGGCGGCGCTGGTACCCCAGTTCATGTTGCCGATCCGCCCGGGGCGCGGCCAGGTCAGCCTTGTTCCGGAAGCCGCCACGCCGGCCATGAACATCGTGGCGACCCGGCTCGGCTACGTCACCCCCGCCGTCGATGGAATCCGCTGTGCCGGAGCAACCACGCAGGTGGACGACCTCGATCCCGAGTCGCGGGTCGCCGACCATGTCGAAAACCTCTTCCGTCTCGACATGCTGTTGCCGGGATTTGCCACGGGGCTGTCTGCGGAGGCGCTCCAGGGGCGCGTTTCCTTCCGGCCGATGTCACCGGACCGTTTGCCTCTCGTCGGTCCGCTCTCCGCCAGCGAAGGCTTGTGGATCAACAACGGCTTCGGCGCCCGCGGGCTGGTGTTTGCCTCGATTTGTGCGGAGCTGCTGGCCAGCCAGATTGACGGCGATCCCTTGCCGCTTGAAATCGATCTGGTAAGGGCACTCGACCCGAAGCGATATGGCGTCCGCGCCCAAACGCGCACCCGGACGACTTTGTAACAGATGTAACAGTTGATTGCCCCGGTCCCCATCAGGCCCGGCGCAACGTTACTGTGCTCATGCATTCTTCACACAGGAGCACACCATGGACACCACGCAATCCCTTCCCCTGAACCAATCTGCCACCCCGGCATCCACGCATCCGCTGCTTCTCGTGGCGGCGGCTTCAGTCACGGTGCTCAGCCTCGCCGGTGCCGCCTATTTTGCGGGATGGCTACCCGGTCCGGCCCCGCACAAAACAGACGCAGAGCGCCCGCTGGTCGCCAGCAGCCAGCCGGCCACCGCCCCCATTTCGGTGCAACAGACAGTGACCGCTCCACACGAGAAACCCAAGGCAGCGGTGGTCCGCCAGACCGAGGTTGCCGCGCCCGTGGTGCGTCGCGCAAACCCCACACCGGGCGCGCGCACCTATGAACCCTTTTCGCCACCCACGGTCACCGTCGCGCCAGCGCCGACTCCGGTTGCAGTCACCATGCCGACCATCTGCCGCGAATGCGGCACCGTCGAATCGGTACGCGAAGTCGCCGTCGAAGCCAAGGGCAGCGGCGGCGGCGCCGTCGCCGGCGGCCTCGTCGGCGGCCTCATCGGCAACCAGTGGGGCCGTGGCGCAACGCGCGACATCGCCACGGTTCTTGGTGCCGTCGGCGGGGCCTACGCCGGCAACCACATCGAAAAATCGATCAAGGAAAGCAAGCGCTATGACGTCAGTGTGCGCTTCGACGACGGCAGCACCCGCACGTTCAGCGGCGACACGCCACCCGCATGGCATAGCGGCGATCGGGTGAAACTTCAGAACGGGACGCTGATCAACGGCGGCGGCAGGTCCGTCACCGACATGGGCACGACCTGAAGCGGCAGCCCCGACGCATCGACGTGCGATGGCCCCTGCATCAGGCTGGCGATTCGCCCGACCGATTCGCCTAACTCTTCCATCCATGCCGGCCCATCGGGAAGCGGCGGCGGGATCGCCTGCAGGTGTTCCGCGACGTCCCGACCATCCCAGCCGGCAGTGGCCAACAAGTCCATCGCCATGGCTTCCGCCTCGATCACCTGTTGCGGACGGAAGGTGGCACGCAACGCCCGGGAACCGGCAAACGACGCGGCCGACGCCACAGCGGTGGTCGTCACCGTTGCACTCGCCGCCGACGTTGCCGCCGCGGTCGTCGCCGCGCTTCCAGAAATCAGCGCCGGCAAATTGAGTATCGGAAAAAGTATCTGCGCGGCGACACCCACCAGGATACTGGTGGTTACGTTCTCATCATGGTGGCCTCCAATGACATGGCTCATCTCGCGCGCCATGACGAACGCCAGCGCGGCATCATCCAGTTCAAGCAGCCGCACACCGCGATAGATCACCACGGTCCCGGCGGCACTGGATGCCGCGCCCGGATCACGCTTCTCCGCCACCACGAACTCGAAGCGCGGAAACCGCAGATGCAGATCCGCGTGCTGCCGGAACGCCGCATCCGCAAGGCGATTTCCGATTGCCAGTACGCGCAGGTCAAATGCGCGATCCGCGATGCACTCCGATTCCTTGCACGCCGTGGCATCGGCCGCGGTCACCAGTTGCAGACGCATATCGAACTCGGAATACACCGCGCTGAAGCCTTGCAAACCCGCCGGCGCCTGCAGCTGGCGACGCACTTCCGGCGAGGCAGCACAGCCCGCGACCAGGAATCCCGCCATCAGCAAGCTCAGGCAGGTGCGCACTACCGGAACGCGGGCGTATCCCGTCGAACTGTTGCGTTTGCAGCGCACCCGTTCAATCCGCTACGACTGCAAGGCCTGCTCCAGGCGCGACAAGACCCGCTCCCTTCCCAGCACCTCAAGCACGGCATCGATCGACGGCGACTGGGGAAGCCCGAGCAAAACCACGCGCAGCGGAATCGCCAGCTGCGGCATCTTCATGCCCGCCTCCGTCGCTGTCTGCTTTACCGCCTGCCCCAACTCGGCCGCCTGCCAGGCACAATCCGCCAGCCTTGTTCTGAGCGCGGCAAGCCCTTTCAGCGCCGGCTCGGTCAGATGCTGGGCGACCAGTTCCGGCGTCGGTGTGGGCGGGGCGAAATAGGGATGCATGGCGTCGGCCAATTCATTGAGGTTCGCCACGCGATCTCGATGCAGCGTGGCAACCCGCGACGCATCCGGCCCTGCCTCGAAGCTCACCCCCTGCCGCACCAGGCGCTTGCCCGCTTCCGCCGCCAGGCGCTGTGGATCAGCCTGCTTCAGATAATGGGCATTCAGCCAGTTCAACTTCTCGGTATTGAACTGGGCGGCGGACGCCGTGATGTGATCGAGATCGAACCATCGCACGAACTGCTCCATGCTGAAGATCTCTTCATCGCCATGCGACCAGCCCAGGCGCGCGAGATAGTTCAGCACGGCTTCCGGCAGGTAGCCTTGATCGTCGTACTGCATCACCGACACCGCGCCGTGGCGCTTGGAAAGCTTCTGCCCGTCATCGCCGAGGATCATCGAAAGATGGCCGTATTCCGGCACCGGTGCGCCGAGCGCACGCAACAGGTTGATCTGGCGCGGCGTGTTATTGACATGGTCATCGCCGCGGATGACGTGGGTGATCTTCATGTCATGATCATCCACCACGACACAAAAGTTGTAGGTCGGCGTGCCATCGGCACGGGCGATGATGAAGTCATCGAGTTCGCAATTGGCGAACTCGATGCGCCCCTTGACCTGGTCGTCCCAGGCGACAATACCGTCCTGTGGATTGCGAAACCGCACCACCGGTGCGATACCGCTCGGCGGTGCAGGAAATTCCTTCCCGGTTTCGGGACGCCAGCGACCATCGTAGCGGGGCTTTTCCTTGCGCGCCTCCTGCTCGGCCCGCAAGGCATCCAGTTCCTCCCTGGAGGTGTAGCAGTGGTAGGCCGTGCCGGCGGCGAGCATCTCGCCAATTACTTCCTTGTAGCGGTTCATGCGCTGCATCTGGTAAAACGGGCCCTCGTCGTGGGCAAGGCCCAGCCACTGCATGCCGTCAAGTATCGCCTGCACCGCCTCCGGGGTGGAGCGCGCGACATCGGTATCCTCTATGCGCAGGATGAAGCTGCCGCCGTGACGACGCGCATAGGCCCACGAAAACAGGGCAGTACGCGCTCCGCCAATATGCAGGAAGCCGGTGGGACTGGGAGCAAAGCGGGTGCGAACGGTCATGGCGAGTCGTGACGTGGCGAAAGAATTGATTTTATTCCACTGCCGCACCCCAATTGACCGCCAGCAGACCTTTGTGGTTAAATTCGCGCCTCTTTCGCGGGCGGTTAACTCAGCGGTAGAGTGCCACCTTCACACGGTGGAAGCCACTGGTTCGATCCCAGTACCGCCCACCATTCGTTTTGCATATTGTTCAGGCTGTTTTGGCCTGACGCCAGCGTATCGCTAGCCGCCGCTGCGTGACTTCAGGTGATGCCCGAGGTGGCGGTCCGTCTTGATACTGTGATTGATGGTCCAGTCCATCAGCAGCAGCTTGATGCGGAACGCGAGATACACCGGATTTTCGGTCTCTGCCTGGATCTTCCCGCTCAGATGCTTCAGGTTTTCCTGAAACCGGCGATGCTGGTGTATATGTTCGGTGCGAAACGCATAACGTGCCTCCTGCATCATGGCTTCCTCGACCTGAAACTGCGTCGCCGCCTCCCGGGCGATGCGTTCGAGAATCGGGTCCGTATCCGGCAAACGACCTTCACGAACCGCTACGGCCAGCGCATTCAGCTGGCTCAGCATGCCGCGATGATGACTGTCGATCTCGGCAATGCCGGTACTGTAGTCTTCGCTCCAGGTCTGGCCCAGTTCGTTCTCCTCAATGCCTTCGGCATGGCCATTGCGCAGGTATTCGTCGCAGCGTGCCAGGTAGAGTTGTGCGGGAGCATCTTCCGGCACTTCCTCCAGGCAACGCACCAGGCGCGTCCGGGCACGGAAAATATCGGCGACAAAATAGAAGGCCAGCGCTTCCTCGAAGCGCTTCCGGGTGCGCATTTTGGCGGCGCGCATCCCCGGCGGATCGCCGTCGAAAACCTCGTACACCGACTGCGCCTCCAGTTTGCCCTTGACCCGGCTACGGGCCAGGAAGCGGATGCTGTAGCGGGAGGGATCTTCCAGGCTATGCAAGGTATGCTCACTGATCAGCAGGGGCACGCCAAAGGTCTTTGACATGTCTTCCAGGCGCGAGGCCAAATTCACCGCGTCGCTGATCACGGTTCCTTCCATGCGACCGCTGCCGCCAACGGTTCCCAGCATCACGATCCCGGTATTGACTCCGATGCCGATCTTGATCGGCAGATATCCGGCGCGGGCGCGCCCCCTGTTGTAGTTGTCCAGGCGTTCAAGCATCGCCAGTGCGCTACGGACCGCATCATCGGTTTGTTCGGGAAACAGCGCCATGATCGCATCGCCGATGTATTTGTCGATCAGTCCCCGGAAGGGGACGATCATCGGTTCCATCTGCGACAGGTAGGAGTTCAGGAAATCGAAGTTTTCCTGCGGCGTCATGGTCTCCGACAGGCCGGTGAAGTTCCGGATATCGGCGAACAGGATGGTCAGCTTGCGTTCGGTCTGCATCCCCAGGCGCACGCCACGTACGTTGTCGATGGACAGGAAGTGCAGGAACTCACGCGGCACGAAGCGCCCGAAGGCCTTCTCGGTATCCACAAGCTGTTGCCGCACACCAGTCAGTTCGCCCTGCAGCCGATCGATCTCGGCCTGCAGCGAATCCAGTCTGGTGCCAGGAATCGCGTCTTCGTTCACGTGCCTCGATTCCCCGAAAATGGCGGCATCGACTTTCTGCTCGATGCATCCCGTCAATCGCCCTGCCGTGCCTGGCCATCCGTGGGGTGTTCGCCCCACTGCTCACCCCGGCGTCAGCTCCCCGCGCGCCGCCGATACCGGCTATCCACCGCGGCATTATCCAACAAGGTGGAGACGCTCGGGGCCTTCGGTTTCGGTGAAAAAGCTGCCCTGCTTCTGGTTGTCCGCCAGGATCTTCGCAAAATCCTCGGCGCTCACGCCCTGCGAGAACCGATATCCCTGGAGCACATCGCATCGAGCGCGCCGCAGGACGTTCACCTGGCTCGCCGATTCAACCCCGGCGGCGACGACTTTCAGGTTGAGCGCATGGGCCATCGCGATGATCGTGCGCGTTATCGCCATGGCCTCGGCATCGTTAGGGGTGTCCTGGATAAAGGAGCGGTCGATCTTCAGCGCGTCGATGGGGAATCGGTTCAGGTAGCTCAGGCTGGAATAGCCGGTGCCGAAATTGTCCATTGAAAGCCTGATGCCAAGATCGCTCAGGCGATGCAGCAACGTCAGCCCTGCCGGAGCATCGCGCATCAGAGTGGCTTCGGATATTTCCAGGTTCAGGAAGCGGGGATCGAAGGTCATTTCCTTCAGTACGGCATCAAGCTTCTCGACCGCCTTCTCATCCCTGGTCTGGGCCGAGCAGAAATTGACGGCAATGAAGAATTCGCTGTCGAACTGCTTGCGCCAGGCGATGTTGTTTTCCAGGGCCGTGCGCAGCACCCAGTCACCGACACGCACCGCAAGCCCCGCCTCCTCCAGCATCGGAACGAAGAATTCCGGACTGACATAACCGGCCTCCGGCCTGAACCAGCGCAGCAGCGCTTCAGCGCCGATGATGCGTCCGGTCTCGCCGGACACCAGCGGCTGATAGAAAACCTTCAACTCATCGCGCTCAATTGCGCGGTGCAGCCGTTCGCGCAACTTGATCTGGTCGGAAAGCTTTCCGTTGGTTTGCGGGAAGCGATAGGTATTGCCCCCGGCCTCGGCAGCAAGATACATTGCGGCATCCGCGCTCTTGGTGAGTGCTTCGGCATCCTCGCCATCCTTCGGGTACACCGCAATGCCGATGCTTGCGGAAACGTAAAGTGCCGTGTCCGCAACGTACAGTGCGCGTCCCAGCTCCTGCTGCACGCGAGTCGCCGCCGCAGCGGCCTCGTCAGGTGTCCCGATATCGGAAAGCACGATCGCGAACTCGTCTCCTCCGAGACGCGCGACGCAGTGGCCGGGATCGACAGCGGCCAGCAGCCTGCCGGCGACTTCCTGCAGCAGGGAATCGCCGGCGTTGTGGCCGACCGACTTGTTGATCTGATCGAAGCGATCCAGGTCGATCAGCAGCAGCGCGGTACAGCGCTTGTTGCGGCGTGCGGCTATGATCGATTGCTCGAAACGATCGCTGAACAGTATGCGATTGGGCAAGGATGTCAGCGCGTCGTAGTGGGCGAGGAACTGCATGCGCTTCTTGATCGTCTTATGCACCGTAATCTCGGAGAACACGGCAACGTAGTTGACTATGTCACCGGCATCATTCTTCACGGCGCTGATGTTCATCCATTCGACGATGACCTCTCCATCCTTTCGCCGATTGCGGATTTCACCATGCCACTCGCCCCGGTTCATCAGCGAGCGCCACATGTTGTTGTAGAAAGCCTTGTCCTGCTGCCCGGAATTGAGCAGGCCCGGCGTCTGGCCGGCAACTTCGTCCGCCGTGTAGCCCGTGATCTCCGAAAAACGCCGATTGACCATCAGTATCTTGTTGTCCCGGTCGGTGATCATCACCCCTTCGGCGCTGTTCTCGAACACATGGGCAGCAAGCTCCAGTTTGCGCTCGGCATTCTGGCGGGCGCGGTCCTGCTCAAGGGCATCGAGCGCATGCGAAAGGTTTTCCGCCAGGCTCGCAAGCAGGCCCTGTTCCTCGCTGTCTGCCAAGTCTTCCGCCAAGCCGACGATGCATATGCCACCGGCCACTTCTCCGGATATCCGCAACGGCAGATGGGCCAACCCCAGGGCGTCGAATCCAGCCGGGATATCGGCGCCAAGGGAAGGATCACAGTCGGCGAGCGACGAATAGAAAGCGCAGTGCGCCGGATCAAACTCGCCGCTTTCGCCCCTGCAGCAGGAATCGGAGCGCAGCGAATCGGTGATGCGAGAGGCCAGTTCCGGGTGCTCACCAACCACAACCATGGCCGGAAGCTGATACTCATGCGCATAAACCCAGGCCAGCGGGAAGCCACCGCTTTCATGCAAGGTCTCGACGGTTTCCTGGATCAGGGCCTGGGAACTGCGGGTACGCAGAATGGCTTCGTTGGTTTGGCTGACGACGGCCAAGGTCCGATTCAGCCTCAACACATGCCGCTGCGCCGCCTTTTGTTCGGTGACATCGAGGAGGATGCCGACGATGCCCCCGACTTCAGCCTTGGTCGTGGAAAACACCGCCATGAAAAACATCACATCCTTGACCGTGCCATCGGCGCAACGAACCTTGGCTTCGTAGGTCTGCCTGCCGCCAGTGGCCAATAAATCCTTGTCCGCCTTGTCATAAGCCGCCGCCAGATCCGGCGGCGCGATATCGAAAACGCTCTTGCCAATCAAGGCCTCGCTCTTGGTGCCGTAAAAATCTTCGAATGCCTGATTGACGCCGATATAGCAAAGCTTGGCATCCTTGAAGAACACCGGTGACGGAATGGCGGCAAGCAGTTGCTCGACAAAGTTGAGGTTCTCGGTAAGCGCCTCATCGAGGTGCCTGCGTGTGGTGATGTCTTCCCCGATACCAAGAACATGGGATGGCTTGCCCGCGCCATCGAACAGCGCAATCTTTCGCATTTTTACCCAGCGTGGCGGCTCGCCAGGGACCTGCATGCGCTGTTCCGGAATTTCGACGAGACTTTGCTCGCGTATCGCCGCCAGATCCGTCTCCGTATCGTTCTCAGCTTGTTCGCCGTGGTACAACTCGCGACTGGACTGCCCAAGCAGCGATGCTTTGGATTGGCCAAACAGGGTTTCTCCAAGGCGGTTGACCCGGACCACCCTCAAATCGGATGCCCGCTTGAGGACAATCATGTTCGGTATGTGCTCGAAAATCGAATCGAGCAGGGCATGCGACTCCTTGAGTTCAACCTCCGTCTGCTTGCGCAGATCGACTTCCGATTTCAGGACTTCCTTGTCAAGGGACAACTGAAGGGTTCGCAAGGCCACCTGTTGCCCCATTTCAGCCGAACGGCGCAAGAGCAGATAGGTCAGCAGACCGACAAGGAGCCCCCCGGTCAGCAAAAGCAACAGTTCCCCGATTGCGATCGGCGGTACGTCCCATGCCGTCGGCAGGTTTGCCCGCAACTGTAGTCGCTGCCCCGGAGCAAACTGGATCTCATGGACGATGGCGCCGTCGCGAAGATCCCCGCCCATTGCAGCGATCGCCATGGCCTTCTGGCCAAGGGCAAGGTGTTCGAGGCGTAACGCATAACCCTGGCCGGCGAGGTCGCCAAGCCCGATCAATTTCGTGAGTTCGGCCACCGAGATGGCGACAACAATCTGCCCCCATGCCCTCGATTGAACTCCCGGGCGTTCGTGCACCAGTTTTTGGGTTGCGACTATAGCGCCTGGGAGATAGGAGATTCCAGGTACGCCATCCAGTTTCAGGATGCCTCCTACCGGCACAGCCGCAATCCATGGCGTTGAATCAAAACCACCGGCAGACCCGTCAATGTCGAGACTCAATAGCTGACCTGGCTGACGCAGTCGAATTCCTGTCATGCCAGCCGGCACTACGGCAATACCGCCAAGAATTCGATTTGTATGAAGTGCTGCCCGCGCCGCAGATTCCCAAGACTGGGGAGTAGCCGCTGGCGCCTTTCCGGCGACAATAATTTCCGGTACGGCCAGCGCCTGCCGCAGCAAGGTTTCAGAAACTGCCAGACGGATTTGCAGGTCGCGATTGGCATCCCGGGAGCGCGGCGCCAGGCCGTGATGATCACGGGTGTAGTAGCTGCCAACGGGAATGACGAACAGCGCCGCTGCGAGAATCGAAATCAGGCTTGCACCAAGCCGGCCAGGCACCAGATCCCTGAACTTGCTTATCAAGTTTGGCAAAGCCATTCCAATTTATGAGAAAACTCCGTGCCACGTATCAATGGTGATCCGTGGAATATCCTGAAGGTAGCGGACATCCGATGCCTTCAACCGGTCGAGAAAATGGTGGGAACATCCGGCAGGATGGTTCAAGCAAATTTGAAGCCTAAACAGAGTGACATTCACCCCACGTAAAAAATCAGCGTCCGCCAGACGAAAAAAAGGGGCGCTGCCGCCCCTTTTCATGCCGAAGCAAGAGCTGTCAGGCCTTCTTGGCCCAGGCCACGCAGTAACCCTTCGGGGAAACTTCGGTGTCGCCCGGGAAAATCTTGCAGCCGCCGGCATCCTTCGCCGACTTGCCGGGAACGAACTGCACGCAGGTCGTGCAGCTCTTGTCACCCTCGGGGGAATCCTTGTACTTCATCGACGTACGCATTGCATCGTTCTTCGCAGCGATCGCAACCACGGGAATCATCGCGAGCGCGGCACCGCCCAGCTTTAGCATGTTACGACGGGACTGATCCATTCTTTCGTTCTCCAGGTTAAATCCCCCACAGATTGGGGGCCGGCCAATACTCTAGCAAAAATCGTGACAAACATGTATCTGCCGGAAGCAGGGAATTCACCTGCTTTCAACGTGGTCGCAGGCCGAGAGGCGGATGCCTGATCGCAATGACGATTCCCTCACCTGACCCAGCCGTTACCAGTACCGAAACGTTGGTGCTGGCGCCGACTTCCCGATCCAGCAATGCACGCATGTATTTGCCGTCATCGTCGTCGATTGTGGCCACGACGATGCGAATCGGCAATGCAACAAACTCCTGTAGCGCACAGACACGTGCAATCGAAATCAGGACGCGCTCGACCCCCTCATGCCTTCGCTTGATTCCGTCTATCGGAATCCGCAAGTGGATCGAGTCATTGTGAATTACATCACTGCGATCACTGATGATGCGATGGCTGAACCCATCGCGAGAAATCACTTCGGACAGGCGCTCATGGATATCCTCTTGGACGCTGACGGGATTGCCTTCCGTCTGACGAGTCGAAGCACATGCGGCGACGGCAAGCACTCCGAGAATCAATGCCGGCACGAACGCGAACTTCCTCAAGGGATCGACCACTCCGGCAATGCCCCGCCCGACGGCGCGGCGCCACTGAATCAATCGTGATCTACGCATCGCCTGGACTGCGGTCTCGCCCACCGCTAGTTTTTCCGGGCCGTCGACGCCGCTTGCGGAACGCTGTGGCATCGATTGCAGGCAAAAAAGGTGATGAAGGCCACGCGATCATGGCACATCCCGCAGTATCTGCCGCGGAAGATCTCGCTCATTGAAACCTGGTTGGCACCTGCCTTGGGGACAAACGGATTCGGGTGGCAATTTGAACAGTCGAGCCAGAGCGTGTGCGAAAGATGCGGGAAAAGAACATGGGGCATCTCCTTCGTATTCGTCATGACCACATTGAGATCGAACGTATGCATTTTTTCGGTAGGCGACAATCCTGCGCGCGGCATGATCGCGCCGGAGCGCAACGCCGCCATCCAGTCGGGGAATCCAACGGCATCGCGCTTGAGTTCACGGGTGGCTTCATCGATTCTTTGCAGACGATGAAAATCCGGATTTGACTCATCGTGGATAGGATTTCGTTCCAATGCCATGCGCGCGGGGTGGACTTCAGGCTCGACCACCGCGACGTTTGCCTCCGAACTGTCATCCAGTACTGGAGGAACGTTCGGTGCCGCCTTGAGCGCGGCAAGCATCATCAAATCACCGGCGAATGACGCCCCAAGTACCGCACATGAAACCACGCCGAGCATGACAAGCCTGCCCGCCCATCGCCGCAGGCGCCTGACGGCGTTGCCGTCGGCAGCGCTCATCCTTCACGAAACCCGGACACCCGGCCATAGGTGAACTCCGGCGTCAAAGGCATGAATCTATTTTTCGCGCCTGAGGTGCGCAACACCGCCATAGCTACCGACCCACAATGCGCCATCGGGAGACGAACCCATGGCAAACACGTTGTTGGCAAACAAGCCGTCAGCGACCGTAAGCGACTTGCCGAATTTCCCGTTCTGCCAATAGGTCAGGCCATTGTTGGTTCCGATCCAGAGGCGCCCATCCAGATCGCGATGCAGGGAAAACACGTGGTTACCCGGCAAGCCCTCGGTTGTGGTGTAGCTGACCCAGCGCCTGCCGTCATAGCGCGACACGCCCCCACCCCAAGTGCCTGCCCAAACCTGCCCGGTCGAGTCGACCGCCAAGGCCACCACGTAATTCGGGTTATAGGCGACATCGACATCCTTCAGGCCCATTTCCTCCTTCTGCTTGGCGTGATGGACGGACTGCTTGCCCGGATCATTCTTGAAGGCGATATCCTTTTTCACCCGATCGTACGCTGCACCCAGCCCTTTCGAGTGATTCCAGTTCTCCCATCGGTTGTTGGCAAACCGGGCCATTCCGCCCTCCGTTGCCAACCAGATTTCGCCGTTCTTGCCTTCAACCAGACCGTAGACCCAGTCATTCGGCAAACCACCCTTGGTATTCTCGACGGTGTACAGGTCCCATTTGCTGCGATTGTCGAGATCGCCGCCGCGCACCCGATTCACGCCCGACCAGGTCGCAATCCAGATATCACCGTTTTTCGCCGTGATCACGCCATACACAAACGCATCCCCCAGCCCTTCCGGAATGTTGTACGTCTGCCAGGTTCCGGCTTTCTCGTCGAGCAAGGACAATCCGCCGCCGTAGGTGCCCACCGCGATACGGCCCTTGACCCGGCCAACGTAGAACATGCCATTCGAGAGCAGGCCATCCTTGGTGTCGAACAGCTTGAAGCTGTCATCCTTGGTGTTGTAGCGAACCACTCCGCTCGACGTACCCACCCATACCACGCCCTTGTCTATGTACAAGGATTTGACGTTCTTGTTGCCGACGCGGAAATGCACGAACTTGGCGGCAGGATCGACCGCAACCTTGCCTTCACGCGCTGGCGCTGCCACCGGCGGGTGCGCCGCTCCAGCTCCCGCGGCGCCCGTCAACGGCCTGGCCGCCCCGGTCAGCGGCCGAGGCGCTGCCGTTTCTGCCGCCATCGCAGCGCCCAACGCACAGCTTGCCAGAACGAGGGCGGCACGGAGTCCGCGCGCACCGCATTTGATTTGGATGTATCGGTTAGTGTTCACTTGTTTGCGATCCTCACGACACCGCCCTTGGAGCCAGCCCAAACATTGTCGCCCGGGGTAATCGCGAGCGCATAGACGTTCTCGTCAAACAGGCCTTCCTTGATGCCGAATGTCTTCCACGACTTGCCGTCATACTTCGAAATGCCCTTGTTGGTGCCGAACCAATAGGCGCCCTGCTCATCCTGAGCAATCGAATATACGATATTGCCCGCCAAACCATCCCTGGAGGAGAGACTGGTCCATTTTTTTCCGTCCCAGCGGCTTACGCCGCCCCCCCAGGTCCCCGCCCAAATACCTCCGTCCTTGGCGACAAGGATGGAGAACACATAGTTGGGATTGTAGGACGCCATGCCCTGCACCTGCGTCGTCAGGTCATGGCGCGTCCGCGTACCCAAGCCGGTATTCGTGCTTGCCGGCAGGCCATCGGGGTTTTCCGCACCAAGGCCATCCTTGTGGGTCCAGGATTTCCATTTCGTGCCGTCGTACATCGACACGCCGCCCTCGGTTCCAAACCAGACCTTTCCGTCCTGCCCCACTCCCAGACCGTAAACCCATTCGTTGATCAGCTCCTTGACATAGGTGCTGAACTTCCCGGTTTTTACGTTGTATGAATTGGCGCCCGCCCAGGTACCGATCCACAGATTCCCGTTCTTGTCGTTGGCGAAGGAATATATCCAGTAGTCCGCCAGGCCATGCATCGGGAAATAGGTCTTCCATTTTCCGTCCTTGTAGCGCGAGGCCCCGCCGGCATTGGTGCCAAACCAGATGTGGCCTTGCGAGTCCTTGCCCAGCGCAAAAACGTACTCATTGGCCAGCCCGTCATTGCGCGTAAACGTGCGCTTGGGTGCCGTGGACTTGAGGTCGATTTCCATGGCGCCAACGGAGGTTCCGACCCATAGCGAGTTGGCTGACTTGTCGTGCATCAGCGAGCGCACGTAAGCACCTTTGCCGACATCAAACCGATCGATCACTTTTTCGCTCGCCTGAAGCGCTGGCGCAACTCCCGCAACCACCAATACCACGCAAAGGCATGCTGCCTTGCGCAAAATTTCAATAGCCATTCAGGTCGCTCCCTTAACGCAGCATGCGCGCATACTGGAGCGCGTCGAGAATTTCATCGTCCTTGAGTATCCCCATGAAAGGCGGCATCACGGTCTTGCCCATTTTCACCGACTGGACGAGCACGGCATCGGGTTGCATCAAGCGCTCCTTGGCGGAAAAACTGGGTGCCTGCTGGATGACCGGAACACCATTCAAACCGTGACAAACCGAGCAGTGCGTGTTGTAAATGCGCTGTCCGCGCATGAGATCGATCGCATGCGCTTCAAGCGGAACAACGGAAACAGCAGCGGCGAGCGTCAGGACGGCGACAGCCAATCTGGAACTCATTGCTTTTCTCCTCGACGTCGACCCTTCTTATCCTTGATTCCCTTGGCCGCATCAAGCTTTCGTTTGAACTGATCCGCCTTGGCCAAATCGATCCTGAGCCCGAAATCGCCGCCGCGATATGCCTTCTCCATGACCTCCAACGCAGCGACCACGTTGTCTTCTGCGGCAAGAGAGATCCATTTCAACGCTTCCGCCCCTTTGCGTTCTCCCTCGGGAACTCCGAGCTCACCGCGAATATAGGCTTCCGCGACGGCAGCGATCGCCAATTTATGCCCTGATTCCGCTGCCCGCAGGTAAAGCCTTCTGGCTTCCTTTGCATCCTTGGCCACACCCTCACCTGCCGCCAGCATGTTGCCGAGGCCGAATATTCCGTCCAGATTGCCGGCCGCAGCCGATTTGCGATAGTAGGCTACCGCCTCCTCATCCTGGTCCGCCGCATCAAGAATCGACGCCAATACCGCCTGTGCCTGGGCATGGCCGGCATCGGCCGCTTTGCGCAATACAGGTATTGCCGTCGAAAAATCGGTCCGCCGATAGGAGATCATCCCCGCCGCAAAATCCTCCTCCGGCCCGGCCTGAACGGGACCAACCGCGCTGGCAGCCAGAAGAACAGCCACCAACGCAACTTTCCAAGGGCTTCCGAAAAAATTCCTGAAATACATGCAACTCACCTCACTGCACAAAATGACTTCAAAACCCGCCCATGGCAGGACGACTAATTCACGCCCATCGCTTCGAACTCATCAAGCTTTCTGTACAGGCTGGACAGTCCGATTTCCAGCTGCTGTGCAGCCGTCTTGCGATCGCCGCCGCACTCCTTGAGGACGCGAAAAATAATATCGGCTTCGGCGCGCCTCACCTGATCGCGCAAACTGCCGCTGGTCGCTGCGGCCTTGGGTTCCTTTGCCGCCCCGCCGCCCCGCGCCGTCAAGCCCGGGGGGAGGTCGGCAATGGTGATGCGGCCCCCGTCAGCCATGATCAGTGCACGGCCAATGACATTTTCCAGCTCCCGCAAATTCCCGGGCCAGCGATACTCAAGGAGCAATTCTTCGGCGGCCGGATCAAGTTCGATCTGGGTATCGCCCTTGAGCTTGGCCGCTTCGAGAAAGAACCCGATCAGGCGAAGCAGGTCATCGCCACGATCACGCAATGGTGGCAGGTCGATATGAAACTGCGAAATCCGGAAATACAAGTCCTCGCGAAACGTCCCTGCGGCAACCATTGCCGGAAGATCGCGGTTGGTCGCCACCACGATGCGGGTATCCACCTTGCGCAGTTGCTCACCGCCCACCGGTCGGATTTCCTTGTCCTCGATCACATGCAGCATCTTGGTCTGCATATGCAATGGCAGTTCGCCGATTTCGTCGAGGAACAAGGTGCCACTATCGGCCTGGGCAAACAATCCCTTGCGCGCCTGTGCGGCGCCGGTAAATGCCCCCTTGGTGTGGCCGAAAAGCTCGCTTTCCAGCAGTGTTTCGGGAATGGCGCTGCAATTTACCGGGATGAACGGTGCCTCGGCGCGGGTACTTTGGTCGTGTATCGATCGCGCCAGAACTCCCTTGCCGGTTCCACTTTCGCCGGTGATCAAAACAGTATTGTCGATGGCAGCTACCCGCGTCGCCAGGCGCTCAACCGACTGCATCGACGCCGAGCCAAATTTGAAACGGGTATTTTCACGCTCTGCACTCACGAACTTGCGCAGTGCCACGTTTTCGGCTTTCAGGCCCAACAAGGTCTGCGCCTGGCGCAGGCGGTACAGGAGCTCCTCGCTATCGACCGGCTTTACCATGTAGTCCATGGCGCCAGCCCGCAATGCCTCAACAGCGGTCTGAACGGAGGCAAAGGCCGTCACCATGATGAACAGTGTCGGCACGCCCGAGCTTTTCATGCTGCGAACCAGCTCAACGCCATCGCCGTCCTGCATGCGGATGTCACAAACCGCCACATCGAAATCGCCACGTACCAGCTTGGCCGCGGCGTCCTTCACGCCAGATGCCATATCGACCGAATAGCCGGCACGACGCACGGTTGCAGAAATTATCTGCCGTAGCGCCAGTTCGTCGTCAATGATCAGTACATGCACCCGCCGTCTCCTAAGCTAGCGATTCCGCAGGGACCGGCAGCGTGATTCGTGCCGTGGCTCCCTGCCCATACTCCGAGTCTATGGCAATTGTGCCTCCATCCTGCTCGACCAGGCTACGACAAAGCGACAAACCCAAGCCGGAGCCTCGTCCGGGCGGTTTGGTCGTGAAGTGAGGATCAAACACGCGCGGGAGATCTGGCGAAGCAATTCCCGGGCCATTGTCGGCCACCGTGACCACAACCGAGAGCCCGCTTCTTGCACTTGCCACGCAAATGACCGGGCGTCTATCCATCTGGGCCTCGAGGGCGTCGGCGGCATTGATCAGCAGATTCATCAGCACTTGGACGATGTGATCGGAAACCACATACAGTGCAGGGAGATCCATGGCAAGCTCCTGCTCCAGTGTCACGCCACGAAATCGCTTGTCAAAGCTGATGAAGGTGCAAGTACTGCGGATCAGCGAATTCAGATCGACAAATGCCGGGACCAGAGGACGTTGCAGCGAAAACTCGCCAATCTGCCGGGTGATCGCCATCACACGACGCGCTTGCTCCAGTATCAGGTCGATCTGCCGGTCAGCGCGTCGGCGCAGGATGCCATTTTGCGGTCGGTCGTTTACCAGTGACTCGGACAGACCGACGATGGCCGCCAGGGGATTGTTGATTTCATGCGCAACCGCCGCCGCGAGCGAACCCACCGCCGCCATTTTTTCCGTATGGAAGTGTTGTTCTCGGCTGAGCTCGAGCTGGCTGTCGCGGGATTTCAGCTGTTCTTCCATGTCATTGACGGCGGACATCAAGGCGCCAAGCTCATCGGCGCGCGTCACGAGCAGCGGTGCGCCGCGATAGCCTCGAACGATCTCTCCGGCACGCGCCTTGATTGCTCCGATATCCCTGGACAATTGTCTGAAGAACAGCCCGCCGATGCCACCGACGATGGCGACGCCAATTACCACCAGGGTCAGCAATTCGAACGTCAGCCGCCCGAATACCGTCCGATAGCCTTCCAGGATCTCCGCCTTGCGTCCGCGAATCGACATGGTCAGGCCATCGAGCGTAAGCACAAGCTGGTGCAGTTCCTCGCGCAATACGGCAATTTCCGAACGAGAGGGAGCGCGCTGCAGTTCGCCATTGCTCTTCCGCAGGCGCTCGATATGGCCCGCCAGATTCCCGCCGTACGCGGACTCTATGCGCGACAGCTGCGAAACCATGCCGTCGATTTCCTGGGTCAGCAGGCGCCCGGCGGCCGAAATATCCTCGGACAAATAGTTCTCATTGACGGTCAAAATCGCATGGGACACGACGTAATTCAATGCAAGCTGTTGCTCCTCGCGAACATGGATTGCTTCGAGCTCCTTCATGGACTCGAACAGCATGCTTCGTTCCGAGGCGATCAGCACCGCGGCCAATACCAGATAGACCATGATTCCGCCGAGAATTCGCCATCCCTTGCGGGCGAAGCTCGCCGAACTCCCCGGCTCTGCGGGGCTATCGGCAATGCGCATCGAATCCTTGGCGGGTACGTTATCGGTGGGCTGCATGGCTCCGGATACCGGCGCGGTTTTCGGATGCAGGACAGAGAAGAACGGTAGAATTCACCAATACGCCGGAAGACATAGAGCCCCGAAACATGAAAATTCAGCTGTCCTCACGCTGGGCTGCACCGCTTGTCCTGATTTGCAGCCTGTTGCCCGGGGCAACCGCACTGGCGACCCCACTCGACGATGCGCTCAAGGCGCTGGAAGCCGGCAGCAACCCCAAGGCGGCCGAGACCCTGCTGAAACTTGCCAGCGAAGGAAATGCCCTCGCGCAGTTCCGCCTTGGCGGCCTCTATTACCACGGACAAGGCGTCACCGAAGATGAAAACATGGCCATCTACTGGTGGAAAAAAGCCGCCGCCAGTGGCAATGCGGAAGCGATGTTCCAGATCGCGCATGCCTACCTTTTCGGCAACACGGCGGCGAAAAGCGTCGCCGATCCGGACCGCGAGGCCGCGCTGTGGTATTTCCAGTCGGCCAGTGCGGGCCACGCGGAAGCCGCCTATACCCTTGGCTTGCTGTTCCTGGCCGGAAAGGGCGTCGTCGAGGACCGGACCGAAGCCATCCGCTGGTTCCGCAACGCGGCTGCCAAAGGCCACGCGGAAGCCAGGAAAGCCGCCGAAACCGCGGAGAAAGAAGCGCGCAACAAGTCGCGGCGCTGACCTCCGTTGCGTCCCGGCCGCTGCAATCGGAAAGCCGGGCGCTGACGGGGTCACTTGACGATGCTTCCTATGTTCACCGCCACATTGCCGACCCCCAGGGCAACGGGAACTGAATAGCCTTCGAAATCGCCGGGCTTGGCAAGCGCATCTCCGCTGCGGGAAATACGCGCACCGACGATCACGGACTTCGCGGAAGACAGCTTCACGTTGGGCGCCATCGACATCGAATCGTCGAGCTTGAAGGCATAGGGCAACTTTGCACCATTCACCCGCGCCATCGCCAGAGGAATGCGCGATCCGTCGGTGTTCCTGGCAAACACGAACAAGGTCGCATCCCCAGGAACTTTGCCGGCGAATTCCGGAGACAGCGTCACCGTACCCGCCACTGTTGCCGGCCCGCCGGCCACCTTCGGCACCGCCACCGGGGCGGCGGCAAGCACACCGGGCACGCCGCCGATGCGACGCTCCGCATCGGCGATGCTGTTGCTGATGCTTTGTGCCGCCTGTGAATCGGGCGGCACCAGCGTCAGAATCGTCCGCCAATCGCGGATCGCTGCCGCATAATCGGCACGCTCGAAGGCCGCCGTTCCGGAAAGCGCAAGCGACTTGATGTGCCGCGGATCAATGCTCAAGGCACGCGCGATGATTTTTTCCGGCTCGCCCGCGAGCCGGCGACCTTGCGCCATCGCCACCACATCGGCATAGTCGGCCAGCAGACCGGCATTCGGCGGCAGCAAGCCGGTCGCGCGACCGAAAGCGGCTGCCGACTCCGGGTAGCGCCCAAGCACGGAATACGAACGCGCCAGCATCAGCCAGCCCTCGCCGTCGTCAGGGTTGCTTTGCAGGCGTTCCGCCAGTTTGTCCGCCATGCCCTGAATCTGCTGCGGCGTCAGCGCATGGTTGCCCGCCGCATCGGTTGCCTGCTGCGGCTTCATGGTGTCCGGGCTGCCAAGCCAGAGATAGAGCCCGACGGCAAGTGCCGGCAGGCCAACTCCGACCAGTGCGGCGAGCGTCGGCTTGCGCGCCGGTACAACTGCAAGTGCCGCCGAGCCGCCCGACGTGCCATCTTCAATCGCACGTCGTTCGAGTTCCGCCTGCTCCTCGTCGAACAGACGTGCATCCAGCAGGCCCGACTTGCGCTGCTCATCGAGCTCGCCCAGCTGCTCGCGCAGAACGGTGATACTCAGTTCGCTGGCGCTGCCGACATGCTGCTTGCGTTCCTTGAGCAGCAACGGATACAACAGGAGGGCCAGAACCGCAAGGGTCAACACCACGGCCAGAATGACGAACGCGGTCATGGGCTCTCGCCCTCGCGCTTGCCCAGCAGGCCGGCAGCCTGGCGATGCTCACTCTCGCTGAGTTGCGTCACGACCTGAGCGGACCGCTTGCGCAGCTTGCCCGCAAGAAACAGCAGCGCCAGCGCCAGCAACACGAACGGGCCACCCCACAGCAGCCAGGTCGTGCTTTTCACCGGCGGCCGGTAAAGCACGAAATCGCCATAGCGCTGAACCATGAAATCGATGATCTCCTTGTCGCTCTTGCCGGCGACGATCATGGCGCGAATCTCGCGCTTCATGTCCGACGAAAACGAGGACTGCGAATCGGCGATGCTCTGGCCCATGCAGGTCAGGCAGCGCAACTCTTCGGCCAGCCGATTCACCCGCGCCTCGACGACCGGATCGCCAACAGGCCGGGCCACTCCCCCATCCGCCGCAGCGGCCACCGGAATCGCAAACACCAGCAGCAGCAATCGGAAGAATCGCCGTACCGCCAGCGCCGACTCTTGACCCCCATTCAGGAAAATCGACCTAGCCACGCGCAAGCTCCTCGGCCAGGGGCAGGATCTTGGTCTTCAAGGCCTCGACGGTGACCGGCCCGATATGCTTGTAGCGTATTGTGCCGTTCTTGTCGATGAGGAAGGTCTCCGGCACGCCATAGACGCCGAAATCGATTCCGACCCGGCCATCCGCATCCACCGCCGAAACCAGATAGGGGTCGCCGCCGTGCTGGTTGAGCCAGGAAATTGCCGCGCCGCGCTCATCCTTGTAGTTGAGGCCGACGATGGCGATCCGATTCTGCTTGTTGAGATCGATCAGCACCGGATGTTCCTGCTTGCAGGAAACACACCACGAGGCCCAGACGTTGAGCAGCCAGACCTTGCCGCGCATGTCCTCCGGGGAAATGAACTTGTCGCCGGCGTGGAGTTGGGCCAAGCGGAAGGCCGGCACCGCTTTGCCGATCAGCGGAGAGGGAACCTCACGCGGATTCAGCCGCAAACCAACGGCAAGAAAGCCGGCCAGAACGATGAAGATTGCCAGGGGTAACAGGAAACGTCGCATCAAAACTCCTCAGGGGCTATTGACGATCATCCGGCGGATGGGGTTGAGAACAGACCTTAAGCCACAACCGCGGATCGGGTATCCGCCATCTTCTCGCGCTGCCGGATGCGATACCTGCGGTCCGACGCCGCCAACAAGCCGCCGAGCGCCATCAGCAGGCAGCCGCCCCAGATCCAGACCACCAGCGGCTTGTGCTGCACGCGCACGATCCACGAGACGTCATCGACCGGTTCGCCGAGCGAAACATAGAGATCGCGAAATATGCTGCTGTCGATCGCCGCCTCGGTCATGGGCATCTTCTGCACCAGGTACATCCGCTTCTCGGGATACATCACCGTCACCGGCGTGCCGTTGCGACTCACATTGACCGTGGCGCGCACGGCCATGTAGTTTGGTCCGCGCCGCTCCTGGAATTCCATCAGCTGGAAATCGTAGCCACCGGCCGAGGCGCGCTCGCCGGGCTGCATCTTGACCTCGCTGGCCGTTTCGTAGGACTTGACCACTGACACGCCGAGGATGAAGACGCCGATGCCGACATGCGCCATCAACATGCCCCACTTCGCCATCGGGATCGAGCGCAGGCGTGCCGGGATCGCCTGACTGCCGCCGCCCCCGTGCTGCAAGTGCTCCACCAGTTGGGTGGCGCTAGAGGCTATCGCCCAGGCGCCCAGCAGGACGCCGAAGGCCAGCACCGGCGCCCAGCGCCCGAGGGCCAGCGGCAAGGCCACGGCGGCCACCAGCGCAATGCCGACCGACCAGCGCAGGCGCGGCCAGAAATCGATCATGCGCGCCTGCTTCCAGCGCGCAAACGGGCCCAGGCCCATCAGCAGGATCAGCGGCGCCATCAGCGGGAAAAACACCGTCTCGAAATAGGGGGGGCCAACGGAGACCTTGCCCAGCCCCAGCGCATCGAGGAACAGCGGATAGAGCGTGCCCAACAGCACGGCGCCCGCGGCCACGACCAGCAGCACGTTATTCACCAGCAGGAAGGTTTCGCGCGAGGCCATCTCGAACTTGCCGCCAAGACCGACCGAGGGCGCACGCCACGCGAACAACAGCAGCGATACGCCGACCACCAGCACCAGGAAGCCGAGCACGAACACACCGCGACGCGGATCGGTGGCAAAGGCGTGCACCGAAGTCAGCACGCCCGAACGGACCAGGAAGGTTCCCAGCAGCGAGAGCGAAAACGCCATGATCGCCAGCAGCACGGTCCAGTTCTTGAAGCCGCCGCGCTTCTCGGTAACGGCCAGCGAGTGGATCAGGGCCGTGCCCACCAGCCAGGGCATGAAGGATGCATTCTCCACCGGATCCCAGAACCACCAGCCGCCCCACCCCAGTTCGTAGTACGCCCACCAGGAGCCGATCGCGATCCCCAGCGTCAGGAACATCCAGGCCACCGTGGTCCACGGCCGCGACCAACGCGCCCAGGCCGCATCCAGACGACCGGAAATCAGGGCTGAAACAGCAAACGCAAACGCGACCGCGAAGCCCACATAGCCCATGTACAGCAAGGGAGGATGGATCGCCATGCCCGGATCCTGCAATAGCGGATTCAGGTCCCGGCCATCGGCGGCGGCAGGCAACAGGCGATCGAAGGGATTCGAGGTGAGCAGCAGGAAGAGCACGAAGCCGACGGTAATCAGGCCCATCACGCCCAGCGCATTGGCCACGGTTTGCAAGGGCAGGCGCTGGCTGAACATCGCCACCGAAATGGTCCACACCGAAAGAATGAAAACCCAGAGCAGCATCGAGCCTTCATGCCCGCCCCAGACCGCCGTGACCTTGTAAAAGGTCGGCAGCATCGAATTCGAGTTCTGCGCCACATACAGCACGGAAAAATCATTGCCGACAAAGGCCGTGACCAGGCAAGCGAAGGCGATGCACATCACCAGGAACTGCGCGGCGGCGGCGGGTCGGGCGATGCTCATCAGTCGAACGTCGCCGCGAATGCCCCCGACGATCGGGACGATACCCTGCACCAGCGCCACGCCCAGCGCCAGGATCAGGGAAAACTGGCCAAGTTCAGGAATCATCGAATTGCTCCAAGTGCGGCACCGGCCGCTGCGAAATCAGGTCAACACAAACGCAAACAACGTGCCAGTATCAATTCTTGCGCGGAGGAACCGCGGCAGTTCGAGCAATGCGCTCCCGCCATTCCCAGACCGCCGCTTCGGCACGACGACGAAACGGGTCATCCGGTTTCGCCCGGTGCAACCAGGCTTCCATGGCTTCCAGCGCACCCCGGTAATCCCCCAGACCTTCGAAGGCCTCGGCCATGCCGTAGTAGGCATTCATCTGATTGGGGTTGAGACTGCTTGCGCCGTCGAAGAAATCGAGGGCTTCCTTATAGCGTTTCTGTCCCAACAAGGCAAACCCCATGTTGACGTGGGCCTCGGGCATCATCGGTGCCAGTTGCAAGACCCGGTGGAAAGCCGTGATCGCGTGCTCGTACTGTTTGGCATGGAGCATGACGACACCTTGTTGGAAACGGCGGTCGATCTCCTCCTTGCGCTTCTGGTCCACGTGGGTCTTGAGGTCCGCCTCGCTGCTGCCGTTGATCCAGCGATCGAGCAGATAGCCGCCGCCAACCACCAGCAACACCGTCACGGCCAGGGCAAGAATGCGCACATCAGGGCGTTTGTGCACCGGCAGCGTCGCATCAGCCATGGCGCAGCACCCGCAGCGAAACCCCTGGCCACAACTGGCGCAGCACCAGTACCAGGAACATCAGGATGCCGATGGTTGCCAGCGTCCCGCCCAGGCCCAACACCATGCGCGACAGGGTTTCAACGCTGAACTCGATCCCGACATTGCCGGCCATCTTGCGCGGCGCCCCCATCAGGCCGGCGCCTGCCAGGCCGGCCATCATCATCAGAATGCCATTTCCATAGAGCCGCAGTTGCCAGTCGATGCTGCCGCGCGCCGGCATCGCGCAACCGAGCCGCGACAGCACGCCGTAGGTCAGGCCCATGAAGGACAAGGTGACGGCGCCGATGGTGCCATGGTAATGGGCCGTCACCAGTGTGGTCTGGCCGTCGATCAGGGCCCCCAGAATTACGCCGCAAACCAGCAGCAGCATGGACAGCGACAGGCCCGTTGCCGGCCGGATCCGGGCCCGCCAGTGCCGCAGCAGCAGCACGCCACCGAGGCCAAGCGGAATCTGCCAACTGGTCCATTGCATCAGGCGGGTGAAGGCGGTGAAATGCTCGGGGCTCGTCGGGCCATAAAGCAGCAGCAGCGGTGCCAGCAGCGCCGGCACGGCACCCGCCACGATCAGAATGCGCAACCAGCGACATGCGGGCAGGCGGATCTGGGCAGCACTCAAGCCAATCCAGGCGATCAGCATCAGGGTGGTCAGGCAGAACTGCCAGATGTGTCCGGCGCCCCAGAACAGGGTTTCGAAAAATGCCAGGCCGGCGAGGCCATCGGGCATCAAGAGCCAAGTCGCCATCAACACCGCCAGGGCTGTCAGCACCACCAAGGCGGCCAGCCACAAACCCAGATCCGTCAGCTCCGGCAAAGAGTCGGCGCTGACGACACGGCGAATCGCACCGGCCCCCGCCTCGCGCACCACCGCCAATGCCACCAGCAGCACGGCCAGGCCATACACGCCGAGTCCGGCAAGGAACCACGGACTGTCGAGCACCGGGACATAGTTGCTCATCAGCGGCCGGATGGCCCCCAGGGCCGGCGACACGGCCATCATCACGGCGCCGAGGGCGGCCAGCACCAGGGCCAGCCAGTGCCAGGCGGCAGGGCGATTCCGCGCGGCAAGGCTCCACAGCGTGGCGGCGAAGGCCATGAACCAGACCCATTGCGACAAATCGACGTGCAGTGTCAGCGCCACCCGGTAGAACTCGTTTCCCGGAAACAGCGCGCCAAGGCCGGGCACCCGTGCCATCACGATCAGGATCGCGAACAGGCTCGATGCCGCCACGGCGGCCGTGGCCAGCACCAGCCAGCCCAGCGCCAGGTTCGCCCCGGGCTCGTTGTGCTCGGCTGGCAGCATCGCCGCTAGCCTCATACCGCCCCCTTGTGCGGCGATTCGGTAATGAAGGGCACGCCAAAGAAGGTCAGAAAGGCGAACACGAAGACGCCGATGATCATCCACGAACCGAGCACAGGAGAGGATTTCATGGTCAAACGCCAATGCAAGGCGAATGCCAGCATGATCCAGGTGATGAAGGACCAGGTCTCCAGCGGGTCCCAGGCCCAGTAGCGTCCCCAGGCATCCTGCGCCCAGATCGCGCCGGAAATCAGCATCAGGGTCTGGAAGATGATACCCAGGGCCATGAAGCGGTAGGCCAGGTCGTCGAGGCGCTCGTCCGCCGGCAGGCTGGCAAAGCGCGAGATGCCGATGCCGGCACGGCGCAGCAGGATCACGCCGGCCATGCCGACCGCCACCAGCACGGTGCCGAGGAACAGCTTGGACAAGCCGACGTGGATGTAAAGCCAGGGCGTGCGAAAGCTGCGCGGAAAATGCCCGTCATGGGTGCTCGACAAGGCCATCCAGCCCAGCAGGACGAAAATGATCGGCATGACCACCGCGGCCGTGCCGCGAATCGGCGGATAGCGCCAGTAGGCCAGCGCAAAAATCAGGCTGAAGCTCCAGACATTGCTGGCAAGGATTTCGAACAGGGTAATGAACGGTCCGTGGCCGAGGCGCTCCCAGCGCAGGCCGAGCGAGGCGCTGAGCAGGACGATGCCGAGCACCAGGCTGCCGAGCACGAAGCGATGCGGCGCCTTATTCAGCACCACACCGAAGATCGCCACCACTCCCGAGAGCACATAGCTGACCACCGCCACCCAGAGGATCTGCAACTCACGCTGTTCCATCACGCTCCATCACGGCACCAGGCCATTGCCCGCCGAAACACCAGATTCCGGACGGTAGAATGAAATCTTTGCGGCTATCGGGAACATCGTTTATGGAAGGAAATCCATCGCTCAGGAAAGTGGGCGCATTGCGGTCGGGTTCCCGCCTACTGACCGCAGCCTTGCTGATCGGTTCCGCCGCCGTCGGCGCTCAGGGCACGGCGGGTTCCGGCCCGATAGCGAATTGTATCGAATGCCATGGCAGTGACGGCATCGGTACCGAGCCGGACATCCCGCACCTGAACGGCATGCCCGAGCACCTTCTGACCACGATGATGGAAGCCTTTCGCGACGGCAAGCGCCCGCTGAAAGTGAGAGTGCACCGCGAGATACCCGCCGGCGATGTCGCGCCGATCGCCAGGCACTATGCCCTGCAGAAGGCCGCGCGGCCGAAATCCTCGACCACACCGGAACTTGTCGCCCGCGGCGAAAGCCTTTACCTGAAGCGCTGCGCCGATTGCCACCTCGACAACGGCCGCGATTCGGACAAGGAGGCGCCGCTGACCGCCGCACAATCGCTGAGCTACCTGGTGGCGCAAACCCTGGCCTACAAGACCGGCGAGCGGAAATTTCCCTACCTGATGGATGGTGCCTACCGCGACCTGAGCAACGAGGACTTGACCGCGATTGCCCACTTCTTCGCCGCACAGGACCAGGTCGCGCCGCAACAGGGACGCCGCCGCCGGCGTTGATGGCGGCGCTGATGCCAGGAGTCGGCGCTGGCGCCACGGCGATTTTCACCGTCACGTTCAGCCGTGCAACAGAATGGCCGCCGGCGTCGATTCGAGCACGCCCCGGCGCACGTGCTCGTGCATCTCGACATCGAGCACGTCGAGCGGATTGAAATCGTCGCTGAGTATCGTTCCGTCGATCGAGGGCCCAAGCACCCTGCCCTGGCGAAGCCCGAGCCCCAGCACCGCACTCGCCATGGGATGAACATCGGCGACGGACGCCGCCAGGGCGGCGTCGAGCGCCCGGTTGGCGGCGAGCACCACCACGTTGCCGCCTTTCGCCGCCCGATCGGCCTGGTCGAACAGGGGGAAGGCCGCCACCTCTGAAAACTGCGTACGCAACGTGCGTACCACCGTCGGCAGCAGTTCCGATTCAGCGCGCCTGCTGCCGATCACATTGATGGCGACGACGCCGTCGGGCGCCAGGCGCGCCTTTACCCGCGCCAGGGCTTCGCGGCTCAGCAGGTGGCTGGGCGTGACGTCGCCGGTGAAGGCGTCCATGATCACCAGATCGAAGCGGCGGCCATCCCGCGCCAGAAACAGGCGCGCATCCTCGATCACCACCGGCCGCGCCAGCTTCAGGTTGAAATAGGTTTCGGCCATAGTAACGACTGCCGGATCGATGTCGATCGACTCGACCTCGACGCCGCGCCGCTGCAAACGATCCGCCACCACGCCGGCACCGAGGCCGACGATCAGCGCCGAGCGGATGTCGCCCTTGACCGCCAGCGGCAGGGCCTCGAGCAGATAGGGATACTCATAGATGGACTGCCCGGTCTGGCGATCGATGCCGCCCTGCACCACACCGTCGATCAGCAGTTCGCGGACGCTGCCGTTCGAGCCGATGTAGTCGACGACCTTGACGTTGCCATAGTAGCTGTCGTGGCTGGCAATCAGGCGTGCCTGGGTGCCGTCGGGCAGCAGTGCCGTCGGCAGTTCCCGCGCCATCGGCCACTGCGCCGCCAGCAGTACCAGCAGGCCCGCGAGCGCCGCCTTGCGTCGGCGAAAGATCAGGAAATAGGCCAGCCCCAGCAGCACCAGCAACGCGCCGCAAAGCTGGAAGGCGCGCGCCACGCCGAGGTAGGCAATGATCACGTAGCCGGCCAGCGCCGTGCCCAGCATGCTGCCGACGGTGGACAGTGCATACAGGATCCCGACGGTGCGCCCCAGCCGCCCCAGTTCAAGCGTGGCGATACGGACCACATACGGCGAAACGCAACCGAGCAAGAGCAAGGCCGGGCCGAACAGCAGGCTTGCGCTGAGCAGTGCGCCGGCGCGCAGCCCGACCGGCACCGTCATCTGGATCACCACCGACTTGAGCACCGGCACCAGCATCACCAGCACGCCGGACACCGCGATGATGCCGTACAGCCAGTCGGCGGAAGGCCGACGATCGGCAAGAAAGCCGCCCAGGGCATAGCCGATCGACAATGACAACAGGGTCACCGTGATCAGCGCAGTCCAGACGAACAGGCTGACGCCGAAGAAGGGGCCGATCACCCGCGCCCCCAGCACCTCGATCACCATCACCAGGCCACCACAGAGCGTGGTCGTCAGCATCAGGAAATAGCGGAAGGCGGGCGAGTCGTGATGTGTCATGTGAGCGTTGGCGGCGATAGGCCAGGTGGGAACGCTTTTGCTGTGCATGAAGCGTGCCCGTGACGAGCGAAAGTCTGACGCGAGTCTATCCGGCCTGCCAGGGCTTGGCCGCAAACTTGCGCGCGAAATGCCAAGCCAGCGCAAGCACGGCCAGCGCACAGGCCGCCAGCAACCAGGGCATGGTCCAGTCGTAAAACACGTTGTAGCCCATCCAGGTCGTCAGCCCCAGATAGACCAGCCGTCCGGCGGGGAGCTGCACCGCGTCGCCCGGGCGCAACGTGGCGACCCGCCAGGAGAAGTCGAGCGTCACCTGATGCTCCCCGGGCTGGCGAAACCATCCCGGCTTTTGCGGATCGATGAGCACCCCGGGAATGATCAGCCTGGTCAGGATATTCATCTCGCCAAGGCGCCACTGGCTGGATTGGTCATCCTTGTACAGCGGGTAGCTGGGGAAGATCACCGAGCCCAGCTGGGGGCTTCCGTCGCTCGGCTCCCAGCGGAACAATCCGGCAAAGCCCTTGTTCGGCGAAACATAAAAGCGGTAACCGTGGATCACCAGCGGCTCCTGGTCGCCGATTTCCTCGGTGTGCGGAATCCCGGCCTCGTCACGCCAGCGCAGCTTGTTTCGAGTCGAGTCGCGTTGCAGGCCCGGTTTGTATTCGATCTGGAAGCCAAGGTTCTCGAAGCGGATGGCGTCCTTCCTGCCCCAGTGCCAGGGCCCGGCCTCGATCCGGTCGAGGCCGCTGAATTCGCCACCGGTAAGGACTTCCGCCGTCGCCCGCAGGTAGGTCATGCGTCCCAGGGCCACCAGCACGATGATCAGGATCAGCGCCAGGTGAAAGACGAGCAGCGGCAGTTGCCGGCGAAAGGTCTTGTTGCTCACCACTGCGGCAAACAGGTTGATCGAGAGCATCGTCAGCGGCAGCACCAGCGGCGGCGTCGCATGGCCCTCGCCGCCGCGGTCATAGACATAGATGACCGCCACGAGCAGGAGCACCAGGCAGACCAGGGTCAGCTTGAGCGAGCCGACCGCTGCCGCCATCCTCAGCCACCGCGCGGGCTCGGCATCGACCGCAGGCGCGACCGCTAGCGACGAAGGAGGCGGATCAGTCGACATGCGAAAGCCCTTCGCGCGGCGTAGCCGGCGCCTGAAGACCGTGCCGCAGCACATAGCCCAGATGGCGCAGCGCCGCGCCGATTCCCTTTGCGGCGCCGTAATGCCGCCAGCATCGTCTGGCATGGGACCAGGCAAAACCGGGGCGCAGGTAGAAACGACGATAAAAGTCGCGCTGCATTCGCCCCAGATCCTGCGCCGGTATCGCGGCGGCGGTCTCACCTATCGGACCGTAGTGGTAGGCCGCATCAAGGTCGCGAACCTGCGGCGGCAAATCCGCCCACCAGTCGATATCCGGGTAGGCGCGAAAGATCTGCACCTGGACATAGTCCGGCGCCAGTCGCTGCGCCCAGCGCAAGGTATCGGTCACTTCCCCGACGGTTTGCGTCGGCAGCCCGACGAGAAACAGCCCGACCGCGCCAATGCCATGTCGCTTGAGGCGCGCCATCCCGGCTTCGGTCTGCGCCTGCCAGGCATCACCGTGGCGCGACTTTCCCATCGCCTCGATCAGCCTCGGCGTCACGGTCTCGATGCCGAGCTTCAGCAGCATGGCACCGGCCGCGGCGGCGGCGGCCACGCGCTCGTCGTCGAGTTCATCGGGTCGCGCATTGGCCATCCAGGGCACACGCACACCACGGCGGACAAGCTCGTCACAAATCGCCAGGAAATGCCGGCGATCGACCAGCAGGGTATCGTCCTCGAAGGCGATCGCTTCGGCACCGGCGGCGAGATGGGCGGCAATCTCGTCCACCACCCGGCGCGGGCTGCGGCCACGCAACCGGTCGCCGTCGCTCTTGCGCACCACCGTCGAGCAATGGCGACAGCGATGCGGGCAGCCGCGCGCGCTGAGCACATAGGCCCAGCGGCGCAAGGGCCGACCCGCCAGGGGGAACGGAAACGCGAAGCTCTCCATCTCGGTCACTGAGAACACCGGGAGCGGCAGGCCATCCTGATCGCGTACCGCAAAGCGATGTCCTGCGTCGAAGCGCCGGGCGCAGGACTGCTGCACGCCGTCTTGCCGCCGCAGCAGGCGCGGCAGGATGTCGATGAGTTCTTCTTCCGCCTCGCCGGCAAGCGCCATGGCGAAGGCCTCATTCCATCCGGCAACCGGTGCCCGCATGGCATGCACCACCTGCTGACCGATGGCGATGGTCTGCACGCCCGCGATCTGCAATTGCCGCGCACACTCGATCGCCTCGGGCAGGCACCAGGTCTCGGCCTTGATCACCGCAATGCGCGCATGCGTCGCCAGGGCCGCCGCGACCCAATCCGCAGGCCCGCCGGCCAGTTGCCAGCCATCGACCAGGCTTACCGGAATGCCGGCGGCGTACAGGCCCGCCTCGATGATCTTGAGGTCCAGCGCCGGATGCAGGTGTCGCGGATGCCCGCCACGGCCGGCGGTACGCTCAACCCGCAACAGGACAACACCGTTCATGGCGCCACCACACCGGCGAGGATCTCACCGATACGCTGCAGGCCTGCCTCATCGATCCCCAGGTGCAAGGGAATCGCCACGGCTTCGGCGAACACCTGCGCCGCACCGGGACAATCGGTCTGCCCGAGCATGGGCGCGACGTCGTCGAGGATTTCGCCGTGTATCGCCAGATCGAGCCCGGCGGCCTGCGCGCGCCGACGCAATCGCGACAGATCGCCCGCATGCCGGGCGACGAAGTTGTAAGCGGCCGGGTCGCCATGGCGCCGGCGTTGCTGTGCGACGAAGCCTCGCGGCAGGCTGGCCGCCAATTGTTCCCACAGCCCGTTCAAGTGCCGGTTGCGCGCTGCCAGCCCCTGCAGCCGGCGCAAGCCGCGTCGTGCCTGGAAGCCGCCAAAGGCGACATCGGCGGGACGCACGCGATCGTGCAGTCCACGATAAAAACTCTCGAAGCCACCCGAGGGCATTTCGCGAAACATCATGCGCGCGGCAAGCGCATAGGCCGGACTGCGCACGGCGAATTCCTCGGCGCACTTCATCAGCGTCTTGCGCGTTGCCGGCCAGGGGCTGTGGCGACGCATCTCCAGTTGCTCCGCGGCGACGGCCAGCAGTTGCGCATCAGCGCTCGCCAGCAGGCCACCACCGAAAGCCGCCACCGGCTTGGCCACTTCCAGGCTGAACAAGGCAGCACGCCCCACGCTGCCTGCAGGTTGGCCGTCAATCCTGGCGCCGAAAGCATGGGCGCAATCTTCGATCAGCGGCACGCCGTGGCGCGCAGCGACGGCGGCAATGCCGCGAATGTCGCAGGGCGCGCCGAAGGTGTGCAATGCGACGACGGCACGGGTACGCGGCGTAATGGCACGCGCCACGCTTTCCGGGGTAAGGCAGAAGCTATCGACATCGACGTCCGCAGCAACGGGCTTCAGTCCGCGCGCACGCAAGCGCGCCACCAGTTCGCCCAGCGTATAGGCGGGTATCACCAGCTCATCGCCGGGACCTATGCCCAGCCCGGCGAGAATCAGATCCAGCGCATCACGACCGCTGGCAGTGGCGCGCACCGGCACGCCGCCCAGCAATGCCGAGGCAGCGGCCTCGAACTCGCGGACCTGGCCGGAAGCAGAAGTCACAGATTCGCGCATGCCATGCCAGAGGTCTGCGGCATCCTGCAGCCCGATGTCGATGCGCCGCCGTGGAATCATTGTGGCGCCACCCGAAGCCAGCTCAAGAGTCGGCGCTGACGACACGGCGATTTGCGGCTCCGTCAGCGCTCAGCATGGCCTCAACGTCTTCCAGCACGGCGTCAACGGTGATCGCCTGCAGGCATCGATTGTCCTCGCACGCGCAGCGCCGCTGATCCGCTGCGCTGATGCAGGGCGAACATGCCAGGCCGGCGTACAAAACCCGCGCCGGACCAAGCGGACGATACAGGCGCGGAGTTTCGGGTCCGAACAACACCAGCGTCGGCGTCAGGGTCAGGCTCGCAATATGGGCCGGTCCGGAATCATTGCTCACCAGGGTTCGGCTGCGCGCGAACAGGGCGGGCAGTTCATGGACCGTCAGCATCCCGGCAAGACTGGCGCAACGCGGCGTGGCAAGCTCGTGCGCCAGCGAATCGACCACCCGGGCTTCGACGGACGAGCCGATGAATCCGACACAAACATCGGGATGGCGGGCGATGAGTTGCCGCGCGAGTTCGACATAGCGCCGCATCGGCCAGCGCCGCTGCGGCAACAGGTCGCCTGCATTGGGATTCAGCAGCACCAGGCGGGCGCCGGCGAGTGCCTGCGGCAAGCGCTGCGCCAGTACCGCCGTCACGCGCTCCGCCGCTGCCGTGGAGACCGGGCTCGCCATGCGCGCACGCCAGGACAGTTCCGCATCGGCGGAGCATGCCGTTTCGCCGGGTAGCAAGGCTGCCGCCAGCGCCAGGCAGTTCTCGCTCATGTGCCGGTCGCTGCGGTAGGCCACGGGAAGGTTGAACAGGCGGCCGCGGTAGGCGTGCGCGTGCGTATACCCAGCGCGCAAACGCGCCCCGGCAAGCAAGCCGAGCAAGGCCGAGAATCGCGAACAGGGCTCCAAATCAAGCGTCGCGTCAAACCGTTGCCGCCACGCCCAGGCAAGAAAGCGCAGGAAATCGCGGGCAAACAAAAACGGCGTGTCGGTGCGCCAGAGGAATGCCCTCTCGGCGGGCACCACGCCGGAGAGGCCAATGCAATCGGCATTGCGCGAAAAGCTGACGAAGTAGGGTGTCAGTCCGCGTTCGCGCAGCCAGTACATTGCCGGCGCCGCCAGAACCAGGCTGCCCATCTCGGCCAGCTGTATGCAGAGCACCCGTCGCGGGCGCGTCTGGCTGGCGCCACGCACCCGACTGAACCCGGCACCGGTGCACAAGGAAAGCAGGAAGCACAGCGGCACCCCAAGCCAGCGGTCCAGCCAGCGCATGGTTTCGGTGCTCACGGGGCCGGGCCCACCTCGGAACGCTTCGGCACATCGATGCCACGGGGCGATCGCCGTGGCGCCAGCGCCGACTCTTGCGCAGCGTGTCCGCCACTGCCGACCGCCGCGCCGGCACCGGCTGGGGTAGCATCGGGCGCCATGGCAATTTCCAACACGATTTCACGGGCGGTTTCGCAGCGATGGATGCTGCTCGGTCTGGCTGTTTTCATTGGCTACCTGATTGTCATTGCCACTCTGTATGCCGACGGCAGGAGATCCGCCGAACGGGGTGAATCACCGATGCTCACCGACTTCACCACGCTGTATGCCGCCTCGATCCTGCTGCGGCAACAGCCTGCCGCCGACCTTTACCGTCCCAGGGAAATGTACCAGGCCAGCCTGCTCGGGGCGCAGGCGGCCTATGGCGGAAATCTTAGCGAAAACCAGGCCAGGGCGATAGGCATGCATCCCTGGATGTATCCGCCGACCTTCATCCTCGCGGCGCTGCCGCTGGCTTACCTGCCCTACTTCATGGCCCTGTTCCTGTGGTTACTATTGACCGCCGTCCCCTACCTTGTCGCCATGCGCGGGATTCTGCGCGACCAACGTGTCTGGTTGGTCGCCCTGGGTGCGCCGCCGGTGTTCTACAACCTGATTTACGGACAGACCGGTTTCCTCGTCGCCGGCCTGATCGCTCTCGGGCTGCTCTGGCTGCGGCCGCGGCCTGTACTCGCCGGCATCTGCATCGGCCTGGCCAGCGTCAAGCCGCATTTCGGTGTGCTGATACCGATTGCCCTGATCTGCGGGGCGCACTGGAAGGCCTTCTTCGCAGCCACCGCGACGGTACTTGCTGCCGCCCTCCTCAGCGGCCTCCTGCTTGGCGCTGACCCCTGGTATGCCTTTGTCGGCACGCTGTTCGCGAACCTGCGCGGCTTCGAGCAGGGCATTTACAAGTGGTGGATCATGCCCTCGGTGATGGGCGCCCTGCATCAGGCCGGGCTGGACCTGGCCTGGGCTTCGCGCGGCCAGATGCTGGCCACGGTACTGGCGCTCGCCGCCGTATCCTGGTCCTGGTGGCAAAGCCCCGGGCGGCCCGACCTGCCCGGCCTCGAAGCGGCCGTCCTGTGTTCCGCGACGTTGCTGGCCGTGCCCATGGTCTACCTCTACGACATGATGCTGCTGGTGCCAGCCATCGCCTGGCTGTGGAGCGATATGCGCCAGCGTGGTTACCACGTGGCCGAGTTGCTGCTGCTCGCCGGTGGCAGCGCCGGCTTGCTCGGCGCGATCAAGCTCGGGGCCGGCGGCCCGATCTATGGCGCGCTGCTGAGTGCAAGCCTGCTCGGTCTTGCACTGAGGCGCATTGCACGGGTAAGACGCATCGATCCCTGTTGACTGCCGTTACGGCAATCCGCTGTTGCAAACATCGGTAATCATCCAGTCCTTGCCGTTGGTGGTAGCGTTGGTTGTGACATTCGTGTACGGCCCGGGATAGTCGCCGCTCATGCCGTTGATCCGGCTGCCGGCCGCCTTGTTGGCCGAGCCGCAATCGCCCAGCGACCAACTCCCACTGGTGGCAAAGGTACGGATTTTCAGCTTCGCTTCAAGGTAGTAGGGTGGATTCGTGTAATGGTGGCCCATGCCACTGAGGTTGACCTCCTTGCTGTCGGTAGCCGCCAAACCGGCAACTTCGCCACCGACGTCGTTGAGATTTACCAGCAGCGAGCGATTTTTCCAGCCATGCGGCACGGCGATATGGCACCAGGTGCACTGGATCTCGCCGACCTTGGTCTTGTGGTAGGCATGGAGATTCCCCTTGCCACCGCCGCTGAAGCCGCTGGAGCTGGTCGGGTTGTGGCAACGCAGGCACAAGGTCGTCGCCGCATCGGTACTATCATTGTTCCATGCGCCCTTGAGAATGAAGGCATTCCCCGACCCGTGCGGTCCCCATGGCGAGCCTTCGCCGGTGGCCTGGTTGGCACCGGCCGGAATCACGGTTCCTGACGCTGTTCCACTGCCATGGCAGTCGCTGCAATACATGGTCTGGGTGCCGACATCGCGGAAGGGGTGGTTGAATGCGCTGGCCGCCGTGATATTGCGTTTGGTCGCGGTACGCCCCGTCGCACGCATCACCGGATGCCAGGATCGATGGTTGCCGGCGTCATACCCGGCAGACCCGCCGTCGTTGCCGAGACTCAGGGGTTCATCGGCATGGGCGCTCGGCGCATGGAACTCCTTGGCCTGATCGGTGTACTGGGTCAGGCCGTTCTGTCCGATCGACGTGCCGCTGGAAGGCGGCGTGGTGCCGTAGGCGTAGGACGAATGGCATTTCAGGCAGATCTGGTATTCCCGAGTCACGTAAGCCTTGGTATCCGGAGCGGACGTGTTGGGCACGGAATCGGCCCCCGGGTCACCTCGGCGAACGGTAAAACCCGTCGCCCTGTTGTGGAAGGAGTTTCCCGTGTAACTCGGCTCGACTCCCCAGGTGCCGCGCAAAACGCCGGATGCCACGTTGGTATGGCCACCGGCGGTATCGACATGGTTGTGGGTGCCTTCGTTGTCGGGCGCCTGCGTGATGTCACCGGGGAAGGTGGTCTTGCCAAAGAACAGGCGAAACTTCACGACGCGGTGGGGGTTGTGGCAATCGGTACATTCGGCATGGCGATTGGCCAGCAGCGATACTCGCTCGACGAAATCGGCACCGCATTTGTTTGCCGTACCGCTGCAATCCGATCCCGTGGTTCCGGCACCGCCGGCGTATCCGTCATTGAAGCTGCCGCCGATGTCATGCACCTCCGTGCCGGTGATCGGCATTTTGTAGGTCAGTTGAAAATCATCGCGGATGTTGGGAACCTTGGTGGTCGGCGCAATGATCGAACTGGCACCGTCGCGATGGCATTGATAGCAGGTTTCCTCGAGCGTGGAACTGGTGCCGTCGCCGCCGCTGCGGGTCAGGCGCCGGGCGCCTTGCACGGTATGGGTGTCGTGGCAGTTCAGGCAGGAAACCTTCCATACCGGCATGCCACGCGGAAACTCGCGCGTGTCGGCGGCGGCATTGATGTAGGTCTGGGTCGCCACCGCGCTGTTGGCATGCGCCGAGTACGCCCATGACTTGCTGTTGCCTTGCAGGCCTTTGTCATGACAGGCCAGGCAGATGATGTCGTTGCCGTCGCTGTAGGTATCGGTCGGCTGCGCCATCTGGAAGCGCGGACGACGCAGGAACTTGATATTGCGCTCCTTCGTGATATCCGCGGCGTCGCCGTCGTTCGGCGCCAGGGTGCTTTCCTTGATATGCGGATCATGGCAGGTCGTGCATTGGACCTGCCCCGTGCCACCTCCCGCGCCGAGGGTATTCTCCAGTGGCAATACCGGGCGCGTCGAGCTCGAACCGTACAGGCCGGTACCGGCGGAGCTGCTGCCAATGCCGCTGCCCTGACCGGTGGCGCGCGGCCCCACCAGCGGATGCGAACTGTTGATGGTCATCGATCCGCCCATGAGCCGTTGCTGGCCATCCGGCACGCGCAACTCACCGTCGCGCGTGGCGAGCGTACTGTCGTAGGTGATCGAAATCGGATGGTCGTTGGACAAATCGCTACCCAGGCGACGGGTGTAGCCGCTGGTGGCGCCCGCTCCGGCCGGCATCACGGTCGTCGTCGCGCCCGATACCGAAATCGCGCTGCCGAGCCCTGACCCCGGTGCATTGACGACATTGCCGAGGGCGATGGTGCCATCGTGGCAGGAAAGGCAGAGCTTCGAACTGCCCAGCGGTTGCCCGGTCCAGCCGGATTGAGCGCTCTTCGCGTCGAGTGATTCAGATGAATACGGGGTGTAGGTCGCCGAGGAACTGGCGCGGTTCCAGAGTGGCGATACGGTGGCGGTATTGGCGCCGTGCGGGGTGTGGCAAAACACGCAAATCTGGGTTTCGCTATCCGCTTTCGTATTGCCCACGGCCGAAGACGTCGACAGGTTGTGCTTCGTGTCCTTGATTTTGGACTGTCGCGCCGCCTCCGCCAAGGGATTGAGCAAGGCAAGCAGGACTGCCAGCATGGCCAGGGTTCGCCAGCCGTTACTCATTCTCGGAGCCTCCGCCGAGAAACTGGAATACCGAGACGCGGCTGTTCAGGGTATCGGCAACAAACACTCGATTGCGCCTATCAACCCATACCGCGGAAGGCAGGTGAAACTGCCCCGGCTCGCTTCCGACTCCGCCAATCGGCATCAAATACTCTCCGCGGCGGTTATAGACCAACAGGTGGTCGTAATAGGATTCCACGACATAGATGTTTCCTTCGCCATCCACGGCAACACCTTTGGGACGCACCATGTTGCCAACGTACATCCCCATCTTGCCAATCGTAGCAAGATGCACGCCCGTCGCGGTCGAGAGTACCTGCACACGAGCATTCATGGTATCGGCGACATAGAGTTTTCCGCCGTGAATGCTGGCATAGGTGGGATAGTTGAATTCCCCCGGACCCTCGCCTCGCTCACCCCAGACGTCAAGCAAATTCCCCTGGGTATCGAACAGCTTGATCTGGTGCTCGCCGGTATCGACGACAAAGATGCGCCGGGTTTCCGGCTCGTAGGCGATCCCGGTCGGTCGCGTCAAATGCCCCTTGCCGATGGGGCCGATCGAGTCACCCTTCTGGTTCAGCCTGGCCACCAGGGCGAGTTCGCTGTCCGTTACCAGCACGACGCCATCCTGACCAATCGCGATACCGACCGGACTGACGAATTTCCTGGCGCCGTCCGCCTGCTGCCAGGTTTCCAGGGTAACGGCTTTCTCATCGAAAACGAACACCGACGCATTGCCCCGATCCGCCACCAGAATGCGCCCGGCATCGTCTACCGCGCCGGACTGCGGTCGATAGATTTCACGTGGCGGTTCCTCGCCGCGAATGATCTCAAGCAGGCGCGCCAGGAAATCGAGCGGATTGCTGCGCTTTGACTCCGGGTCGGAAATATTGCGGTCGCCATAGAGATGCCCGACGTATACATAGCGCGGCACATCGCCGTCACCTTCCGGCGGAAACATCAGGCGTTTGGTATGGGTGGCATCGACATCCAGCAGGAACGTCGGCTTTTCACTCACGCCGGCGCAGCCCGACAGTCCCACGAGCAGGACGAGAAGAAAAAGAACTGGGCTGGCTGGCTTCACGATGGGTGGCGTCGGATCCGGAAAACGGCAACCGACCGGCTTGCGCCATCGGCAACATACATGATGCCATTGGAGACGAAAATATGTTGCGGGGAAACGAGATTCAAGTCCGCCGGCGCGACAGTTTCCAGCCCACCCTCGAATACCCTGGATATGCTGCGGTCAAAGCCGTCAAGCACATAGACTTCACCACGCTCGGCCACCAGTCCCATCGGCAAACGCAGCTTCCCGCTGGCAAGTCGTCGGACAAAGCCGCCGTTGCGCCATTCCCTGACGCATCCGCATTCTGCATCCGCGACCCACAATGCAGTGCCATCGATCGCTATCGGACCGGGCCTGTCCAGTTCGAGGTAGGACAGGGCCACGCGGCCGCCGGGCTCGATCCGATCGACCATCTTGTGCACCGAGTCGACGGCAAAAACGCGTCCGCTTGCGGCTTCCATGGCAAAGGCAAGGTAACGGCTGGACGGCAACCGCGGATGCATTACCAGCACGGGGGCACCGTGCATCGAATGGCGACGAATCTCGCCACCCATGGCATCCATGATGTAGATGCTGCCATCCGTCCCGGCATCCAGCTTGCTGCCGGCCGCGATGCGTACACCAGGAACCGCGGCCATCAAGCCGCTGCCGCGGTCATAGCGAAACAGCTTCCCATGGCCGGCATCGGCAACGAACAGGGCGCCCTGACTCGCCACCGCCGCCACCGGAAACATGAATGACAGGTATATTTCGTTACCGCCCGGCAAGGGCTGGCCGGTCGAATGAACCCTGTCGGTCAGGATTGCGCCGGAAAGCCCGAACATGGGCTCAAGCCAGGTATGGGCATTGCCGCGTGGCGACGCGACGCCGCCGCAGCCGGCCGCCGCCACGCTCCCGGCCAGTGCCGCAGCGCGCGCCAGAAAGCGCCTGCGGCTACCAGCGCCCCGGGCCACCGGTCTCATGACCACCATAGATCCCCGTCGGCAAGCCGCGTTTGCCGGAATGACACAGGTCGCAGCGATCGGGCGCCCAGGCGATGTCTCCGTTGTGGCAGGCTCCGCAAAAGCGTCCGTCGACGATATCCGACATCTTGAAATCGTTGCTCCCTACGCGCATTTTGAAACCAAGCTCGGCATGACAGACCTTGCAGCGAAAGCGGATCCGGTGAAACCAGTGCGGAAATATCACCGGCCTCACGCCTTCCTTTTCGGCGCGCCGGTTGAGCACCACATCGGCGTACTCGGCAGACACGGGCGGCATGACTCCCAGCAGCAGAACCGCGAACGCCAGACCAAGGCGCCATGTCGACATGAACTTCACTTGGGAGGCACCGCGCCGGAGGGAATGGCAATCGGCAAGGACGGCCTGGGAGCCTGTCCCGGCCTGGCAACACTGTGGCACCGGAAACACTCGGTCAGCGGGAACGACACGGCCCCATGACACACGCCACACTGCTCGCCCTCAAGGATCTTGAGCATGGAAAACTTCGTCGCGCCCGCCTCCGCCTTGAACAGCTGATCATGACAATTGACGCAGTCCAGCCACAGCGTGTGCTGGCGATGCGGGAAGCGCACGATCGGCATCCCCCCTTTGAGGTTCAGCAAGACGTCGGAGTCGTACACCCGAATCTTCGTGTCGGGACGAATATTGGCGCGCGGGTTGATTTCCCCCTTTTCCAGGGATTGAACCCAGCGCACCATGTTGCCAGCGGTATCCGGGGTCAGCTTGGAAAGCGCATCGGCCGGCTGCTGCAATTGCTGAATGGCGGGACTGCGCGGATCGTGAATGCCGTCCTTGTTCAAGGACTCCCAATCGCTACCGCTGACACCAGCGCTTGCCAACAAGGCGAGGACGACCAGCGCCCTGCGCCAAAAATCAGCCTGGGATGTAGATTCCCGCATTCCGGATTGCGCGCACCAGCTCCGTTGTTGCTTCCTCGAGAAGCTTGACTGCTTCGTCATAGGCCTTGCGTGACGCCGCCTCATCGGCCTTCACGCGCAGGGCCTGCCCCTTGGAAAGATACGACTGGATCATGTCGCCGCTGGCCTTTTTGTCATCGACAAGAACTTTGATCAGCATCTGGTGCGTATTGTTCCGGTCGATTTCGTAATGGTATTCCTCTTCCTTGCTGGCAAAGTTCAATGACCGCACCAACGTGTCGCCGCTGCGCAGCGTGGTCAGGCCGGCCTTTGCCACCAGATAGCCGCGATCGATTTCGGCCTTGGCTTCGGCAAATTTCCGCGCCTTGGCCAGATCCGATGATGCGGCGATGGATTTTTCAATCTGGGACACCGATTCAGCCAGTCCCTTCGCGGATTTCTCCCCGGATACGCGCTTGTAGGCACCGAGCAGGGCCTGCACGCTTTCCAGACGCAACAGGTAGTCGTTTTCCAGCTTTTTCGCCGTAACTTCCTCGGGTGCCGCGAAGCGCACGGCATCGAAGAACACCGCCCTCGCCTCGGCCAACAGTGCAGAAGCCTTGTCCAGATTGTCCTGATCCAACGCCTGCTTTGCCGCGCGATGAAGTTCGCGTGCCTTGTCCCGGCGTTGCTGGGCCTCCGGCGCCTTGCTCGACTCGATCTGGCGGGCAGCGGACGAACTTTCAATCAGTTTTCCGACGGATTCGATATTGAAGGTCAGTTGCGCCTTATCGACTTTATTGCCGGCCAACCTGGACGCGGCGCTGTCAGGCGAGTTCGCCGCCGGCACCGCCTGTGCCGCAACCGCAGTACACGCCAGCAGAATGAGGAGGGAGAAAATTGGCTTCTTCATGACAGTACCCCGGTTACTTTGCCGCCGCTGCCGCAGCCTGGGCAGGACGGACTTCCTTTTTCTTCGAATGGCAAAGACGGCATTCCGACACCGGGAACGCCACCTTGCCGTGACACACACCGCATTTCTCGCCCAGCAGAATCGCCGCCATGCTAATTGCATTGGCGCCCTTCTGCGGGGTAAAAATTGCCGGGTGACAGTTCGAGCAATCGAGCCACTCCGTGTGCTGCTTGTGCGGATAGACCACATCGGGCATGGACCCCTTGACCTCACGAACGATGTTCAGGTCGATCACCACGGGTGTTGCCGCAGGATCATTGCGATCCCAGCGCGGATTGATCTTGTTCTCCTCGATCGCCTTGACCCAGTTGATCCGATTTCCGGCGAGACTCTTCGGCAAGGGGCCGTAGGCGGCAAGCGGAGCCATCAATGCCAGAGTACCGTCGTTGGTCGGATCATGAATGCCGTCTTCAGCCGGAGGCGGATTGCGCTTGCCGATCGGCTTGAGCAGGCGATTGAAGGAGTTGATGTCGGCTGCGGACACGCCCGAGGTATTGGCCGACGGGTTGGTGACGGGAGCCGCAACCGAAGCTGCCGGCGGCGCGGCGGGCGCAGCCGCCGCTGCTGCCGCGACAGGCGTCGCCGTAGCCGCCGGCTTGGCTGGTGCAGCCGCCGTCTTGACCGAGGCCAGCATGTAATCGACCGCCGCCTTGACGTCCGCATCCGATGCTGCGAGATTTCCGCCCTTCTGCGGCATTCCCTTGGGGGTACCCTTAAGGGCGCTGGCATACAGGCGAGCCGTACCGGCAGCGATGCGAGGCTGCCAGTCTGCGGCGTTGCCATAGCGTGGTGCGCCGGCAATTCCAGCTGCATGACAGACACCACATGTCTTGGTGTAGAGATCCTTGCCCGCATCGGCGGCCGAAACGACGCCGCAAAAGGAGAGCAGAGACAGGGACGCGAGAAGGATTCGTTTGATTTTCATGATCTCGCTCCTTATTTCTTCTGCAAGGTCGCCGGAGCAAGCTTCTGGACCGTGCTTTCATGAACCTGCGTCTGGGTCCCCGGTTTGGCGGAGTGACAAAGATTGCAGTTTTCAACAGACCACGCCAATTCACCGTTGTGACAGGCACCGCAGTACTGGCCATCAATGATCTTGACCATGTTGATCTCGTTGCCGCCGGCCTTGAACTTGAATCCCAGGTCGGCATGGCAGACCTTGCACCGGAACCGGACCCGGTGGAACCAGTGCGGGAATATCGCCGGTCGCATTCCGGCGGCATCCGAATAGTTGTTGATGACGATATCGCCGTATTCAGCGCGTGCGTCATCAATATCCATTGCCAGCGTCGCTGCAACCGCCAAGAGAACCAGCAGCACGCGCTGCCAAAGGCATTTTCGAAACATGGTCTTCCTTTATACCTAAACAACCAAGCGCGCATTCTATCCGCGCCGAAATATGCTTACCAGCGGCCATCGAAGAAGCCGTCGAACTCCCGGGTGACCGAACCAAAAATAGAAGCACTTTTCTTGCCAGCTTGATCAATCCACGAATTGCTCAGGCGAAATATCAAGCGGCCCAGGCGATAATCGACAAGCTGCTGTATCGATGTACTTCCTTTGTCATTGATCTGTAATGCGCCGACTCCGGCCACGTTCTGATTCGAAAAGCTCTGGAAGCGCATGAGGGTGCCGCTGTAATTCAGGTTCCTGATCGAAAAAGGGCTGTGATGTGTGTAGCCCAAGGAAAAACTTCCCGTGCTTTGCGGGGTGTTGGTATTGACCTCCAGGCCATTCAGCACCTGATTGGTACTGGTGCTGATAAGGCTTTGGCTCCAGGTCAGATTGGCGTTGATCGTTACCGCAGCACGTGAGCTGATCTGGTAAATGCCCCCCCCCATCAAGTTCGCGGTCTTGAACTGGTTTTTGCCGCCGACGCCGCTGGATGTGTTGAAGCTGACATTCGTGCTCAGGTTCGCCGTGAGTTGCTCACCGTAGCTGGCCCGCCACGCCGCGCCGACTGAATTGCTCAGGCTTGTGGTCGCCCCCAGTTGCGCAGTTGTATGCGAGACGTTCTGGCTCGCGCTGAGATTGACAGCACCGTAATCGCCAAAAATGATCGCCCGGGAAAGATTGTGGCTCGCATTGACGCCGCTGCCGACTTCACTTGTGCCATTGCTGGAGGAACTATGGGTCAGTCCGCCACCGGTTCCCCATCCGTAGGTAAACCCCGAGAACTGAAGGGGGTCACCCGAATAGGAAACGCTGGCGGCTTGCACGCTCGAAATGCTGCGCACCCCGGAACTGTCGACCGAACTGATCGAGGCATTTCCGGTCGCCGAGAGATTGTTGTTGAATCGATACATCGTGGAAAGAAAGCCATTGAGACTGTTCAGGTCGCTGGGCACCTGGTTATTGAGTGTCTGTGTTCTGGAAAAATTACCTCCCCCAGTCAGTGTCAGCGGCAAATCCTCAAAGGGCCGCCAGGTAAAGCCCGTGGTGCCGAGCAAAACGGTAGAGTTATTTTGGGTCGGGGTATTCCCCTGAAAGAAATTCACATCGCTTTTGGCGAATGTCAGCATGTTGTTGATGCTGAGATCCTCATGGACATTCCAGCCATGGTTCAGATTGGCGCTGAACTGTTTGGCATCCTGAGTGGATGGATTCGACGCCGACGAGGAGCCATTGAAGTTCGCAGACAGATTGTGGTTGCCCTCCAGAAAGTGGCCGAACTCAAACTCGTTGCTTGTCGTATAGCTCCCGCCGAAGGACGAAACCACGCTGTTGTTGGTCGCCGTCGAGATGCCGGTCGTGACATTGTTGCGATTGAAATTGAAGGCATAGTTGTCACGCCCGTCTTCAGTGCGATATTGCTGCCGCATGCCCACCGCCGTCGATGTGGATGGACTCGCGGTCTCGGCTGAACGGCTCATTGAGGTACTGCGACTCAAGTTGCCGCTGAAGGGGAAACGGCTCAACGGAAAGACATTGACGCTGCCGCCAAAACTCATTGCCGAACTATCGCTTTTGACCGCGGTACCGGTGGATGGGGTAAAGGTGGTGCCCGTGGAACTTGCGCCCAGCATCCCGGACCACTGGGCAATATAGGGCGCCATGATGAAACTGTTGGCCTGCAAATTCAGATTGTTGAAAATGGTCAAGCTCTTGCCACTCTCGCCAGCCTGAAAGTAGTTCCCTGTGGTGCTGGTGTTTCCTGCCCAACGGATCGGTGCCAATTGCCAGGTCTCGGCGCTGAGATCCGGCAGTTCCGATGAAGCGGCGCCACCCTTCATCACAACCGACTTGTTGTCTCTGCCAGAGGGAGTTCGTGTCGTCGTCCCGACGGGAGCCGGATCGTAGGGAACCGGTGCTGGCTCCTCGGGCTGGTTTCCAAGTCTTCCGTCAACCACGACGGGGTCGATCGCGTCCACTACCGGACTGCCGTTGGCCAGGTAGTGGCGTCGATCCCGCACAGGACTCACATCATCTCGAGCCAGCTCAGGAACACTCGGTTCTGAAGCCACAACAAATGAAGCCCGCGCCGGCAGGGCCCGAATCGCTGTTGCGCGCCTTGGCTTCAATTCATGATCAAGGCGCAATGCTGATTCCGGGATATCCCCGGGCGCCCCGTCCACTTCTGCAACGACCCCACGGTTTCGAGATTCGCCGATCATCATCGACGGACGCAAGGATACGTCGACCAGAATCAATGCATCAAAGGAATCCTCGCGCAAGCCATCTTCCCTGGCCTGTGCGGCGTGAATACAAATTGAGCCGAGGGCTCCAAGCAGCGGGCTCCAATAACTGTTGCGCCGTGGATTTTGGCTACCATTCCTCACGTTGCGTGAAAGTGCATAGCGAAAAGCTCGGGCGTTCCGGCTCCAAGCTATTTTCCTGCGCTTCGATCGGCCCCCGCATTGGTCGGTTCATCGAAAACAACAATCTTTGCCTCGGCACGAAGCTTGGCAAGAAGTCCCGTCCAAGCCGCCTCCTGACGCTCTCTCAAAAGCAATTCTCCGGCCCGCTTGGCAACATTTTCGAAGGGCTGGAGTTTCGCGGACACGCGCTCATCGAGACGGAACACACCAATCCCCTGAAGCATTTCGATGGGTTCGGCCACCTCCCCAAACTTGAACTGGTCGATTTTGGCCTGCAGGTTGTCCGGAAGCATGCCAAGATGCAAATATCCCATGTCGCCACCGTTATCGGCACTGGGGTCCTTCGAAAACAATCGGGCTTGCTCCGCGAAGCTGGCACCGGCGCGAATACGGCGCACGATGGCTTCCGCTTCCCTGAGCGCGGCATCCCAGGCGGCACGCGGAGACGAGGGGTCCACCGCGAGCAAAATCGAGTACAGGTGGAGTTTCTCCGGCTCGGTGAATAGTTCCGGCTTCGATGTGTAGAACGCCTTCGTCTCTTCGGCAGTCGGGGTTGGAACATCACGAACCGCCTGCTCCAGCCGGGCTTGCCGGCTTTGTTGTCCAAGCTGATCTTTCAAGCCGGGAAGCAAGGTTTCGCGATTTTTCTGCCAGGCAGGGCTGCCCGCATAGCGCTGCTCATAGACCTGCACTCGGCGCGCCACATCCTCCACGTCAGGCGTGATCCCGCGACGATCCATTTCTTCCTGATACAGAATCCGGTTCACCAGCTGGTCGGTGACTTCCTTGCGCGCTTGCTGAAGTTGATCCTCGGGTACTTGCCCGTGATAGAACTTCTGTCGCAAAAAAGTGCCGTAGGCGGCGTGAAAATCATTTTGGGTAATGGGCTTGCCATTGACCGTCGCAAACAAGGGCTGGGTTGCAGGGACCTGGGATGCACCAGCAGCAGGCTTGTCCGTCGCCGTAGCGCCACTGGTTTGTTGCGCCCATGTCAATGACGAGAGGACCACGCTTGCCAACGCCATGGAACCGAGGAAGGCTCGCGCCCGATATTGAATAGTCATGTCTTGCCTTTCCGGTCAACTCGTGGCGCGACCAAGGGGTTCAGCCCACTCGAATCAGGGACTCCGCTATCGCCAAAGTCCCAAAAACAGCTCAGGAAATATACAAGAAAAAAGCCCCGTGGTTTCCCGTGGGGCTTTTCTCGATTGCGGGAACGTCTCGATCCGCTGACAAGGCGCCCGGCATTCAGCCAAGCGCCCTGGATCTTACTTGACGTGGCAGGACAGGCAGATCGCCGAAGCAGCAGTCGTCACGCGCATGAACATGATGTTGTCCGAACCCTTGCTCTCGACGTGGGGATCATGGCAGGAGCCGCATTCAACCGACGGGCCCGTCACATCGGAGCGGGTGTAGAGCGAAATGTCGGTTTTCTGGCGAGTCGTATCGACGGTGCCGGTCTCGACCCAGAACACCTGAGCACTATTTACCGACTTCGTCTTGACCACGGCGCCAGTGAAGTGCGAATCGGTACGAGTTGCCGCGCCGATGAAATCATCGTCGTTGCAGGATCCAGACACTACCGCAGCCGCTCCTGACAAACCGCCACCGCAGTACTGGATACCAATCGGATGGTCGTTCCTGAGGTCTGTTCCAAGCACGGGAATCGGGGTACCTGCCATGGTTGCAGCGCCCGTCCAGGTGCCGCCAATGGAAGCGCCGGCGGCGTTGTAACCACCGGTACCCGGCTTGTTCAGGGCATTGTCCATGGCTTGCGTGCCGTCATGACAGGAAAGGCACGCCAGCGACACCGAGCCGACGTTGGCGGCGATCGAGCCATCGATCGTCGAGGTCGCACTTGCCGCCGTCGAGTTATAGACCTGATAGGAATTGCCGGCGGGAAGGTTCTTGTTCCAAAGCGGCACGGCGGCAGAGGTATCCGAGCCGTGCGGCGTGTGACAGAACACGCAAATCTGGTCGGTGCCGGTCGTGTGATTCGGCCCCGAGCCGGACGAAGAAAGATTGTGCTTGGTCGCGGCAATGCCGGTTGCCGCGAACGCCGCTCCCGACATACCCATTGCCAACCCGAGCGCCAACCCCGTTACCCACCGAGTCAGACTGGTACCAGTTGCCTTCATGATGCCCTCCGTTTGTGATTGGTGCTGCAAGAATGAAATTCCTGAGACACCTAGCTTTGAGCACCAATCGTGCCATTCAACAAACACGTGCGTGACTTAGGTCACACCGGCAGAAATAATAATTTATTTCATTTAAAAACATACAGATAAACAAATACGTTCGGGGCGCCATCTGACCACGGACGGCCAGTGGTGCCGCCGTGCCCCAGTGACTCGAATTCAACCCTTTCTCGATTCCCAAACTCGGGAACAGCCTTTCCCAGTTTCAGAAAATGCAGCCAGCCCATTCAGCCGCTACGGTTTGGCTTTCGCTGCCGGGGCCGCCGGCTTCCGGCCGAGGTAACCCTCGCTCTCCTTCATGGCAACGGGCCTGAAAATATCAATACGCGCGAACCATTGATCAACGAAATAGATTCGTCCGTCTTCGTCGACCGCCACACCGGAAGGCAACATGTAACCCGCCGGCTGATCCTGCTCTGAGCGCTCACCGATGAACATCAGCAATTCGCCATCTGGATTAAAAATCTGGATATTGCCAAACGCGGTATCGGCAACGTAAACATTGCCCTGGCGATCCGTCGCGATCTCTTTGGGACGCGCAAAATTCCCAAGTTGTTTGCCGACTGCGCCAAAGCTCTTGAGATATTTGCCGGCCCTGTCAAAAATTTGCACCCGGAAATTGCCGCCGTCAACCACATAGATTCGACCATCCTTGCCCAAAGCCACATCGCGCGGCAGATTGAACTCGCCATCGCCGGAACCACGCTTGCCGATGTCCATGATGTGGGCGCCGGTCTTGCCGTTGAAAACACGTACCACGTGCTTCTCCGAACTCACTCCACCAATATCGACAACGAATACCCGCTCGCCCACCTCATCGACCGTCACGCTGGAGAGTCTTTCAAAAAACTTGGGACCACCGAGTCGCCGCAAATACTTCCCGGAGTTGTCATATACCAGGATGGTTTTCTGGGTTGCGTCGGCGACATAGAGATTGCCTTGTCCGTCGATATCGATGCCGAGCGGCTTCGCCAGTTTGCCCTCCCCATCGTCGTCACCGACGGTGTAGTAGGCACGACCGGGAATATCGAATACCCGGACCTTGCGGCCGACCGAATCGGATACAAACAACTTGCCTCGATGGACGGCAATGGAGTACGGCTTGGAAAGCGCCTCCCCGGAGACCCCTCCACTGCCGGTCAAGGCACGCCTCAAGGCAGACTCATCCTCCTCCGGTACAACGTCCGCACTATTGCGAATCGCCCGCTCGAACACAAACCTCGGATCGTCTGGCGGCGCCGGAAACACCAGTGTCCGGTTGGATCGGCCGACTTGATCGAGATCGCGCTTGGCAACAGTCACGCAGCCGCCCAGACCGACGACGCATACCAGCAGAAAGGCGCCTGCCGCGTACTGGAATTTTTGCTTCATGAACCCCCCTCGATTGCTACTGGCATGAAAAACCTCACTCGCTATTTATTGTGACACGTCAGGCAAAGCTGGCTGCCCGATGCGGTTACGCGCAAGAAAGTTTCGGTACTGGCGTGCGGATCATGGCAGCTGCTGCACTCGATATGGGGCACCAGAAAACCAGTGCCAACACCAAGGTCTGCATCACTACGCCCGTAAAGCGGCAAGTCATTGCGGGTACGCCGCGATGTTATACCGTTCCGTGAGACCCAAAAGACTTCCCGTCCTTCAACCAATCCCTGGCTTACATCACGGAAATCTTCCATCGCCACCAAATGCTGGGCCTCACGAAACGGTGTGCTGGCTGTAGTGGTGGCCTTCAGCGGACGATCCTGCTGAAGCGAATTTTTACTTGCGCCCCGATACGCAACGCCGAATGGATGATCCGCCGAGGTCCGTCCAACACCAAACGCCTGAATCGAATCATGGCAAGAAAGGCACGCGATCGACTGAGATCCAACCGCCGGCTTGCCAAGACCCAAGCGCCCGATATCATCGTAAATGGTGAACACGAAATCAACTCCGAGTGACTTCTGCCACAAGGGCTTTGCCGCTGAGCTCTTACCCAGCGGAACATCACCGACTTCTATGATCGGTGTATGACAGAACACGCAGACCTGCTTTTCGTCGACGGATTTGTCTTGCGACTTTATGAGGTTGTGCTTGGTCTCGCGAACATCTGCCCTGACAATTGATCCACCCAGCAAAAGCGCCAGCGCCAAAAGCAGGGTGATGCAGTTCCTGAAACCGTCACGTAACCACATCAGGCTACACCCGCGAACACAACAATCGCAGCAAGCATTACCGCCCTCTGTCTTTCAGCAAGCGGCACGATTGGCGCACCAAGTCGAATTTGAAGCCGCAATATCAAGGCGGACCACCATGAACGAAGTTAGGCGTCGGAACAAGGCCAGCATTATCGGCCTAAGCTCTATCTGCCGGCAACCTGAGGGTTGCGCTCGGACTGAAGTACCCGGCTCACCATGTAGTCCAAGGCGGCAACGGCCTGGGAATCCGAAATCGAGGCATTGCCACCCTTGGGCGGCATGCCGCCCTTGCCGCGGAGCACAGACGCCTGGAGAACACTTCGCCCAGCCGACAATCTGGATTCCCACTCCTGAAGGTTGTCCACCCGTGGCGCCATGCCCAAGCCGCTGACGTGACACAACGCGCAGTTCTGCAGGAACACCTCCCTCCCGGTTGCACGATCCTCAGCAACTGCGATACCCTCCAATGGGACGCGCGATACCATCCATAGCAGCAATGGCGCGAGTACCAAAAGAATCCGGACGACAGTCATCTTCATTGCAGCGGTCTCAAAATTGCGCAAAGCCCCGACGGGAAACTCCGTTCAGGCTTGATGCAATATTCAGACCAGCGCAACTTCGGGCTCGATACCTGCTTCCGCGACTGTGAAATCTCTCAAATTGGCTCTACCATGTCGGGCCAGTGCGAATGTACCTGCGGAGTTACTCAATAGGCCATGACTGCAACCCAACTATCCAGGCTGTTTTCCGGTTCATTCCTTGCGATCATCGTGCTTTTTGCGGCAACGCTGCCAATGCCCGCCGCCGCCGGGAAACACGATGCCAAGGGCGCAGAGTCGAAACCGGATGCGCTCTATCACAACTATTGTTCAGTCTGCCACGGCGACCGCGGCGATGGCCGCAGCCGTGCCCGAAACAGCCTGAATCCGCCGCCCAGGGATTTCACCACCGCGGGTGAACTGACTCGCGAGGCAATGATTACGATCATTGCCCATGGCAAACCCGGCACAGCCATGGTGGGGTGGAAGACCCAGCTCAATGCCGCCGAAATCGAAGGTCTTACGGATTACATTCGCAAGACCTTCATGATCGTGGCACTTGATCCAAAGCTCCAGCGCGGCAAAACGCTTTACGCGCAAAATTGCATTGCCTGCCATGGGTCACAGGGACAGGGCAGCACCCTCCCGATAGGCGGCTCCAAGCCCGCGCGCGATCTGGCGTCACCTCAAGCGCGGGCCGAACTTTCCCGGGAGCGAATGATCTCGTCGGTGACTACCGGACGACCTGGCACTGCCATGGCGGGCTTTGGCGGTCGAATGCCCGCCGCGGACATCGATGCCGTGGTGGATTACGTGCGTGCGGCCATCATGGTCCCGCAAACCGATATTTCCGGCACCAATGCCCACGCCGGACGCGCAGGAAGCCCCGCGCCAAAAGCGGCCGCCACCGCCTCGGGGGCGGACATGAAACAGCCCATGCCCAATGCACTGAAAGGCAGTGTCACCGCCGGCGAACGCTTCTACATGGCAAATTGCGCCACTTGCCATGGGGCCAAAGGTGACGGCAAGGGTCCGCGGGCCTATTTCATCAATCCGAAGCCGCGCAACTTCCTCGATCCGGCCTTCACCTCCAGCTTCAACAGGCCGGCAATTTACGCGGCAACTTCCATGGGGCGTCAGGGATCGGAAATGCCGGCCTGGAGCAAGGTGCTTAACGAGCAGGAAATTGCGAATGTTGCCGAGTTCGTGTTTCAGCGTTTCGTCGTAGCCGGGAAAAGGACCGCAAAGGCGAAGTAGCGCGCCTCCCGATTGGTATGTCCGTCCCTACCCTGGCCGCAGGAATTGCTATAGCGCTTCTCGCCATGCAGGCGCTGGGCGCTTCCGGCAGTGAGCGAAACACCGACGGACGCGCTATCTATAATTTCCGCTGTTACTTCTGTCATGGCTATTCCGGAAACGCCAAGACCGTTGCCGCGAGCTTCCTGAACCCGCCACCGGCCGACTTTACCAGCGCAACCGCCGCCAGCCTTCCCGAGTCCCGTATTGTCGCCACACTGATACATGGACGGCCCGGGACGGCAATGAAGTCGTTCGCGAGCCTTCTTTCCGAGGCCGAAATCACCGCGGTGGCGCGCTTCGTGCAAGATGAGTTCGTGATCAACAAGGCACTGAATACCCGCTACCACACACCGGAAAACGGCTGGCCGGACCACGAGCGGTACCGGATCGCGTTCCCGTTTGCGACCGGCGAGATCAGCATGAGCCAGAGCTGGGAAACCCTCACAGTGGACCAGGCCCGTGGCAAGCGACTGTTCCTCGGCACCTGCATCAGTTGCCATGACCGCGGACCCAGCGGGCGTGATGACTCGACATGGGAAGCCCGGCCGCTTTCTTTCCCGCGCAACAATTTCTCCTTCACTGCACCACCGAAGACAGATGCCACCGCAAGCGCAAGCCCCTATGCCATGCATGATGTGCGTCCCAGGGTAAAAGGTTTGACGCGGTCGGAACGTCTCGGCGAAAAGCTCTTTCAGGGAAATTGTGCGTTTTGCCACGCTGCCGACGGCACCGGAAAAAACTGGATCGGCAGCTTTCTCGAACCGCATCCACGAAACCTGCGTGATCCTGCTTTCATGGCGCAGATGACACGACCGCGTTTCATCGCCGTCGTCGGCGACGGCCTGCCAAACACATCCATGCCGGCATGGAAGAATGTCCTCACCGTACGCGAGATTGGCGCGATTGCGGACTATGTCGGCCGCGCCTTTCATTCATTGCAGGCGTCACCGGCGAATCCACCGGGACAGCGTCCCTGATCACCGTGGCAATGGCGCCGACTCTCGGGGTGCAAGCCAAATCAAATCCGTCCCGCAAATGAAGGGCCGCAGCGCTCCGCCCTGGGTCGAGTTGATCACCAAGCCCCGATTGCGGGCATCGCACAGCACTGCACTGTTGGTGGCTCTCGCCGCGACAGCGATAGCTACCGGTTGCGCAGCGCCTGGAGTTTCGCGCCAGGGCCAGTCGTCGCTGAACCATGGGCAGCCAGCTCCTCGATCGGACACCGGGATGACGCTCTGGCGCCTCGGCGAGCTGGCGCGCGCCGACCATGACGCCATCTTGTTGCGCAGCCCGCAAGGCATCCATGGTGCGATGGATACGTCCGTGGCCCGGAAAATTCTGACCATCGCCGATACGTTGCTGCACACACATATCGACGAACCAAAACCGGAATTGGCAATCCTTGGCTCGAACGCCGTCAATGCCTTTGCTTTCTACAACGACGGCCAAGCGACAATCGCCATCAGCCTGGGCATGGTCAGGCTGCTGGCGGATGATGACGATGCCTGGGCGGCGCTGATCGGTCATGAGCTGGCGCATTTGCGCCTCGAACATCTCAAGAAGCAGATTGACCGCCGCCAGCGTACGGACGTTGCAAGTTCCCTCGCGGGTGCGGTACTTTCGGCGTTTGGCTTGCCATTTGCCAGCATTGCAACCGACGCCACGGCCGTATTGGCGACCCGCGCCTACAGTCGCGAGGACGAACGCGAGGCGGATCGCGTTGGCCTCGACTACATGCGCAAGGCGGGGTTCGCCGCTGACGGGGCCATCCGCCTGCAACAACAACTCCTTGCCGCCAGCAGCAACTCGGCGATGCCATTCCTTAGCACCCACCCCGGCGGAGCGGAGCGCATCGAGAATCTCAGGAAATTGATGCATAGTGGGAACTGAACGCAGCCAGAACGTACCTCGAATAACGGAGACCTCGCTATGCGTATCGACATTGCCGGAACCTCATTGCTGGTGGCCATCGCTGTCACAAATATCGCGTCGGCAAACACCGGTGCAGAACGCATTGAAGCAATCGCCCATGAACGTTGCGAAGCCTGTCACGGACAAGGCGGCCAGGGAAACAACGCAATGTTTCCCAAGTTGAGCGGCCAGAATGCCAATTACCTGGTGCAGCAGATGTTCAACTTCAAGAGCGGCGCCCGCCGCAGTTCGGTCATGGAGCCACAATTGGCCGACCTGAGCGGCGACGATATTGTGCAACTGGCACGCTACTTCAGCATCCGGGCCCTAAAGCCGATACCAGCCAATGATGCCCCACTCGCCACTCAGGGACGTCACATCTACATGCAGGGCAACCCGGCCAGCGGGGTTGCGGCTTGCTATGTCTGCCACGGTCCGACCGCGCGCGGCGGTCACATGCTGCCGCGACTGGCCGGTCAGCATGCCGACTACCTGGAACTTCAGTTGCGTCGGTTCATCGAACGTTCGCGAACCACAGACCAGACCCTGATGCATTCCGTGGCGACGAAAATGACGGACCAGGAAATCCGCGCCGTCAGCCATTTCCTCTCCGGCCTCGATTGAGGCTGGCACGTCGTGAAGACGCTGCTGGTGGTGTACCACTCGGTGACCGATGGCACAGGGCAAATGGCGAAAGCCCTTGTTGTCGGCGCGCAACAGGAAACCGGCGTTTCGACTCGCCTGCTCTGCGCGCCGGATGCATCTCCGGACGACGTGATCGACGCGCAGGGCTATGTATTTGCCACTCCGGAAAATCTTGCGGCAATCTCGGGAATGATGAAGGATTTTTTCGACCGTTGTTACTATCCGGCGCTGGATCGGATCAACGGCCGCCCTTACGCATCACTGATCTGCGCCGGCAGCGATGGCAGCAACGCGGCGCGCCAGATCGCGCGCATCGCGACGGGATGGCGCCTGAAGCCCGTCGCTGAGCCGCTGATTGTCTGCACCCAGGCGCAGACTACAGACGAAATTCTCGCGCCCAAGACAATCGCTGCCGAAGATCTGGTGCGCTGCCGCGATCTGGGAACCCAACTTGCGGCAGGCATCGCGCTGGGCATCTACTAATAGTAACCCCGGCACAAGGCCGGGGTCTCGGGCACTGCCAGGTACGGTCAGGCTACCTGGTCGAGGCCAAAGGCGCGATGCAGGACCCTCACCGCAAGCTCCAGATACTTCTCGTCCACCACCACGGAAATCTTGATCTCGGACGTCGAAATCATCTGGATGTTGATGCCTTCCTCGGCCAGGGTGCGGAACATCTTGCTCGCCACACCGGGATGCGAGCGCATGCCGACGCCGACCGCGGACACCTTGCAGATCTTGTTGTCGCCGTCGATCGCGCGGGCACCGACGTGCGGGCAAATCTGCTCTTCCAGCATCTTGCGGGTACGCGCATAGTCGCCGCGATTCACGGTGAAGGAAAAGTCCGTGGTGCCGTCATGCCCGACGTTCTGGATGATCATGTCGACGTCGATGTTGTTCTCGGCAATCGGGCCGAGGATCTGATAGGCGATGCCGGGGCGGTCGGGTACGCCCAGCACGGTAAGCTTGGCTTCGTCGCGATTGAAGGCGATACCGGAAATGATCGGTTGTTCCATGTTCTTGTCTTCCTCGAAAGTAATCAGCGTGCCGGAAGTCTCCTTTCCCTCTTCTTCGAGACTGGAAAGCACGCGCAGCTTGACCTTGTATTTGCCGGCAAATTCCACGGAACGGATCTGCAGGACTTTGGAGCCGAGGCTCGCCAACTCCAGCATTTCCTCGAAGGTGACGCGCTCCAGCTTGCGCGCCTCGGGAACGATGCGTGGATCGGTGGTGTAAACGCCGTCGACATCCGTATAGATCTGGCACTCGTCGGCCTTCAGCGCGGCCGCCAGGGCGACACCGGACGTATCCGAGCCGCCGCGGCCGAGGGTGGTGATGTTTCCGTCCTCATCGACCCCCTGGAAGCCGGCGACGATGACCACGGTCCCCTTGTCGAGATCGAGGCGCATGTTGCCTTCGTCAATATGCAGAATGCGCGCCTTGGTATGCGTCGAGTCGGTCAGAACCTTGACCTGCCCACCGGTATAGCTGCGCGCCTCGACGCCGATATCCTTGAGCGCCATCGCCAGCAAGGCGATCGTCACCTGCTCCCCGGTGGAAATCATGACGTCCAGTTCGCGCCCATCGGGCTGGGGCGAAACATCCTTGGCCAAAGCGATCAGGCGATTGGTTTCGCCACTCATCGCCGAAACCACCACCACCAGCTGATGCCCTTGCGCCTTCCAGCGCGCCACGCGCCTGGCGACATTGCGGATGCGCTCCGGCGACCCCATCGAGGTCCCGCCGTATTTTTGAACAATCAATGCCATTGAAATGCTCTGCCGAACAAAAAAGGAGATTTTACCCGAGGTCACCCGCGCTTGCGGTGAATCATCGGCAAGCAAGAAGCCGGTTTGGCGCGACGAAACACCATTCAGGGACTCACCCGTACGGTCAGGCCGCCAGTTCTGAGCCTCTCGGCAAAATCCTCCATCCAGGCCTGCGGCAGGCGCCCCAATCGCGGCGCCTCGGGCTGCATCGATTGCCGCGCCAGGCCATACAGATGCACCCCGGCGAGCATCGGGGCGATGGACAGCAGCAAGCCAAGGTAAGCCTGTAATTCATGCTCATCCGGCGCGGCACCATCCAGGCTGAACAGGCAGGTTTGCACCCAGGTCGGCGCCAGACTCGCGCACAACGCAAGGCGCCGTGCGACCGCCTCGGGACGCAAGCGGCTGCCATTGATACGCGCCATTGCGCGTGCCGAGCCTGCGTCGAGCTTGAACCATACTTCGCCGCCCATGCCGCCGATCAGCCCAAGCCCACGCTGCACCGACTTGCGATCGAGCAGGCTGCCGTTGGTGATGACACGCACCGGCATGGCATTGCTCAAGCCATGCTGCTCCAGCACGCGTCCGACGAGCGTCACCGCGTCGGCGAACTCGGCGGCGCTGGTCGGTTCGCCGTTGCCGGAAAACGCGACATCGACCAGACGGCGCGAATCCGCGGGCACGCGCGTCGCCATAAAGTCGCCTGCCGTCGCCGAATGCAGGAAGCCATCCAGTTCGCTCTCGAGCAAGGCAAGGTCGATAGGCGGCGGCCCGCCGCGGACGAGATCGGGAACCTGGCAATACATGCAGCGCCAGTTGCAGGCGTTGTTGGGATTCAGGTTGATCCCGACCGATACGCCGCCGGCACGCCGGGAAATCACCGGATATACATAGTGCATGCCGGCACTGTCCCGGGAGTGATCGTCAATAGTTAGCGCTTTTGATGGCATGCGGGTTTGCGTGGGCAAATTTGAAAGTCGGCGCTGGCGGGACGGCGATTTGCCACCGCTATAATCCGGCAGCTTCGTCCGCTGCCAGTCGCGGACACTTTGCCACAATCCGGGCGACCCCGACCATGCGCATAACCCGCCGCCTCGAATTCGACGCGGGCCATCGAATCCCCAATCACCAAAGCCAGTGCCGGCACTTGCACGGCCACCGCTACGCCATCGAAATCACGCTCAGCGGAGGCGTCATCGACGCCTCCGAGCGGCCGGACGATGGAATGGTGATGGACTTCTCCGAAGTCAAGGCGATCGCCAAGCGCCATGTCGTCGACCTCTGGGATCACGCTTTCCTGGTCTGGTGCAAGGACCAGGCGGTAGTCGGGTTTCTCGCCGGGCTCCCCGAACACAAGACGGTGGTGCTTGATCGCGTGCCCACGGCCGAGAATCTCGCCAGCCTCGCCTTTGCCATTCTCGACCCGCTCTACCGCGACAGCTACGGCAACCATCTTCGGCTGGAACGAGTGCGGCTTTACGAAACGCCGAACTGCTGGGCCGACGCCGATCGCCCCTGATGCCGGGCGTCTTGCGGCATGAACCTGTTCCACCAAGCGGAACCGAATCTCGGTAGTGATTTCTGTGGATTGTCCGCAGGCGCGTCCAGTGCTATGGTTGCCACCCCTAGGCTGGCACACGACCAGCACCACAGAGAGGAGAATCTCCAATGCTTGGCCTGATGATGAATCAGCCGCTGATGATTTCCGGACTGCTGCGGCATGCCGAGGCAAATCACGGCGATACCGAAATCGTGTCTCGCCTGGCAGTTGGCGGCACCCATCGCTACACGTATGCCGCCGCCGCGAAGCGGTCGCGCCAACTGGCAAAGGCCCTGATAGCGCTTGGGGTCAAGGCGGAGGACCGGATCGGTACGCTGGCCTGGAACACGCACCGACACTTCGAAATCTATTACGCCGTCTCAGGCATGGCGGCGATCTGCCACACGATCAACCCGCGCCTCTTTCCCGAGCAGATTTCCTACATCGTCAATCATGCCGACGATCGCTTCATCTTTTTCGATGTGACTTTCGTCAAGTTGGTCGAAGCCTTGATTCCCCACTGCCCCGGTGTCAAGGGCTGGGTCATCATGTGCAATCACGATGAGATCCCGGAAAACGCGATTCCTGGCTTGCTCTGCCACGAGGAAATCGTTGCCGCGCAACGCGACGATTTCGAATGGCCCGAGTTCGACGAGAACACGGCGTCCTCGCTTTGCTATACCTCGGGAACCACCGGCAATCCCAAGGGCGTGCTGTATTCCCATCGCTCCACGGTGCTGCATGCCTACGGAGCCAGCCTGCCGGATGCCCTGGGCGCTTCCGCGCGCGACTGCATCCTGCCCGTGGTGCCGATGTTCCATGTCAACGCCTGGGGCCTGCCCTATGCTTGCGCGCTGACCGGCGCCAAGCTGGTCATGCCAGGTCCGCATCTGGACGGCGCCAGCCTCTACTCGCTGTTCGAGGAGGAAGGCGTGACCATGTCCGCCGGCGTGCCGACCATCTGGCTCGGCCTGCTCCAGTACCTGCAGGGCAACAAGCTCAAGCTGTCGACCGTCAAGCGCCTCGTGATCGGCGGCTCAGCGGCGCCGCCGGCGATGATCCGCGCCTTCGACGAGCACTTCGGCATCACCGTACTGCATGCCTGGGGCATGACAGAAATGAGCCCGCTCGGCACGGTCAATACCTACAAGTTCAAACACCTTGCCCTACCGGCTGAAGAGCGTGATCGAATTCGCCTCAAGCAAGGCCGCGGAATCTTCGGCGTCGAGCTGAAGATTGTCGATAGTGAGGGCGTTTCCCTGCCCACCGACGGCAAGGCCTTCGGCGATCTGATGGTGCGCGGCCCCTGGATCACCAGCGGCTATTACAAGAGTGAAGGCGGCAATGCGCTGCGCGACGGCTGGTTCCCCACCGGTGACGTCGCCACCATCGATCCCGACGGTTATATGCAGATCACCGATCGCTCCAAGGACGTCATCAAGTCCGGCGGCGAATGGATCTCCTCGATTGACCTGGAGAATATCGCGGTCGCCCACCCGGCGGTGGCTGAGGCCGCCGTGATCGGCGCCGCCCACCCGAAGTGGGACGAGCGCCCGCTGCTGGTCGTCGTCAGGAAGCCGGGACTGGAAGTCGGCCGCGATGAATTGATCGCCTTCTATGACGGAAAGGTCGCCAAGTGGTGGATACCCGACGATGTGATTTTCGTTGACGACCTGCCGCATACCGCGACCGGCAAGTTGTCGAAGCTGCAGCTGCGCGACCGGCTGCGCGAATACCGCTTTCCTGGAGCCTGAATTGACCACGCCGATCACCCTCTGTGGCTTTGCCGTCAGCAACTACTACAACAAGGTCAAGCTTTCCCTCCTGGAAAAGTCCGTTCCCTTTTCCGAAGCCGTTGTATACCCGTCGCAAAGCGAGGAAATGCTCAGTGAGTCGCCGATGGGAAAGGTACCCTTCCTGCGCACACCGAAAGGCGTGCTCAGCGAATCCCAGGTGCTCACGGAATTCATCGAGGACAGTTGGCCCGAACCGCCGTTGTATCCGCACGACCTGTATGCCAGGGCCCGGTGCCGCGAGTTGATCGAGCATATCGAGTTGCATCTGGAATTACCCGCACGTCGTCTGTACAAGGAGGCATTCTTCGGCGGCACGGTATCAGAGGAAACCAAAGTGGAAGTCGCACCGCTGCTGGAGAAGGGTTTGCGAAGCCTGGCTCGCCTGGTACGCTTCTCTCCGTTTCTCGGCGGCGACAGCTTCACTCACGCCGACTGTGCCGCTTGGGTACACCTACCCCTGATCAGCCAATGCACGCGCAAAATCTATGGCCGGGACTTCCTCGACGAGATGCTGCCGCAGGCCAAGGCTTACCTCAAAATGATCGGCGAGCGTCCCCATGCACAAACGGTCAATGACGATCGCAAAGCCGCGATGGAAATCTTCATGTCACGGGCAAAGAAATGAGCAGCGCTGTCAACGTCGCCTTGCGTGACGGCATTTGCCATATCGAGATGGCGCGGCCGGAGAAGAAAAACGCGCTGACCGCCGCGATGTACCAGTCGATGGCCGATACCTTGGCAGACGCGGAGAAGGATCCCGCCGTACGCGTGATCCTGATCTCGGGCAGCGGTGGCAGCTTCACGGCGGGCAATGACCTGGCCGACTTTCTGGCAACGCCGCCAATGGATGACAGCGCACCCGTGTTCCGCTTCATCAAGGGCTTCTCGGAGCTCGAAAAGCCATTTGTTGCCGCCGTCGAAGGCGTTGCCGTAGGTGTCGGCACCACCATGCTGCTGCATTGCGACCTGGCCTATGCCGGTGCCGGCACCAAATTCGCCCTGCCCTTCGCCAATCTGGGCCTGACTCCCGAGGCCGCGTCCAGCCTTTTGCTGCCCTTGCGCGCCGGATATCCACGCGCTGCGGAGCTGTTGATGCTGGGCGAAGTTTTCACTGCCCAGACTGCGTTCGAACTGGGACTACTCAATGCCGTACTGCCGGACGGACAAGCGATTGAGCATGCCTTTGAGCGCTGCCGCAAGCTGGTAGCACAACCGGCGGCGTCGATACGACTAACCAAGCAACTATTGAAGCGATCGCAACAAGTCTTGATTGGCGAAACCATGCGTGCCGAAGCGGACGTATTTCGTCAGCGCCTCGTGTCGCCTGAGGCCAAGGAGGCATTTGCCGCATTCTTTGAGAAGCGCAAACCGGATTTCTCCAAGTTCGGCTGAGCCACGCAAGCGTGGGCGGCAAAACGCGATGCTAAAATTCGCGCCCTGACGGATGGGTGGCAGAGCGGTTGAATGCACCGGTCTTGAAAACCGGCGACGTCGCAAGACGTTCGTGAGTTCGAATCTCACCCCATCCGCCAGGCGCGCTGCCTTTACCCATCAACCGGTAGAGGCCTTGGCGCACTATGGCATTGGCCGGCGCACCCTGCGCTAGTGCTCGTCCTGCCGGTGGGTAGCGTCGGCTTCGAGGATCAGGCTGCCATTACGTAGCCGCAGACGGCTCGCCGGCACTATCCCCGCGCGGTTAACCTCGCCGCCAGGCAATGGAATCCTCCCTGAGGCAGCGGCTGCGGACCGGTTTTCAGACAGCTCGGCCGGCCGTTCCGGCAATGAACCGGAGGTCAGCTTTTCGGCCGCGCCGCCGATTCCGAGTTCCCTGGTGAGACGAAGCTCCGGCCACGAAATCGGGCCCGTAGCGCGCCGAGCCACCTTCTTGAAAGCTACCCCTGCTTGAACGGGAGCAGCGCCCTGCGCATACACCGCAGCTGATATCCCAGGCGCCGCAGGAACCAGGCAGGCCGCGGCAGAGAAAATCAACCATCGCTTCGTAGCAAGGTCGGCATTCATAGGGCTATTTCAGCACCCAGCGGCCGCCACACTTGCGACAAAGAGCACGCAGCCAGATGCCTCCACCATGGTTCTCGAGTACCGGGTCACCTCCATCCGGCATGGGATTCGGCCCCGACGCCTCGATCGAAAACTTCGCATAGGTAGCGCACGACGGACACGCGGCCTGCTCGCCCAGGCGTTCGGCAATCTCCAGCAGCAGGCGGTAGCGCATCCAGCTGAACAGCGTGACTGCCAGTCCGCCAACAATAAGCGCTACCCCCCCGATTCGGGAGCCACCACCCGGGCCGGCAACCTCCACACCGCTGACCAGGACAATGACACCAAGAAACCAGCTGACCAGCCAGGCATGGCACTCGATCAGCTGTCGTTCATACCAGCGTCTGAACCCATGCGTGCGGATTCGATCGAGGGAAGCCACGGTATCTCCTGTCCGCTGAATTCTCCCAGCATAGTCGCAAGCGACACCGCCCGCAAGCCACGGCCCTTGCACAGCCGCTGCCCTTGCACGCTCGGGTACCGCGTGCCGGCTCCGGATTGATGGCTTTCCGGGGGAGGCGGTCGCCCGTATAATCAATTGGAGTCAGCGCTCCGGAACTCCCGGACCGCCAACCAGTCGAAGGTTTCGTCCCCCTCAAGGAGAACAAGCAACGCCATGGAAAACATCCAGACCTACCAGCAAACCGCGACCACAGACATCGCCCTGCGCCAACACCGCGTCCTGCGCAATACCTACGCCCTGCTTGCGCTTTCGATGGTACCGACAATACTCGGTGCCTTGGTCGGCGTACAGCTCAAGTTTTCATTCCTCGCCGGCAGCCCCTTTATCGCCTTCATGCTCTTTCTGGGCATTGCCTGGGCTTTCATGTGGGGCATTGAGCGCACCAAGAACAGCGGTATGGGCGTGGCCCTGCTGCTGGGCTTTACGTTCTTCATGGGCCTGATGCTGTCGCGTATCCTTCAAGTAGCGTTCGGCTTCGCCAACGGCGGCACGCTTATCGCCATGGCCGGAGGTGGTACCGGCGCGATTTTCTTCGCCCTTGCCGGCGTTGCATCCACCACCAAGCGGGACTTTTCCAACATCGGCAAGTTCCTGTTCGCCGGCGTGATTCTTCTGCTGGTCGCAATAGTAGCGAACATCTTCTTCCAGATTCCCGCGCTGTCCCTGGCCATCTCGGCGATTGCGGTGGTGATCTTCTCCGCCTACATACTGTATGACATCAACCGCATCGTGCATGGCGGCGAGGACAACTACATCACGGCGACACTTGCCGTGTATCTGGATGTCTATAACGTTTTTGTCAGCCTGCTGCAACTGCTGATGGCATTTTCCGGCGAGCGAGACTGACAGGCAAAGTAGGCGCTGACGGTACGGCGCGACTACAAAGAAAGCGGCGACCGTGGTTGCCGCTTTTTTCTTCAGCGCTCGAAGAGTGCTATCGACTCCAGGTGCGAGGTGTGCGGAAACATGTTGGCAATCCCTGCACCGGCCAAACGATAGCCCTTATCATTCACCAGCACGGCGGCATCACGGGCCAGCGTTGCCGGGCTGCAAGACACATAAACGATTCGCCGCGGCGCGTCACTCGATGGCAGCGCCTTGACCAGCGCAATCGCGCCTTCACGCGGCGGATCGATCAGTAGTTTGTCCAAATGACCAAACGCGGCGAAATTTTCCGCTGTGGCCTCGAACAGATTGGCCACCCCGAATTCGCAACGATTTGCGAGACCATTGCGTTCGGCGTTCTGGCTTGCCCTCGCGACCAAAGCCGCACTCCCCTCCACGCCAAGAACCTGAGCTCCCATGCTGGCTATCGGCAGCGAAAAGTTGCCCAAGCCGCAAAACAAATCACCAATCCGTTCGCCTGCGCGTGGCTGCAGCAAGGCCATGGCCCGCCGCACCAGGACCCGATTTACCGCCGGATTGACCTGGGTAAATTCTGTCGGATGAAATGCCAGTTCCAAACCAAAATCGGGGAGGCGGTAACTCAGCGTCGTGGCATGCGGCGGATGAAACAAATGCGTTGATTCAAGGCTACCGGGTTGCAAGAACCAGACGATTCGATGTTCGTCGGCAAATCTCCTCAAGCGATCCTTGTCCGAATCATCCAGGGCCTCCAGGTGGCGCAGCACCAGCGCCGTATTTTCCGCACCTATGGCGACCTCAATCTGGGGCAGTCTGTCCGGCCGCGACATGGCCTCCACCAGACGCTTCAATGGCGAAATCAGGGCCGAAACATGGGGAGGAAGAACGGCACAGGATTCCATTACGGCGACAAAGCTGCTGTGCCGTTCGCGAAAGCCGACCAGAGCGCCGCCCTTGCTCATCACCGTCCGCACCGAAAGCCGCGCGCGTGATCTGTAGGCCCAGGGGTACCCCGCTATTGGCGGGTAGACTTGATCCGCCCTCAGGCGAGCAATGTGCCAAAGCGCATCTTCAAGCACGCGCTGCTTGGCTGCAGTTTGTCCGGAACGGTCAAGATGCTGCATCGAGCAGCCGCCGCAAGGACCGAAATTAGGGCAGGCCGGCACAACACGCTGGCCGGAGGCCTTGATCACCGACAGGGTGCTGGCGTTTTCGTACTTCGCCTTGCGCCGGTAGCTCGCGTACTCGACGATTTCACCTGGTAGTGCACCTTCGATGAATATTGCCTTGCCGTCGACGTGAGCAACACCCCGCCCTTCATGATCCAGCGACTCAACCGCAGCAGTCGGCATCCCAGGTCCCGATTCCACACAAAAAGGTCGCCGATTATAATCACCACTCGTCTCCCGGTTTCCTTTCGACCATGGAACCTGCCTATACGCTAATCACGGTTGAGGCCGACTACCGCCAAGCCTGCGATACCGTAATTGCTCGCGCCGAGCACGAGATCCTGATTTTCGATCGTGACCTGTCCGCGCCACGCCTTGAGGACAAGGCGCGAATTGACCGACTTGCGGGTTTCCTTTCCGCAGCAGGCCTGCGCCGCCTGCGCATTGTGTTGCATGAGCCGGAATCGCTCCGAACCAAAGCCCCCAGATTGATGCAGATGTTTACCCGGTTCTCGCACTTGATCGAAATCCGGCAGTCACCCGATAGCCTGCGCCACCTCGCCGATTCCCATATCCTTGCGGATGACCAGCACGCCATTCGACGTTTCCAGTTCGACCAGCCTCGTTGCGCCCTGCACCTCGACGATCCGCTGGCAGTCCGCCCGTGGCGCCAGAGGTTTGACGAGTTGTGGGAACAATCGACCCCCTGCCTGAGCGTAAATGCGACCGGGCTTTGAGCCAAGCATCGGCCATGTGGCGAAAAATGCTGCCGAGACCTTGGCCAAGCGAAAATAAACCGGCTATAATTGCTGGCTGTCGGGTCGCGCCCGGCAAATTTTTTTGTCATCCCAGCAGCTCCTCTATCGATAAAGGAATTTTTATGAAGAACTCCCTCCTGGTTGCATCCCTCCTGGCCATCGCTCTCGCCGCTTGCAGCAAGCAAGAACCCCCGAAGCCCGCCGAGCCGCCCAAGGTTGAAGCGCCGAAGCCCGCCGCCGAAGCCCCGAAGCCCGCTGATGCCGCCGCTGCCGCTCCGGCTGCTGCTGGCGCCCCCGCTGCTGCTCCTGCCGCGGCTCCTGCTGCCGCTCCGGCTCCTGCCGCCGCTGCTCCTGCTGCCGCTGCTCCTGCTGCTGCTGCTGCTCCTGCTCCTGCTGCTGCTCCGGCCGCCCCCGCGAAGAAGTAATTTTCTTCCGCCCACGGGCAAAAAAGCCAGCCTTAGGGCTGGCTTTTTCGTTTCTGGACGCCTTAAATCTCGCGCCAGTCGAAACCAGCATCCTGGGACGCAACACCTATCCACTCTGGCGCGCAATTCAACGGCCCGCAGAGTGCATCGCGAGCCAGCGCCGGCGTGTTGTTCTGTTCCGAAAGGTGGGCCGCGATCACGTGACGCAGTTTGGTCCGGTCAATGCGTTCAAGCAAGTTGCCGGCTGCATCATTGTCCATGTGCCCCTGAGCGCCGGCGATCCGGCGCTTCAACGCATCGGGGTAGCTCCCCCGCGCCAGCATGTCACGATCATGATTGCACTCCAGCACAAGGGCATCGCATCCGTCGAGCATGACCGCCATATGGGCCGTGACATGTCCGGCGTCGGTCAGCACACCAAGGCATACGGCACCATCGCCCAGCACAAATTGGACCGGCTCCCGCGCATCGTGCGGCACAGGGAAAGGCTGGACACAGATATCGCCGAAATCGAAGGACTGATGGCTATCGAAAAGTCTGAGGTTTCCCTCGGCGGCACCGTGTCGCGATGCGGCGCAGGTTCCGGCCGTCATCAGGACGGTCCAATCGAAACGTCTGCCACACGCATAGGCGCCGCCGATGTGGTCGGAATGCTCATGGGTAACCAGCACGGCATCGACATCGGCGACCCCGATGCCGAGCCGTTCAAGCCTTCGCGTGGTTTCGCGCGGCCCGAAGCCCGCGTCGATCAGGATTCGGGTAGTCCCGGATTCGACCAACAGGCAGTTTCCCCGGCTACCGCTGCCGAGCGATGCAAAGCGCACCGTTTTATTTCAATTGCTCGTGCAACAGGCCAAGGATCCGCCGTGAGGTTTCGGAGCGGTCGACTCCCCCTTCGCGTGAAAGCACCTCGACGCGGGTGGTCTCCCCCTCGGCCTTCAAGTGAATACGATATTGGGCCTGAGCGGGCTTGTTGCTCGCGCCGCCGCGCCAGAACGCAAGTTTGGAAAGGAAGCCCTTGTCGTCATCCTTTTTTTTGCCATCGATTTCCGGATCGACGTAGCGGACGAAATACAGTCCTTGGGTGCGGTCCCGGTCTTCGACCGTAAAGCCGACGCGGTCAAGCGCCAAACCGACACGGCGCCATGCCCGGTCAAATGCCTCTTCAAGCAAGACAGCACCGGCTCCATCCGCAGCACGCGAAAGCTTCGCCTTGTCCTGCCGCTGGTCGGCAGCCACCATGGACTTGGCGCGAGCTTCTTCGACCCCAAGGCGGACCATCAGGCGTCGCAACATTTCGGCTTCCAGTTCCGGATCGGCCGGACGCGGCTGCCAGCGTGTTTCGCTTTTCCCTTCGTTGGTATAGATCTCATACATGCCGCGATGGCTGATGTAGATCTCAACCGTCCCCGGTTCGGCGCCCTTCTCAAGACGCGTACGAAACTTGTCTCGCTCCGGTGTCGAATAGACACTGTCGAATACCTTGCCTATGGTGCCGCGGATGAAATCCTGCGGCAGTTTTGCCCGATTCTCGGCCCAGTCAGTCTCCATGATGCCGGCTTCGGCAAGCTCAACGTTGATCAGAAAACCCAGCTCCTGCCAGAAGTCCTTTACCCCCGGCCACAGTTTCTCCGGTGAACCGCCGACCACCAGCCAGCGTTGCGTGCCGGAGCGCTCGATGCGCATCTTGTCGACTTGAGGAAGGAGATCCTGTGCCGTTGTCGTACGCGCCTGACCACCCCGCTCGGTGGAGTAGGCAGAATAGGTCGCCGTGCCCTTGCTGGACGATACATCGGGCACGGAATAGCGTTCATCACGGCTCTGCTGTGTCAGGTCCGGCGGCACCTCGAGCGGCGGTAGTTTGCCCGCCGACTTGTATTCGATTTTCTTCGACTCGGGGAGGATGCTGCCACTACATCCGGCAAGCATGCCCAGTAGCAGGAAAGATACGGACAGGTAACAAACTGGCTTTCTCATCAATGCCTCTTTCCAGGTCAGACCGAAATGCCGGCCTCGTTCATGGCAAGCCGGACACGTTCATGACAATCCGCGGACAGCGTCGTCATCGGCAAACGAATTCCCGCCTCGATCAGCCCCATTTGCTGCACGGCCCACTTCACCGGAATGGGATTCGCCTCGATGAAAAGGTTGCGATGAAGACCAATCAGACGCTGGTTGAGTTCCCTTGCCAACACCGTATTTCCGGCGATGGCGGCAGCACACATCTGGTGCATCAGGCGCGGTGCGACATTGGCCGTCACGGAAATGGACCCTTTGCCGCCCATCAGCATCAGTGCCAACGCCGTAGCATCGTCTCCGCTGAAAATGCTGAATTCCGCCGGTGCGCGCTTGAGCAGATCGAAGCCACGCTCGATGTTTCCGGTCGCATCCTTGATGCCGATGATGCCTGGCACTTGAGCAAGGCGCAGGATGGCCTCATTTCCCAGATCTGCCACGGTTCGCCCCGGCACGTTGTAAAGGATCAACGGCAGTTCGACGGCGTCGGCGATAGCCTTGAAATGTTGGTACAGGCCTTCCTGGGTCGGCTTGTTGTAATAAGGAACCACCGACAAGTGCGCATCGGCGCCGGCCTGACGGGCAAATCTCGCCAGGTCGATGGCTTCCCTGGTCGAATTGGCCCCGGTACCCGCGATCACCGGAATACGCCCGGCGACACGCCGCACCGCGGTCTCGATCAGCGCGCAGTGCTCCTCGACATCGACAGTGGGGGACTCGCCGGTGGTACCGACCACCACTACCGCATCGGTACCTTCGGCGATATGCCAATCGAGCAAGCGCTCGAAGCCGGGCAGGTCGAGCGAGCCGTCCTCGTGCATCGGCGTGATGATTGCAGGAATGGAGCCCTGAATGGTCTTCATGAAAATTTCCGGGAATGAGATTCAGCCAACGCGGGTGCAGGCTGGAATTGGCAAGTTTAACCGATCGCCGGACGCCGCCCCAGCCTGCAACCCCCGGTTACAAATCCGCCAGCACCTTGATGTGCGTGACGACGCTGCGCGCCAGCGCCGAGAGCACGTAGCCTCCCTCCAGCAGAGACACGATGCGCCCGCCGGAGTATTCGTTGGCGATCTGCTTGATCTGCTGCGTCACCCAGGCATAGTCGGATTCAACCAGGCCCAGCGAAGCCATGTCATCCTCATAGTGGGCATCGAAACCTGCGGAGATGAAGATCATTTCCGGCTTGAATTCACGCAGGCGCGGCATCCAGATATCGGCAACCACACCGCGGAAATCCTCGCCGCGGGTTCCCGCCGGCAGCGGCACGTTGCACATGTTGGATGCCGGATTTTCCGTACCGCAGTAGGGATAGAAGGGATGCTGGAATATTCCCGCCATCAGCACGCGCTCATCGCCGGCGAAGATTTCCTCCGTGCCATTGCCGTGATGCACATCGAAATCGATAATGGCCACCCGCGACAACCCCCAGGCGTCAAGTGCATGGCGCGCCGCGATCGCCACGTTGTTGAAGAAGCAGAAGCCCATGGCCTTTGCCCGCTCGGCATGATGGCCGGGGGGGCGGATCGCGCAAAACGCCGTCTGCGCCTCGCCGCGCATCACCAGGTCGGTGGCGTGGCACCCGGCCCCCGCCGAACGCAGCGCCGCTTGCAGCGTCCCCGGCGACATCGCGGTATCGGGATCGAGGTGCACGATGCCGTGCGCGGGGCTGCTGTTCTTCACGTGTTCGACATAGTCGCGCGGATGCACGCGCATCAACTGTGTCTCTTCGGCCAGCGGCGCATCGTGGAACTGCAGGTAAACGTCAAGGCCGGAAGCGATCAGGCGATCACTGATCGCACCGAGACGGTCAGGACATTCGGGATGGTGTGCGCCCATGTCGTGCTGCCAGCAGTCGCGATGGGTAATGAAGGCGGTAATGGTCATGACGTGGGTCTTGCCTGATGACTTACAATGTGGCGAAAAGCCTATTATCCAACAAAGTCCGCGCAAATCCCCGACCCCATGCGACTCCCCGAACTCGACGCCGTCCTCGCCGACATCAACCGCATCATCCTCGGCAAGGAAAGGCCGATCCGCCTGGCGCTGGCCTGCCTGCTGGCACGCGGCCACCTGCTGATCGAGGACCTGCCCGGTGTCGGCAAGACCACGCTGGCCCATGTCCTGGCGAAGGTTCTCGGCCTGGAATTCCAGCGTATTCAATTTACCAGCGACATGCTGCCGGCAGATATCCTCGGCGTCTCGATCTTCGATCGCGGCAGCGGCAGCTTCCATTTCCATCCGGGTCCGATCTTTACCCAGGTCGTCCTCGCCGACGAGATCAACCGCGCCACGCCGAAAGCCCAAAGCGCGCTGCTGGAAGCCATGGAGGAACGCCAGGTCACGGCCGAAGGCAAGACCCGGCCGCTTCCCGAGCCGTTTTTCGTCATCGCCACGCAAAACCCGGCGCACCAGATCGGCACCTTCCCGCTGCCGGAATCGCAGCTTGACCGCTTCCTGCTGAAAATCGAGCTTGGCTATCCCGATCCCGCGGCGGAACGGGAGTTGCTGGCCGGGGCCGACCGGCAGAAGATGGTTGCCGAACTCGCGGCCCGCGTGACCCCGCAGCGCCTTGTCGAACTGCAGCAGGCAGTGCGCGAAATCCACGCCTCGCCGGCCCTGATCGACTACGTGCAGGCGCTGGCAGCACATACGCGAACCGCGCCGCGCTGGCAAGCCGGCCTGTCGCCGCGAGCCTGCCTCGCCCTGCTTGCCGTGGCCCGCGCCTGGGCAATGCTGGACGGACGCAACCATGTCTTGCCCGAGGACGTGCAGGCCGTCCTGCCCGGCGTCATCGCCCACCGCCTGCGTCCCGTCGACGACGTTGCCCACAGCGACCCGGAGGCCGTTGCCGCCGCCCTGATCGAGGCCGTGCCGCTGCCCTGAAAATGTTCGCGACGCTGCGCCACCGCCTCCATGAATCCTTCGTGCGCTGGGCGGTGCCGGTGCGGGCACCGGAGGCATCACCCATCATCCTCACGCAGCGCCGCGTGTATGTGCTGCCGACGCTCGCCGGGCTGAGCTACGGCACCGCGCTGATCGTGATCCTGCTCGGCGCGATGAACTACAACCTGAGCCTGGGGCACGCGCTGGTGTTCCTGCTTGCCGGTCTCGGCGTCGTCACCATCCTGCATACCTTCCGCAACATGGCGCTGATCGCGATCAGCCCCGGCCGCTGCGAACCGGTGTTTTCCGGCGGCATCGCCCAGTTCGCCGTGGTACTGGAAAATCAGCGGGCCGATGCGCGCACCAGCCTGCGCGTCTTCATCGGCGACGGCGATCCGGTCGAAATCGACATCGGCGCCCAGGCCAGCACGATTGCCCTGCTGCCGCTCCATGCCCCACGGCGTGGCTGGATGCGCGTGCCGCGGATCACCATCGAGACCACCTGGCCCCTGGGCCTGGTGCGTGCCTGGAGCTATGTCGTTCCCGACCTGAATTGCCTGATCTATCCGGCTCCCGCCGCCAAGGCACCGCCCTTGCCCTGGAGCGGCGATACCTCGCGCGGCAGCTCCCGCGATGGGCGGGGCGCCGACGATTTTTCCGGCATGCGCGATCATCAGCCGGCGGATTCGCCACGCCATGTTGCCTGGAAAGCCGTAGCACGGCAGCAGGACGGGCCGTTGCTGACCAAGCTCTTCTCGGGCGCTGCCGCGCAGCAGGTCTGGCTGGAGTGGAACGAGTTGCCGGAGTCCATGGACACCGAGCAACGCCTGTCGATACTCACGCGCTGGATGCTGGACGCCGACGCTGCCGGCCATGCCTGGGGACTGCGCATCCCCGGCCTGCGCCTTGCTCCCGACAATGGCACCATGCAACTGACCACCGGCCTGCGCGCCCTGGCCCTGTACCCGGATGGCACGCGCTAATCGCCCCGTCAGCCGGCGTCAGGCCTGGTGGCTGCTGGCCGGGGCATTGGCCGCGTTCCTTCCCCTGACCCAGCAGGTCCCGCTCTGGCTTGCCCTCGCCGCGGGTGCCGCCTTCGCCTGGCGTGCCGCGCTGACCTGGCGCCAGTGGCACTTGCCGCCAAAATGGCTGCTGGTCCTGCTGGTCATCGCCGGCACCGTCGGTGTGTTCATGCAGTACCGGAGCATCATCGGCCGCACGCCGGGGATCGCCCTGCTGGTGGTCTTTCTCGCGCTCAAACTGCTCGAACTGCGTGCCGCGCGCGACGCCATCGTCACGGCGCTGCTGTGCTACTTCCTGGTACTGGGACAGTTCCTGTTCACCCAGACCATACCGACGGCCCTGCTCTCCTGCGTTACCGTCCTGATCACCACCGCGACGATGCTGGCGGCCAGCGACGACCGTCCGGCACCACAAATGCAGTTGCGGCGGGCGGCCCTGATGTTGGCCCAGGCCATGCCTTTCATGCTGTTGCTGTTCGTGCTCTTTCCCCGGGTCCAGGGGCCGCTCTGGGGCCTGCCGCAGGACCGCTACACGGCGACGTCCGGCATCTCCGAAACCATGTCTCCGGGTTCGATTGCCCAGCTTTCCCAATCCGATGCGATCGCTTTTCGCGTCGACTTCAAGGGCAAGGTCCCACCGCAATCGCAACTCTATTGGCGTGGCCCGGTGATGCCCGCGTTCGATGGGCGTACCTGGTCGATACGACAGACCCTGGGGGCCTATCCGGACGTACCCTATCCCGTCAGCGGGCCTGCCATCGAGTACGACCTGACCCTGGAACCGAACGGCAAGTTCTGGCTCTTCTCGCTGGAAATGCCGGGGAACCTGCCGCCGGACAGCGCGCTTACCAGTGACTACCAGCCGATCTCGCGCCAGATCGTGCGCAACCGCACGCGCTACGCCCAACGCGCCTTCCCCGAGACCAACGCCGGCATCAACGAATCTCGCGCCATGCTGCGCGATGCGCTGGCCCTGCCCAGCGGCGGCAATCCACGCACCCGCGCCCTCGGCGCCGAATGGCGCATACGCCACGGCGAGGACGACGCGGCCATCCTCGTCACTGCCCAGGACTTCTTCAACCGCCAGTTGCTGATTTACACGCTCAACCCACCACTGCTCGGTCCGGATCTGATCGACGAATTCCTCTTCGATTCCAAACGCGGCTTCTGCGAGCACTTCGCCGCCGCCTTCGTTTATGCGCTACGCGCCGCGGGCGTTCCGGCGCGGGTCGTGGCCGGCTACCAGGGCGGAGAGGTCAATCCCGTCGATGGCTACCTGGTGGTGCGGCAATACGACGCCCACGCCTGGACCGAAGCCTGGATCGCGGGGCGTGGCTGGGTGCGCATCGATCCGACAGCGATTTCCGCACCCAGCCGCATCAATACCAATCTGGCTGCCGCGGTGCCCTCCGGCGAGGAGCTGCCTTTCCTCGCCCGTACCGATCTGACATGGATCCGTGATCTGCGCTATCGCCTCGACGCCGTCACCAACGGCTGGAATCAATGGGTGCTGGGTTACAACCCGCAGAAGCAGCGCGATTTTCTTGCCGGCCTGGGCCTTGGCGAACCCGATTGGCGCAGCATGACCGCGGCGCTTGCGGTGCTGTGCGGCGTCGTGCTGCTGGGCCTGACCGCCTGGACCCTGCGCAACCGCCGGCGCGTTGATCCCGCCTTCGCGGCTTGGCGGCGCTTTACCGGCCGCCTCGCCGCGCATGGCGTCGTCTGGCACAGCTGGGAAGGTCCGCATGCCTTCGCCGAGCGTGCCGCCGCCGGGATCCCGACCCATGCGTCCGACATTCGCGAAATTGCCGCACAGTATGCGCGACTGCGCTACGCCCCCCTGCCGGAAGATGGTGACCTCGAGCGCCTGCGCGAACGGATTGCGGGTTTCCGGCCGTGAAGCGATTGCTGCTGCTGGTCACGCTGGCTTGCACGCTGCCCGCGCAGGCCGCCAGCTACGCCAGCCGCGACGATGTCAGGCAGTTCATCGACGACATGGCCGAGCGCCATGGCATGGACACGCTGGCACTGACCGGACTGTTCCGCAAAACGCCGCACCTGCCCCGCGTGATCAGGGCCATCATGCCGCCAAAGGATCCCGGAATTCGTTCCTGGCGAGCCTACCGCGCGCGCTTCGTCGAACCAAGGCGGATCATCGCCGGGCATCGCTTCATGCAGGCACACGCGGCAAAACTTGGCGAAGCCGAGGCGCGCTTCGGCGTTCCGAAGGAAATCATTGCCGCCATCATCGGTATCGAAACCATTTACGGCAGGCACACCGGACGCTACGGCACCTTTGCCGCGCTGACCACGCTGGCTTTCGACTATCCGCCGCGGGCCGTGCTGTTCCGCCGCGAACTCGAGGAACTGCTGTTGCTGGCGCGGGATGAAAAGCGCAGCCCGCTGGACTACCGCGGTTCCTATGCCGGCGCGCTGGGGCTGCCACAATTCCTGCCCTCGTCGCTGCGTCGCTATGGCACCGACTTCGATGGCGACGGCCACGTCGATCTCTCCGCCAGCGTCGCCGACGCCATCGGCAGTGTCGCCAACTTCCTTGCCGGGCACGGCTGGGAGAAGGACAGCCCGATTGCGATTGCCGTCACTGTCGGCGGCGACAACATCCAGGCGCTGGTCGATGAAGGCATCGCGCCACGGCGCTCGCCGCGCGAATGGATCGCCGCTGGCACGAGTCTCGCAAGAGTCGGCGCTGGCGACACGGCGATTTCAGGTGTCGGCGACGACTTCCCTGATCGTCCGGCCGCACTGATCGATCTGGTGACCCCGAACTCCGCAACCGAATATCGCGTCGGCTACGGCAACTTCTTCGTCATCACTCGCTACAACCGCAGCAGCTTCTACGCTTCGGCGGTGATGGACCTCGCCGCCGAACTGCGCGAGTCACAGTAGCGATTCCGACGACAGGCCTTCCTGCGCAATGCGCTTGCGCAGTTTGGAGAGCGCTTCCATCTGGATCTGTCGCACGCGTTCGCGGGTAAGTCCCATGTCCCTGGCGATCAGCTCCAGTGTCGTCACTTCATGCCCGCCGAGGCCGTAGCGACGCTCGATGACCAGCCGCTGGCGCTCGGTAAGCTGAGCGACCCACTCCGCAACCATGACTTCGGACTCGTGTTGCGCGATCTGGGCCGACGGGTCGGCGATCGATTCGTCGGCCAGCGCATCGGACATCGAAAGTTCCGGATCGATGTCCAGCGGCGAGTCGAGAGAAGCCGAGCGCTCGTTGAGCAACAGCAGGCGGCGGACTTCCTCGACCGGGCGATCGAGCAGGTGCGCCACATCCTCCAGCATCGTGCCTGGTGATTCGGTATTCGAACCCCGTTGCCGGTCAAGCTCGCGCAAGGCGCGCAATACGATATTGAGCTCCTTGATCACGTAGACCGGCAGGCGCACGGTGCGCGACTGATTCATGATCGCGCGTTCCATGTTCTGGCGGATCCACCAGGTGGCGTAGGTGGAAAAGCGGAAGCCACGCTCCGGATCGAATTTTTCCAACGCATGGATCAGACCCAGATTGCCTTCCTCGATCAGGTCGTCGAGCGGCAGCCCGCGATGCAGGTAGTGCCGGGCAATGCTGACCACCAGTCGCAGGTTGGCCTCGATCATGTGCTGACGAGCAGCAAAGTCGCCACCATGGGCAGCACGCGCCAGCCTGACTTCCTCGGCCGCCGTCAACAGCGGCGTGACGCCGATCTCGTGCAGGTAAACCTGGGTGATGTCTTCAATGAAACCCGAATCTTCGGTGCCATGGGCGCCATCGACTTGTTCGCCTCTCCCGGTCAAGGCGTCATCACTCATGGCATCAGCGCGGCGGCAGGAACTTCTGCGGATCGCCCGGCTTGCCCTGGCGACGGATCTCGAAATGCAGTCGCGGGGTATCGGCATCGCTGCTGCCGATCTCGGCGATCTTCTGCCCCTTGGCCACCGTGTCCTTTTCCTTCACCAGCAGTTTGCTGTTGTGGGCATACACCGAGAGCAGATTGGCGTTGTGGCGCAGCACGACCAGGTTGCCGTAGCCGCGCAGGCCCGTACCGGAATAGGACACAACGCCGCCCGCGGCCGCCACGACCGGATCGCCGACCTTGCCGGCAATGTCAATGCCCTTGCTGCCCCCCTCCGCATACGTTGCCAACAGTTTGCCATTTGCCGGCCACATCCAATCCAGCTCGTCGCCGGTCGCCACCGGCGTGTCGGCGGGCCTTTCGGCGACAGCGGCCGGCGTGCCCTCGGCCGCCTTGGCCACCGGCTCACCCTGGCGCGCCTTGGCCAGGGATTGCTCGGACCAGGGCTGCTTGCCGCCTTTGGGTTCGCGCTTGTAGGTCTCGGTATTCGCGCCGGACGTCGCCTTGATCTCGACCGGACCGCCGGAACTCACCGGTTTTGCCACCGCCACCGGCGCAGCGCCTTCCGGAGGGACCACGCGAAGTTGCTGTCCGATCTTGATCAGATTGGGATTGTCGAGATAGTTCCAGGCCGCGACATCCTTGTAGTCCTGGCCGTGGTCGAGCGAGATGCTGTAAAGCGTATCGCCCTTCTTCACCGTGTAGAAACCGATCCTGTCGGCTGCGACAGGCGTGGCGACCGGCGCCTTGGCCTCGGGCGCAACACTGCCGCCGCGATCCACCACCGGCGCCGGGCCGTGACTGGCACAGCCGCCGAAGATGGCGGTGAGAATGGCGAGTGCGATCAGGCGATTGGCGATCATTCCACCCCCGGCAGCAATGGCACGAAACGCACGGCGTCGAATCGTGTCTCGGTAAATCCCTTTTCGCCGCGCTCGATCAGGCTGATCACCTGCTCGGAACTGCCCAGCGGCATCACCAGACGCCCGCCCGGTGCCAGCTGGGCAAGCAGCGACTGCGGCACCGCCGACGCCGCAGCGGCGAGGATGATGGTATCAAAGGGCGCAGCCTCCGGCAGACCGAGATTTCCGTCGGCATGTTTCAGGCGCACATGCGAGAGCTTGATCTGGCGCAGATTGTCGCGCGCGCGCGCCAGCAATTGAGCGATGCGCTCGACGGCAAACACCTGCTTCGACAGCACGCCGAGAATGGCGGCCTGGTAACCGCAGCCGGCACCGATCTCCAGCGTCTTGCCGAGATCGCGACCGGCGATCAGGATTTCGATCATGCGCGCAACCACGAAGGGCTGCGAGATGGTCTGGCCAAAGCCCAGGGGCAGCGCCGTATCCTCGTAAGCGCGCTGCGCCAGCGCCGGTTCAAGGAAGATGTGGCGCGGCACCACGCCAATGGCATGGAGCACGCGCGGGTCCTTGATGCCCTGACTGCGCAGGCGCTCGACCATGCGTGCGCGGGTACGCGCCGAGGTCATGCCGATCCCGGCCAGGGTCGCCGAATTCATGCGATTTTGCCCAGCCAGTTGCGAACCTGGCCCAGTTGCGCGCCGTGGGTCAGGTCGATCTGCAAGGGCGTCACCGATACCCAGCCGTGCTCCACGGCATGGAAGTCGGTACCTTCGCCGGCATCCGCGGCGGGACCGGCCGGCCCGATCCAATAGAGCGTTTCGCCGCGCGGGCTGAGCGACTTCACCGCCGGCTCGGCCTTGTGCCGACGTCCCAGGCGCGTGACCTGGACGCCGTGCAGTTGGTCATAGGGCACATCCGGCACATTGACGTTCAGCAGCACTGGCTCGGTGAAGGGCGTGCGGGTGAAGCGCTGTACCAGTTCGCGCGCCACGCGGCCTGCGGTCTCGAAATGCTTTCCGGCGAAACTCGCCAGCGACACCGCTATCGCCGGCACGCCGAGCAGGTAGCCCTCGGTGGCCGCCGCGACGGTTCCCGAATAGATCGTGTCATCGCCCATGTTGGCGCCGAGATTGATGCCCGACACCACCATGTCGGGCTGCGGTTCCAGCAGTCCGGTCACCGCCAGATGCACACAGTCGGTAGGGGTGCCACTGACATACATGAAGCCGTTGGCCGCCTTGTTCAGATGCAAGGGCAAATCCAGGGTCAGGGAATTGCTGGCACCGCTGCGATTGCGTTCCGGGGCAACGACAATGATCTCGGCGAGATCGCCAAGGCTGGCGGCAAGCTGGGCGAGCCCCGGCGCGAGATAGCCGTCGTCATTGCTGAGCAGGATGCGCATGGGGTCTGTGGCGGAAGCGGGGAAATTCAGTGGGCCATTTTAGCTGATCCCCCCTCGCCTGAAGATCGGAATAGAGCAATCCCATAGCCCCGGCGGGCCGATTCGGCAGGCCACATCGCGCGTCGAACAGTCGCCAGCAGGTAGGATGGGGCTCCATGGAAATTGTCCTCTACCCCGGCGCCGACGCCATCCCGCCATCCGACTGGGACGCACTCGATTCTGCCGCCGACCCATTCGTCAGCCAGGCCTTCCTCGGCACGGCCGAAAGAGTCGGCGCCAGCGGTACGGCGATGGCCTGGCAGGCCCGGCATCTTGCGCTGCACGCGAATGGCGCGATGATCGGCCTGCTGCCGCTGTATCTGCGCACGCATTCTTTCGGCGACTTTTCTCGCGACTGGAACTGGCCATCGGCCTGGCAACGCGCCGGCCTCGCGTATTACCCGAAGTTCGTCAGCGGTATCCCCTACACGCCGTCGCCAGGGCCGCGCCTGCTGGTGCGCAAGGGTCTCGACCGGCAAGACGTGGCTCCGGCGCTGATCGAAGCGGCCATTGACGTCACCCGTCGCACCAAAGCCTCTTCCTGGCAATGCCTGTTTGCAGAAGACAAGGACCGCGCCGCGCTCGCCGATGCCGGCCTGCTGATGCGGCGCGGCGTGCAATTCCATTGGTTCAATCAAGGTTATGACGATTTTGACGATTTTCTTGCCGGTTTCACCTCAGCCAAGCGCAAGAAACTCAAGCGCGAACGCCGCGCGGTCGCCGAATCCGGCCTGCGGCTGGAGGCGCGCCATGGCGATGAGATTGACGCCGGACTCTGGGAGTCGATTCACCGTCACTATCGAGACACCTTTTTCCGCTACGGCAACCATCCGGCCTTTCCCGCGGAGTTCTTTCCGCAAGTGGCCAAGCGCCTGGGCAGGCAGATCGTGGTCTTTCTCGCCTTTGACGGGCCGGCGCCATTGGCCTCGGCCATCTGCTACCGCGATGCCGAAACGCTGTATGGCCGCCACTGGGGCACGGAAATCGACGTCCCCGGCCTGCACTTCGAGCTTTGTTACTACCAGGGCATCGACTACTGCATTCGCCACAAACTCTCGCGCTTCGAGCCGGGAGCGCAGGGCGAGCACAAGCTGGCGCGCGGCTTCGAGCCGGTGCCGACCTGGTCTGCGTTCTGGATTGCCGATCCGGGCATGCGCCGCACCGTGGCCGATTTCATCGGCCGCGAAGACGCCGCGATGCAAGATTATGAAGCGGAGACCGCCGCCCACCTGCCGTTCCGGCAGGGCGGCACGGCGGCTTAGGAAGACCGCTTAGTGATTGCCCGAGGCAATCGCAAACATGCGTTCGTTGCGCTTGATCCGGGCTTCCTCCACCGTCAAGCCGATCAGGGTCTCGGGCGGAAGCGGCACATCCCAGTGCTGCTGGAACAGATCCATATCCTCGCCATTGTCGAGATGGGCACGATAGATCTTCTCCTGCCAGGTCGGAGCATTCGGCAGGGATACCAGTTCAACGGATTGGATGCGCATGGATGGGGTCCTCTCGATGGTGCGTGCGTTTTGCGTATCCTGCGCCCGGGCCATGGCCCATGCAATCCGGAAATCGACAGGGAATCCCCTGCTATTCCCGCTTCCAAATCCTGCGTTCGCGCGTTTGTGCCGAAAGTCGGCGCCGGTGACACGGCGATTTCCCGTGCGCCAGGGCGATCGCTCAACGCTCATCAGGCAAGAGGCCCCAACGCCCACGCGAAAGCCAGGCGAGCAGGAAATCAAAGGTATTGCCGAACCGGTTTCCAACATGGATCAGCAGGCTGGCGGTGTTGATCTGGCGCGCCACACGTACGCCATAGGTCGCTTCCAACCTTGTCCCGGCATCGGCCGTGGGCTGGCCGTCCATTTCAGCCCAGTGGATCGCATAGCGCAGCGCGGGCAGCTCGCTTTCTGGGCAATAGCCGAGGTCAAGGCTGAGCAAGCCGGCGATTTCGTCTTTGGAAATCCCGACACGGCCGGCAAGGATCCCATGCCCATAGGCACAATGTCGACAGCGATTGACGCCGGTGACGACCAGCATCAGGCGCTCGCGAAAGCCGGCGGAGATGGCGCCTTTCAAGGACAAGCCAATCGCCGGACCGAAGGCGGCGAGAACGCGACCGAGGTCACGTACCAACGGCACCGGGCTCTGATAGCAGCGGCGGCGGAATCGCCAGCCGGGCGCAATACCGCCCATGGCTAAGCGCGACCCCGCCCGGCGCAACGACTTGGCACAGCAGCGAAAGTCCGCCGTCTCAAGGCTTCGCCCAGGGCATCACCGGTACAGTTGAAATACTGTTGGCCGGGGCGCCTTCGATCAACTTGCGGCTGATGGCCAGATAGACCAGCGTCCGGTTGGCGGCATCCCACATGCGAACCACCCGGGTTTCCTTGAACAGGATCGACGTATCTTCCGAAAACACCGTTTCTTCCTCGGGAAACTTCGCCGGCGGGGTTATGGGTCCCGTCTGTCGGCAAGCCAGCGAAAACTGCGACGGGTCCTGCGCCACACCAAACGTACCGGCCAGCCCGCCGGTTCTGGCCTGGCTCACATGGCAGGTAACGCCGGGCACTTTGGGATCATGGAAAGCCTCCACACACACCCTGTGGTTGGCACCGATCAGCTTCCAGGCGGTGGTTGCGCAACCGATCGTCTCTGCTCGAACCGGTTCCGGAATGGCCAGCATCACGCCCAAGGCAAGCAGGGATAGCAGTTTGCGCGTCATCAGGCAGGTCCTTCCAGGGTGAATCAAGGGCGGTTCGTCGGGTATCAATTCTGACAGCTTGGGTTATCGAAGTGCACTGCACCTCACCGTTTGGCACCTTGCCGCAGGGGTATCAGCAGCTCCGAGAGGCCGTTGTGATCGATTTCATGCATGAGCGCCAGCAGACGACCGATTTCCCCCTGCGGAAATCCTTCGCGGGCGAACCAGTTCAAGTAGTTTCCCGGCAGGTCGGCAAGCAGTATTCCCTTGTGCTTCCCAAACGGCATTGCACGAGTCACCAGCATTACCAGGTCTTCAGGCACCACTTGGTGAAGCTCCGCGTCGAATTGAGATAGTGCTTGGCGAAATGAAAAGGCCGTTAGCACAAGAATTCGCTAACGGCCTTGGTATTACTGGTCGGGGCGGCGGGATTCGAACTCGCGACCCCTTGCACCCCATGCAAGTGCGCTACCAGGCTGCGCCACGCCCCGACGGCACGAATTATATCAAAGGATACTGCCCGAAACTCAGGCAGCGCGGAGGAATTCGATGATGGATGCGAGTTCCGCGCGGAGTGATGACGATGTCACGCCAGGGGATGTTTCAACCGGCTCGGCCTGGCGTCCTGGGCCATCTTCGAGGCGATTGCGCGCGCCGCTGATGGTGAAACCTTCCTGGTAGAGCAGTTCGCGGATGCGCCGAACCAGCAGGACCTCGTGATGCTGATAGTAGCGGCGATTGCCGCGCCGCTTCACCGGCCGCAGCTGGGTGAATTCCTGCTCCCAGTAGCGCAGCACGTGGGGCTTGACGCCGCAAAGCTCGCTGACTTCACCGATGGTGAAATAGCGCTTCGCCGGAATCGGCGGCAGTTCGTCGCGGTTATTGCTGGCCGTTGCCACGCGGGTAGGCCTCGACCGCCGCCTTGAGCTTCTGGCTGGCGTGGAAGGTGACGACGCGCCGCGCCGTGATCGGAATCTCTTCGCCGGTCTTGGGATTGCGGCCGGGACGCTGGGGCTTGTCGCGCAACTGGAAGTTGCCGAACCCGGACAGCTTGACGCTGTCGCCCTTTTCCAGCGCAAGCCGCACTTCGTCAAAGAAGGCCTCGACCATGTCTTTTGCTTCGCGCTTGTTGAGGCCGACCTTGTCGAACAGCAGGTCGGCGAGTTCCGCCTTGGTCAATGTCATTATTTGCTTCGCCCCCTTTTTATCCACGCAAGGACGCAGCGAAGTCACGACCGGCAATCACCAGCAGATCGGCGATCACCGCATCCACTTCCGCATCCTCGAGAGTCCGTTGAGTATCTTGCATAACTATCCGGAAGGCAAGGCTTTTTTCGCTATCCGCGAGGCCCTTGCCCTGATACACATCGAATAAAGCCACGTCGCGCACGATGGCCGGTGCCGCCGCCTTCAGCCCGGCCAGCAGGGGGGCCAGCGCCTGGTTCTGCGGCACCACCAGGGCAAGGTCGCGCACCACCGCCGGGAAGCGCGAGACTTCGACGTAGGCCGGGAATGGCGTCGCCAGCAGAGCCGGCATGTCGAGTTCGAACACGACCGGCGCCGTGCCCAGTTCATACTTCTGCACCCAGCGCGGATGGAGCTCGCCGATGACGCCGACTGCGGCGCCATCCAAGCGGATTTCCGCACAGCGCCCGGGATGCAGCGCAGGATGCGCGGCCTTGACGAACTCCAGGCGGTGCGGGGAGAACAGTGCCTCGACGTCGGCCTTGACATCGAAGAAATCCACGCGCCGCGTGGCTGCGCCCCATTGCTCGGGCTGCGCGGTTCCGGCAGCCAGGCCGCCCAGGCGCAGTGGCTGCGAATAGCCATCGACGGGGGCGGCCCCGGCTTCACGACGAAAGCAGCGACCGATCTCGAACACACGCACACGATCGATCTGGCGTTTGCGATTGGCCGCCAGAGTGCCGACCAGGCCGCCGATCAGCGTCGAGCGCATCACGCCCATCTGGCTGGCGATCGGATTGGCCAACACCACCGGCGTGCCATTGGCGGCGAAGTCCGCTTCCCAGGCGGCCTCGACGAAGCTGTAGGTCACGACTTCATGGTAGTCGCGCGCCGCCACCTGTCGCCGTAGCGCCATCGCCGACTTTCGCGATTCACCTGCCGGCATCATCGCCATGCGTGCCACTGGGGGCAGCGAGGGGATGTTGTCGTAGCCGTGGATGCGGGCGATTTCCTCGATCAGGTCTTCCTCGATCTCAATGTCGAAGCGAAAGCTCGGTGGTGTTACTCGGAAGCCCTCGGCGACGCGCTCCACCTGCAAGCCCAGGCTCTTAAACATGGCTTCGATGCGCTCCTCGGGCAGCGCGATGCCCAACACCCGGGCGGCACGCGCGCTGCGCAGCGTCACCGGGCGGCGTTGCGGCAGATGCTCGGGCGCCACGGCCTCGACCACCGGACCGGGCTGGCCACCGCAGTTTTCAAGAATCAGTTGCGTGGCGCGCTCGATGGCGCGGCGCTGCAGTTCGAAATCGACGCCGCGCTCGTAGCGATGCGAGGCATCCGACGAAAACCCCAGCGCGCGCGCTTTGCCGGCAATCGCCGCCGGCGGGAAGAACGCGCTTTCGAGGAAGAGATCACGCGTCGCATCCGAAATGCCCGAATGCTCGCCGCCCATGACACCCGCCATCGCCAGCGGCTTTTCGTCGTCGGCAATCAGTGCGGTATCGGGCGACGGCGTCACGGTCTGTTCGTTCAGCAGCAGCAGCTTTTCGCCGGGAGTCGGCAGACGGACATGGATCGTGCCCGCGAGTTCGGCATCGTCGAAGGCATGCAGCGGCTGGCCGATTTCCAGCATCACGTAGTTGGTGGCATCGACCAGGAAGGAAATCGAGCGGATGCCGCTGCGCTCGATGCGGCGCTTCATCCATTCCGGCGTCGGCGCGTTGGCATTGACGCCGCGGATGATGCGGCCGCAGTAACGCGAGCAGGACGCCGGGGCATCGAGCTGAATCGCGCGCCTGTCGTCGATCACCGCCGTCACGGGCTTGATCTCCGAAGCCGCCAGCGGCGCGCCGGTCAGGGCCGAAAGCTCTCGCGCGATGCCCAGCACGGATAGGCAATCGGCGCGATTCGGCGTGAGCTTGATGGTGATCTTGCGATCGTCCAGGTCCAGATGCCTGCGAATGTCCTCGCCGACGATGGCGTCGGCCGCCAGTGGCAGCAGGCCACCGTGATCCTCCGAAAGACCGAGTTCGCGCGCCGAGCAAAGCATGCCGTGGCTCTCAACCCCGCGCACCTTGGCCCGCTTGATCTCGATGCCGGGTAGCTTTGCACCGACACGCGCGCAAGGCACCTTCATGCCGGCGGTGACATTCGGCGCACCGCAAACAATCTGCAGGGGCGCGGCTTCGCCGACATCGACCGAACAGAGCTTGAGCTTGTCGGCGTCGGGATGCTTTTCAACACTCAGCACGTGGGCCACGACGACGCCGGCGAACTCGGGGGCGACAGGCTCGTTTTCCTCGACTTCGAGGCCGGCCATGGTCAGCAGGTGGCACAGCTCCTCGTTCGAGAGCGCGGGATTGCACAGGCTGCGCAGCCAGGATTCGGAAAATTGCATGATTTACTTGAACTGCGCGAGGAAGCGCAGATCACCCTCGAAGAACAGGCGCAGGTCGTTGATGCCGTAGCGCAGCATGGTCAGGCGGTCCGGCCCCATGCCGAAGGCGAAGCCGGTGTATTTCTCCGGATCGAAACCGCCGAAGCGCAGGACATTGGGATGGACCATGCCGCAGCCGGCGATTTCCAGCCAGCGGCCTTCGAGCGCGCCGCCCATGAAGGCTACGTCGATTTCGGCCGACGGCTCGGTGAAGGGAAAGAACGACGGTCTGAAGCGCACCTTCATGTCATCCGACTCGAAGAAGCGGCGCAGGAAGTCCGCCACAACGCCCTTGAGGTCGGCAAAGCTGACCTTCTCGCCGACCCAGAGACCTTCGACCTGATGGAACATCGGCGAATGCGTGGCGTCGGAATCGACACGATAGACGCGCCCCGGGCAAATCACCCGCAGTTCCGGCATCGTCTCCGCGTCACGATGGCGTTCGGTATGCGCGAGCATGGCGCGGATCTGCACCGGGCTGGTGTGGGTACGCAGCAGCACATCGTCATGCACCTTGCCGTCTTCGCCGAGCAGGTAGAAGGTGTCGTGCATCGAACGCGCCGGGTGGTTCTCCGGCGTGTTGAGCGCGGTAAAGTTGTGCCAGTCGGTCTCGATCTCGGGACCGTCGGCGACCTCAAAACCGATGGAGCGGAACAGTTGCTCGATGCGGGCGAGGCTGATGCTCACTGGATGTAAACCGCCGCACGGCAAACCGCGCCCGGGCAGCGTGACATCGAGCGCCTCGGTGGCCAGCTGGGCTTCGAGCTGCGCATTTTTCAGCGCCTCGCGCCGTGCTGTCAGCGCCGACTCTATGTGTTCCTTGGCGATATTGATTGCCGCACCTGCCGTCTTGCGCTCTTCAGCCGGCAGCTTGCCCAGCCCCTTCAGCAGCGCCGTCAGCGAGCCGTCTTTACCAAGATAGCGCGCCTTGGCATCCTCGAGTCTGGCCGGCTCGGTGGCGGCGGCAAAGTCGGCCGTCGCGGATGCTACGAGTTGATCCAGGTTGTCCATTGATCAGCAATTAGAAGCGGGAGTAAAAAAGGAGGCCCCAACAGTCTGGGCCTCCTTCTCCGGGTGCAGCGTGAATCAGGCCGTCAGCTTCGCCTTGGCCTGCGCGGCCAGTGCGGCAAATGCCGGCTTGTCGAACACCGCCAGATCCGCCAGCACCTTGCGATCGACTTCGATCGACGCCTTCTTCAGGCCGTTCATGAAGGTGCTGTACTTCATGCCCAGTTCGCGTGCAGCGGCATTGATACGGGCGATCCACAGGACACGGAACTGCCGTTTGCGTTGACGACGGTCGCGGTAGGCATATTGCCCGGCCTTCATCACCGCCTCTTTGGCGATGCGATAGACCTTGCTGCGACGGCCGCGGTAGCCCTTGGCGAGGTCGAGAACCTTCTTGTGGCGCGCGCGCGCCGTTACACCACGTTTGACTCTTGGCATGGTGTCTCTCCTTAACCGTTCGGCAGCATGGCACGTACCGACTTGACGTCGGAGGCATGCACGGCGAGGACGCCGCGCAGCTGGCGCTTGCTCTTGGTGGTTTTCTTGGTCAGGATGTGGCGCTTGAACGCCCCACCGCGCTTGATGCCACCGGAAGCGCGCATGATAAAGCGCTTCTTGGCACCGCTCTTGGTCTTCATCTTCGGCATCGAAGATCTCCCTATTACATGGCTGCCAGGTGTTTCCCGCCTCGGGAACGCTTGATGACCCGCAACCACTTCTAGTTTCCGCCTGCATGACAGGCGGAACGTCCTGCAACTAACTCAAGCCGCCTTTTTCTTCGACGGCGCCAGCACCATGATCAGCTGACGCCCTTCCATCTTCGGCCACTGCTCGACCATTGCCTGTTGTTCTAGATCCAGCTTGATCCGCTCCAGCATGCGCATGCCGATTTCCTGGTGGGCCATTTCGCGACCGCGGAAACGCAGCGTGATCTTCGCTTTGTCGCCTTCGCCCAGGAACTTGATCACGTTACGCAGCTTGATCTGGTAGTCGTTCTCGTCGGTACCGGGGCGGAACTTCACTTCCTTTACCACCACCTGCTTCTGCTTCAGCTTGGCCTCGTGCTGGCGCTTGGCTTCCTGGTACTTGAACTTGCCGATGTCCATGATCTTGCAGACCGGCGGCGCCGCCATCGGCGCAATTTCCACCAGATCCAGACCGGCTTCTTCTGCCAGCGTCAGCGCCTGACGGATCGGGACTATGCCCAGTTGTTCGCCGCCTTCCCCGACCAAACGGACCTCGGGCGCGGTGATTTCCTCATTGAGGCGCTGCGTCTTTTCTTGAGCGATGGTTCAATTCTCCATAAAAATCAAAAAGTCAGACCTCCGAACTTCTGGTGCATTTGTCATGCAACAGACGATCGATCAAGGCCTGGGGGGACATCTGCCCGAGATCCTTATTGCCGCGGGCACGCAAAGCTACCAACCCTGCCGCCTTTTCCTTGTCACCCACGACAACGATGTAAGGCCGCTTCAACAAGCTATGTTCCCGTATTTTATAGTTAATTTTCTCGCCGCGCAAATCGCAATCGACACGCAGGCCGGCATCGCGCAGCATTTTCGCGACATGTTCAGCGTAATCAGCCTGGCCTTCCGAGATGCTGGTCACCACCGCCTGTACCGGCGCCAGCCACAAGGGGAAGGCGCCGGCATGGTTTTCCACCAGGATGCCGATGAAACGCTCCAGTGAACCGAGGATCGCGCGGTGCAACATCACCGGCGTGTGGCGGGCATTGTCCTCGCCGACATACTCGGCACCCAGGCGCTGCGGCATGGAGAAATCGACCTGCACCGTGCCGCACTGCCAGGAACGGCCGATCGCGTCCTTGATGTGGAACTCGATCTTCGGACCGTAGAAGGCGCCCTCGCCCGGCAACTCTTCCCAAGTGAGGCCACTGGCTGTCAGCGACGCGCGCAGGGCCGCCTCGGCCTTGTCCCACACCTCGTCGGAACCGACCCGGCTGACGGGCCGCAAGGCCAGCTTGACCGCCACGTCGGTAAAGCCGAAGTCGGAATACACCTGCCGCACCAGCGAATTGAAGGCCGTGACCTCGGGCTGGATCTGGTCGTCGGTACAGAAGATGTGTCCGTCATCCTGGGTGAAGCCACGTACGCGCATCACGCCGTGCAACGCGCCGGAAGGCTCGTTGCGGTGGCAGGAGCCGAATTCGCCGTAGCGCAGCGGCAGATCGCGGTAGGAGCGCACATCGGTATTGAATAGCTGGATGTGGCCCGGACAGTTCATCGGCTTGACGCCGTAGTCGCGGTTTTCAGATGCCGTGGTGAACATGTTGGCGTGGAAATGCTCCCAGTGGCCCGACTTCTCCCACAGGGCGCGATCGAGGATCTGCGGGCAGCGCACTTCCTGGTAGCCGTTGTCGCGATAGACGCGGCGCATGTACTGCTCGATCTCCTGCCACACCGTCCATCCGTGCGGATGCCAGAACACCAGACCGGGCGCTTCTTCCTGAAGATGGAAGAGGTCGAGTTGGCGGCCAAGCTTGCGGTGGTCGCGCTTTTCGGCCTCCTCCAGCATGTGCAGGTAGCCGTCGAGTTCTTCCTTTTTCGCCCAGGCCGTGCCGTAGATGCGCTGCAACTGCTCATTCTTCGAGTCGCCGCGCCAATAGGCACCGGCCACCTTCATCAACTTGAAGTGCTTGAGCTTGCCGGTGGAGGGCACGTGCGGCCCGCGACACAGGTCGATGAAATCACCCTCGCGATACAACGACACATCCTCGCCCTGCGGGATCGCGGCAATCAGTTCGGCCTTGTAGTGCTCGCCGATGGACTTGAAGAACTCGACTGCCTTGTCACGCGCCCAGACTTCGCGCGTGACGGGTAAGTCCTTCTTCGACAGTTCGGCCATGCGCTTTTCGATCGCCGCCAGGTCTTCCGGCGTAAAGGGGCGCTTGTAGGCAAAGTCGTAATAGAAACCGTTTTCCACCACCGGACCGATGGTCACCTGTGCCTCGGGAAACAATTCCTTGACCGCATACGCCATCAGGTGCGAGGTCGAGTGGCGAATGATTTCGAGGCCGTCGGCACCCTTCTCGGTGACGATCGCAAGCTGAACATCACGCTCGACCAGGAAGGACGTATCGACCAGGACACCATCAACCCGGCCGGCAATTGCGGCCTTGGCCAACCCGGCGCCGATCGACGCGGCAACCTCGGCCACGGTCAGCGCTTGCGCGTACTCGCGTTTCGATCCATCGGGCAGGGTAATCACCGGCATTTGCGACTCCAGAAAAAGCAACAGGGCGCACGCTTCACGCGGAAATCACGCGGTGCGCCCTGCAAATCGAGGGGTCAAATTTTATCACAGCGGACCAGTGGCTTACGGCATGATTGCGCTCTCCGACACCTCCACGAAAGGCCGGCAATGGATATCGACGGATTCATGGAACGCTACAAGCGAGCCTGGGAAACCAGCGACGAAGACCTGCTCGCCTCGCTGTTCGCCACGGACGGCAGCTACCGCAATACGCCCTTCGCCGTACAGCAGGGACACGAGGCCATCAAGCAGTACTGGCAGCGCACCAAGCTGCAAAGCGACATCCGACTCAGCTACGAGATTCTGGAACGACACGCCAATGGCGGCACCGCCCACTGGCGAACGCACTACCAGGTGAGCTCGGAGGACATGTTCAAGATGTGGGCTGCATCCACGGGCACCAACATGCTGGCCCGCAAGGAAGGCGATCCCCTGCCCCGTCTGGTGCTGGACGGCATCGCCGTGGTGGAGTTCGATACCGCCGGTTTGTGCCGCGAACTTCGGCTGTGGTGGCACAGCAAGGTCGACGACTGAGACCCTGATCCGGTCCTCTGGATACCGCCCGACCCGTTGGGTCGGACATAAAAGCAATAAAGCCACCCGAGGGTGGCTTCATCACGACTTGCCGGCGCAGTTTCACGGGGAAACTGGTAGGCGCGATTGGACTCGAACCAACGACCCCCACCATGTCAAGGTGGTGCTCTAACCAGCTGAGCTACGCGCCTGGGGCCTGCAAAGAGGCGCGAATTCTACCCGAATCGCGGCGACGGTCAATCACTTCCATTCCTCGCGACCTAATTGCCCTCGTCGTTCGGGTTTTGGATCAAACCCCGGAGCAGATTGCTCATCGGAATCCGAAGATTGATTCCCTTCGGCGGGATCGGCGCCATGAACCATTTATTGTAAAGCCGCTCCAGTTGGCCACTGCCCATCATTTCCCTGAGCGCTTTGTCCACGATCTTTTTCAGTTCGGGGTCATCCCTGCGCAAGACAACGGAATAGGGCTCGAAACCAAAATTATCTTCGAGGAAACGCACCTTTGAACCCTCCGGCGAGCTCGCCACCAGGCCGGCAAGCAGGGCCTCGTCAATGACGAAGGCATCGGCCTGGCTGGCGACCACCATCGCCAGCGACTCAGGATGGTTTCGCGCCGCCTTGGCGCGCGCAGAAAGCTTCCGGGTATTGAGGACACCGCGTACGATACGTTCCGTCGTTGTGCCAGAGGTGGTAACCACCACCTTGCCATCCAGATCAGCGATACCCATGATCGGGGATTCCTTGCGCACCACGGCCTTGACGCCGGAGACGAAGGTGGTCAGCCCGAAGGCAACCTGTTGCTGGCGGATCCGGGTGTTCGTGGTCGAGCCGCACTCCAGGTCTATGATCCCCGATTGCAACATGAGAAAACGGGAAGACGTCGTCACTGGAACCTTGACTATCCGGATGGCTGGATCATCTACCGCCTCCTTGACAGCCTCGACAAGGTGATCGCAGATATCGATCGAATACCCCATGGGCTCATCGCCCACCATGTAGGAAAACGGGACCGAGGACTCGCGATACCCGATATAGATCGCGCGGTATTCGCGAACTTTCTCCAGGGTGCTTTGCGCCACTCCCTGTGCCATGGCGCTCGACGACGAACACAAAAGCATCAAGCTCGAGAGAAGGCAAACAATTGCGCGCATCACCGCTCCGCCTTTGATCGCCGGGAACCTGGCACACCGTGCTGGCCAACAATTTCGCGGTCGATCAGCCATTCGCCGCCAACCCTGACCCACTGCAGCAGTTTGCGCGTGGTGGCCCGGAAGTCGTCGGATCGATACTGCTGAATGAACTCGGCAGCGAGGGCACCGGACGAGGTCATGCGCAGGCGCACATCCTTGACGTCCACATGGATTCCCGCGCTGCGCGACAGTCGCGTCTCGCGCTGCTTGGCCCATTCCGATCGGGAGGCCCCATCTGCCGGGACAAAGGTCGGCGCATAAAACTTGGCATAGCTATCGAAGCGACCGGAGGACCAGGCCGCAGCCCAGGCCGCCACTCTTTCGGCGATCAGCTTGCTGTCCGCATCAACCGGCGACTGAGGCCTGGCCTGCCTTTTGGAACTGGCATCGATGGAATTCGCCGCGGTCAATTGCAGTGCCGCATCTGCTTGAGCGGCCGCCAGTGGCAATGCCACAGCCGGAATCGGCGCCGGAGCAAGGGATGCGGACATGGCTGCCGCCTTCGGCGGCGGCTCACGCAACGCTGCCGCCGAGCCCGATCCCGGCGCTCGCGGAGCCGGCATCGGCGGCGGATAGGACAAGGGCGCCGCGGCAGGCGGGTTGGGCAAAGGCGGCGGCACCGCCGGCACCGCCGGCACCTGAGGCACCAGAGGCACCTGCGGCACCTGCGGCACCTGCGGCTTGTTCGCTTCCAGCATCGCCAAGGCGCGGGCGGTCAGGGCCTCCAGGTCGACCAGGTAGGCGCCGGGGGCCTGTGGCGGGCAAATATCGCCACCACTACCGAGTTCGCGGTGGATCGCATCATCCAGGCCGCGCGGGCGCACACCGAGGAATTCCATCAGATTGCCGATGCCCGCCTGGGTGCGCAAGTAGGCTATGCCGAGATCCATGTCGGAGTTCACCGCGGTGCGACGCGCATTGAGCAGTTCGTTTTCGGTATCGAGCAAGTCGAGCAGGGAGCGCTGCCCGATGTTGAACTGCGCCTTGTAGGCATCCCGCGTCTTCTCGATCGAGCTGACTTGCAAGTCGAGATTGGAAAGCTGGGCACGCAGTCGCTCGACATCGTTGTAGGCAATGGCCAGCGTCTGGCGGATATCTCGACAGGCTTTGTCGCGCAGGTCCATGGCGAGGTTCTTGCGCTCGGCATACACCGTCTGGCGCGCCATGTCGGCGCCGCCATTGAATAGGTTGTAGCTCAGGACTATTTCCGCGGTGTTGTTCTGGCGCGTGCCAATGGTGCCCTGATAGTTGTCGGTGGACTCATTGCGCATGCGCAGGTCGAGCCTAGGATGGAATCCGGCACGCCTGAGCTCGATGTCATGCTGTGCGGATTCGAGATTTTCCACCGCGGCCCGCAGCGCCGGGTTCCGGTCAAAAGCCAGCCTCAGGGCCTCCGGCTCGGTGGATGGAAAATCCGACGACAGTCCGGCGGGCGGGAACAACACCGGAGGAGGCGGTTCGCCAACCAGGCGAATGAAGCGCGCCGTAACGTCGTGCAGGTTGGCCGCCTCGGTATTCAGGTTCAGTTCAGCCAGTGCCAGGCGGCTGGCGGCATGCTCGACATCCACCCGTCTGCCGGCGCCGCTCTGGGCCCGACGCAAGAGCTGCTCGTAACTGGCGCGATGCTCGACATAGTTGTTCTCCGCCAGCAACAGCAGCAGACGATAGCGCATCACGTCGTAGTAGGCACGTCCCGCTTCAAGCGCCGCGGCTTCCGCAGCATCCACCAGCTCGAAGTAGCGGGTCAGTCGCGCCTTGTCGAGCCGCTTGACGTCGCTCGAGGTGGCGAATCCGTCGTAAAGCATCTGGTTCAGGGTCAAAGTCTGGCCATTGCGGCTGAAATCACGATCGGCGGCGCCGGGCTGCCTCAAGGTTTCGCGGCCGGTGCCGTAGGTGTAGTCAATCTTTGGCAGGAAACCGGCACGGGCCACATCGACGTCGCCGACAGCTGCTTTGAAGGTATGCCATCTGATAAGAACTTCAGGATTGCTGAGGACAACCTTTTGCACGACGTCCTGCAAGGTCAAATGGGCGGCAGCCCACGCGTGCCCCGCCTGAAAGGCGAGCACGGCGAGCACGAGCTTTCCACCTCGTTTTAACACCTTCATCGATAAGTTGCGGCTATGCATTCAAACCAACGGCCAAGGACGTGAGATTATAGTCAAACTTAAAAGATTGACCGCTGCGTGAACACCGGCCGAATTCCGCTCCAGTTTCCCCATTGGCATCGACCGATGCGCCTTATTGGTGGCATCTTCGCGGTCTTGGCCTTGTCGTTGACCTGGGCCTTTGATTTTCCTTTTTTCGAGCAGCAGATTCTCGCCCGTTTCGGCCCGGGGCGCCTTGTATTGTTGCGCGAATGGCAGGCCAGCCTTGCGGATGCAAGGAAATCCGCCGAATTGGAAAAGCTGCGGAAAGTAAACGATTTCATCAATCAGCACGTCGATTTCGATGAGGACTCGTCGATTTACAACCACAGCGACTACTGGGCAACTCCGCTGGAAACCGTCGGCCATGGCCGCGCCGATTGCGAGGATTTCGCGATCATCAAATATTTTTCACTGAAAGACGCCGGCGTTGCCATTTCGAAACTGCGCCTGGTGTATGTCAAGGCACGACTCGCCGAAGTCGGCGGTCCGCGCCTTCAGGCGCACATGGTGCTGGCCTACTATGCAACGCCAAATGCCGAACCCCTGGTGCTCGACAATCTGGTAACGGAAATCCTGCCGGCATCGCAGCGCAAGGATTTGCAGCCGGTATTCAGCTTCAACAGTGAGGCCGTCTGGAACGGCGTCGCCGGCAACTCGGCAAAGGGCAAGGCCGGCACCGGCCAGCTATCGCGCTGGCAGGATCTACTTCTCCGCGCCCGCAAGGAAGGATTCGACTGACCATGTATCGCCCGGGAACATAAGGAAGGAAACGCCATGTCGATGTATCGCCAACTCTGGCTCGCCATTATCGTCAGCATGCTGCTCGCCCTCGCTGGCAGCCTGCTCGCCTCCTTGCTGTCGGCTCGCGCCTATCTCGAGCAGCAGCTCAGCATGAAGAATGCCGACAATGCGTCGGCGCTCGCGCTTTCGCTGAGCCAGCAGAATCCCGACGCCGTCACCATCGAACTGGCGGTGGCAGCGCTGTTCGACAGCGGGCATTACGAGTCGATCCGAGTCCACGACCCCAATGGCAAACTGATCGCCGAGCGCGTCGCCGAAGCGGGCGAGCTCGGTGCTCCAGAGTGGTTTGCCATACGCTTGCCGATTCGCGCCGACTCGGGCGAAGCACAAATAACCAGCGGCTGGGCGCAGCTGGGTACGATAAGCCTGGTCAGCCACAGCCGTTTCGGCTACGAGGCCCTATGGACCAGCACCCAGGAGATGGTCGCGGCACTGACCCTGGCCAGTCTGATCGGGGGCTACCTCGGCAGCTTGATCCTGCGGCGCCTGCGTCGTCCGCTACAGGCCGTGATCGATCAGGCCGAGGCGATTACCAACCGGCGTTTTGTCAGCATCCCGGAACCCGATGTCCCGGAATTGCACCAGTTGGCGGTGGCGATGAACTCGACCGTAGCGCGCCTCAAGACCATGTTTGAAGAAGAAGCGGCGCGTCTGGAAGCCCTGCGCCGCGAGGCCAACTGCGACACGCTGACGGGGCTGGCAAATCGCGACTTCCTGATCGCCGAACTGCGCTCCACGCTGGAGGAGGAGAACTCGACGGGCGGCACACTGCTGCTGATACGCGTTGCCGATCTGGTCGGCATCAACCGGCGGCTGGGCCGCGAAGCGACTGACGATCTGCTGCGACGGGTTGGCCGGGAAGTCGGCGCTGGCGCCACGCCAAATCCGGAGGCCGTTGCGGCGCGCATGAACGGCGCCGACTTCGCGCTGCTGCTGCCGGGGCGAAAATCCGGCCACGACCTGGCCGAGGAACTGCTGCGCACATTGGTGAGCACCATGGAACCCTATGTCGACGGCGGCGCTTCGGCTTTCATCGGCCTGGGCAGCTTCGGTAGGGATGCCGGCCTGCGCGTCGTTCTTTCGCAAATCGATGCCGCCGTGATCGCCGCCGAGGCCGAGAACACCAATTGCATACGCGAGGCGGTATTCGATGCTCGCGACGAGCTTCCGGAAAGCAATGAGGAATGGGCCACCATCATTCGCCAGGCCCTGGGTCAAGGCTGGTTGCGTTTGGTGGAGTTTCCGGTGGTGGATCGCCAGCGACATCTGCTGCACCAGGAATGTCCGCTGCGCCTCAAGCTTGAGGCCGAAGGCCAATGGTTGCCGGCCGGACGCTTTTTGCCGGTGGCCGAGCGCCTTGGACTGGTGCAGGATCTCGACCTTGTGGCACTCGAACTGGGCCTCAAGGCGCTGGAACAACAGCCCGCCCTCGCCGGCCTGGCGATCAACCTGTCGGCACGCTCGATAGGTGATGCCGGATTCCTCCGGCAAGTCGATGGCCTGCTCGGGAAACATCGTTCCGCCGCACGTCGGATCTGGATAGAAGTCGCGGAAACCGGAGTCCTCAAGCGGGTCGAGGCCTTCCGCACGCTTTGCCACACCCTGCGAAGCTATGATTGCCGGGTCGGCGTCGAGCATTTCGGTCGCCAATTCAGCCAGATCGGGCAACTGCACGATCTCGGCCTGAATTACATCAAGGTTGACGCCAGCTTCATTCGCCGGCTGGATTCCAGCCCGGGCAACCAGACCTTTCTCAAGGGCGCCGCCACCATCGCCCACGCCATCGGCCTGCAGGTGATTGCAGAAGGCGTGGCCACGGACGCGGAATTCAAGGCACTGGTAGACATCGGATTCGATGGCGCAACCGGACCGGGGGTCAAACTCGGCGCCAACACGTAGGTTTACTTGTTGCGTACGTGCCAGTGACATGGGACTGGCGCCAAACACATGACGCGCCGGAGCCTGTTCCACGCGGAACGGAATTCGGCTATCTTTGCCTGGCGATGAATCAGAACTACCTAGCACTGGTGCAGCAAGCCCGAGGGCTCCTTGAAGGCAAGCAGACAATGGATGCTCTTGCCGCCAGCGATCGCCTCGTCGCGATGTTTCCGCGCGGCATCGAATCCTGGCTGTTGCGGGGAGAGATCCTGCTTGCTCTGGGGCGGCTGCCGGAGGCGGTCGCCGCGCTGGATGCCGGCCTCGCCATCGATCCCGTCCATGTCGACTCCCTGCTGTTGCGGGCGGCCGCGCAACAGGCGCTTGGCCGTATCGATGCGGCATTGGCCGATTACGGCCGGGTCACGAGCGCCCAACCCGCCTGCGCCGATGCCCACCACAACATCGGAGTCATCCTGTCGGGCAAGGGCGAGCTTGAGGTCGCGCTTGCGAGTCTCGACAAAGCCATCGCGGCCCGCCCGAATTTCCCCGAGGCCATCAACCAGCGCGGGGTTGTCTTGAAGCGGCTCGGTCGGATGGATGAGGCGCTGGAGGCCTTCAAACTCGCGGTGGCGCTGCGGCCGACCTATCTCGCCGCCCTGCGAAATCAGCCCGACCTGTTGGGGGCCCTGAAGCAGGATCGCAATGCCCTGATCCATTACGACCGCGCGCTGGAAATTTATCCGGATGACCCGATCCTCCACAATAATCGCGGCACCATGCTTCAGGCGATGGGACGCTATGAAGAGGCCCTGGTCAGCTACCGGCGCGCACTGCAGTTGCATGCAGACTATCCCGATGCACTGAACAACTGCGGGACTACGCTGGAGGCCCTGGACCGTTTTGACGAGGCCGAGGCCAGCATCCGCAAGGCACTTCGCTTCGACCCGGGCAAGATTTCCGCGCACTGGAACCTCAGCCTCACGCTGCTCCGGACTGGCCAAATGGAGGAAGGCTGGCGCGAACACGAGTGGCGCTGGAAAAAGGAAATCTTCCAGCGATTCATCTTCGGCTTCACCCAGCCACGCTGGGATGGAACCCAGGCGCTGGCCGGCAAAACCGTACTGCTGACTGCCGAGCAAGGCTTTGGCGATTCAATCCAGTTCGTGCGCTATTCACTTCTGCTTCGACGACGTGGGGCCACTGTCTTGTTGCTGGTGCCACGTGCCCTGATCGAATTGTTTGCCCACAGTTTGCCGGTAGCCGGCGTGTTCAGCACGACACCGGAGTTGCCGTCGTTTGACTTTCATATTCCGCTGCTGAGCCTGCCGTTGGCGTTTGCTACGACAGTGGATACGGTTCCAGCGGACATACCCTACTTGAAGGCCCCCTGGAGTCGTTGCGTTTCCTGGGAGCAAAAGCTTCCACGTCGAGCGGCAACCCGGATCGGTCTGGTATGGGCCGGAAGCCCAAGCCACACCAATGACATGCATCGCTCGCTCTCCTTGTCGATGCTGGAGCCCTTGCTGCAAACCGCCTCCTGCGAATTCGTTGTCCTGCAGAAAGAGATCAGCGAGGATGACCGACGGATCATCGACAAGCATCCGGAACTTGTGCTTGCCAGCGACAAGTTCGAAGATTTTTGCGATACGGCGGCGGCCATTTCCACGCTTGATCTTGTCATCACGGTCGACACCTCGGTGGCCCACCTCGCCGGCGCGATGGGCAAACCGGTATGGATCCTGATCCCCTTGTTGGCGGACTGGCGCTGGCTGCGTGTGCGTGCGGACAGTCCATGGTATCCGACGGCCCGGCTTTACCGGAGGCGACTTGGCGAGGACTGGCAGCCAGTGATCGATCACATCCGCCGCGACTTGCTTGATTTCCGTGCGCCGCAGGAGTTGGGATCGCCGTCGCCGGCGGTCACCGGCGTCGACGATGCGCTGAAGGCGGCGGTGTACCTGCACAACAATGGCAGGCCTGACGATGCCATTGCAATCTATCGCGGCGTGCTGCAAATCGACCCCGACAACTTCGACGCCAACCACCTGCTGGCTATCGCCTGTCGCGCCAAGGGGTCTTACGGCGAAGCGGAGTCCCTGGCCCGGCGTGCACTGCAATTGCGGCCGGGCAACCGGCTCGCGCTCAAGTGCCTGGCTCGCACCCTGATGTATTCCGACAAGCATGAGGCATCGCTGCTGGTCAATCAGACCATGGCGGAGTTGGATCCCGACAATGCAGAAATCTGGTCCGATCGCGCATTCAGCCTGATCGCCCTGAAACGGCATGCCGAAGCCCTGGAGAATCTCGATCGCGCGTTGGCGTTGAAGCCCGACGATGCGCACGCACTCAACAATCGCGGCGTCATGCTGACGGAGCTCGGCAGGCCGGCGGAAGCCTTGGCCAGCATCGACCATGCGCTACGGCTCTTGCCCGGGTTCATCGATGCCATCGGCAATCGCGGGCTTGCGCTGCTGGCACTCGCTCGCGTCCATGACGCTATCGAGAACTATCGCCAGGGCCTTGAACTGCACCCTCAGTCGCCCACCCTGCTTTGTAACCTGGGCATCTCGTGGATGGCGCTGAATCGCCACCGCGAGGCAATCGAATGCTTCACCAAGGCGCTCGCCATCGCCCCCGGGAGCGTCGACGCCCACTGGAACCTGGCCTTGTCGCAACTGACCGTTGGCGATTTCCCGCAAGGCTGGCAGCACTACGAGTGGCGCTGGAAACGTCCCGAAATGGCGCCGCATCGACGTAGGTTTCATGTCCCCATGCTTTCGGCGTCCGCGGACCTTGCCGGGCGCCGTATCCTGCTCCACTATGAGCAAGGCTTTGGCGATACGCTGCAGTTCCTGCGTTATGTCCGTCCCCTCGAAGCGAGAGGCGCCAAGCTCATCGTGGCGGTTCCTGACGCTTTGCGTCGTCTGGCTGAGGCGAGCTTCCCGCGTGCCGAGGTGTTCGCCGGCGACGATGTATTGCCCGCCTTCGACCTGCATTGCCCGATGCTCAGCCTTCCGCTCGCCTGCGCTACCACCGTCACCACGATTCCACCGGCCGACCCGCCATATATCCGGGTCCCGGCGGAGGCACTGAAGGCTTGGCGCAAGCGCCTGCCCGCTGGCAAGCCATGCAAGATCGGCCTGGCCTGGTCCGGGAATCCCTCGCACAAGCATGACGGCAGCCGCTCCCTGGGGGTCGAGATGCTTCGCCCGTTGCTGGACATTCCCGGCACCCGCTTCTACAGCCTGCAAAAGGATGTGCGTGAACGCGACCGCGAGATTCTTCGCGAGATGCCGAAGCTGACGATGCTCGGATCGGATTTCGCCGATTTTGCGGATACGGCCGCCGCCATCTCCCGGATGGATCTGGTGATATCGGTTGACACATCGGTGGCCCACCTCGCCGGCGCGATGGGCAAGCCCGTATGGATTCTGCTCCCCCACGCCGCTGACTGGCGCTGGCTCACAGATCGGGAGAACAGTCCCTGGTATCCCAGCGCTCGACTAGTCCGCCAGCAGGAAGGCCAGCAAGTCGGTGACTTGATGGTCCGGCTTCACGCTGAGCTGGATGCATTCCGGAAGACGCCCAAGCCATGACAACGCCTATCGACGGCCCGCCGCGGCTGGAGCAGTTCAATGCCGCCTACGACGCCATGCAGGACCGGGTACTGCTGCGGATCCGGACCAGCGACGGTGCCGAGTATCGCTTCTGGATTACGCGGCGCTACCTGTTCCTGCTTTGGCCCATCCTGATGAAAATGGCTGATGGATTCAGTGCCCGCAAGACGACAGATCCGCTGGTTCGCTCGACGCTCGCCGAACTCGCCCATGGCGAGGCGGTGGGCAAGGCCGACTTCAGCAGCCAGTACCAGGATGGCACGCTTTTCCCGCTGGGTACCGACCCGGTGCTGCTGGCAAAGATTTCCTTGCGCCCGCTTGCCGGCGAAACGCAAACCCTGGTGCTGCTTCCCAACGACGGGCAAGGCGTTAACCTTGACCTTGACGAACGCCTGGTGCATATCCTCGCACGCCTGCTGCAGCAGACGGCAACGGCTGCCGAGTGGGGACTGAAGCTGGAAGTGACCCCGGGGTTCGGCATGGCCGAACCGGCAAGTGACGCGACGCGCCGTTTGCATTGACCGTCGCCGGCGACCAGCCGCGCATCCGAAAATCGCCGTAGCGCCAGCGCCGACTCTTGACTGTCGGCGCTGCGCGTTCCGGCCGATCAGTCGGTAATCAGCTTGCCCTTGTTCAGCAGATCCTGAATGATCTGCTGATCGGTGGCATTGACGCCAACCGACGCATACAGATCGACCCCCTGAAGCACCACGGTTTGATCCTCGGCGCCCGAGTTGAAGCCGCCTGCAAAACCGCCGCTGGAGCTGATATGTACCTTGGTATCGCCACCCACCTTTTCGAAGCTGAGGAAGTTCGCCAGATTTCCGGTTGCCGTGGAGTGGTTCTCGCCGGATAGCAGATCGCGCAGGTCCAGTACGTCACCACCTGAGGGTGCAGCCGCCGTATTGAAGTCGGTAATCGTATCCACGGCGGGCGTTCCCTTGGCACCGGCGTCGGCCAGCGTCCACTCGAAGGTGTCCGACAACAGCCCACCGGTCAGCGTATCGTTGCCCGCGCCGCCGCTTAGCGTGTCCGATCCATCTCCGCCAGTCAGACTGTCGTTGCCAGCGCCGGCCTCAAGCCGGTCATTGCCAAGTCCGCCGTCCAGCGTATCGCCACCATCTCCGCCACGCAGGACGTCGTTGCCGCCATCACCAAAGAGTTGGTCGCTTCCCGCGCCACCGGAAAGCGTGTCGCTACCACCATCGCCATGGAGCGAATCGCTGCCATCACCGCCTTCGACGAGATCATTGCCCAGTCCGCCGCTCAGGGTATCGTCCCCGCCCAGACCCTGGATGCGGTCGTTGCCGGTTGACCCGGTGATCGAGTTGGTTGCCGCCGTATCCACGTACTCGTTGGTGATGATGTTCAGTGTCAGCGCGGCGCTCGATGTATCGCCGTTATCGTCGGTCAGGGTATAGCCAATGATCTCTTCCGGAATGGCCGATGCGGCCGCATTGTTCTGTACCCCGGAGAAAGTCACCGACTGGACCCGTGCATACGCGTCGCCGGCGGCCTCGATGATGATCCAGCCGATATGCGAGTAGGTCGATGGCACGGTGACGGTATTTTCCTGGTCGCTGCTGAACTGGCCAAGGAAACTGCCATCAATGCCATACACCTTGTACGTCAGCGCCGGGTCGGCGCCGTTTCCGGGTGGCCCGAGATTGCTGTTGGCCGCATTGATGACGAAGGAAACGTTCTGTACCCCGTTGGTATAGGTCCCGGAATTGAACGTCAGCTTCAACCATTCGAGACCATCCACTGCGGCGCTGTTGCTACCCCCGGTAACCCCGGCCCCGGATGCGGAGTAGGTCACGACCGCATTGGCGGTGGTGCTCCCCGGAGTCATTCCCTCCAGCGTGAGATTCCCGGTTGATACGGCACCGGCGCTGGTCAGATTGACGGTCAGATTGGTCGGGCTGGTCGTCGGATTGGGAAGATCGGCCGTCGCCGGGGTGTATTCGTAATGCCCCGTCGAATTGAACGTCAGGCTGCTGCCGGTCGTCGCATTCGTCCAACTCATGGTGTGGATGTCCGTCGTCGCGTTGTAGGTCACCGTGTAGGTACCGCCCGCCAGTGCCGTGCTGCCGACGTTCGTCGTCAGGTCGATATGCGTGCCCTTGAAATCGATCGACGTGACCGTTGCGTTGTCGACGATCTTGTCCACACCGGAACCCTGCACCGTGAAGGGTGTTGCCTGGCTGCCGATGGCGATGCCCGCATCCGTACCCGCGCCGGTGACGACATTGCCCTCCATCGAGCTCTGCTTGGCAAACATCGTATCCGCATCGCTATGTGCCACGGGTTTGCCATCAACCACGGAAATCGTCTGCACCGAGCTGGCCAGATCGCCCTCGACATCGGTAATGACCGACTGCAGCGTGAAGCTGGTGCCGTTGACCGCGGTGCCGCCGGTATAGTACGTATAGGCGCCGCTGGAGAAGTCGAACACCAGCGAGCCGTAGTCGAAGTTCCGCGCCGCATCCAGGGTCAGCATGTGGCCGGTGACAGTTCCCCCGGCGACCGTATTGTTGTTATTGGTGATTTGCGTGCCGTTGTAGCTGAAGGTCACCGCGGTATCCGGCACCTGGTCTCCGTTGCTGTCGAGGGAGATGGTGATCGTACTCACCTGCCCCCCATCGGCCCCGAAACTGGCGGTCTGGGTTCCGCCCGCCGCAACCACGCTGCCGCCAAAGCCCTGCGGCACCGTGGAGAGCAACTGGGTGGAAAGCTGGTTCAGGTCCGGCACCATGATCGCCGGATCATTAACGCCATCGCCTAGCGAATCCACACGACTGATCTGATCGAGGAATGTGACTGTGCTGATGCCGGTGCCTATGCCAACCGCGAACGACTTGAGGTCGGGGTTGTTGTTGAGGTAGGTCGTATAGCCGGATCCAGCCCCGGCCGGATCAGTGGTATTGCCTGCCGAGGGCACGCCATCCGACAGGAAGTAGACAATGCTGTCGCGGCCGGATACCGGTGTGCCCATCGCCGTCTGGATCTTGGTCAGGGCATCGGAGTAGTTCGTGCCGCCGGTCGGTGCCGATATGCCGTTGATGGCGGTCACTGCGGACGAGAGGTCGGTATAGGCGGTTCCCGAGCCGCCGCCGATGATGGTTGCGGTTGCGGCAAACTGGACCAGCTTGACCGAGACATCGGGCGACTGCGCGAAGTATTCCTCGACCAGGGCCACAAGCGCCTGTTTAGCCAGGGTATACCTGTCGGTGGTGGTCACGCTGCCGTCGGCGTTGACCTGCTTCACCGCCCCGTACGGAGCCGCCATGCTCCCGGATATGTCGAGACAGAGCACCAGGCTGAATTTTGGCGTAGTGCTCTCCGGTACCTGTATGGTCGCACTGGTTGCGATCGGCCTGTCGTCCTCGATCGTGACATGCAGGCTGGCATTGGTGGAATTGGCGACGTATGCAAAGTCCTTGACCACGGCGGTATCCGTCGCACTTCCCGGCGCGCCATTGGTGGCCCGACTATTCAGCGTATAGGTGTAGTCGCCGGCGCCGGCGCCGGTAATATCGACCGCCAGAATGCCCGAGCCGTCGTTGACTCCAATATATCCGGCGCGGGTGTCGACGTCGCCAACCCCGCCATCCGTAATCGTGTTGATGCTGGAAATGGAGGTATTGCCACTGTCATTGCTGAAGACGTTGCCGCTGACGACCGTCGCACCGCCCCCGGTGCCACCTGAAAGTGCGGATTCCTGCACGGTCGCGAAATCGTCGGCCGCGGCCACTACGTTCAAGGTCACGGTAGCGCTACTCGTTTGTCCGGTGTCTTCCTGCACGGTATAGGTGAAGGTTGCGACACCGGTACCCGAGGGTGTAAATGTGTAGGTTCCGTCACCGTTGTCTACCAGTGTACCGGAGCCGCTGGCAAGTGTTACCGGCCCGGCGGAACCGGTGATTGCCGCGCGATCGTAGAGCGCGTCGTTGGCCAGCAGGCTCGCTTTGGTGAATGTGTATGGCGTGCCCGCAGGCAGGGTATAGCTGTCGTTGTTTGCCACCGTGGTACCGTCGTTCACTGCTGCCACGGTTATCGTCGCGGTATTGGGTGTCGCATCCAGCGCCCCGAGGTTATCCACTGCTGTGTAGGCAAAGCTGGTGCTGCCATTCCAGTTCGGGTTGGGGTTGAAGTACAGGGTTGCCGTGTAGGGGCCGGAACCGGTCGCCGCGATCGACATGCCGATCGGTGCCAGTGTGGTCATCGCCGCATCGAGATAAAGCGCGCCGTTGGCAGGCAGGCTGGTGAGCTTGAAAGCACCCACCGAGCCGTCGGTATCGGTAGCGCTGAGCGTCACGGGAACCAACGTATCCTCAGTGCCGGGCGACGTCGTGTCGGCCGCCACCGGCGGATTGTTCGCCGCAACCATGGTTATGGTCGTCGTTGCCGTGTTGCTGTCCAGCGCACCGTCGTTGACGGTCACCGTGATGGTCCGTGCCGTCGTATCCGGACTTGTCGTATTGAACGTCACCGCCTGCAGCGCCGTCTGGTAGTCCGTCTTGAACGTACTGCCGGTCAGCGTCACCACATTGCCCGCGACCGAGTAGCTGATTCCCGGCGGCAGGCTTGCGGCGTTAACCGCGAGGGTGTCCCCGGCCTGGGCATTGGTCAGCGTAATGGTGGCACTGACGATATTGATGCTGTCCGAATCGGTGACGCTGACATCCGTATCGACAATGGCTACCGCTGCCGGTGCGCCCAGGCTGAAGAAGGTGTTGTAGCCGCTTCCGGCAACCGTGTTGTTGTTGGCATCCAGATCCAATATCGGCGCGTCATTCACACCCTGGATGTTGAGCGCAACCGTGTCCACGTCGGTCAGGGTACCGCCGGTCCCCGTGTTACCCAGGTCGCTGGTGGTAACGGTCAGGGTTACCGTGCCAGCGGCGTTGGCCGCCGGCTGGAAGCTGACGTTCGAGGCCGCGATGAAGGCATTGATGTTGGCCTGGGTACCTGCCAGGAGCAGGCTGCCCGTGCCGTTGCCGGTGACCGTCACCCCGCCGCTGGTGGTGGCGAGCAAGCTGCCCGTCGGCACGCTCAGCGTCACGTTGATGGTGCTGGACGCCGCATCAACGTCGCCAACGCTGATGCCGGTGATCACGGCCAGGGTATCTTCCAGCACGGTGATCGAGGTCGGCACGGTATTGACCGGGGCATCGTTGATCGCCGAGACCGTGACGTTGACCGTCGCCGTTTCGGTCACTCCGCCGCTGGTGACGGTGTAGGTAAAGCTGTCGCTGCCGTTGTAATCGGGGTTGGGCGTGTAAGTCAGAACTCCGGCCGCAGTGAAAGACACCGTGCCGTTCGCTCCCTGGGTCACGCTGGTCACGGCCCTGCCGGCATTTTCGAAACTGTCGGCCGTCGCGCCGCCCGTGCCAGTGATGGCATTGAAGCTGATCGGGGTATCTTCGGTGGTGCTCACCGTATCGTTGGTGATGTCGGCCACTGCGGAAACATTGATCGCGATGGTATCGACGTCGATCAGGGTCCCGCCCGAACCCGTGTTCCCGCCATCGCTGGTGGTCATGGTCAGGGTCGCCGTACCGTTGAAGTCGGCGGTAGGAACATAGGTAATCGTGCCGCCCAGGCGGCTGTTGATCTGGGACAGCGTGCCGGTAATGGTGACGGTACTCGTCCCGCTGCCGCTCACCGTGCCACCGGTACCGCCGCTGTGGGTGATCGTGCCGTTGGTCACGCTCAGGGTGACCGTCATGGTGCCGGCGGCCGCATCGACGTCGGCGACCGACAGCCCCGTGATGACCTTGCCGGTGTCCTCCGTGCCGGCCTGGGCTCCAGGTACCGTATTGGTCGGAGCATCGTTGACCGCGTTGACCGTTATCGTGGCGGTTGCCGCTGCACTGGTATTCGGCGAGCCGGCATTGTCGGTCGCGGTGTAAGTAAATGTCGGCGCGCCGTTGTAATTTGCGATTGGCACAAAGTACAGCGTATAGCTGACGCTCGCCGCATCCGTAACGTTAATGACCGTGCCCGCGGTGACAGCCGTGGTCAACGAAGCATCGGTATACAGGGTGCCCTGCGTCGCCGCGTTCGGAACAGTGGCGATTGTCAAGACGGTCACGAGTCCGTCCGGGTCGGCCGCACTCAGCGTGATTGGTATCGACGCCGCATCTTCGTTGCCCGTAGCGCTCGCCGCATTCGCGGTCGGTACCGTGGTGGATGTCGCGATGTTGATCGTCGCCACCGCCCCTGTACCAGACAGCCCTGAGGAGTCGCGCGGTGTCACCGTGACCGTTCGCGCAGTGTTGTTGGTGCTGGTGGTATAGAACCGGACGGCATCCAGGGCCGCCTGATAGTTGGCCACGGTATCGACGCCGCTCAGGGTCAGCAGGCCACTTCCGCTGTTGTATGTCCCGGTAATGTTTCCGATGTTCGTGAACGTCAGCATGTCGCCGCCCTGGAAATTCCCGATCTGCAGCCGCAGCCGGTTCAGGTTCGCGCTGTCCACATCCGTGAGGGAAAAATCGGTATCGGCAACCCGTATCGGCGTATCCGGCCCGGTGAAATACGTGGTCGTGTATGTGATTCCCGTCGCGCTGCCATCCAGATCGATTACCGGCGCGTCATTGGCCGCCGTGATGTTGATGGTCGAGGTCACGGTGTTGGAGTTGGCGGCGCTGTCATTCACCGTATAGCTGACGGTTCGCGCCAGCACCGAGGGGTTGTCCGAGCTGTTGGAGTACTGCACCGCCCGGAAGGCCGCCTGCCATTGGGCGGTGGTAGCCGTATTGCCGGCGGAACTCAGGCTCATCACCCCGGTGGCCGCGTTGTAGCTGCCGGTGATGTTGCCCATTGAAGCCGGAACATTGGTGAAGCTGAGTACGTCCTGGCCGCTGACGAAGTTGGTCGTGATCGACACCGTACCCGTCGACAACGTGGTGTTGTCCACATCGGCTACCGTGATTGTGGTGTTGATCGCGGCGGCGGCGCCGTTCTCGGTGTAGCCCAGCGTGCTGCCTGTAGCCAGCACCGGCGCGTCATTGACCGGCGCCACACTGATCGTCGAGGTGACCGTATTGGAATTCGCCGCACTGTCATTCACGGTGTAGCTGACGGTTCGATCCAGCGTCGAGGGATTGTCCGAGCTGTTGGAGTACAGCACAGCGCGCAAAGCCGCCTGCCATTGGGCGGTGGTAGCCGTATTCCCCGCGGAACTGAGGCTCATCACGCCGGTGGTGGCGTTGTAGCTGCCGGTGATGTTGCCCATTGAAGCCGGGACATTGGTGAAGCTGAGTACGTCCTGGCCGCTGACGAAGTTGGTCGTGATCGACACCGTCCCCGTCGACAACGTGGTGTTGTCCACGTCGGTGACCGTGATGGTGGTGTTGATTGCGGCGGCAGAATCATTCTCGGTATAGGCCAGCGTGCTACCGGTAGTCAGCACCGGCGTGTCATTTACTGCGGTGATCGAAGTGATATTGACAGTAGCCGTTTCGGTGGCGCCGCCGGAGGTGACCGTATAGGTGAATGAAATTGGCCCACCGCTATAGTTCGCTGTCGGCGTGAATACCAATTGGCCGCCGACAGTCAAGGTCACGGTGCCGTTCGCCACGGCAACCGCTGGCCCGCCAGCCGTGATGGCCAGTCCATCCACGGCAGTAATGGCCCTGCCAGAATCCTCGAAACTGTCGTTGGCCAGAACATCGATGGTGACCGGCGTATCTTCGGAAGTTGTCGCGGAATCATCGGCGATATCCACCACCGAATTCACGGTAATGGAGACAACGTCGATATCAGTCTTTGGACCACCTACGCCGGTATTGCCCAAGTCGTTGGTTGTCATCGTCAGCGTCGCCGAACCGCTGAAATCGGCAACCGGAACAAAGTTGATGCTTGCCGCCAGGGTCGAGTTGATCTGCGCAAGGGTGCCGGTCAGGATGACGCTGGATGAGCCGTTTCCGGAAATTGTTGCCGTACCGCCGCTGACCATCAAGGCACCATTGGTGACATTCAGAGTCACGCTCATCACACCACTGGCCACATCCTCGTCAGCAACGGAAAGCCCGGTAATCGCGACTGAACTGTCTTCGCCGGTGGTGAATACCGAACCAGGCACCGTATTCACAGGGGCATCATTCGCCGCAACGATGCTGACCACTGCGGCGGCGGTGCTGGCCACCAGGCTCTCGAAGTTGCCGCCGCTGGCGCTGCTGATCGTGGTGCTTACCGTACCGGGAACCGTGGGCGCGGCGACGCTCACCGTGCCGCTGCTGCTGCCGCTGGCAATCGTGATCACGCTGCCACTGCTCAAGGTCACCAGGACCTGGCTTTGTGCGGCGCTGGTGAGGCTCGCGGTATAGGTGATGCTGTCGTCTTCGAGCGCCGTGCTGCCGGCGGTGAGGCTCACCGTGGTCAGGTCGCTGTCGTCGGTGATGCTGCTCACCGCCGCGGCGGTGCTGGCCACCAGGCTCTCGAAGTTGCCGCCCGTGGCGCTGCTGATGCTCGCACTCACCGTGCCGGCGTCCAGATACAC
>JACRIX010000086.1 GCA_016215645.1 Rhodocyclales bacterium
CATGTCGGCGGCTTCGTCGCCCGAGAGCATGATGCTGGAAAGCAGGCCGACTTCACGCTTGCCGTAATCGACCACGGCCATGATGACCGGCACCGCGGCAGCGCGCGCGATGCGGTAGAAGCCGGATTTCCAGCCGGCCTGTAGGCGGCGCGTGCCCTCGGTGGCGATGATCAGGTGAAAGTTCTCGCGTTGGCGGAATTCGTCGGCGACGCGCTCGACAAAGCCGGTGCGCTCGCGCCGGTTCACCGCGACGCCGCCCAGCGCGCGCATGACCGGACCCATGGGTCCGCGAAACAGCGTGTCCTTCGCCACCCATTGCGCACCGAAGGGCAGCGCGGCCAGCGCCAGCAGCGTCAGCGGGAAATCCCAGTTCGAGGTGTGCGGATAGGCAATCACCACGGCTTTGGGCGGACGCTGCGGCAGGTCGATCAGCTTCCAGCCCAGCGACTTGAGAATCAGGCGGGCCGGGCCGCGAAGAATGCTCATCGGGTCATTGCCGCGAGGTGGAAGCGCTTGCGTCCGGGCAGGCGATAGGTTTCAAAATCGCTGCGGTCCAGAGTCCATACCGTATGAATGCCGGTGCTCATGGCGGCAACGACCAGCGAGGCGTCCGCCAGATCCATCGGCCGGTCGGCGTATTTCTCGATCCAGTCGATGGCGCGCACCAGTTCGTCGCGGCCGAGCGGCAGCAGTTCCAGCCCGCCCTTGTCGATCCAGCGATACAGCGGCAGCGTGGCGGAAACCGATGGCGCCAGATGCGAGAACTCGGTAAGCACGGCCCAGGTCGTCACCAACCGCCCGCGATACGCGGCCAGGAATGCCTTGCATTCGGCGTGGCCGTGGTCGCGTCTGTCCGCCAGTGCGACCAGCGGACCGGTGTCGACCAGGATTGAACTCACCGTCCGTGCTTCTTGCGGATAGCGGCAACGACACGCGCTTTGGTTCCCGTCGCCGATGATTTGCCGCGGCTGTCCACGCAACCAATGAAGCCCGCTTCCTGTGCCAGTTCGTAGGGCGTGCGCTCGGTCTGCGTACCCATGAAGCGTTGCTCCAGCAACTCGACGATCACTTCCGACTTGGTCCGCCTGGCCTCGACGCAATACGTCGCCAGCGCCTGTTCAACACGATGGGGAAGGCGAACGGTGGTGGTCATGGCAGCGGCTCCTGGACGTAACGGTATTAACTGTAATACAAGGCGCCGAATTCCGCAAGCGAGGTGATCAGCCCAGCCCCTGACTGGCGAGATATTCCTCGTAGCTGCCGCGGTAATCGACGATGCGGCGATCCGGCCGGATGTCGATGATGCGCGTCGCCAGCGAGGACACGAACTCACGGTCGTGCGAGACGAAGATCAGCGTGCCGGGGTATTTCTCCAGCGCCGTGTTGAGCGACTCGATGGATTCCATGTCGAGGTGGTTGGTCGGCTCGTCCATCAGCAGCACGTTGTTCCGCAGCAGCATCAGCTTGCCGAACAGCATGCGGCCCTGTTCGCCGCCGGAGATCACGTTGACCGGCTTCTTCGCTTCGTCACCGGAGAACAGCAGCCGGCCCAGCGTGCCGCGCACCAGGGTCTCGACGTCGCCGCCGTCATAGCCGCCCTCGCGCACCCACTGCACGATCCATTCGGTGAGCGGCGTCTTCGATGCGAAGTCGGCCGCGTGGTCCTGGTGGAAGGCGCCAGGGCGGGCCTTCTCCGCCCACTTGATCTTGCCGCCCAGCGGCGTCAGGCCGCCGAGTTTTTCGCCGGCCAGCAGGCGCAGCAGCGTGGTCTTGCCGACGCCGTTCTCGCCGATGATGGCGACCTTGTCGCCGGCCTCGATACTGGTGGAGAAGGACGTGATGACCGGTGCCTTGGGCTCGTAGCCAAAGCCGAGGTTCTCGATTTCGCAGGCCAGGCGATGCAGCTTTTCCTTTTCGTCGTAGTCGAAGCGGATCCACGGGTACTGGCGCGACGAAGGCTTGATGTCCTCGGGGCGGATCTTGTCGATCAGCTTGAGGCGGCTGGTGGCCTGCCTGGCCTTGGACTTGTTGGCCGAGAAACGGCGCACGAAGCCCTGCAGGTCGGCGATGCGCTCCTTGGCCTTGGCGTTGGCCGACACCTGCCGCTCGCGCGCCACGGTCGAGGCTTCCATGAAGTCGTCGTAATTGCCGCCATAGACCTTGATCGTGCCGTAGTCGAGGTCGGCCATGTGGGTGCACACCTGGTTCAGGAAGTGGCGGTCGTGGCTGATGATGACCATGGTCGACTCGCGCTCGTTGAGGATGTCCTCCAGCCAGCGGATGGTGTCGATGTCGAGGTTGTTGGTCGGTTCGTCGAGCAGCAGGATGTCGGGGTTGGCGAACAGCGCCTGCACCAGCAGCACGCGCAGCTTCCAGCCCGGCGCCACTTCGCTCATCGGCCCGGTGTGCTTTTCGGTGGGGATGCCGGCACCGAGCAACAGCTCGCCGGCGCGTGATTCGGCGGTGTAGCCACCGTATTCGGCGTAGTGATGCTCGAGATCGGCGGCGCGCATGTAGTCGTCTTCGCTGGCCTCCGGGTTGGCATAGATCGCGTCGCGCTCGGCCATGCAGGCCCACATTTCGGCATGGCCCATCATCACCACGTCGAGCACGCGCATCTCTTCGTAGGCGAACTGGTCCTGCTTGAGGTAGGCCATGCGCTCGCCGGGATCGAGCGCGACGTTGCCGGCGGAGGACTCCAGCACGCCGGCGAGGATTTTCATGAAAGTGGTCTTGCCCGAGCCGTTGGCGCCGATCAGGCCGTAGCGGTTGCCCTCGCCGAACTTGACCGAGACGTTTTCGAACAACGGCTTGGCGCCGAACTGGATGGTGACATTGGAAGCGACGAGCATGGCAGGGCCGCCGCGGGGCGGCGCAGGGAAAGGGGCAAGGGCGCGATTTTACCGGCCGAATCTGAAAGTCGGCGCCCAGGGTACGGCGATTTCGACCGTGTCGCGCCGGTGGCGCCTCAGGCTGCCTTGGGTGGCGGCTTGAACTGCATGGCCTTCAATTCAAGGAAATCCTCCAGCCCGTACTTGCCGAGTTCGCGGCCGTTGCCCGACTGCTTGTAGCCGCCAAAGGGTGCATAGATGTTGAAAGGGCCACCGTTGATCTCTACCTGGCCGGTGCGCAGCCGGCGCGCCACGCGCTCGGCGTGTTCATCCGTGGCCGACCAGACACCGCCGGAGAGGCCGTAGATCGAATCATTGGCGATGCGCACGGCATCGTCTTCGTCGCTGTAGCAGATGATGGACAGCACCGGGCCGAAGATTTCCTCTTGCGCAATCGTGGCCTTGGGGTCGACACGGCCAAACACGGTTGGCGCGACGTAATAGCCGCCAGCAGGCAGCCCCTCGGGAAGCGCCGCGCCACCGGCAAGGAGTTCGCAACCCTCGGCAATCCCCCTGGCGATGTAATCGCGCACGCGATCCTGCTGCATCGTCGAGGCCAGCGGCCCGATGGTGGTGGCGGGATCCATCGGATCGCCAAGGCGGTACCCGGCGGCGGTCGCGGCGGCAATGCCGGCGGCCTCCTCGTAGCGGCTGGCCGGCACCAGCAAGCGGGTCTGCGCGGTGCAGGTCTGGCCGGCGTTGAGGTAGCAGTTGCCGACCACGCCCTTGACCGCGACCGCGAAGTCCGCGTCGTCCAGCACGATGCCGGCCGACTTGCCGCCGAGTTCCAGCGCCACGCGCTTGACCGTGTTGGCGGCGAGCTGCGAGATGCGCTTGCCGGCGGCGGTGGAACCGGTGAAGGACACCATGTCCACTTCGGAATGGGTGACCAGGGCTTCGCCGATCTCGGGGCCAAAGCCGGTGACGAGATTGAATACGCCGGCCGGTACCCCGGCTTCATGGATGATCTCGGCCAGCGCGAAAGCGTTGAGCGGCGCCACCTCGGAGGGTTTGAGCACGATGGTGCAGCCCGCCGCCAGCGCCGCGGCGACCTTGGCGGCGATCTGGTGCAGCGGATAGTTCCAGGGCGTGATGGCGACGACCACGCCCACCGGTTCGCGCACCACCCTGGAATGGCCGACCTGTTCCTCGAAGGCGAAGTCGCCGAGCATGCGCGCATACATGCCGAAAGTGGCGGTCGGGGAACCGACCTGGATGCGCTGCGAGAGCGTGTAGGGCATGCCCATTTCCAGGGTGATGGTGCGCGCGATGTCATCGGTGCGCGCCTTGAGTCCTTCCTGGATCTTCTTCAACAGCTCGGCGCGCCGCACCGGGGGCGTGGCCGCCCAGGCGTCGAAGGCCTTGCGTGCCGCCGCGACCGCTGCCTGCGCATCCGCCGCGCTGCCTTGCGGGACGGTCGCCAGCAAGGCGCCGTCGGTCGGCGAATGCACCTCGATGGCACCGTTGCCGGCCGGCCTCTGCCATGTGCCGTCGATGTAGAACTTGTCCTTGCGGATCATGCTTTTCTCTTTCTCTGACTCAGGGTTTTGCGTTGGGGAAGAACAGTTGTTCGCCACCGATCTTATAGGATGCGATGGCCTGCTGCCCTTCGGCCGCGACCACCCAGTCGATGAACTTCTGGCCGTCGGCCTGCTTGACGTGCGGGTGCTTCGCCGGATTGACCAGGATCACGCCGTACTGGTTGAAGAGCTTGGTGTCGCCCTCGACGATGATGGCCAGCTCGCCACGGTTCTTGAACGAGAGCCAGGTGCCGCGGTCGGCCAGGATGTAGGCGTTCATCGAGGCGGCGGTGTTGAGTGCCGGACCCATGCCCGAGCCGGTGTCGCGGTACCAGGGGCCCTTTGCCTTGTCGAGGTCAATGCCGGCGGCCTTCCAGTAACGCAGTTCGGCCGCGTGAGTGCCGCTCTTGTCCCCGCGTGAAACGAAGGGCGCCTTGGTCGCCTCGATGCGGCGCAGGCCTTCGAGAATGTCGCGGCCATTCGTACCATGGGCCTTGGCCGGATCAGCCTTGGGGCCGACGACGATGAAGTCGTTGTACATGACTTCCTGGCGCTTGACGCCGAAGCCTTCGGCGATGAATTTCTCTTCGGCGGTCTTGTCGTGGACGAAGACCACGTCAGCATCGCCGCGTCGCGCCAGGTCCAGCGCCTGGCCGGTACCGAGGGCGACGACGCGCACCTTGATGCCGCTGGCCTTTTCAAAGGCCGGCAACAGATGGCCGAAGAGGCCCGACTGCTCGGTCGAGGTGGTCGATGACACGGTGATGAAGCGCTCCTCGGCCCGGGTCGAACCGGCGCCCAGAAGTCCGGCGACGGCAAGGGCGGAACAGAACAGGCGACGAAAGATCATGGGGTTTCCTCCTGAAGAAAGCGTTGCGCCGCCTCGGTTTGCGGCAGGGTGAAGAACGGTTCGACCGCCGTCTGTTCGACGATGCGGCCGCGGTCGATGAAAACGATTTCCTCGGCGATGCGCTTGGCCTGGCCGAGGTTGTGCGTGGTCATCAGGATGCGTGTGCCGCTGGCGGCGATTTCATCGATGATGCGTTCCACCTCGCGGCTGCTGGCCGGATCGAGGCTAGCGGTGGGTTCGTCGAGGATCAGCAGCTCCGGTTCCAGTGCCCAGGCACGGGCCAATGCCACGCGCTGCTGTTCGCCCCCCGAGAGCAGGCGTGCCGGGCGCGCGGCGATGTGTTCGAGACCGACGCGGGCGAGGGATTCGCCGGCCCGCCGGCGCCGTTCCGCGGTGGCGTAGCCCTTGAGCTTCAGGCCGTACTCGACATTGGCCAGCACCGTGGTGCGCAGCATGACCGGGCGCTGGAAGACCATGGCCTGGCTCAAGGACGTTGGCCAGGCGATACGGCCGCCGCTCGGATGCAGCAGGCCGTGGATCAGGCGCAGCAGCGTGCTCTTGCCGGCGCCGTTGGGGCCGAGCACGACGTTGCGCTGTGCCGAGAGCGTGAGCGTCGCCGAATCGATGATGGTCGTACCACCCTCGATGAGCCCGAGGCCGTCGATGGCGAGCCAGACGGTCACGCGAGCACTCCTCCACGGCAGGCTTTGCACAGCCTGCCGGTTCGTCCGGCGCCAAGCAGTGCTTCGCGAAACCCCGTCCTCACCCCCACTTCCTTTCCGCCCAGCCGCGCACGGCATAGGCCACCGCGTTGATCGAGAGCACCACGGCAATCAGGACCAGGCCCAAGGCTAGGGCCAGCGGCAGGTCGCCCTTGCTGGTTTCCAGCGCGATGGTGGTGGTCATGACGCGGGTCACGCCGTCGATGTTGCCGCCGACGATCATCACCGCGCCGACTTCGGCAATGGCGCGGCCGAAGCCGGCCAGTGCTGCCGTGGAAAGGGAGAAACGGCCGTCCCAGAGCAGGGTAGCCGCGGCGCGGCTGCGGCTGGCGCCGAGCGAGCGCAGTTGTTCGCGGTACTCCGCCCACTCGTCGGCAATCACCTGTCGCGTCAGCGCGGCGACAATGGGCGTGACCAGGATGGCCTGGGCGATCACCATCGCCGTCGGCGAAAACAGCAATCCGAAAGCACCCAGCGGGCCGGCGCGCGACAGCAGGAGGTACACCAGCAGGCCGACCACCACCGGCGGCAGCCCCATCAGGCCGTTGAACAGCACGATCAGTACACGCCGCCCCGGGAAGCGGCCAACCGCCAGCAGCGCGCCGATCGGCATGCCGACGACGCAGGCGATCAGCGTCGCTGCAAAGCTGACGCGCAGGCTGAGCCAGACGATGCCGGCCAGCCGCGTGTCGGCGGCCGCCACCAGTTGCCAGGCGGTGAGGAAGGAGTCGCCGAGGGTGGTCATGCGGACGGGTTATGAAAAATTTTGCATAAGCGGAAACAGGTTAAAGTACCTTTTCATGGGATCAAATATGTCGCCAACTGCAACTACTCGTGGGCCTCCGCGCTTGCGCTGGAGCTGGGACTTCGGCCCGCTGCTGGGCGATATCGACACCTCGCGCCTGTTGCAACTGCTGACGGCGCTGGCCGAGGGCGGTGCCCTGGGGGCGGCGGCGAGCGCCGCCGGGATGTCCTATCGCACGGCCTGGGGCTTGTTGCGCGACTGCGAACAGGCGCTCGGGACCTCGCTGGTGCTCATGGAACGTGGTCGTGGCACGCGACTGACCGAGTTCGGGGCCGCCCTGGTCGAGCTCGATGCCCGGGCGCGGAGCGCCCTCGATGAGGTTCACGCGCCGTGGCAGCGCAAGCTGGAAGCCTTGTTGACGCCGGTGGTGCGGATGGCGCCGGAACGTCTTCGCCTGGCGGCGAGCCACGATCTGGCGTTGGCCGACTGGGTTGAGCACGGCCGCCGCATTCGCTTCGAACTGTTCTGGCGTGGCAGCGAGGAGGCGCTGGCTGAACTGGGGCGCAACGAGTGTGAAATGGCCGGGTTTCATGTTTCCGAGGACTGGCCCGTGACACGGCTGGAGAACTGGCTTGGCATCTGGCTCGATGCCGCCCGCCATGTCTGCCTGCCGGTGATGCGGCGCAGCCAGGGGCTGATCGTGGCGCGCGGGAATCCGCATCGGGTGCAATCCCTGGCCGACGTGTCGCGGCGCGGACTGCGCATGGTGAACCGCCAGCGCGGCTCGGGCACCCGGACCATGATCGACCAGTTGCTGGCGGCCAACGGGCTGCGCCCGGAGAGCATCGCCGGCTATCACCACGAGGAATTCACCCACGAGGCGATCGCCGCCACGATCGCCGCCGGGCAGGCCGATGTCGGCGTTGGCATCGAGGCCGCCGCCGCGCGCTACGACCTCGGCTTCGTGCCGCAGATGGTCGAGCGCTATGGGTTCGCCATGACCCGGGCGATTGCCGAGAGCCCCGAAGGCAAGGCCTTCCTCGCCCGCCTCCAGGGCAACACCTTTCGTCAGCGCCTGCTGGCGATGCCCGGCTACGAGCCGTTGCCGATGCGCGAGCCGGGCGTTTGGGGCGGCTTTCTGGCCTGAAACTCAGAACTCAACCGCGAATTCCGTCGCCTGCCAGATAGCGCGCTTGGCATCCAGTTCGGTGGCGACATCGGCACCGCCGACCAGCGTGTAGGCGATGCCGGCGGCTTCGAGCCCGGCCACCAGTTCGCGCCGCGGTTCCTGTCCGGCGCAGATGACGATGGTATCGACGGCGAGCACCCGTTCCTTGCCCTCGACCGCGATGTGCAGGCCGGCGTCGTCGATCTTCAGGTACTCGACGCCGCCTTGCATGTGCACGCCGCGCTTCTGCAGCAGCAGGCGGCGCGCCCAGCCGGTGGTCTTGGCCAGGCCGTCGCCGAGCTTGGTGGCCTTGCGTTGCAGCAGCCAGACCTCGCGCGGGCTTGGCGCCATCTGCGGTGCGGCCAGGCCGCCGCGCTTGTCCGTGTAGTCGGGGTCGATGCCCCATTCCTTGCGGTAGGCGTCGACCGGGTCGCCGTGGTCGCCGGCATGGGTGAGGAACTCGGCGACGTCGAAGCCGATGCCGCCGGCACCGATCACCGCCACCTTCTTGCCGGCCGTCTTGCGGCCTTCGAGCAAGTCGATGTAACTCGTGACCTTGGGATGGTCAATGCCGGGAATGGCCGGCGTGCGCGGCACGATGCCGGTGGCGACGACGACATGGTCATAGCCCTGAAAGTCGGCGCTGACGGTACGGCGATTCAAGCGCACATCGACCTTCAATTCTTTCAGCCGGGTGCCGAAATAGCGCAGGGTCTCGGCGAATTCCTCCTTGCCCGGGATGCGTCGCGCCAGGTTGAACTGGCCGCCGATTTCGGCCGCGGCATCGAACAGACTGACTTTGTGGCCACGCTCGGCGAGTTGCGTTGCGGCAGCCATACCTGCGGGACCGGCGCCGACCACGGCAACTTTCTTCGGCGTCGCGGTCGGTTCGACCGTGACGTCGAGCTCATGGCAGGCGAAGGGATTGACCAGGCAGGAGCAGAGCTGGCGCGAGAAGATGTGGTCGAGGCAGGCCTGGTTGCAGGCGATGCAGGTATTGATCGCATCGGCGCGGCCGGCGTCGGCCTTGTTCACGAACTCGGCATCGGCGAGGAAGGGGCGCGCCAGCGACACCATGTCGGCATCGCCGCGGGCGATGACATCCTCGGCGACCTGCGGATCGTTGATGCGGTTGGTGGTGATCAGCGGGATCTTCACCTGGCCTTTCATGCGCGCCGTGACCCAGGTGTAGGCGGCGCGCGGCACGGC
>JACRIX010000085.1 GCA_016215645.1 Rhodocyclales bacterium
CGTCGAGCAGGGCCGGCGCGAGGTCGGCAAACAGGGGCAGCTCGCCCAGGGTCCGGCGAAGATTGCGGGTGATCTGCGAGGGAATCGTGCTTTGCATGTCTGCTCCCGAAACGGGCTGCCGGCGCGAGGACCTCGCGCCGGCAGCTCCGCCGTGGATCAATACACGTCGTGCTGCGTATTGTGCACGTTGAACTTGCCGGTGGGGGTAATCAATTTCGGATCCTTGATCACCGCCTTCAGCTTGCGCGTCCTGTCGTCGACCACCACCAGGGCCGAGGTCTTGTCCTTCGCGCTCCACACCGAGAACCAGACTTCGTCGCCGGCCTTGTTGTACTCCGGCTGGACGATGCGCTTGGCGCCGTCGTCCTTGATGCCGGCCCACTCGCCGATCGGCAGGACCTCGAAGCCTTTCTCCAGATTGTTGATGTCGAACACGGCAATCGACTGGCTGACATTGGCTTCGGGATTCAGCGGCGTATCGATCCAGAGGTTCTTCGACTTCGGATGGGTCTTGATGAAAAGCGAACCGCCGCCCTGCGCCTTGATCGTCTGCACCACCTTCCAGGCATGCTCCTTGTGCTTCTTCGGATCGGTACCGATCAGGCTGACCGTTTCGTCGCCGAGGTGGCTGGTGGCCCAGACCGGACCGAACTTTGGATGCACGAAGTTGGCGCCGCGCCCCGGAAGCGGGATCTTGCCGACGACGATCATGGCCGTGAGCTTGTCCTCCTTGGTGTCGACCACGCCGATCTTGTTCGAGGCATTGGCGGCGACCATGAAGTAGCGGCCGGTGGAATCGAAGCCGCCGTCGTGCAGGAAGCGCGCGGCATTGATGCTGGTGACCTTGAGGTTGTCGAGGTCCTTGTAATTGACCACCAGGATCTTGCCGGTTTCCTTGGCATTGACGATGAACTCCGGGTTGTAGTGTGAGCCGACAATGGCGGCGACGCGCGGTTCCGGGTGGTATTCCTGGGTATCCACGGTCATGCCGCGCGTCGATTCGATTTTCAGCGGCTTCAGGGTCTCGCCTTCCATGATCACGAACTGCGGTGGCCAATAGGTGCCGGCGATCGCATACTTGTCCTCGAAGCCCTTGTACTTGGAGGTCTCCACCGAGCGCGCCTCGAGGCCAACCTTGATCTCGGCGACATTGGTCGGCTCCGGCATCCACAGGTCGATCAGGTTGATGCGCGCATCGCGGCCGATCACGTACAGATAGCGGCCGGACTTCGACATGCGCGAGATGTGCACCGCGTAGCCGGTCTTGAGGATCTTGACGATCTTCTTGCTCGCGCCATCGATCAGGGCGATCTCGCCCGCATCGCGCAGCGTGACGGAGAACAGGTTGTCGAGGTCCAGCGTGTTCATCTTCTTCGTCGGACGCTGGCTGGGCGGCACGCTGACCTTGAGCGAGGCCATCATTTCCTTCATGCCCCATTCGGGGGGCGTCGGCGGTTCCTGCTGGACATAGCGCGCCATCAGGTCGACCTGGGCGTCGGTCAGTTCGCCCGAGGTCCCCCAGTTGGGCATGCCCGCGGGCGAGCCGAACTTGATGAAGACCTTGAGGTATTCGGTGCCCGAGGCCAGGGTCTTGTCCGTGGTCAGGGGCTTGCCGGTCGCCCCTTTGCGCAGCACGCCGTGGCAGCCGGCGCAGCGCTGGAAGTAGATTTCCTTGGCCTGGTCGAATTCCGCCTTGGTCATCGGCGGCGCCTTGGGATTGACGTTCTGGTGCATTTCCACCTTGCCCAGGGGCGAGTCGCCGGCCTGGTACTGCATTTCGGTTGCGGTCACACCCGGCTTGGCTCGGTCCTGGGCCAGCGCGAGGCCGAGCGGCAAGGCCAGGGAAATGGCGAGGCAGGTCCGGCGGGATGGCAGCAGCGTGTTTCGAATCATGATCTCCCCTGTATATTGTTGATATTTAAATGAAACCCATAGTTAGGCGCCGGCGCAAGATGCGCCTTCGGGGGGCATCGAGTCGTTGACTCCGGTCAATTTCGGCAAATGGTTGGCGCCAGCGCGATTGTCGCGCGACAATTGTCGGGGGCCAAGAAAATTCTGCGGGGAGGAGCTTGAAATTGCGCATATATAAGCATATACTGATATTCATGGTGAATCGGAATCCTCTCCTCCGCAAGGGCTCTTTCCTCCTCTCCGCCCTTGTTTCCCTCGCCGGCCTAGCGCCGGCGAGTTTTTCTTTGGCCGCCGATGCCGTGCCGGGCGGTACGCCTTCCAGCGTCGTGGTGCAGGCGCGCGAGGTGGACCTGGGGTTTCCCGTCGAGGCCATCGTCGAAGCCGTGCGCCAGGCCACGGTGGCCGCGCAGGTCGCCGGCCGCATCCTTGAAGTGCGCGCCGACGCCGGCCAGCGAGTAAAGCAGGGTGAGTTGCTGATGCGCATCGATGCGCGCGAGGCTGCAGGTTCCGACGCTGCCGCGAAAGCGACTCTGGCGCAGGCGCGCGCCGCCTATGAGCGCACCAAGAACCTTCATGCGCAGAAATTCGTCAGCCAGGCTGCGCTGGACCAGGCCGCCGCCGCCTGGAAGGCCGCCGAGGGCTCGGCGGCATCTGCCGGTGCCGGCCTTTCGCACGGCAATGTGCTGGCACCCATCTCCGGTGTGGTCGCCCAGCGCCACGCCGAGGCCGGCGAAATGGCGACGCCGGGCAAGCCGCTGATCACCCTGTTTGATCCCAAGGGTCTGCGCGTGATTGCCAGCCTGCCGCAGTACCGGCTCGCCGAACTCAAGAAGTCGCCGCGCGCGCGCATCGAATTCCCCGAAAGCGGACGCTGGATCGACGTGCAACGCATCGAAATCCTGCCCACGGTGGATGCGCGCAGCCACACGGCCACGGCGCGCCTCTATCTGGCCGAGAACGTCGAAGGCGTGGTGCCCGGCGCCTACGCGCGTGCCCACTTTACGGTGGGACAGGCGAAGAAACTCACCGTGCCGCCGGCCGCCCTGCTGCGTCGTGGCGAAGTGACCGCCGTGTATGTACTGGATGACAAGGGCGTGGCCAGGCTGCGCCAGGTACGCCTGGGCGAAGCCGTCGCCGGTGGCGAACTGGAAGTGCTGGCGGGAATCAACTCCGGCGAGCGGGTCAGCCTGACGCCGCAGAAGACCGGCATCGAAGCAAAGGCGGCCGTTCCCGCCGCAGCGCGCTGAAACCGGAGCCTGGCGTGGGCATTTCCGGACGCATTGCCGCGTATTTCCTCAGGAATTCCCTGACGCCGCTGATCGCCCTGATCGCGCTCTTGCTGGGCATCGGCGCGACGCTGGTCACGCCGCGCGAGGAAGAGCCGCAGATCAATGTGACGATGGCCAACGTCTTCGTGCCCTTTCCGGGCGCCTCTGCGCGCGATGTCGAGGCGCTGGTGGCGCGGCCGGCCGAACAGGTGCTGTCGCGCATCGCCGGCATCGAGCACGTGTATTCCGTGTCGCGCCCTGGCATGGCGGTGATCACGGTGCAGTACGAGGTCGGCGAGGATCCGATCCAGGCCCTGGTGCGGCTCTATGACACCATCAATTCGCACAGGGACTGGCTCTCGCCGAACCTCGGCGTACTCGATCCCATCGTCAAGCCCAAGGGCATCGACGACGTGCCCATCGTGACGCTGACCTTCCACAGTGCCGATCCAGCCAAGTCGGCCTTCGAGATGCAGCAGGTGGCGCGCGCCACCGAGATCGACTTGAAGCGCATTTCCGGCACGCGCGACGTCGCCACCATCGGCGGCCCGGGCCACGTGATCCGCGTCGTCATGGACGCCGACCGCATGAATGCGCACGGCATCACGGCGCAGGACCTGAAGGCCGCGCTGCAGGTGTCGAATGCTTCGCAGCCGGCCGGCGCCCTGGTCGCCGGCAACAAGGAACTGCTGGTGCAGACCGGCACCTACATCGAATCGGCTGCCGACGTGAAGCGCCTGGTGGTGGGCGTCTACGAGCGCAAACCGGTGTACCTGGCCGATGTCGCGCAGGTAGTGGACGGCCCCGACCAGCCCTCGCGCTATGTCTGGCATGGCGGCAAGCAAGGCGAGTTTCCGGCGGTGACGCTCTCGGTGTCGAAAAAGCCCGGCGTCAATGCTGCCGACGTCGCCGAATCGGTGATCGCTCGCGCCGAAGCGCTCAAGGGCACGGTGATCCCGGACGGTGTCGAATTCTCGGTGACGCGCAACTACGGCGCCACGGCCACCGACAAGGCGCAGAAGCTGATCGGCAAACTGGTGTTCGCCACGATGTTCGTCGTGCTGCTGGTGCTGTTTGCGCTCGGCAAACGCGAGGCGGTGATCGTCGGCGCGGCGGTCACGCTGACGCTGGCGGCGACGCTGTTCGCCTCCTGGGCCTATGGCTTCACCCTGAATCGCGTTTCGCTGTTCGCGCTGATTTTTTCCATCGGCATCCTGGTCGACGACGCTATCGTCGTGGTCGAGAACATCCACCGCTGGAGCCTGCTGCATCCGGACAAGCCGCTGTGGGAGATCATCCCGCCGGCCGTGGATGAAGTCGGCGGGCCGACCATACTCGCCACCTTCACCGTGATCGCGGCCCTGCTGCCGATGGCCTTCGTCAGCGGCCTGATGGGCCCCTACATGAGCCCGATCCCGATCAATGCCTCGATGGGCATGTTCATCTCGCTGGCCATCGCCTTCGTCATCACCCCCTGGCTGGCCCTGAAGCTGATGAAACCGATTGCCCACGGCGCCACCGGGCACGCAGTCGACCCGACCACGGCCCGCCTCGACCGCCTCTTCCGCCGCATCATGTCGCCGCTGCTCGATCCGCGCACCGGCGCGGCAGCGCGGCGCAAGCTGTGGATCGGCATCCTGGCGGCGATTCTGGCTTCGGTCAGCCTCGGCTTCTTCAAGCTGGTGGTGCTGAAGATGCTGCCTTTCGACAACAAGAGCGAATTCCAGGTCGTGCTCGACATGCCGGTCGGCACCCCGCTCGAAGAAACCGCCAGGGTGCTGCGCGAAATCTCCGCCGAGATCGCCCAGGTGCCCGAGGTTGCGGACTACCAGGCCTATGCCGGCACCGCCGCGCCGATCAACTTCAACGGCCTGGTGCGCCAGTACTACCTGCGCAGCGCGCCGGAAATGGGCGACATCCAGGTCAACCTGGTCGGCGCCAAGCATCGCGACCGCCAGAGCCACGAGATCGCGGTTTCGGTGCGCGACCGCGTGGTTGCCGTGGCGCTCAGGAACGGCGGCAATGCCAAGGTGGTGGAAGTGCCGCCCGGCCCGCCGGTGATGTCGCCCATCGTCGCCGAGGTCTATGGTCCCGACTATGCCGGTCAGATTGCCGTGGCGAAGCAGGTGCGCGCGGCCTTCGAAGGCACGGCCGACATCATCGGTGTCGACGATACGGTCGACGAGGACGCCGAAAAGCTGGTGCTGCGCGTGGCCCAGGCCAAGGCGGCGCTGCTTGGCGTGGCGCAGAAGGATATCGTCGAGGTGGTGCGCATGGGCCTCTCCGGCGAGGACGTGACCCCGGTACATGACGGCGACGCGAAATACGAAATCCCGGTGCGTATCACCCTGCCGGCCGAGCGCCAGAACAGCATCGACCAGTTGCTCAAGCTCAAGGTGCGTGGTCGCGACGGCGCGCTGGTGCCGGTGTCCGAAGTCGTCGAGATCAAGCGCACGCTGCGTGAGAAGCTGATCTACCACAAGGACCTGCTGCCGGTGGTCTTCGTCACCGGCGACATGGGCGGAAAACTGGATTCGCCGCTGTACGGCATGTTCGACATTCGGAACAAATTGGCGGACTTGAAGCTGGCCCAGGGTGGAACTCTCGGCGAGTACTTCTTCAAGCAGCCAAAAGATCCCTACGCCCAGTACTCGATCAAGTGGGACGGCGAGTGGCAGGTGACCTACGAAACCTTCCGCGACATGGGCGCCGCCTATGCCGTCGGCCTGATCCTGATCTATCTGCTGGTGGTGGCGCAGTTCAAGTCCTACCTGGTGCCGCTGATCATCATGGCGCCGATTCCGCTCACGATCATCGGCGTCATGCCCGGCCATGCCCTGTTCGGCGCGCAATACACGGCGACCTCGATGATCGGCATGATCGCGCTGGCAGGCATCATCGTGCGCAATTCGATCCTGTTGGTCGATTTCATCAACGAGCAGGTCGCGGGCGGCATGGACTTCGCCGAGGCCGTGATCCAGGCCGCCGCGATCCGCGCCAAGCCGATCGTGCTGACGGGCCTCGCGGCCATGCTCGGCGCGCTGTTCATCGTCGATGACCCGATCTTCGCCGGCCTCGCGTTGTCGCTGATCTTCGGCATCTTCGTTTCCACCTTGCTGACGCTGGTGGTGATCCCGGTTCTGTATTACGCGGCGATGCAAGGCCGCATCGTCAAACCCCAATAAGGAGCTTCACATGACCGTCAATCAAATCGTTCGCATCGTCGCCGGATTCTTCCTCATGACCTCGCTGGTCCTTGCCCACGTCATGGGCCAGGTGGACATGAGCAAGCTGTCCTGGCTGTGGTTCACCGCCTTCGTCGGCGCCAACCTGTTCCAGAGCGGCTTCACCAAGTTCTGTCCGCTGGATTCGATCCTGAAGAAGCTGGGCGTGCCGGAGTCGACCGGCAACAGCTGCGCCTGACGCGGGGTACCGCGGAAGGGTCTATGCCATTTGGCGTAGTTCCGGGCCAGGGGGTCGCGCGCGGGTATTGAATTTCGCGTTGTTTCGAGGCAGGATGCTGCGCTGCTTTGAGAATTCATTGCTATCTTCGTTCCTTGATTGCCTTCGCGAATGGGCCCCTCCATGAGAAACAGGTATTTTTCCCCGCTGGCTTTGCTTGCCCCGTTGATTCTGGGCGGGTGCGTTGCCATGCAGAGCCACAACGAAACCGCCACCATGGTCAAGGCCAGTGGTGCCGCCGGTGATTTCAAGGCGGCCATTGCGCAGCTTGATCAGCGGAATCCGTCGGCGGACAACAAGAAAGAGTTGTTGTACAACATGGAGCGCGGCGAATTGCTGCGCCTCGACCGTCAGTACGGGCAGAGTACCGATGCGTTCCTGCTGGCAGATGCAAAGGTCAATGCCTGGGAAGAGGCGGCCAAGACCGACCCGCAGCGACTCCTGGGCATGGTGGGCGCGTCGCTGATCAGCGAGCGCTTGAAGGAATACGAGGGCCAGGACTACGAAAAGGTATGGCTGACAACCCGGATTGCCATGAACCGGATCGGCATGTCGGATTTCGACAAAGCCCGGGTTGATGTCAAGCGCACCCATGAGCGCGAGGCCGTCATTGCGGAATTTCGCTCCAAGGAGACATCCGAGGCTGAAGCCGAGGCCAAGGCGAAGGGTGCGCAAACCACCAACACGGAATTGAATGGTTACCCGGTCGAGACCTTGAACGATCCGGAGGTGCTCTCGCTGAAGAACGGCTACCAGAATGCGCTGAGTCACTACCTCGCCGGCTTCCTGTACGAGGCCCTCAATGAAAGCGGCCTGGCCGCGCCGGGCTACCGCAAGGCGATTGAACTGCGTCCGGGCGTTGCCGTGCTCGAAGAAGGCTTGAGCGGTCTGGATTCCCGTACCAGCCTGACCTGGAAGCGGAAGCAGCGCCAGACCGATGTCCTGTTCCTGGTCGAGTACGGTACCGCGCCGGCGCGAGTGCCAAAGGCATTCACGATCCCGATCCCGGTGCGTAGCGGCATACGTACGGTCAGCATTTCCTACCCGACGATTGACCCGTCGACCTCGCCACAGCTTGCTTCGCTGTTGGTTGCGGACAAGACCTTGCCCTTGGGCAATGTCGTCGATCTCAACCTGATGGCGCGCCGGGTCCTGAAGGACGAGATGCCCGGCATGGTCCTGCGGGGAATGACGCGTGCCATCGCCAAGGGCGTGTTGCAGGACGAACTATCGAAGAACGCAGGCATGTTTGGTTCATTGATTGGCAGCGTGGCCTCGGTGGTTACCGAGCAGGCCGATGACCGCATCTGGCGCATGTTGCCGGAGCGGGTGTATGTTGCCCGTGCCCATTTGCCGCCGGGCGAGCACAAGGTGACCGTCAATGGCCGCGAATTCGGTCCCATCAAGATTGATGGCCAGTATGCCGTCGTGCCTTTGCGCTTCTATGAGTCCGTGGCCCTGGTCGGTGAAGTCGGCAGCATCGGCAAACTGCCGGAACAGGAACCGCCGCCTCCGCCGCCCGCCGCCGCTCCGGTGAAATCCAAGGCGGTTTCGGTGAAGAGCACGAAGAAGACCCAGACCAGCGCCAAGAAGCCCGAAGCGCCAACCAAGAGCAAATGAGACTGGAGCAAGCGATGAAACTCAGGAACTTTCTGTTGCCTCTGGTACTTGCCGCGATGGCCGGGACGGCGATGGCGCAATCTGGCGTTCCGACGGGCACACCGGCCGCCGTGGCGGCAAAAATCCAGTTGCGTGGCGACGCCAATGACATCGTGATCCCGGAAATTCGCATCGTCCGGCGCAATGACGTGATGGTGGTGCAGGCCGACATGAAGAACACGACGGATTCGAATCGCACGGTGTTCTACCGCTTTCGCTGGCTCGACAGCAGCGGAAGCCAGGTGGGTGATGGTGAGTCCTGGAAGCAGATGACCGTTCTCGGCCATCAGATCCAGACCGTGAAAAGCGTCGCCCTGCACTCGTCGGCGGTCGATTTTCGTATTGAAATGAACGTAGAAACGCAGTAAGCGGAGAATCCCATGTCCAAATTGCCCTTGATCCTGATACTCCTGGCATCCGTAGCCCTGTCGGCCTGCGGCGGCGTCCAGTCGCCGGTGGTGCGCTTTGATCGCCAGCTCAGCTACAGTGATGCCAATAGCCTGGCTCCGCAATCCTCCGCCGTTGATTTCCGTCCGGAAATGAACGCAAAGACACAGTAAAGGGAGTTCTCACATGACCCAGAAGTTCATGATTCCGCTGCTCCTTGCGTCGCTGTTGCTTTCGGCGTGCGCCACGGGTGTCCAATCGCCGGTGGTGCGCTTTGACCGGCAGGTCAACTATGGCGATGCCAAGGCGGTCGAGCTGGTGACCAACGAGTTCGGTTCCTCCGACCTGCAGATGATCGCCGAAAAAATGGTCGGCAGCCTGCTGGAAACCGGCATCTTCCAGGGGCGTCCGACGGTGACCATTTCGACGGTCAAGAACAAGACCAGCGAATACATCGATACGACCAATGTCATGAATTCGATCCAGACCGCGCTGGTCAAGTCGGGCAAGGTCAGGTTTACCCGTGCGATCACCGAAATGCAGGCCGGTGTCGATGAACTGCAACGGCAGAACCAGAGCGGGCTCTACAAGAGCAAGACCACCGCCAAGGTTGGCCAGATGACGGCTGCGAAGTACAGCATGGAAGGCGAATTGACCAGCATCGTCAAGCAGAACAACAGCACCAAGGACGTCTTCTACAAATTCACCCTGAAACTGTTCGACGTCGAAGAAGGCACGATCGAATGGCAGGACGAGAAAGAAATCCGCAAGACCAGCAAGCGCTGACCGGAGGCAATCATGAAACAGTCTGGACTATTCCGTATCCTGCCGATCATGGGCGCAACCGTGATCGCCTCGTCTGTGCTGGCCCAGGCCGTGCCGAAGATCGCCGTCACGGACCTGGCGTATTCCCAAACCGTCGCCGAATATTTCGAGGCGGCAAGCATCAAGTCGAGCTCGAATGTTCATGCCAACAAATCGACACTGACGACCGACAGCCAGACGACCGGCAGTTACGTCGCGGGAACCCACAACTACATCGACCATCGCGAGCTGGGCTCCTTCTCCAACGACATCAAGGGCGCCTTGCTGCGCGGTACGAGCTTCCGCCTGGTGCAGGGCAAGCGTTTCGACAGCGGCGAGCCCCAGCCGACCAAGGCCGAGCAGGCCTTGAACCAGTTGCAGACCGGCAAGATCGCAAAGCCGGTGAGACAACCCGACGTCAAGGACATCATTGCCCGCATCAAGAAGGGCGAATTCCCCGGTGCCGACTATGTGTTGTTCGGCGTATTGTCGAACGTCGAATTCCGCAATGAACTGTCGCCGCTCCAGGGCACCAGTAGCACCACGCGCCAGTTCAGCCTCGACCTGCTGGCGGATTTTTCGCTGATCAATACCAAGAACTATGAGATCAAGGCGGCCTTTTCGGCCCAGGGCGCCGGCAGCGAAACCAAGATTTTTTCCAATCGCGGCGATGTGATCCCACCAAACCGTTCCAAGGTAATGCGCGAGACTTCCCAAACGCTGGCGAAGAATGTTTTTGAACAACTGGTGGATCAGCTCGCGCTCTCCGACCCGGCAATGGGCAACCGGGTTCGTCCGCCGATGGGCAGTGGCGGCGCGTATGCCGCCCCCCAGGCTGGTCAGCCCGCCGGAGAACAGGTGCAAATCCTGAAGTAATCGTCGCTTGGCAATGCTCCTTGCCAGGCGCGCAAGCCTGGCACTTGTCGCACTGCTGGTTTCTGCCTGCAGCGCCTGGGAGCCGGATTCCAGCACGGCCCGCGAGTTTGAATTGCCATCGGCTTGGCGCGCAGAGTCTCTCGCCGGCAGCTTGCCGGCGAGACGAATCGTCGCTTTGCGGCGCGAGGCAGCGCAGGGCCCTGCGTCATTCCGACTGGTGGTCATTCCCGGTTCGGGATGTACCGGCTTCGCGCCGTTTGCTGCCAGGTATTTCAGCGGTCTGACCAAGGCGCAGGTGATTGTGCTGCACAAGCCCTATGCGGACCTGTACGCCGGACCTGCACCGGCCGAGTGCCCGCCTGAGTTTGTGCGCCATGACGCTCTCCGTAGTTGGCGCGACGACGCACTCGCGGCATTGAGGCAGGTGAAAGCGGGCGATGCCGTCCCCTTGCCGACTATCGTGCTCGGAATTTCCGAGGGGGCCGAGATTATTCCCTATCTGCTCCCGGCGATTCCCAATCCACTGGGCATGGTGCTGCTGTCGGCAACCGGGCTCGACCCGGCCATCGCCGGCGAAATGCAAGCCGAGAAGCTGGGCCAGGGGCAGGCCTGGAAAAGGCTCCAGGAGGCAGCCGCCTCCAAGCGGCCGGACGAGGCTATTGTCGAAGGGCGCAGCCTGCGTTACTGGCGCGACCTGTTCGGCTGGAAACTCACGGCAGCGCTGGTGGAGGCCAAGCTGCCCGTACTGCGGGTTTGGGGCGGCGACGATGCCTTGCTTCCCCAGCAGGCCTACGAAAGGCTCCACGCGCTACCTGCCGGCAATCCCTTGTCAGTCTGCGATTGGCGTCTGGACAGGGCAGACCATGGCTTGCAGGGACAGCGTGGAGACGGCGTGCAACTGGTCTGGGAACGGCTCGAGAACTGGGCGACGACAGGGCGTCTGGATTGCGGAGAGGGCATGCGCCAACGTCGCTGAACAGCTGCCTGGGGACGCCTTGGCCGCTTTGGTATTCAGGCGAACAAGCGCGCCAGCTCTGCTCCGGGCGAAGGCGCGCGCATGAAGGCTTCGCCGACGAGGAAGGCGCGTACGCCCTGCGATGTCATGGTCGCCACGTCCGCCGGGGCGAGGATGCCCGACTCGGTGACCACGATGCGGTCGGCCGGGATGCGGCCGAGCTGTGACAGCGTGGTGTCGAGGCTGACCTCGAAGGTCCGCAGGTTACGATTGTTGATGCCCACCAGCGGCGTCCTGAGTTGCAGCGCGACGTCAAGCTCGGCGGCATCGTGGCATTCCACCAGTACCGACATGCCCAGCGCAAAGGCGATGGCTTCCATCTCCTGCATCTGCGCCAGCGAGAGGGCATCGACGATCAGCAGGATGGCGTCGGCACCCATGGCGCGCGCTTCATGGACCTGCCAGGGATCGACCAGGAAATCCTTGCGCAGCACCGGCAGCGCGCAGGCCGCGCGCGCTTCGCGCAGGTAATCGGCCGAGCCCTGGAAGAAGGGCTGGTCGGTCAGCACCGACAGGCAGGCGGCGCCGTGCCTTTCGTAATCGGCGGCGATCTCGGCGGGGCGGAAATCGGCGCGGATCACGCCTTTGGAGGGGCTGGCCTTCTTGATCTCGGCGATCACCGCCGCCTTGCCGGCACTCACTCGCGAGCGAATCGCGCCGACAAAATCGCGCGCCGGTGCCTGGGCTTCGGCCTCGGCGCGGATCACCGCCAGCGGTCTTGCCGCCGAGGCCGCCGCGACTTCCTCGCGTTTGACGGCGAGGATTTTGTCGAGAATGTCCGACATCAGGCGAACTTCGAGGTGAAGGACACGAACTCGTCGAGCTTCTTGCGCGCCGCGCCGCTGGCGATGGCCTCACGGGCGCGGGCGATGCCGGCACCGATAGAGTCCTCCAGGTTGGCGCAATAGAGCGCGGCGCCGGCGTTCAGCGTGACGATTTCGCGCGCCGTGCCGGGCTTGTTTTCCAGAGCCTCGATCAGCATGGTCTTCGATTCGGCGGCATCGGCGACGCGCAAGCTGCGATTCGATACCATGGCCAGGCCGAAATCCTCGGGATGGATTTCATATTCGGTGATCTTGCCGTCCTTCAGTTCGCCGACCAGCGTCGCGGCGCCGAGCGAGATCTCGTCCATGCCGTCCTTGCCCCACACCACCATGACGTGATCGGCGCCCAGGCGCTGCATGACACGCACCTGGATGCCGACGAGATCCGGATGGAACACGCCCATCAGCGTATTTGGCGCGCCGGCGGGATTGGTCAGGGGCCCGAGGATGTTGAAAATGGTGCGCACGCCCATTTCGCGCCGCACCGGGGCGACGTTCTTCATCGCGGGATGATGGTTGGGAGCGAACATGAAGCCGCAGCCGATGGTCTCGATGCACTCGCCGACCTGCGGCGGGCTCAGCGTGATCTTGGCGCCGAGCGCTTCGAGCACGTCGGCCGAACCGGACTTGGACGACACGCTGCGGTTGCCGTGCTTGGCCACGGTCGCGCCCGCCGCGGCGGCGACGAACATCGCGGCGGTGGAAATGTTGAAGGTATGCGCGCCGTCGCCGCCGGTGCCGACGATGTCCACAAAGTGGGGGTTATGCGGCGTGTCGACCTTGGTCGACAACTCGCGCATGACCATTGCGGCGGCGGAGATTTCGCCCAGGGTTTCCTTCTTCACGCGCAGGCCGGTCAGTATCGCCGCGACCATCAGCGGCGAGATTTCGCCCCGCATGATCTGCCGCATCAGGTGCAGCATTTCGTCGTGGAAGATTTCGCGGTGTTCGATGGTGCGCTGGAGCGCTTCCTGGGGAGTAATCATGGTCAGGCTTCCTTCAAGAAATTTTTCAGCAGCTCGTGGCCGCATTCGGTCAGTATCGATTCGGGATGGAACTGCACGCCTTCGACATTCAGCGCGCGATGGCGCACGCCCATGATTTCGCTCATTTGCCCATCCTGCTCGGTCCAGGCCGTGACTTCGAGGCAGGCCGGCAGCGTCTCGCGGCGGATCGCCAGGGAGTGGTAGCGGGTTACGGTCAGCGGATTGGGCAGCCCGGCGAAGACGCCGAGGCCAGAGTGAATCACCGGCGAAGTCTTGCCGTGCATCAGCTGCTTGGCATGCACGATCTCGCCGCCGAAGGCGGCGCCGATGCTCTGGTGGCCGAGGCAGACGCCGAGCAGCGGCAGCTTGCCGGCGAACTCCTTGATGGTCGCCACCGAGATGCCGGCCTCTGCCGGGGAACAGGGTCCGGGGGAAATCACGATGCGGTCGGGCCGCATCGCGGCGATTTCCTTGAGCGTGATGGCATCGTTGCGATACACGCGCACGTCCTCGCCGAGTTCGCCGAAGTACTGCACCAGGTTGTAGGTGAAGCTGTCGTAGTTGTCGATCATCAAAAGCATGGCAGCCTCCCGTTAGTCGAAACGCGTATCGAGGCCGGCTTCGGCCATCTCGGCGGCGCGTAGTTGCGCGCGTGCCTTGCTCAGCGTTTCCTGCCATTCCGAATCGGGGTCCGAATCGGCGACGATGCCGGCGCCGGCCTGCACGTGGATCTGCCCGTCCTTGATCACCGCGGTGCGGATCGCGATGCAGAGGTCCATGTCGCCGTTGAAGCCGAGATACCCCACGCTGCCGGCATAGATACCGCGCTTGCTGGGCTCAAGTTCGTCGATGATTTCCATCGCCCGCACCTTTGGCGCGCCCGACACGGTACCGGCGGGGAAGGTGGCTTTCAACACGCCCAGCGCGCCCTCGTCGTCGCGCAGCTCGGCATCGACGTTGGAGACGATGTGCATCACGTGCGAATAGCGCTCGATGATGAAGCGGTCGGTCACCTTGACCGTGCCGGTCTTGGCAACGCGGCCGATGTCGTTGCGGCCGAGGTCGAGCAACATCAGGTGCTCGGCGCGTTCCTTCGGATCGGCCAGCAGGTCGGCCGCCAGCGCCTCGTCTTCGCCCAGGGTGGCGCCGCGCTTGCGCGTGCCGGCGATCGGGCGCACCGTGACGCGGCGTTCGCCGTCCTGGTGTTCGAGGCGCACCAGGATCTCGGGCGAGGCGCCGACCACGTGAAAATCCTCGAAGTTGAAATAGAACATGTAGGGCGAGGGGTTCAGCGTGCGCAGCGCGCGGTAGAGCGCCAGCGGGCTGGCCGCGAAGGGCTTGCTCATGCGCTGCGACAGCACCACCTGCATGATGTCGCCATCGACGATGTACTGCTTGGCGCGGCGCACCGCGGCCTTGAAGGCCTCCTCGCCGAATTCCGAGACGGCAGGCGCAGAACTGGCCTGCACCTCGGGCGGAATCGTCACCGGCGCACGCAGCTTGGCCAGCAGTTCCTTGAGCCGGGCCTGGGCCTGCTTCCAGGCGCCGGGGAAGCCCGGTTCGGCATAGACGACGAGCGTCAGCTTGCCCGAGAGGTTGTCGACGATGGCTATTTCTTCGGACAGCAGCAGCAGGATGTCCGGCACGCCGAGCGGGTCGGGCGTTTTCCGTTGCGCGAGCTTGGTCTCGATGTAGCGCACCGTGTCGTAGCCGAAGGCGCCGACGAGACCGCCGCAGAAGCGCGGCAGGCCGGGCAGGTCGGGCACCTTGAAGCGCGACATGAACTCGGAAATGAAGCTCATCGGGTTGCTGTGGTCGCGCCGCTCGGCGATGCGGTTGCCGCTCAACACCATGATCGCGCCCTCGACCACGGCGATGCGCGTGCCGGCGGCCAGGCCGATAAAGGAATAGCGGCCGAAGCGCTCGCCGCCCTGCACCGATTCGAGCAGGTAGGAGTAGGGATCGTTGGCCAGCTTGAGGTAGATCGACAGCGGCGTGTCGAGGTCGGCGAAGGTTTCGAGCGTCACCGGAATGCGGTTGTAGCCCTCCGCCGCAAGGCGGTTGAATTCAATTTCGGTCATGGGTAAAGCTCCGGGGAAACGGGTCTGCAACGACAGGCGCAGGCCGTGGGCCGGCGCGGGGAAGGATCAGCGGCGCGTCAGCGCGAAGGCGAGCCAGGGCCGCCAGGGCCAGGCCTCCGCCCCGAGGGCGTGTTTCCTTGTCGTATGCAGGTTGCGGTGGAGCATGAGGATCAAGCGGTCTTTCAAGAGTCGGCGCTGGTGATACGGCGGGCTGCCTCCGCCAGCGACGCGACTATAG
>JACRIX010000087.1 GCA_016215645.1 Rhodocyclales bacterium
ACTCTGCGACGACGCATCAATGCCAATGTCGCCGAGCGCAACGCCAAGCACCAGCCCATCAACTGGCGTTTCACGATTCGCGATGCTCGCAGCAAGCTTCATCGGCTTTATCCATCAACGGCAGCATGACTGACTACTAGCGCATGTACTGCCACTGCTGAACTGAAGCCGTTTGAGTTTCAACCTGAAGCGAAACAGCCGATCAGTCCTACGCAAAAGCCTGTATGTGGTTTCTCTGAGCTTAAGCTACCCGCAGTCTTTTCGGTATTCGCAGCAGGTGCATATTCAGGGCGAAAGATTTCGTTCCAAATTGACCAGAGTGGACACGAAGGCACTCAAATTGATGTTGCTGTTAATAGTCCTAGTAAGCCTGTAGTGCTAATGCTGGGTGCTTACGAGCCCACCATTTGGAATATTGGATGGTCAAAAGGGACGACGATCTTGGCAGTGCTTGTCAGCGGTTACCACCGGCAAGCCGTTGCTGGGTTAGAGAAGCATGTCCCTCAGCTAAATAGCTCCTACGACAACCGCGGCCCATGCGGCTATTTTTATGTGACCAGCGACAACCTCTCTGCACTAAATCCAATGGCTAAGCGTGTTTTCGGCCAGCCCGTTGAAATGGTCTTTCCAGCCGAGAAAGGCCGTGTTGTTGTAGGAGACCCTCTGCAAAGCGATACGAAATTGGTCACTTCGCCTGAAACAACGCCAACATCGTTCTACGACAAAGATGCTTCTATTGCAGGCCCAGCAGGGCTAGAAGATGCCGTTCGAAAAGGTTTACTGAGGAAAGCTACGGTGGCTGATGCGGACGCATGGGCCGATGCAGTTATCCAGAATTCCCCGCAACGAGGTGTCCCGCCGGTAGCGGGCAAAGGTATCCCAAAGCCACCACGGCCGCCCACTTATAACGCATACGTTGTTCTGAAATCATTTACATATCCTGCGGGGCTATACGGTGGCAACTCGGCAACCTTCATAATCCCGAAAGGTATTCCTCGGCCAGATGGTAATCCGGGACACTCGGCGGTTTATGACTTCAATACACTCAATTGCCAAGGACCATTGTGCGGTGACCGCTAACCCTGCGTTCGAGGCGACCTGCGCGAAAAGCCGCGCAGGCGCCTCAACTCCACGTTAGCTTTCTCCTGATCCACACATGCAGAACACTATATTCTTGGTCAATGACGAGCCCTTCTGCCTGTGGGATTTCGACCTCAAAGAGCGGAATGACGAATTCCTCAAGGGGCTTGACGCCGAGTACTTCGACTACTGCTTGAATGCATACTTGGAAACCGAAGATGAAAAGCGCGCATCGGTGGCACTTCGAGTCTCACTGCATCACGCTTTAGAAACGCTCTTCTCGCTCATCGGCGCATATGTTCAAGCCCCCGACTGTGCATACGCTTGGCTTGCGAAGTGCACATCTCCTGATCTACGCACCTTCGTTTCACGAGTAGCGCAGGGATATCCTGCGCTCATTACTAAACTCAATATCCCATCCGTTACGTGGGAAACGGTCGCCCAAACGGTCTTCGCTACATATATGCCTGGCACCGAGCGCCAACGAAGCACAGTCGAACGATTCTCGACTGCCTGGGCGCGATTAGCTCATGAGTTTCTCGATCAAAAACACATCGATGAATACAACTCGCTGAAGCACGGTTTTCGGGTCAAGCGAGGTGGCTTTTCGCTTGTTGTGGGGATTGAGCCGTCTTACGGTGTTCCACCGCCAGACGATCAAATGCGCGTTCTTGGGCATTCCGACTTCGGGGCCTCGTTCTTCAAGATTGAGCCGGTTAGCGCAGACAAGAGGAGTCGAAGCGTTCGCGCTCGTCGGACCGCTGTGAATTGGTCCCCTGAGCGGACAATTTTATCTTTGCAACTTGCTTACATGTCCCTAAATAATGTCATCTCTGCGCTTCGGGTCGTGAATGGGTGGCGTGCGTCCGAGTGTAAGTTCTTGCGCCCGGAGAATGACGAGGACTTTGATGAACCCTGGAAGCATACGCCGGGCGTTACGAGTATCAACTTTGACCATGTCATTGACGATACAAACACGGTCAGTGTTACCAAACAGGAGTTGTTGGAGCGAATCCGTGTGGCCTGAGAAACGTAGTCGTAGTCTCAACAACCAAGTGCAACAAACCTGAAGTCCCATGCCCAAATCCACCGCCACCTACTGGAACGCCCTGACCCCCGCCAGCCAATCGCGCTGGGCCCGGGTGAAGGGGCTGGATGGGATGGTCGAGGAGCTGACGCTGAGCATCGATCCGGCCACGGGGGAATACACGCGGCTGACGCGCTTTTTGCCGGGGGCGGATACCACGGCGTTTGGCGGGAAGTCGCATGCCTATCCGGAGGAGGTGTTCATCGTCAGCGGGCGGCTGCATGACGCGGCCTTCGACCTGTGGCTGGAGGCGGGGCATTACGCCAGCCGGCCGCCGGGCGAGGTGCATGGGCCGTTCCGCAGCGATGTTGGCTGCGTGGTGCTGGAAGTGTCCTTTCCCAATCGCGTCGGCGGCTGAGGTTGGCGGTGGCGCAGCCGGACTACGACTTCGAGTATTCCTGGGAAGAGCTCAAGCCGGTGCGGCCGCTGTTCGTCACCGTGCTGGTGGCGCAGGGTCTGGGCCTGGTGGCGGGGCTGATGTTCTACGATGGTCGAAGCTGGGTCGAGAGCGCCTGGCTGGGCGGTGCCCTGGCTACCTTTCTTGGCTATCTGCTGGGGCTCTGGGTGCAGGCGGTGATGCTGCCGGGCAGCCTGGGGCGCAACCGAGTGATGGTGCGGCACCTGGGAATAGGGGCGACCCTGTTCGGGATATTCGCCCTGGTCTTTCCTTGGCTGGACTAGCGGCATTGCCGTGGCGACATCGGGCCTGTCGGTCATGGCCGTAGAATGATTGGTAGCAAAGTCGGCGCTGGTACCACGGCGATTCTGGCGGCGACAATTCTTCAGAAGGCGGTGCGCGATGTCTCTCGAACTCTGGCTGGCCTATGTGCTGACGGTGGCGGTGCTGCTGGTGATCCCTGGGCCGACCATACTCACGGTGATCGGCTATTCGCTGGCCCACGGCCGGCGCGCCAACGTGGCGCTGGTGGCGGGCGTGGCGCTGGGCGATTCCACCGCGCTGGCGCTGTCCTTGTTGGGCCTGGGCGCGCTGCTGGCGGCGTCGGCCGGGTGGTTCACGGCGGTCAAGGCGGTGGGCGGCCTGTACCTGGTCTGGCTGGGCTGGCGCATGCTGCGCGCCGGGGTGGGGCCGGCCGAGGTGGCGCTGCCGGCGGCGCCCGATTCGCTGTGGCGGCTGTTCGCCAACACCTGGCTGGTGACGGCGCTCAATCCCAAGGGCATTGTCTTCTTCGTCGCCTTCCTGCCGCAGTTCATCACGCCGGGCAACGCTGTTGCGCCGCAGATGTGGATACTGGCGGTCACGTTTGTGGCCATGGCGATCGTCAATGCCGCGTTGTATGCGCGCTTTGCGGCGGCGGCGCATCATTTCCTGGCCTCGGCGCGGGCGCGCCGCGGCTTCAACTTCGGCGGCGGGGCGCTGTTGGCCGGGGCGGGGGTCTGGGCGCTGCTGGCGCGGCGGCCGGGGTAAAAGTTATGTCTGCGGCAAGGCCGAAGACGGTATCCCATTTGGACGGCGCTGGTAGCACGGCGATTTTGGCGGGGGGCGGACATGGCATACGACGAAGGACTGGCGGAACGGATACGCGACGCGCTGCGCGGGCGCGCGGGCGTCGGCGAACGCAAGATGTTCGGCGGCATCGCCTTCATGCTGGGCGGCCACATGGCGGTCGGCATCGTCGGCGACACGCTGATGGCCCGCGTCGGGCCGGCGCGCTACGCGGATGCGCTGGCCCTGCCGCACGTGCGGCCGATGGACTTCACCGGCAAGCCGATGAAGGGCTATGTCTATGTCGATCCGCCGGGCATCGAGGAGGATGCCGCGCTGGAAAACTGGATCACGGCCTGCTCGGCTTTTGTCGCCGCGCTGCCGCCAAAGTGAAGCCCGGCACCGCCGGCTGAATCGACTGCGCGCCGCGGCGCTTGCGCGGAGATGCACCATCCGAAAGGATTCGCCATGCATGCCCTGTTGCCGCGCCATCCTGTTCCCGCCCTGAATGTCGCGCTGCTTGGCGGCGGCCGCTACGTGCTGGGCGCCGGGCCCGGAGAGCGCTTCGACCTGCTTGTCTTCTATCGCGGGCTGCATTGCCCGATCTGCGCCAAATACTTGATGGAACTCGAACGCCTGGCGCCGGAGTTCGCCCAGCGCGGCGTCGCCCTCCTTGCCGTCAGCAGCGACGACGAAGACAGGGCGCGGCAGATGGCGGAGAAGGTGCAGGCCAGGGCCTTGCGCTTCGGCTACGGGCTGAGCCTGAGAAGCGCCCGGCAGTGGGGGCTCTACATCAGCACGTCACGCGGCAAGACCTCGATCGGCATCGAGGAGCCGGCCTTGTTCAGCGAGCCGGGCGTGTTCCTGGTGCGGCCCGACGGTACGCTCTACTATGGCGCGGTGCAGACCATGCCCTTTGCCCGCCCGTCCTTCCAGGACCTGCTGGGCGCCATCGATTTCGCCATCGCCAAGGATTATCCGGCGCGCGGCGAATATACCGGCGAGGTCTAAGGCAGGTTTTTCCGAGGAGGCCACCATGTTGAAGCTTTTGTTGATCATCGTCTTTGCGCTGCTGGCGGCGCTGATGTTCTACGTCGCCACGCGGCCGGCGACCTTCCGCATCCAGCGCTCGCTGCGCATTGCCGCGCCGCGCGAGAAGCTCTTCGCCTACGTAGCCGATCTGCATAACTTCGATGCCTGGTCGCCCTGGGCGCCGCTCGATCCGGCGATGCGCAAGACGCATTCCGGTGCGCCCAGCGGCGTCGGCGCGGGCTACGAATGGCGGGGCAACAACAAGGTCGGCCATGGCCGCATGGAGATCGTCGAGGCCGTGGCGCCGGAACGCGTGCTGATCAAGCTGGATTTCCTCAAGCCCTTCGAGGCCCACAACATGGCCGAGTACCTGCTGGTCGAGGCCGGTGGCGAGACCGAATTCACCTGGGCGATGTACGGGCCGAACAACTTTCTTTCCAAAGCCATGGGCCTGTTCTTCAACATGGACAGGATGGTCGGCGCGCAGTTCGAGCAGGGTCTGGTTGCGCTGAAGACGGTGGCCGAAAGGGGCGACGCATGATCGAAGGCGGCTGCCTGTGCGGGGGAATCCGCTACCACTATGATGGAGAGATCGAGCACATCTCGGTCTGCCACTGCTCGCAGTGCCGCAAGGCGCAAGGCTCGGCCTTCGCCACGGTGGCGCCGGTGGCGAAGGATCGCTTCCGCTTCCTTTCGGGCGCCGAGCTGATCAGCGAATTCCGCTCCTCGCCGGACAAGCTGCGCGCCTTCTGCAAGGTTTGCGGCAGCCCGATCTACAGCGCCAAGGACGACGCGCCCGACGTGCTGCGCCTGCGCCTGGGCACGGTGGACACGCCCTTCGTATGCGCCGATATCTTCCATATCTTCACCGACTCGAAGGCGCCGTGGTGGGAGATCGGCGACGGCCGCCCGCCTTACCCGCAGCGCCAGCCGTGAGCAGATCCGCCGCACTGCTGCCGGGCACGGAGGAGGAACTCGACCGCGTGCGCAAGGCCTGCCGCAGCATGGTCAGGCGCCGCGCTGCGACCTCGGGCGGCCTGGCGCTGGTGCCCTTGCCGGGCATCGACGTGGCCGGCGACGTGGCGATGCTGATGGAATTGATCCCGGCGATCAATCGCAAGTTCGGCCTGACGCCGGACCAGATCGAGCAACTCGACACCGGCCGCCGGGTGATGGTGTATGCGATGCTGAAAAAAGTCGGCGCCGATCTGGTTGGTCGCGCCATCACGAAAAAGCTGGCGCTGGCGGCATTGAAGAAAGTCAGTGCGCGGCTGGCGACCCGGCAGGTGCTGAAGTATGTCCCCTTTGCCGGGCAGGCCGCCGCCGTGGCCCTGAGCGTGACGGCGATGATCTACCTTGGCAATTCGCACATCGATGCTTGCTACGAGGTGGCAAAAGGAGTGATTCGCAAATGACGCAAGCGCCGGAGTTGGGCGAGGGCCTTGGCTTATCGCTGACCACCGCTGACGGTCTGAGCCTCGCCGGGCGCAGCTGGATGCCGGCACAGTCTGATGCGGTGATCGCCGTGGTGCATGGCATTGCCGAACACGGCGGACGCTATGCCTGGATGGCGCAGCGCGCCGGCGCGCTGGGTGTCGGCGTGGTGACGGTGGATTTGCGTGGCCACGGGCGCTCGCCCGGCGAGCGTTCCTGGGTCGAGCGCTTCGACGACTACCTGCTGGATGTCGATGCGCTATGGGCGAGGGCGCTGGAACTGGCGGCCGGCCGACCGCTGTTCCTCATGGGCCACAGCATGGGAGGGGCGATTGCCCTGCGCTGGGTCGCGCAACGGCGGGCGGGCATGGCCGGGCTGATCCTGTCTTCGGCGGCACTCAAGATCGGCGGTGACGTGCCGCGCCTGCTGATCGCGTTGGCGCCGCTGCTCTCGCGCTGGTTGCCGCACCTGCGTGGCACGAAGCTTGATCCGGCGGTGATCAGCAATGATTCGTCTCAGGTCGCGGCCTATGTGAATGATCCGCTGGTCAGTCTCAAGGCGCCGCCGGCGCGTACCGGTGCCGAACTGCTGGCCGTGATGGAGGTCAATCGCGCGGCGGCGGCGGGGCTGGACCTGCCCGTGTATCTGTTCCACGGCGATGCCGATCGCCTGACCGACCCGGACGGCAGTCGGGAAATCCATGGCGCCTGGGGCGGTGCCGACAAGACCCTTCGGCTGTGGCCCGGCAGCCGTCACGAAACATTGAACGACCTGGATCGCGAGGCCGTGGCGGCTGAATTGCTGGACTGGGTTCGGGTCCATGCTGCCGCTGGCCCCGGCAAATGAACTAGGCGAATACGGAAATCAAAAATATCCATCAGGTGTGAAGGGTCGAAAGTCTTATAGTAGACCGGTCACACGCGATTGGGTCGAAACCCTGGCCTTGTCGCACGCCCGAGCTGGTGTCAACGCACCGGCTCCTCCTTGCAGGCGGGAGCAACCCCCGACTGCGACGTGATCGAAGCGACGGTGTCCGCCCTCAAGGCCGCAGCCGGCGCTTCATGACTCGCCCGTCTTCGATGGTCGGTGTTCGCGCCGTTGCGCATCCACCACCATTGAGGCGCGCGGCGAAAACCATGTTCATGTTGCGGCTTTGTTGAGATCTAAACAAAGCCGTGCGACAGAGGGAGCGGGCAGTTTGGAGTTGTTGTCGAATCTCATGGTGGCGAGTGGTTTCATGGCGGGCCTGGGCGTGGTGCTCGCGCTGCTGCTCGCCATCGCCAACAAGAAGCTCTACGTGTTCGAAGACCCGCGCATCGGCCAGGTCGAGGACCTGTTGCCGAAATCCAACTGCGGTGCCTGCGGCCAGGCCGGTTGTCGCGACTTCGCCGAGAAGGTGGTCGGCGGCGACACCATCCCCGCCAAATGCACGGTGAGTTCGCCGCAGCAGCGCCAGGGCATCGCCGACCTGCTGGGGGTTGCCGCCGGCACGGTGGAAAAGCAGGTGGCGCGGCTGGCCTGCGGCGGCGGGCGTCACGTGGCTTTCCTGCGCGCGCGTTACGAAGGACTCAAGACCTGCCGTGCGGCGGCGGTGGTCTCGGGCGGCGGCAAGGAATGCGCCTGGGGCTGCCTGGGCCTGGCCGACTGCGCCAATGTCTGCACCTTCGATGCCATTCGCATGGACCTGCACGGCCTGCCGGTGGTCGATAGCGAGAAATGCACCGCCTGCAACGATTGCGTCGAGGTCTGTCCCAAGGGCCTGTTCAGCCTCGAAGCCGTCAGCCACCGCCTCTGGGTCGCCTGCAAGAACCAGGCGGACGGCGATACCGCCGAGGCCTCCTGCGAGGTGGCCTGCACCGCCTGCGGCAAGTGCGTCGCCGACGCGCCGCTGAAGCTGATGCAACTCGCCGGCAACCTTGCCGTGGTCAATTACGACTGGAACGACCAGGCCACGCGCGAACCCATCGAGCGTTGCCCGACCGGCGCCATCGTCTGGTTCGAGACGCCCGACCGCGCCGCGAAGGGCGCGGCGGCCAAGAAAATCCTGCGCAACGAGCCCCTGCCGCTGCACGTCTGAATTTGCCGAACACGAATTACGAGGAAGCTGCCATGACACTTTCGATCATCAAGAAAATCTTCTCCACCGGCCTGCTGCCGCAAACCGGCGCCGGCGTCACCGCGGGCAAGCTGAAGTACCCCGGCGTGCGCGACGCGGTGGACGGCAACACCGCCGTGATCCACGTCGAGCGCGAGTCCTCGGATGCCGCCGGTGCCTATCCGATCACGCCCTCGACGCAGATGGGCGAGTATTGGGCGGAGGAGGTCGCCAGGGGGCATCTCAACATCTCCGACAAGCCGCTGATTTTCATCGAGCCGGAATCCGAGCATGCCGCCGCCGGCGTTACCGCCGGCATGGCCATGACCGGCCTGCGCGCCGTCAACTTCTCGTCGGGACAGGGCGTGGCCTTCATGCACGAATCGCTCTATGCCGCGGTCGGCAAGCGTCTGCCCTATGTGCTCAACATGGGTTGTCGCGCCATCACCAAGGTCTCGCTCAATGTCCATGCCGGGCACGACGACTACCATTGCATTGACGACACCGGATTCATCCAGGTCATGGCCAAGAACGCCACCGAAGCGGCCGACCTGAACCTGATCGCGCGCAAGGTCGCCGAGCTCTCGCTGACGCCCGCGATCATCGGCCAGGACGGCTTTCTCACCACCCACCTGATCGAATCCGTGCTCTTGCCCGAGCGCGAACTGGTGGCGGAATTCCTCGGCAAGCCCGACGACCTGATCGATACGCCGACGCCGGCGCAGCAGATGCTCTACGGCCCCAAACGCCGCCGCGTGCCGGCGATCTGGGACGTGGATCTGCCGCTGCTGTCCGGCTCGGTGCAGAACCAGGACGCCTACATGCAGGCCACGGCCGGCCAGCGCCCGTATTTCTTCGACCACGTCGAGGCCCTTACCGATGCCTGCATGGAGGAGTTCGCCGGCCTCACCGGGCGCCGCTACCAGCGCGTTTCGGGCTTCAAGACCGAGGATGCCGATTACATCATCCTCGGCATGGGCAGCATGATCGTGCAGGCCGAAGCCGTCGCCGATTACCTGCGCGAGACGCGCAAGCTCAAGGTCGGCGTGGTCAACCTGACCATGTTCCGTCCTTTCCCCGGCGACCTGCTGGGCCAGGTGCTGCGCGGCAAGAAGGGCGTGGCGGTGCTGGAGCGTACCGACCAGCCGCTGGCCGAAGACCTGCCGCTGATGCGCGAAGTGCGTTCCGCGCTGCTGAAGTGCGTCGAAAACGGCATGGCGGCGGCGCAGGGACAGAAGGAGGCGCCCTACACCGGCTATGCGGTGTATGCGGCGGCCGAGATGCCGCGCCTGTATTCGGGCTGCTACGGCCTCGGATCGCGTGACCTGCAACCCGAGGCGCTGATCGGTGCCGTCGAGAACATGCTGCCGGAGAGCCCGCAGCGCAAGTTCTTCTACCTCTCGATCGACTTCGCGCGCGATCCGCTGAACCCCAAGGACGAGGTGCACCAGCAGGACATCGCCGACAAGTACCCGCAGATCCGCGCGCTCGGCGTGCGCGGTTCGGAAAACCCGAATTTGCTGCCCAAGGGCGCGATCACCGTGCGCATGCACTCGGTGGGCGGCTGGGGCGCCATCACCACCGGCAAGAACCTGGCGATGACCCTGTTCGAGCTGCTCGGCTGGGACATCAAGGCCAACCCGAAATACGGCTCGGAGAAGAAGGGCCAGCCGACCACCTATTACCTGTCGGCGGCGCCGGAGCCGATCCGCATCAACTGCGAATACACCTATGTCGATGTCGTGCTCTCGCCCGACCCGGCGGTGTTCGGCCACAGCAACCCGCTCTCGGGCCTGAAGCAGGGCGGCTTCTTCATCATCCAGTCCAACCTCGGCGTCGAGACCTGGGCCAGCTTCCCGCTCTGGGCGCAGAAGTTCATCGTCGATAACGAGATCCGCGTGTTCCATCTCGATGCCTTCCAGATTGCCCGTGAGGAAGCCGGTGCGGCCGAGTTGCAACTGCGCATGCAGGGCATCGCCTTCCAGGGCGCCTTCTTCGCCGCCAGCCCGACCATGGCCAATGCCGGCCTGACCGAGGACGCGCTGTTCACCGCGATCGAGGCCCAGTTGCAGTCGAAGTTCGGCGGCAAGGGCGCGCGCGTGGTGGCCGACAACCTGCGCGTGGTGCGCCGCGGCTTTACCGAACTGACCGAGATCACCGAAAAGGAAGTCGGCGTCACGCGCAAGGGGGTCGTCAAGAAGGACGCCGGCCTGCCGGTGATGCTCAGGCAACTGCCGGCTCCTGACGGCACGCAGTTGGGTAAAGTGGGCGACATCCATCGCTTCTGGGAACAGACCGGGCATTTCTACCTGACCGGCAAGGGCAACGACAACATCGTCGATCCCTTCATCGGCGCCTCGCTGGTGCCGGCCGCGACCGGCGTGTTCCGCGACATGACCGGCATCCGTTTCGAGCATCCGGAATGGATCGCGGAGAACTGCACGGCCTGCGGCAACTGCTACGTCGAATGCCCGGACTCGGCCATCCCCGGCCTGGTCAGTTCGATCGGCGACGTGCTCGCCACGGCGATCAACCGCATCGAGACCGGCGGCACGCCGACGCGCTACCTGCGCCGCGCCGCGCGCTCCATCGAGAAGAAGCTGCGCGCGCTGGTCGACAAGGAGGGCGGCTACGTGCGCCCGCTGTTCGACCGCGCCATGGATGCGGTGCTGGCCGAAACGGCGGAAGCCGAGCGCGCCGGGCTGGCCGCCGAATTCACCCAGTTGCAGATCCACCTCGGTGGCTTCCAGTTCGCCGCCACCAAGCCCTACTGGGGCAACCGCGAGAAGAAGGCCAAGGGCAGCGGCGGCCTGTTCTCGATCACCGTCAATCCCTACACCTGCAAGGGCTGCGCGCTGTGCGTCACGGTCTGCGAGGACAAGGCGCTGAAGATGGTGACGCAGACCGAGGACTCGGTCGAGCGCCTGCGCCGCGACTGGAACACCTGGCTGGAGCTGCCGACCACGCCCAAGGACTACAGCCGCATCGACAGCATGGACGAGAAGATCGGCGCGCTGGAAACCCTGCTGCTGGACAAGAAGAACTACGGTTCGATGAACTGCGGCGACGGCGCCTGCCTCGGCTGCGGCGAGAAGACCGCGATCCACTTGTTCACCTCTACCGTGACGGCACTGATGCAGCCGCGGGTCGCCGCCTTCGTCGAACGCCTCGACGACCTGATCAGGCGCCTGGAGCAGCACATGCGCGTCAAGCTGGCCTCGGCGGTGGATCTGACCGACGCCAATGCCGTGATCCGCGCCGTCGAATCGACCGGGCAGCACGACCTGACGCTGTCCAACCTGGCCAACAAGCTGAATGCCGACAAGCCCTCGCAGCTGCTCGATCCGGCCTGGGTGAAGAACACCGCGCAACTGCTGGAAAAGCTGAAGGACCTCAAGTGGCGTTACGTCGAGGGCCCGAGCAAGCGCGGCCGCGCCGAGATGGGCATCGTCAATTCCACCGGCTGCACCTCGGTCTGGGGCTCGACCTATCCCTTCCACCCCTATCCTTTCCCCTGGACCTCGCATTTGTTCCAGGATTCGCCCTCGGTGGCGATGGGCATCTTCGAAGGCCACATGGCGAAGATGGCCGACGGCTTCAAGGCCGTGCGCATGGCCGAGCAGGAACTGGCCGGTGATTACCTGCCGGATCGCGACGATGATTTCTTCCGCCGCTTCAACTGGGGCCAGTTCTCCGCCGACGAATGGCAGCTCTGCCCGCCGGTGGTGTCGATGGGCGGCGACGGCGCGATGTATGACATCGGCTTCCAGAACCTGTCGCGTGCGCTGATGTCGGGCATGCCGATCAAGATCCTGGTGGTCGATACCCAGGTGTATTCGAACACCGGCGGCCAGGCCTGCACCTCGGGCTTCATCAGCCAGGTCTCGGACATGGCGCCCT
>JACRIX010000088.1 GCA_016215645.1 Rhodocyclales bacterium
CAACCAGGGCGCCGGCGACCAGGGCCTGATGTTCGGCTACGCCAGCGACGAAACCCCGGTGTTGATGCCGCTGCCGATCCACCTTTCGCACCGCCTGGTCGAGCGCCAGTCGATGCTGCGCCGCGACGGCCGCCTGCCCTGGCTGCGCCCCGACGCCAAATCGCAGGTCACCGTGCGTTATGTCGATGGCAAGCCCTTCGCCATCGACACCGTGGTGCTGTCCACCCAGCATTCTCCGGAAATGTCCGACGGCCCGAAGATGAAGGCCGCGGCGATCGAGGCGGTGATCGAGGACATCATCAAGCCGGTGCTGCCCAAGGAACTGATCAAGGGCGAGATCAAGTACCTGGTCAATCCCACCGGCCGCTTCGTCGTCGGCGGCCCGCAAGGCGACTGCGGCCTGACCGGACGCAAGATCATCGTCGATACCTACGGCGGTGCCGCGCCCCACGGCGGCGGCGCCTTCTCCGGCAAGGACCCGTCCAAGGTCGACCGCTCGGCCGCCTACGCCGGCCGCTACGTGGCGAAGAACATCGTCGCCGCGGGGCTGGCCAGCAAGTGCCTGGTGCAGATCTCCTATGCCATCGGCGTGGCGCAGCCGACCTCGGTGTGGGTCACGACGCAAGGCACCGGCAAGGTCTCGGACGAGAAGATCGCCGAACTGGTGAAGAAGCACTTCGACCTGCGCCCGAAAGGAATCGTGCAGATGCTCGACCTGCTGCGCCCGATCTACGAAAAAACCGCCGCCTACGGCCACTTCGGCCGCGACGAGCCGGAATTCACCTGGGAGGCGACCGACAAGGCCGCCGCATTGAGGGCCGACGCCGGCGTGTAAGACCCGCCCGTCGGTGTGTGAAAGGCCCGCCACAAGCGGGCCTTTTTCTTTGCGCCACTACACCGCGCGCCGCTTCATGGCCGATAATCCCTTCATGAACGATCTTGCGAAAAATGTACTGGGCGGCATCCTGCAGCCTTGCAGTACCGACCCCATGACCGGCTACTTCCGCACCGGCGACTGCCAGGTGACCGAGGAGGACGTCGGCAATCATGGCGTCTGCATCATCGCCACGGACCACTTCCTGCGCTTCTCGCGCTCGCGCGGCAACGACTTGTCGACGCCGATGCCGGAGTACGATTTCCCCGGCGTCAAGCCGGGCGACCGCTGGTGCCTGTGTTCGGCGCGCTGGCAGGAGGCCCTGCAGGCCGGCATGGCGCCGCAGGTGGTGCTGGAATCCACTTCCGCCGCCGCACTCGAGGTGGTCAAGCTGGCCGACCTCAATCGCTACGCGGTGAAACTCGATCAGGAGAAATGATGAGCGAACTTTACAAACTGTCGGCCACGGCCCTTGACGGTTCGCTGCGGTCGATGAAGGACTGCCAGGGACGGGTTCTTCTGTTCGTCAATGTCGCCAGCGGTTGCGGCTTCACGCCGCAGTATGCCGGGCTCGAAGCCCTGTGGCGCACGTATGGCGAACGGGGGCTGACGGTGCTGGGCTTCCCCTGCAATCAGTTCGGTGGTCAGGAACCGGGCAGCGAAGCGGAAATCGGCGAGTTCTGCAGCCTCACTTACGATGTCAGCTTTCCGATGTTCGCCAAGGTCGATGTCAACGGCGAAAACACCCACCCGATCTTCCGCTTTCTCAAGGCCAGCGCGCCGGGCGTACTGGGCACGGAAGGCGTGAAGTGGAACTTCACCAAGTTTTTGGTCGATCGCGCAGGCAAGGTGACGGGCCGCTACGCCTCGGCGGTAAAACCCGAGGACATGGCGGCCGATATCGAGAAGCTGCTCTAAGGCCGGCCGCGCCCTCAGGCGGCCTTGGCCGTCTGTCGCGGACTGGAACTGTTGCGATCCTCGTCCAGCACCGGCTCCTCGTCGCCTTCGCCAAAGCGAACGATGTGCACGCCCTTGGGCAAGTCGCTCCTGCGGCGGGAAAGCTCTTTCAGCCAATCGTTGCCGGGGGGGGCAAGGACATCCATCAGGCTCATTGCGCGGCGGGTCATTTGCGGCTCCTGTTTCGCTGGTTTGCGGCTTCGCCGGATTGCATCGCGTCCGGTATCGCGACCTCGGGGTTTTCGCGCCAAGCTTGGCGGAATCCCTTGATACGTCCGCCCTTCCGGGACGAACATATCCCTGGATACCGTCCGCCCTTCCGAGCCGGACATAAATCGAAGGCCCCGCTATCGCGAGGCCTTCGGGCGGTTGGGGGAGGTAGCCCAGCCGCCGGGGGAAGATTGTGCCTCAGAGTGTCAGGTAACGACGTGAATCCGCAAGAAATTTAAGGATTGCATCGGTTTGCACGCCGGCCTCCGGGGCTGAAATTCTGATCATCATGGGTGGGTAGATGGGGTCGAGGCCGCAAGGTTCAATCTCGATTTGAAACAAGTTGTTTCCGGTGCGAAGCCAGAAGCTGCCCGGGCTTTCTTCCGTTCTAAGTTGACCAATGTCAAGTCATTGTATTTAGTAGGGTTTAGCCTTGTGCTCGTCGCTGCTCGCTTTGGGCAGCAAATACAGGAACCGGGAGCGAAGCTGGTTGGGCACGGACGCTCCCGGGGAATCTCTGGCTGGTATGAAGTCGGCACCGATCTTGGTTTTGCAGCGCCTCGCGGGGTGGCGCCTGTCGGCGCTTTTCACTCTGTTTGCCGTGGCCGGCGCCTTGCTGATCGTTTCCGCCATGGACCTGTTGTTGATGGGCAGGATCACCGCGGATTACCTCGTCACCGGCCTGGTGGCGGCCGGTATTGTCGCCCCGATCAGCCTGACGGTCCTTAGCCTGCTGCTTCGCGAGCTGGCGCGCGAGGAGCAGTTCTCGCTGGCGGAAAGTGTCGAAAGCGCCCAGGGCAGGTTGAAGGTTGCCCTGGAATCGACGGACGAAGGCGTACTGATGGTCGCCCCGGACGGCAAGGTGCTGGCCATGAATACCCGCTTTGCCGACTTGTGGCGAGTGCCCAGGCAGCTCGCGGAATCGGGCGACGACCAGGCCCTGCTGAGCCACGTCATCGGGCAGTTGCATGACCCGGACGGATTCCTGGCCAAGGTCAAGGCCCTGTATGGCAGCAGGGCCGAAGCCAGTGACATCCTGCACTTCAAGGACGGACGGGTTTTCGCGCGATATACCCGAGCGCTGACCACGGAGAGCGAGCGCGGCCGCATCTGGTGTTTTCGCGATGTCACGGAGCAACACCGCATGCAAACCACCCTGGCCGAGCGTGAAGAGCTTTTCCGCAGCATCTTCACCCAGGCCAAGGAAGCCATCACCCTGGTCGACGTACAGACGCTGCGCTTTGTCGAGTTCAACGACATGGCCTGCGATACCCTGGGGTATACGCGGAAAGAGTTCGCCGACCTTGAGTTTCCGGACATCCAGGCCGACACGGAAGCGGAATCTCTGCGCCAACCGGTTCCTGTCGCGGTTGAATCCGGTTACCGCAATATCGAAACACGATACCGCCACAAGGATGGCTCCTTGCGCGACGTCCTCGTCAGCACCAGCGGCATCGCCCTGCGGGGACGCCACTACCTGGTGATAACCTGGTCGGACATCACCGAGCGCACGCAATCCGAGGCGGTGCTCACCGAGTCCCGCAAACTGCTGCAGGCGGTGATCGACACCGCACCGTTGCGAGTTTTCTGGAAGGACCTTGATTCGCGCTACCTGGGATGCAATCCAGCTTTTGCCGCGGATGCGGGCAAGGCGTCGCCGAGTGAAGTGATCGGCCGCCGCGACGACGAACTGGGCTGGGCAGCCCACGCCGACGCCTACCGTGCGGACGACCGCGCCGTGATGGATTCGGGCGTGGGCAAGCTGTTCTACGAGGAACCGCAGACCACCCCGGATGGACAGCGGATCTGGCTACGTACGTCCAAGGTCCCGTTGCGCGATGCCGCCGGCAAGGTCTTCGGCGTACTGGGCATCTACGAGGATTTCACGGAGCGACGCCAGTTGCGCGACGCCCTGCGCCAGCGGGAAAGCTACCAGCGTGCGCTGCTCGACAATTTCCCGTTCCGCGTCTGGCTCAAGGACGAACAGAGCCACTTCCTGGCGGTCAATCAGGCCTTCGTCGAAGGCTTCGGCGTCACATCGAAGGACGCATTGATCGGCGGTACCGACTTCGACATCGCCCCGCCCGAACTTGCCTCCCTCTACCGCAACGACGATCGCGAAGTCTTGCGCAGCGGCGAGCCCAGGAACATCGAGGAGCTCATCGAAGTCGATGGGCGGCGGGTCTGGTTCGAAACCTACAAGTCACCGGTCCGCATCGACGACAAGATCATCGGCACGGTGGGCTTCGCGCGCGACATCAGCGAACGCAAGCGCACCGAGCAACACCTGCGGATGGCCGCCGACGTCAGTCGTATCGTTTTCTGGGAACTCGACTTCCCCACCGGGATTCTCAGTTATGACCGCAGCACCCTGCCGGTCCTCGGGCTGGAAGAGGATGGCAGCCTGATGAGCATGAATGACTGGGTGGAACGGGTACATCCGGAGGAGCGCGCAAGCTTTGTCGCTCTGGTAAGTCTCACGTCGCAGCCCGGCAACGACACCTTCGACCACGAATACCGGATCGCCAGCAATTCGGGCGATTTCCACTGGGTGCAAACCCGCGCCCGGATCGTGCAACGCAGCGGAGAGGGTCAGCCGTTACGGGCAGTAGGCACGTCGATGAGCATCACGGACCGCAAGCGCAGCGAACGCCAACTCTACGACTATCAGGCGCACCTCGAAGAAATGATCCGCCAGCGCACCATCGAGCTGGAGCGTGCCAAGGAGGCCGCCGAATCGGCGAGCATCGCCAAGAGCGCTTTCCTCGCCAACATGAGCCACGAGATCCGCACACCGATGAACGGCATTCTTGGCATGGCGCATTTATTGAGGCGCAGTGGTGTGACGCCGGATCAGGCTCGACGCCTGGACAAGATCGACTCGGCCGCAAAGCATCTGCTCGGCATCATCAACAGCATCCTCGACATCTCGAAGATCGAGGCCGGCAAGTTCGTCATCGACGAGGCCCCGCTGAACCCCCATGGCCTGCTCACCAACGTGCGCTCGATACTCGCGGAGCGGGCCCGCGAAAAGGGCCTTGAACTTCTGATCGGTGTCGGCGCCTTGCCGACGGATCTGATCGGCGATCCGACACGCTTGCAACAGGCGCTGCTGAATTACGCCACCAATGCCATCAAGTTCACGGAGAAAGGTGCCGTGACGCTGCGCGCCATCATCCTCGCCGAAACGCCGGAGACGGTAACCTTGCGCTTCGAGGTCCAGGATACCGGGATCGGTATCGCGCCCGAGGCGATCAACCGCCTGTTCCTCGCTTTCGAGCAGGCGGACAATTCGATGACGAGGAAATATGGCGGCACGGGCCTGGGCCTGGCCATTACCCGGCGTCTGGCGCGCCTGATGGGCGGAGAGGCGGGCGTTGCAAGCACGCCCGGCGTGGGCAGTACCTTCTGGTTCACGGCCTGCCTCAAGCGCGATATCGCGGCTCCCGGTGCCGTTGCCGGAAAGCGCTCGAATGCCGAGCACGCGCTGCGGCACCGTCACGACGGCAGCCGCATTCTGGTCGTCGATGACGAACCGATCAATCGCGAAGTGGCGAGCAACCAGCTTGAGGCGGCCGGATTGCTGGTCGATCAGGCCGAGGACGGCGTCGAGGCCATCCGCCTGGCGAAAGCCCACGACTACGCCGCGATCCTCATGGATATGCAGATGCCCAATGTGAACGGGCTGGACGCCACCCGCGCACTGCGGGCGATCCCGAACTGCATGGCTACGCCGATCATCGCACTCACCGCCAATGTGTTTGCCGAAGACAAGGCCCGCTGCTTCGCGGCCGGCATGAACGACTTCATCGCCAAGCCCTGCGAACCGGAGCTGCTATATGCCACCTTGCTGCGCTGGCTGGATCGCGCGGCGAGCGCGCAGCTCACTCACTAGTTCCATCCAGGTAGTACCAGTGCCCCTGCTCGCGCAGGAAGCGACTTTTCTCGCGCATGCGCCGAGCGCGGCCGCCAATGCGGCAAAGCGCGACAAACTCCACTGTCGCCTCATCGCCGGACTCGGCGCTGGCCTTGACTTCCAGACCCAGCCATTTCGGTTGCGGACCGTTTGCCAACTCCAACACCGTCGGCCGCGTCGTCGCGTGCCAGGTTGCAAGCAGATAGGCTTCCAGGCCTTTGGCATAGGCGCTGTAGCGCGAGCGCATCAGCGATTCGGCATCGGCCGCAGGATTGCCTGCATGCAGGCGCCCACAACAATCGGCATAGGGCCGGGCGCGTCCGCAGGGACAGGCGTCGGCGGGCCTGGCTTTCATGGCTTCCTGCCCCGGCCATCCTCGGGCGGCAGGGCGCATTTCGGGCAGTTGCGACCGAAGGGCGAGATGTGGCGCCACCAGATCCAGGCCAGCACGGGCAATGCCGCCAGCAGCGCAATGTCGCTCCAATCCGGCTGCGCCAGCTCGCCGCGCCACCACGCCACGGCCGCGCGAATCGCCTCGATCAGCAATACCATGTAACCGAATCCCAGCCCCAGCAATGCGATTCGCTTCATCACTTGCCGGCGTGCACCCATTCAAGCAGCGCATCCTGCGCCGGCTGCGCGCCGGCCGCGTTGGCGTGATTGACCAGGAACACCACGATCCAGCGACGCCCTGACTTGTCCAGCACGTAGCCGGCAATGGACCGCACACCCTCCAGCGAGCCGGTCTTGATGTGGGCCTGGCCGGCGATGCCGTTCTGCTTGAGTCGTTTGCGCATGGTGCCATCGGTGGCAGTCACCGGCAGCGAAGCCATCAGTTCCGGCATCACCGCGCTTTTCCAGGCCGCCTGCAGCACGCGGCCAAGGCCCTCGGCGGTAATCCGCTCGCGCCGCGACAGGCCCGAACCGTTTTCCAGCACCAGTTCGGGCAGCGCCAGGCCGCGCGCTTCAAGCCAGCCGCGGATTGCCGCATCGGCATCCTCGGCGCCGGCCGGCCGCTTGCCGGACTCCATGCCGAGCGTCAGAAAAAGTTGGCGCGCCATCACGTTGTTGGAGAACTTGTTGATGTCGCGCACCACTTCGGCAAGAGTCGGCGATGGCAGCACGGCGATTGGACGGGCATCCGCCGGCATCGGGCCGTCGCGCACGCCGCCCGACAGGCTGCCACCGAGTTCAGCCCACAATTGCCGGAACACGCCGAGCACGAAAGCGGGATGATCCATCACCGCAATGTTCCAGCGTTGCTCGCCGCAGGCCTGCGGAAAGACACCGGTCAGCACCAGGCGCGTGGTCGATCCGTGGGCAAAGACGTCGGCGCGCAGGCGCTCTTTCCAGTCGCCGCAGCCGTTGCCGTTGCCGTTGCCCAGCGTGACCTTGTTGATCAGGTCGAGGTTGGCCGGCGCCGGCTCGGCGCTGACCAGCAGGGCTTTTTGCGGCGGGTCGGGAACCAGTTGCAGCGTCACCGCCTTGAAATTCACCAGCAGCGCGTCCGGCGCGACGTTGTAGGGCCGCATCGGCTGCGCGTCGAAGCGTGCCGGATCGCCGTTGGCGGCGACGAAGGCACTGCGATCGAGCACCAGGTCGCCGCGGATCTCGCGGATGCCGCGCGCGCGGATCATGCGCAGCAGGCGGCCGAACTGGTCGTAGGTCAGCTTCGGGTCGCCGCCGCCACGCAGGTAGAGGTCACCCGTCAGCACCCCGTCGGCCAGCGTGCCATAGGCATATGCCTCGGTCTTCCAGACATAGGCTGGGCCGAGCAGGTCGAGCGCGGCATAGGTGGTGACCAGCTTCATGGTCGAGGCCGGATTCAGCGCGGTGCGTGCATTGACCGCCAGGCGCGGCGTCGCCGCATCAACCTCGTGCACCCAGGCGGCGGTGGCCGCCGCCGGGATGCCGGCGGACTTGAGCGCCTGCGCAACGGCGGACGGCAATTCTTCGGCCTGCGCCGTCAGCACACAGAGGCAGGCAAGGACGGCAGAAACGATACGCATGCCGCGATCTTAACGCGGTATGCGCCGGCGCCTCGCATCACGGCCAGATAGAATCCTCGGTAAATGGAGGATCGGACAAGAATGGATCTGCCCGCCTGGCAACCCTCCGCGGAGACTATTCACGCGGCGAAGCTGACGGCCTTCACGGTCTGGCTGGAGCGCGAACGCGGCTTGCGCTTCGCCGACTACGACGCGCTCTGGCGCTGGTCGGTCGACGATCTCGAAGGCTTCTGGTCCGCGCTCTGGGACTACTTCGCGATTCCCGCCGCGACGCCGCGCGGCCGGGCGCTGGCCGAGGCGAAGATGCCCGGCGCACGGTGGTTCCCCGGTGTCACGCTGAACTACGTCGAGCAGGTTTTCCGCCACGCCACGACGGCGCGTCCGGCCATCGTCTCGCGCAACGAGGCGGGCGAGAACCGCGAGATCGCCTGGGCCGAGCTGCGGCGCCAGGTCGGCGCGCTGGCCGCCAGCCTGCGCGCCATGGGCGTCGTGCGCGGCGACCGCGTGGTCGGCTACCTGCCCAACATACCGGAAACCGTGACTGCCTTTCTGGCCGTCGCCAGCATCGGCGCGATCTGGTCGGCCTGCTCGCCCGACATGGGGCGCATCGCGGTGGTCGACCGCTTTCGCCAGATCGCGCCCAAGGTGCTGATCGCCGTGGATGGCTACCGCTATGGCGGCAAGGCCTACGACCGGCGCGAACTGATCCGCGAGCTGCGCGCCGAATTGCCCAGCATCGATCACATGGTGCTGCTGTCCAGCCTCGACCCGCAGGCCGATCTCGCCGAATTTGCCCACTGTACGGCCTGGGCACAGGCCACGGCAGGCGATGCGCCGCTGCGGGTCGAGCAGGTGCCGTTCGAGCATCCGCTGTGGGTGGTGTATTCCTCCGGCACCACGGGGCTGCCCAAACCCATCGTGCATTCGCAGGGCGGCATCATCGTCGAGCACGTCAAGATGGGCGCCTTCCACCTCGACCTCGGTCCCGAAGATCGCTTCCACTGGTTTTCCAGCAGCGGCTGGATCATGTGGAACTGCCAGGTGGCCGGGCTGCTGTTGGGCAGCACGATCTGCATTTACGACGGCAATCCGGGGTGGCCGGACTGGAATTCGCTGTGGCGCTTCGTCGGCGAAGCCCGGGTGACGTTCTTCGGCGCCGGCGCCGCCTTTTTCCTGTCCTGCCTCAAGGCCCACGTTGAACCCAATGCGGCCGCCGACCTCTCGGCCCTGCGCGCCGTCGGCTCCACCGGATCGCCGCTGCCGCCCGAGGGCTACCAGTGGATCTATGACCATCTGCGGCCCGACATCTGGCTCAACCCGATTTCCGGCGGCACCGATTTCGCCGGCTGTTTCGTCGGCGGTGTGCCGACGCTGCCGGTGTTTCTGGGCGAGATGCAGTGCCGCTGCCTCGGCGCCAGGGTGGAAGCCTGGGACGAAGCCGGCAGGCCGCTGATCGACGACGTCGGCGAACTGGTCTGCGCCGCGCCCATGCCCTCGATGCCGCTGATGTTCTGGAACGACCCGGGCGATGCCCGCTACCGCGAGAGCTACTTCGACATGTACCCCGGCGCCTGGCGCCACGGCGACTGGATCCGCATCACGCCGCGCGGCGGCGCGATCATCTACGGCCGCTCGGACGCGACCATCAACCGCCACGGCATCCGCATGGGCACCAGCGAGCTGTATCGCGCGGTGGAGGAAGTCCACGAAATCCTCGACAGCCTGGTGGTCGACCTCGAATACCTCGGGCGTGAGAGCTACATGCCGCTGTTCGTCGTCCTGCGCCCCGGCCAGGAACTGACGCCGCCGCTCGAAGCCACGCTGCGCGAGCGCATCAAGGTAGCGCTCTCGGCGCGCCATGTGCCCAACGAGATTTTTGCGGTCTCCGAGATTCCGCGCACGCTTTCGGGCAAGAAGATGGAGCTGCCGGTGAAGAAGTTGCTGCTCGGTCAAAGCATTGACAAAGTCGCCAACCCGGATGCGATGGCCAACCCGGCGAGCCTGCAGTGGTTCGTCGATTTCGCCGCGCGTGGCGTCACCCGGGGAAAACCGGCATGAGCGAGCGCATGGCGGTTCCCTTGCCCAAGGCCTACCTGCTGCTCAATCACGGGCCGACCGTGCTGGTGTCCAGCGCTCACGGCGATCGTCGGAACGTGATGGCGGCGGCCTGGAACATGGCGCTGGATTTCGATCCGCCCAAGGTAGCGGTCGTAATCGACAAATCCACGCTGACACGCGAATTGGTCGAGGCCTCGGGCGAGTTCGTGCTCAACGTACCGGCGCGCAAAATCGCCGCCTTGACGCTGGCGGTCGGAAGCGAAAGCGGACGCGGCATCGACAAGCTCCTGAAAGTTATGCAAAGCGGTATCCACTCGGACGGCGCTGGCACTACGGCGGGCGGGGTCGTCACGGCGCCGCTGATTGACGGCTGCCTGGCCTGGCTGGAATGTCGCGTAATCCCGGAACCGCACACCCAGAAAACCTACGACCTGTTCCTCGGCGAAGTGGTCGCGGCGTGGGCCGACCCGGAAGTGTTCTCGACCGGCCGCTGGCATTTTCCCGATGCGGAACGGCGCAGCATCCACTACATCTCGGGCGGCAGCTTCTTTGCCACCGGTGATGAGTTTTCGGTCTAGCGACCGAAGGGCGCAACCCCGATCAGCCAGGCGTGGCCCCACAGCGCGAACACGGTCCAGGCCAGGGTGCCCACCGCCACCACCGAGGCATCGCGCGTCCAGCAGCAGACGCGATGGGTACGGCCGGCAATTCGATCCCGCCGCCGCGCCACGATGAAGTCGGCGATTGCCCAGGCCAGGAAGGCGCCGAACAACAAGGCATCGGCGAGCGTGCCGTTGGCCAGCAGGTGAGCCAGCGCCCAGAGCTTGACCCCGGCCACCATCGGGTGGCCAACCCTGGCCTTTATGTGGCTGCCCGGCAGGTAGGCGGCCACCAGCAGGATGAAGGCCGGCAGGGTCAGCAATGCGGCCACATGGCGCGTCCACAGCGGCGAAGGCCAGAGCACCGCCGGCTCCATGCGCGCCGCGCCGTAGCCCCAGACGATCAGCCCCAAACCCACCGCCGAGGCGAGTGAGTACACGCCTTTCCAGCGCATTTCGCCGATCCGGGCAATCTGCGCGGCGCGCCAGGAATCGGCGACGATGCGCACCGAATGGACGCCGAGGAACAGCAGCAGGCCGAGAATCAGGGGGGTCATGGAACACTGTCCGCAACAAAGTTGTGCGGCCATGATACTTGCGATCTAAAGCGTCCGGGCCCATCTTGGTGGTAGTGCCCCCCAGGAGAACTCCATGCCCAGCCGCCGCCTGCAACAGATCATTCCGTCCGTCGCCACCTCGGACGGTGCCGGCGTCAGCCTGCGTCGCAGCCTGGGCCGGGCGCCGGATGCGCGCGTCGACCCCTTCCTGATGCTCGACGAGTTTTCGTCCGACGATCCGGACGACTACATCGCTGGATTTCCGTCCCATCCGCATCGCGGCTTCGAAACCGTGACCTACATGCTCGACGGCCACATGCTGCACGAAGACCACCTCGGCAACCGCGGCGACCTGCTGCCCGGCGGCGCGCAGTGGATGACCGCCGGGCGCGGCATCATCCATTCCGAAATGCCGCAACAGGAAAGCGGCCGCCTGCGCGGCTTCCAGCTCTGGATCAACCTGCCGGCGGCAGAAAAGATGAAACCGGCCTCCTACTGCGATATCCGCCCCGGGGAGATTCCAAATGTGGCACTCCCCGGCGGCGGCGACGTGCGCGTGATCGCCGGCCGTGTCGAGGTTGGCGGCGTGGAAATCGCCGGCCCGGTGCAAGGCATCACCACCGAACCCCTCTATATGGATGTACGGCTGCCGGCCGGTGGCAGTTTCAGTCACCCCGTCGCGGCGGGCCACAGCGCCGTCGTCTATGCCTACGAAGGCAGCCTCGCCATCGGCGATGAGGCCGAAGCGCGCCCGCTGCCAACGCAGTCCGCCGGCGTGCTGGACGGCGAGGGTCCGGTGGCGATCCGGGCGGCGGAAGGTCCGGCCCGCTTTCTCCTGCTCGCCGGGCGTCCGCTGCGCGAGCCGGTAGTGCAGTACGGCCCCTTCGTCATGAATACCCGCGAGGAAATCGAACAGGCGCTTGCCGACTATCGCAACAACCGTCTGACTTGAAAATTGTTTGCCCCTCCCCTCTTGAACATGGGGGGATAAGGCCCTATTATTAGCACTCGTTTGCGATGAGTGCTAATTGCCTCTCGCTCGTAGCTACCCGGCGGCATTGCCGCTCCGGTTATTTTGTCTGTAACAACCCAGTTGAAGAGGAGAGCAATTCCATGAAGATTCGTCCTTTGCATGACCGCGTGATCGTCAAGCGCCTCGAAGAAGAGAAGCGTACCGCGTCCGGCATCGTCATTCCCGACAACGCCGCCGAGAAGCCCGACCAGGGCGAAGTCAAGGCCGTTGGCGCCGGCAAGATCCAGGACGACGGCAAGGTCCGCCCGATGGCGCTGAAGGTAGGTGACCGCGTGCTGTTCGGCAAGTATTCCGGCCAGTCCGTCAAGGTCGATGGCGAGGAACTTCTCGTCATGCGTGAAGAAGACATCATGGGCGTGGTTGAGCTCTGATCCACACAGAATTACAGGAGATACATACAAATGGCAGCTAAAGAAGTCCTATTCGGCGATTCCGCGCGTCAGCGCATGGTGGCTGGTGTCAACATCCTGGCCGACGCGGTCAAGGTTACCCTCGGCCCCAAGGGCCGCAATGTCGTTCTCGAGCGTTCCTTCGGCGCCCCGACCGTGACCAAGGACGGCGTTTCCGTCGCCAAGGAAATCGAACTCAAGGACAAGTTCCAGAACATGGGCGCCCAGATGGTCAAGGAAGTCGCTTCCAAGACCTCGGACGTCGCCGGTGACGGCACCACGACCGCCACCGTGCTGGCCCAGTCCATCGTCCGCGAAGGCATGAAGTTCGTCGCCGCCGGCATGAACCCGATGGACCTGAAGCGCGGCATCGACAAGGCCGTGCTGGCCGTGACCGAAGAGCTGAAGAAGATCTCCAAGCCCTGCACCACGACCCAGGAAATCGCCCAGGTCGGCTCGATCTCCGCCAACTCCGACGCCGATGTCGGCAAGATCATCGCCGATGCGATGGACAAGGTCGGCAAAGAAGGCGTGATCACCGTCGAAGACGGCAAGTCGCTGCAGAACGAACTCGAAGTCGTCGAAGGCATGCAGTTCGACCGCGGCTTCGTCTCGCCGTATTTCGTGACCGACGCGGAAAGAATGGAAGCGGAGCTGGAAGACGCGTACATC
>JACRIX010000089.1 GCA_016215645.1 Rhodocyclales bacterium
CATGAAAGTCTCCTTGGTGTGGGGCCGGCGTCACGGGCAAAATGCCTGACATCGGTGAAATTACCGCCTGCCTCGGGCCGGGATGGCCTCGAAACAGGCGGTATGCCGGGTAGTTCGGCGGCCCCTGGCGATCGGTTACAGTACGAGGCGAAAGTTTTCGTCGAATTCCATCCGGTTTTGCGAAATCGGACCGTGTCCGGTGCTGGCCGGCTGTACGAAATTCAGCGGTAGCGCCGTGCGCGGCGGCTTCATGCCGCGACGCGCTGGCGATCTTCCATCCAGGCGACGAAATCATCCGGCGGCATCGGCCGCGCGATCCCATAGCCCTGCACCAGATCGCAGCGGTTGGCACGCAGCCAGTCGATTTCGGCGGGCGTTTCAGCGCCTTCGGCGACCACGCTGAGGCCCAGCTCGCGGCACAGCAGCAGCGTCGAGCGCACGATGGCGGCGTTGCGCGGCGCACTGTCCACCCCGGCGACGAAGGCGCGGTCGATCTTGAGTTCGTGCACCGACAGGGTTTTCACATAGGCCAGCGAGGCCTGGCCGGTGCCGTAGTCGTCGATCGAGAGCTTGAGCCCGAGCGCGGCCAGTTCATGCAGGTGGCGCAGCGCCAGCTCCGGATCGTCCATCAGCGCGCTTTCGGTGATTTCCAGGCACAGGCGGTGCGGCGCCAGACCCGATTCGGCGAGCAGGCGGCTGACCTCGGCGACCAGGTCGCGGTTCAGCAGGTCGCGGGTCGAGAGGTTCACCGCCACCACGATGTCGAGCCCGGCGTCCTGCCAAGCGGCGGCGTCGGCCACCGCGCGGCGCAGTGCCCAGGGTGTGATCTCGCGGATGAAGCCGGTGCGTTCGGCGAAGGGTATGAAGCGTCCCGGCGGCACCATGCCCAGGCGCGGGTGATGCCAGCGGATCAGCGCCTCCGCGCCGGCGACACGATCGCCGGCGAGGTCCAGCTTGGGTTGGTAATGCAGCAGGAACTGGTCGCCGGCCAGTGCCTCACGCATTTCGCCGATCAGCGAAAGCTGCTCCGGCGCGGGTTCGGCGGCCATGTCGGCGGCGAAGGCATAGCCGCACTGGCAGCCCTTGGCGGCGTCCAGCGCCAGGCTGGCGCGGCGCATCAGGCTGACCGCATCGGCCGCGTCGGCGGGGTGAAGGGCGACGCCGACACTGGCGTCGACATCCAGTCGCTGGCCGTCGATGCTCAGCGGCTGGCGCAGGCGCGCCAGCAACTCGTTGAGTTTTGCTTCCACCCCGCTGCGGTCGGCGGCGCTGAACAGCACGGCGAACTTGTCGCCCCACAGGCGCGCCACCGTGTCGTCGGCACCGACATTGCGCTGTAGCCGCGCGCCCAGCTCGCTCAGCAGGCGATCGCCGACGGCATGGCCCAGGGCATGGTTGATCGGGGCAAAGCGCTGGATGTCGAGGATGGCCAGCGCGCGGCTTGCGGTGCGCGGCAGGGCCTCCAACCGCTCCATCAGCCGGGTGCGGTTGGGCAGGCCGGTCAGCGTGTCTTCATAGGCCAGACGCAGGATGCGGGCCTCGCGGCTGGCAATGCTGTCGCGCATGGTGCCCAGGGAACGCAGCAGCTCGCCGACTTCATCCTTGCGACAGCAGGGCACGGCGGCGCGATAGTCGCCACCGGCGATGGCACCCGCCAGCGTCACCGCCTCGCGCAACGGCGTGACGATGCCGCGCCCGATGGCCCAGGCCAGCAGGCTGCCCAGGGCCAGGGCGATGCCGGCCAGCAGCAGCACGATGCGGCGTGCATCGCCGGTGGCGGCGCTCAGGGCCTCCAGTTCATTTTGCATGCGCGCCTGGATTCCCGCTTCCAGCGCCTCGATCTCGAACAGCAGGGTGTTCAGCACCTTGCCGGTGCGCGCCTCGAAATGCGTGCGAGCCGCTGCCGTGCCGTCGATTTCGATCATTTCCACCGTGGTCTGGAACAGCTCGCCATAGCGTTGGCGCATTTCGGCGACCCGTGCCATGGCGGGCCGTTCGCCGGGGGCGAGCAGGCCGTCGCCGAGTTCGCGTACCGCCCGGTCCGAGGCGGCAAGATTGGCGTCCATTGCCGCATAGAGCGGCACGCGATCCTCGCGCCGCGGTGTCTGCAGCAGCTTCAGCAGCCCGATCGCGGCGGCTTGTGCCTGCTGGTTGACCTGCTGCGCGAGCCGCACCCGGCGCGCCTGGTGGTCGACCAGTTCGCGCGATTTTGCCGTGAGGCCGTCGAGGCGTGCGAGCGTGACCGCCGCGACGGCGAACATCAGGCCGAGCAGCAGCGCGAACGCCAGTGCCAGACGGGCGCGGATGGACATCGACACGATGCCTAACGGAAGCGCCGGGCGATCAGGTGATCCAGCGAGACCACCCCCGGCCCGCGCGCAACGATGAACAGCAGCACCGCCGCCCAGACGCCGTGGGTCGGCCAGGCATCGGGATACACCAGGAACTGGATGGTCGCCGTCATCACCAGCAGCGCCAGGGCCGAGAAGCGCGTCGCCAGGCCGATCAGGATCAGCAGCGGGAACAGGTGCTCGGCCATCGCCGCCAGCGGCGCGGCAAGCTCGGGCGGGACCAGCGGCAGCTTGTACTCGTCACGGAACAGCGCCACCGCCGAATCGGAAAGTCGCGGCAGGCCGAACTGGAATTCGCCATTGACGATATCGATGGCAAAGCCCTGCACTTTGGTCTGCCCGGACTTCCAGAAAATGCCGGCGATCGCAAAGCGGCCAAGCAGGGCGATCGCGCTGTCGGGAATGCACCCAAGCAGGCCGATGCCTTGCCGCGCCAGGCGCAGCGGGGTGGAGGTGGAGCCGTTTGCGGCAGTGCTTGCCAGGGTGTTCATGGGTGCGTCCTCCTCGGGTGGGTGATGCCGACGATCGCGCCGGCCTGCAGCAGCAGGCCCAGTGTCGCCGTCAGGTCGACATCGGCATCGGTGGTGAGCGCCTGTTCCGCTGCCGCGCTCAAGTTCGCGTCCTGCTGCAAGGCCGTGATGAAACCCGCCGCGCCGGGGCCGATGCGATAGATCCCGACCTCCAGTTGGTGGCGACAGACCAGCGCCGCCTCCGCCTGTGTCGTGTCGAGGCCGGCCAGTTGCAGGGCGGCGGATTCCGATTGGTGCGCGGCCCACAGCGAGACCACGGCATGCGCCGAGGTCAGCACGAACAGCGCGGGGTGCAGCGCGAAGCGCGCCTGCGGCAGCGCCGCCTGGTCGGCCAACAGGCGGTCGAGGTGTTGCTGTGTCACCGGCCTGGCATCGGCGGCGTGGAAGGAGCGCACGCGCAGCAGTTCCAGGCGCGCCACGTCGGCCAGGTAAGGCAGGCCGGCGGCCGGCGGAAAGCCTTCGACGAATTCGGCAAAGCCCTCGCCGTAGAGCGCCAGCACCGGCGAGCGCGGTGGCGTACGACGGACGAATTCGCGCGCCATGGCGCGGAAGAAGTCTTCGCCGACCAGTGTCTGCGTGACCGGAAAGCTGTCGGCCAGCGCATCGACCAGGCCGACCACGACGTTGTTGCGATACACGGCGAAGCGCTTTTCGGGCGCCGAGCCGTTCCAGCAAGTCAGCCCCGGCGGGCAGCGACCGTCGGTCGCCAGCAGCGCGGCGGCAAAGTCGGCGCTCACGACACGGCGCTTTCCGCCACCACCGGCAGCAAACCCTCCAGGATGCGATCCGCATGGTGGGCCTCGGCCAGCAGCACCGGCAGCGCCGGGATGTCGTTGTCACGCTCGATCAGCGTCGGTGTCGGACCGATCCGGTCCAGGGCATGGCGGTACAAGGCCCACACTACCTCGGCCACCGGCGCACCGTGGCTGTCGATCAGCAGCGGCGCGCCGAGGCTGTCCACTTCGCTGGCAAAGCCGGCGAGGTGGATCTGGCCCACCGCGGCCAGCGGCAGGGAGGCGAGGAAATCGCGCGCATCGCGGCCGTGATTGGTGCAGGAAACATGAACGTTATTCACGTCGAGCAGCAGGCCGCAATCGCAACGGCGCACCACCTCTGAAATGAACTCGGCTTCGCTCAGGGTCGAGGCCGCGAACTCGACATAGGTGGCCGGGTTCTCCAGCAGCATGCGGCGCCCGAGGCGTTCCTGGATGCGGTCGATGTGTTCGCAGACCCGTGCCAGCGTGGTCTTGTCATACGCCACCGGCAGCAGGTCGTTGTAAAAGTTGCCGCCGTGGCTGGACCAGGCCAGGTGCTCGGAAAAGGATTCCGGCTGGTAGCGGTCGAGCAAGGCAGCGAGGCGGTCGAGGTGTGTCTCATCCAGCGGATCTTCGCCGCCGATCGACAGGCCGACGCCGTGGATCGAGAGTGGGTAGCGTTCGCGGATGCGTGTCAGCCAGTGATGGAAGGGCCCGCCCGCCACCATGTAGTTCTCGGCGTGGATCTCGACGAAGCCGAGATCCGGCCGGGTTTGCAGGATGGCGCGGAAGTGCTCGGGCTTGAGCCCGATCCCCGCCCTTGCGGGCAGGGATCGCGGCCGCGCCGCGGTGGCGCGCCGGGCCGGCGTGTCGCGTGGGATCACGTGGATGCTCCGGGCCGCCTGTCAGCCGCTCAGGCCTTCTTTTCCTTGAACTCCATGAGTTGGCCGTTGCCGGTGGGCGAGGTCTTGGACATGGTTTTCTCGCAGGTGCCCTTGGGCACCATCGACCAGGCGTTGGCCTGGTGATCCATTTTCGAGGTGCCGGCGCAACTGGTGCCGGCGCCGGCCTTGCAGTCGTTCTTGCCTTTCATGGCGACGCCGTAGCATTTCTCGGTCTCGGCCTTCATGGCGCCGCCATGCGAGGCGGCGGAAACCGGGGCGGCGGCAATGCCCATGGCGGCGCCGAAGGCGAGGGCGAGGGAAGCGGCGGATAGGGCTTTGTTCATGACGATCTCCTTGTCGTGGTGGGGGTGCGTGGCGCAGGTGCGGAGGTCGCCCTGCTGCTCCCTGAGTCGGAGGCGGTCACGATTCCTTACAACTTCAACTATTTTTATGTTTGCGGGTTTGAAAGTCGGCGCTGGCGGCACGGCGATGTGACTCATCGGTGGCGCGCAGGCCGCCGATTTTTCGGTAGAGCGTGCGCTTGCCGACACCGAGAACGCCGGCCAGGGCTTCACGGTCGCCCGAAAACGCATCGGCAATCCACAGCAGGTAACGTTGTTCCAGCTCGGTCAGCCCGATCGGCTGGTCGACCACGAAGGCCCGGACTGCCTCGCTCGCCGGCGAGCGTACCCGGGCATTTGCGGCCAATGGCTCGGCCGTCAGGTGTTCCGGGGTGATCTGGTTGCCGTCGGCGAGTATCGTCGCGCGTTCGATGGTGTTGCGCAGTTCGCGGATGTTGCCTGGATAGTCGCGGGCCTTGAGCGTCTCCATTCCGGCGGCGGAGAAACGCAGCTTCCGATCGCCCGCGACCCGCTTGAGCAGCGAATCGGCGAGCAGCGGAATGTCGTCGGGGCGTTGCGCCAGGGCCGGCACGGTGATCGGAAAGGTGCTGACGCGGTGATACAGGTCGCGGCGAAAGCTTTCTTTCTCGACCATCGCCAGGATGTCGCGGTGGGTGGCGGACACCAGGCGGAAATCGGAGCGCAGGGTATCGACGCCGCCAACCCGGCGAAAGGTGCCGGTTTCCAGCAGTCGCAGCAGCTTCACCTGCAGCGCCAGCGGGATGTCGCCGATTTCATCGAGGAACAGGGTGCCGCCGCTGGCGGCTTCGACGAGCCCGATCTTGCGATGGCTGGCACCGGTAAACGCGCCCTTTTCGTAGCCGAATAGTTCGCTTTCGAACAGCGATTCCGTCAGCCCGGAGCAATCGACGGCGACGAAGGGGCCGGTGGCATGGCGTCCCGCCTCATGCACCAGGCGCGCCAGCAGTTCCTTGCCGGTGCCGGTTTCCCCCAGCAGCAGGACCGCGGCCTCGGTGGGTGCAACCCGCATCACCAGCGAAAGCATTCTGCCGAACGAGGCCGAGCGCCCCACCAGGCCTTCGGCCGCCGCCTGGCCGGAGGCATGCTTGACCGTGCGCAGGGTCTCGACGAAAAAGGTGATGCGTCCGGCATCGTCGCGGATCGGTACCGTCGAGACATCCACGTGCTCCTCGCCGCGCGGGGTGTGGTGCAGATGCAGCACGCGGTGGATTTCCCGGCTGCGCTCGCTCAGCTTGAGCGGGCAGGACTCGCCCGCCTGGTCGCAGGGCACGGAAAAATGGTGCGATACCTCGTAGCAGAACTTGCCCCGCACATCGAGGCCGTGCGCGAACTCCCGCGCATAGGCGCTGTTGGCGGCGACGATGCGGTAGCCGGCGTCCATCACGATGCTGGGCTCGGCCTGGCCATCGAGAAAGGAGATCAGTTCGGGGAAGGTGTGGGACGGCAGGTCCATGACGTGGAAGTGTCGAAAATGGCACTTTAGCAATCAATGAGTGCCAATTATGGCATATTGCGGGCCGCCGGACTTTGCGCGCCAGGCCAGTTGCGTCCGTAGCCTGGAAAGACTCTCCATCAAAACAGCCAGTTGAGCTATTTCTTCCCTGCCGGGCGGTCTTGGCACAGAACTGGCAAAGGAAGTGGCATGCCCTTCCAGCCTGCCGATCATGCCTACCTGTTACCACGATGACCAACGCCGCCGGCTGATCATGGCCACATCCGCCGCCGGTGGCCTCGGCGCCGTGGTTGCGGCACTGCCCTTCGCTGCCAGCCTGCTGCCCTCGGAGCGCGCCCTCGGCGCCGGTGCGCCGGTCGAGGTCGACATCGACAAACTATTGCCCGGGCAGATGACCACCGTCGAATGGCGCGGCAAGCCGGTGTGGATCCTGCGGCGTACGCCCGAGATGCTGGCCGGCCTGCAATACATCGACGCCCAACTGGCCGACCCGCGCTGCGAACGCCGCATGGAACCCGATGACTGCCGCAACCCGCAGCGCTCGATCACGCCCGATGTGCTGGTTGTCATCGGCATTTGCACCCATCTCGGATGCTCGCCGAATGAAAAGTTTTCACCCGGGGCGGAATCCGCCATCGCCGCCGATTGGCCGGGCGGCTTCCTCTGCCCCTGCCACGGCTCGACCTTCGATCTCGCGGGGCGCGTGTTTCGCAACAAGCCGGCCCCCGACAACCTCGAGGTGCCGCCGCATCGCTATCTCTCGGCTTCGCGCCTGATCATCGGCGAGGAGCGGAAGACGTAAGCAGGTTTTTTCCTTCTCATCCCGAAAGGTCGGCCGCCATGCAAACAGCTTCCTCGCATTCAGCCGTGTTCACGCTTCTCGCATTCATCGCCGGAGCCCCCATCCTCTTCGCTTTCCTGCTTGCGGGAACGCCGGTGCTGATCCCGCTGCTGGCCTACCGCTGGCTGAGGTCCGGAACTGATCGCGCAACTGCCGGTATCACCGCCTTGCAAGGCGCGACCTGATCCTTCCTTATCGTTCACCCTTCATCAGGCATTGCCTCCATGAGCCAGGAATCCACCGCCGTCGTCGCGGGCATCGCACCCGTTTCCCTCTACCAGAAACATCAAACGATCCAGATCCGGTCGGTGAACGGGACCTTCTCCCGCTGGCGGTGGGCCTTGGTCTGGATCACGCAGGCGATTTTCTACGGTCTATGCTGGCTGCCCTGGAACGGCCGCCAGGCGGTGCTGTTCGACATCGTCGAGCGCAAGTTCTACCTCTTCGGCCTGGTGCTCTGGCCGCAGGATGTGCTCTACCTGGCGGTGCTGTTGATCATCGCCGCCTACAGCCTGTTCCTGTTCACCGCCGTCGGCGGGCGCCTGTTCTGCGGCTATGCCTGTCCGCAGACGGTGTACACCGAAATCATGATGTGGATCGAGGCCAGGATCGAGGGCGAGCGCAATGCGCGCATCAGGCTAGACAAGGCGCCGATGAGCGCCGCCAAGTTCGGCAAGAAGTTTGCCAAGCATGCCGCCTGGATCGCGGTAGCCTTGTGGACCGGCTTTACCTTCGCCGGCTATTTCACGCCGATCACCACCCTGGGCCGTGACCTGATTGGCTTCAATCTCGGGCCCTGGCAAAGCTTCTGGATCTTCTTCTACGCCTTTGCCACCTATGGCATGGCCGGATTCATGCGTGAGCAGGTGTGCAAGTACATGTGCCCCTATGCGCGCTTCCAGAGCGTGATGTTCGATGCCGACACCCTCATCGTCACCTACGATGCCGCGCGCGGCGAGCCGCGCGGTGCGCGCTCGAAGAAGGACAAGGCCAAGTCCGGCGCCAGGGGCGACTGCGTCGATTGCGACATCTGTGTCCAGGTCTGCCCCACAGGCATCGACATCCGCAACGGCTTGCAGTACGAGTGCATCGGTTGCTCCGCCTGCATCGACGGCTGCGACGAGGTGATGGACAAGCTGGGTGCGCCGCGCGGACTGATCCGCTATTCGACGGAGAACGCGATGCAGCGCAAATGGACCCGCGCCGACATCCTGCGCCACGTGCTGCGCCCGCGCATCCTCATTTACACCGTCATCCTGTTCGCCATCACTGCCGCCGCCGTCTGGAGCATCGCCATCCGCCTGCCGCTGAAGGTCGATGTGATCCGCGATCGCGCGGCGATGGCGCGGGAAGTCGAAGACGAGCGGATCGAGAACGTCTACACCCTGCGCCTGATGAACACCGAGGAGCAGCCTCACCGCTACCGCCTTTCAGTCAGCGGGCTGGACGGCCTGGCACTAGCCGGCGAGGCCGAGGTCAGCGTTCCTTCCGCCAGCATGAAGTCGGTGCCGGTGTCGCTGCGCGTGGGCAATCAGGCGGCCGGCAAGGGCTCGCATCCGGTGCATTTCGACATTGCGGACATCGACAACGCCCAGGTTCGATTGCGCGAAAAAGCCGTGTTCATCATGCCCTGAGGCTGCGCGCACGCGGCAGGGCGGTTGCCGGGGCGCGGCAAGGGCTGCCGTCGGTATCGATCACCCGCATGCCGACCTTGGACCAGCCCGGGCGCAAAGGCGCCCGATCTGTTCGAGCAGAACCAGGTTCTCGTCCTGCCCGGCCATTTCGCACTGCTCTTCAAGCACCGAGGCCAGAATCTTCTCGGTGGTCAGCGGATTCGCCATGACCACGCGAAACACCGTGATGTCGTCGCCGCGGTAGCGGCCCGGGGCGAGACGCGTGCGGGAAACGAAGGTCCTTCCGTTTTCGCGCTGCCGCTTTTGCATGGTTTCGGTCACCTTGTCCAGGATTTCGTTGATGCGCGCGGCTCTTTCGGCCGCCGCCCCGGCCAACTCCGTTTGCACCCAGGCCGGGTTGTAGCGGTAGGTGAGGATATTGAGTTCGGGTTCGGTGACCAGTTCGAAATCCGGATGGGCATCGATGAGCCGCGCAAAGCGGCAGGCACGTTCGATGCCCTGGTCGATGAGCAGTTCATAGCCCTTGCGGCCGATGATGGAGAGGCCCGCGTGAACCAGCATGGCCATGCCTGATCGTGAGCCCTCAAGCGTGTGGCTGCCCAGGTCCCTTGAGCCTTCGCGCAGGATGTAGGCGGCGTGATGCTCGATCGATGCCAGGGCGGTGGGGTCCTTGAACAACACCATGCCGGCGCCCATCGGTACGTACATTTGCTTGTGCGCGTCGATGGTGACCGAGTCCGCCCGTTCGATGCCTTTGAGCAGCTCCTTGTAGGTGCTGGAGAGCAGCGTCGGGCCACCCCAGGCGGCATCCACATGGTAATGGCAGCCCAGTTCCCGGGCCAGGTCGGCAAGCTCGTCGAGCGGGTCGATGTTGCCGGTTTCCGTGGTGCCGGCGACACCCACCAGACTCAACGGGCGAATGCCCTCGGACCGGAGCCTGGCGCATTGCCGCCGCAGCGCTTTCATGTCGATGCGGTTGTAGTCATCCGTGTCCACCGCAATCAGGTTGTCCCGCCCGATGCCCAGCACGTCCACCGCCTTGCCCAACGAGTAATGTCCGCGGCGCGACACCAGTACGGCAAGCCCTTTGCAGTCCAGGTGCTGCAGGGCCTTGAACATGCCTTCCTGCGCGATCCCCCTGAACCCCTCCGCGGGGCCGCAGAGCCGGTTCCGGGCAGCCCAGAGGGCGGTGAGGTTGGCGACGGTGCCGCCGGAGCAGAAGGCACCCAGGGCGTGGCGGCTGTCCTGAATCCACTGGCCGTAGAAGCCGTCGTCGCGGTCGTAGATAAGCCGGTGAAGCATCCCCAGCACCTGCCGCTCCATGGGCGTGAACGCGCGCGAGGTTTCAACCTTGACCAGGTTCTGGTTCAGCGCGGTGAGAATGCGGGAGAGCGGCAGCATGAAGTAGGGCAGGGCCGACGTCATGTGCCCGATGAAACCCGGAGAGGCGGTGTGGACGGATTGCGAAACGAGCTTTTCCTTGAGGAATTCGGTGTAGTTCGAAACGAAGGTAGGTTCTTCAGGAATTCGTGACTGGGAAAAATCCCTTTCGATCTCGACGAGGTCGCGCTCGACCGCAACGATGTGCTCTTGCAGAAAGCCCATCAGATTGTCGGATATGGCCTGATCGATTTGACCCAGCGTGGAGTCTGGAGCTTCTGGAACCGTGAAGATCCGGTAAAGGTTTTCCAGGCTGGCCTGGGCGGGTTCTCTGGGTCTTGGCATGGGATGTAAAACCACCGATTGTTCAAGGGGCGGGAGTCTGGTAACAATCGCCGATCGCAAGCAACCCGATCGGCCTGCGGAACCCAGGCGATTGCGCAATCTGTTCCATCGGTTCCAGCGCTGTTGCGTCCATGTTGCTCACCATCGCCGGAAAGGTCAACGGCGTCGTGCAACTCGTGGATGCGTCCCGCCCCACCCGTCTTGCCAGCCGGTTGTCGTCGGCGAGTTGCGGTCGACCTGCACGAGTCGCGTCAGATGGCGAAAGCGAAAGCGGCGGACGGCCCGGACACGTATGATGGGCACGACAAGCCACGGAGAAACCGGCATGGGCATGGAGAATCTTTCGAAGGAGCAGCGCATCCTGCGCGTGTTGCGCACGGTGCTGGGCAACATCGTCAAGGAAACCGCGCCACGTCCCGGCGTGCCGCGCGCGCTGAGCGACGATACGGTGGCCGACATCCGCGACCTGTTCGGCCTGATCGCCGAGCGCGAGGCGGAGCTGGCCGAGGATGCCGGGTTGCCGCGCACTGCGCGCCCGCATTTTGCCGATGAGCCGCAGACCACGCATGCGGTGAAAATCCACCGCCCGCCGAAAAAGTCGAACTGATCTTTTCGCCTGCGTCGTCGCCGCGAGTCGGCGCTGATGAGACCCCTGCGCCGCAAGGCGGCCGAGCAAAGTACGCTCTGCTCGCCGCCGCGGATGGCGCTACGGCGATCTGGAGAGGATCAGCCGGATCGGCTCGATCGCCGCGCCCTGTTCCAGTACCCGGCCGATGCGGGCTGCCTGGGGATAGCCGGCGGCGCGCAGCGCGGCCAGGCAGGATTCGGCGCGTTCGGCCGGCACGCTGGCGAGCAGGCCGCCGGCGGTCTGCGGATCGAAGATCAGCGGGTAGTTGGGGTGGCCGACGGCTATTTCCTGGTTGGCAAGCGCGCGGCGTAGGCGCAGGTTGGCCGGCTGCAGCGAACTGACCACGCCGGCGGCGATGCAGTCGGCGGCGCCTTCCAGCAGCGGCAGGGCGTTCATGTCGAGTTCGGCATCGACGCCGGATGGCTTGGTCATTTCGACCAGGTGGCCGAGCAGGCCGAAGCCGGTAAGGTCGGTGCAGGCGCTGGCGCCGTGGGCAATCAGGATGGGCATCGCGGCGCGGTTGGAGACCTGCATGGATTCCAGCGCCGCATCGATCCAGCGACCGCGCGCCTTGAGCCGCGCATTGGCCGCGAACAGCGTGCCGGTGCCGATCGGCTTGGTCAGGAGCAGCACCTCGCCGGGCTTTAGCGCGCCCTTGGTGAGGATGCCGGCCAGTGATTCGTCGATCAGGCCGTTGATGGCGAAGCCCAGCGCCAGTTCGCCGCCCTCGCCGGTGTGGCCGCCGACCAGGGCGCAGCCGGCCTCGTTGAGCACCGATACCGCGCCGGCCATCATGTGCCGCAGGGTATCTTCGAGCTTGGCTTCCAGGCCCGGCGGCAGGGTGGCAATCGCCGTGGCCGACTGCGGCTCGGCACCCATGGCGAAGATGTCGCCCAGCGCATGGTTGGCGGCGATGCGGCCGAAGACCCAGGGGTCGTCGATGAAGGCGCGGAAGAAATCCACCGTGTGCACCATGGCCTTGCCCGCCGGCACGCGCATCACGGCGGCATCATCCGGGGCGTGCAGGCCGATCAGCACGTCATCGCGCGGGATCGCTTGCACGTTGGCCAGGGCGCGCGACAGCACCGTGGCACCGACCTTGGCACCGCAGCCGCCGCAGCGCATGGCGATGGCCGAGATGGCCTGGGCCTCCTCGGCGGGTGCCAGCGGTATGGCATCGTTGTCCGCCGGCTTGGGATTGAGCATGGGCGCCAGATCGCAGAACTTGCGCATGAAGCGGCGGTCGATCCAGTCCTTCCAGCGCCAGATCCAGTCGCCGCGCGCATAGAGCCAGCCGCGCGAGGCGATGGCATGCCGGTCGCCGGTGCTGATCAGGGCCAGCCAGCGCGACTGCGGACGGTAGCGGCTGGGCTCTTCGTGGGTGATGACGCTGCGCAGGTTTTCGGCCAGCGGCGGGCCCATGCGCACGGCGAAGACGCCGGCCTTTTCCAGCGGGTGGCCGATCATTGCCGCGCAGTCGCCGGCGGCGAAGATCAGCGGGTCGGTTTCGCTTTGCAGCGTCTCGGTGACGCGGATGAAACCGGACTCGTCCAGCGCCAGCCCGGTGTCGCGCAGCCAGGCCGCGCCGCCGGCCTGGGTGACCCAGACGATCTCGTCGGCGGCAAGTTGGGTGCCGTCGTGAATCGACAGGCGGCCGGCGGCGACCTGGGTCACCTCGGCATTGCAATGCACGCTGACGCCGCGTGCGGCGAGCACGGATGCGAAGGCGCGGCGCACGGCGGCATTGTGCGTGGGCAGGATCTCGGGCTCGGCGGAAAACAGGTGGAAGCGCAGTTCGTCGGGATCGCGGCCCAGGGCCGTCAATTCATTGCGCAGGCGGTACTGCATGGCCAGCGTCAGCTCGACGCCGGCGGCCCCGGCGCCGACCACGGCGATGGTGCTGCTGCCGGCATGGGCGCGCACGCGTTCGAACAGCGCCAGCCAGCGTTCGTTGAAACGGCGGATCGGCTTCACCGGCACCGCATGATCGACGGCGCCGGGCACCTGGCCCAGTTGCGGCGTCGAGCCGATGTTGATCGAGAGTGCGTCGTAGCTGACCGCCGGATGGTGGCGGCAGAGTACCCGGCGCTCATCGCGGTCGATGCCGATCACCTCGTCGCGGTAGTAGCGCGCACCGGCGAATTCGGCCAGGCGGCGCAGATCGATGTGCACCTCGTCGAAGCTGTAATGGCCGGCGATGTAGCCGGGCAGCATGCCGGAATAGGGCGTGTCGGTATCGGTGCAGATCAGCGTCAGGCGCACGCCGGGCAGGGGGCGCATGGCGAACATGCGCAGCACGACGACGTGGCTGTGGCCGCCGCCGATCAGGACGATGTCGCGCAGGACGGGGCTGGCGGGGTGCATCAACGGCCCTTGAGCAGATCGCTTGCCAGGCGGCGCAGCGCGGCGCGCTCGGCCTCGGGGGCGAACAGCGGGGCGCGCCGGGCACACTGGCGCATCAGCGTTTCCAGCAGGCCGTCGCCGTGTTGCGGGCGCCGACTATCGTGACAGTCCCGCAGCAACGCGGCCAGCGCGGTCGCATCGCCCCAGGGAAAGTAGCCGTCATAGTCGGCGCCGAGCATGCCGATGTTGCCGTCGATCTTCGAGGCCAGCACCGGCGTGCCGCTGGCGACGGCTTCCATGATCACGTGGGCGCCGCCTTCCATGCGGCTGCAATGCACCAGCAGGTGCGCGCGCTGGATGCGGCGGCGGGTTTCCTCGTGCGCCAGGCCGCCCAGCCAGCGGTAGTTGGGGGCGGCGGCCATGGTGGCCTGCGCGGCCGCGCCCAGCGCCGGATCGAGTGCCTCGCCGATGTGGTCGATGCGGATGTGCGGCTGGTCGGCCAGCAGGCGCGCGGCGGCGAACAGCGTTTCGGGCGATTTCTCCTCGCGCAGGTGGCCGACCATCACCGCGCGCAGGAGGCGGCTGGCCTTGGTCAGTGTCTTGCGCGCGGTGGTCGATTGGTAGATGACGCGGCACGTCGGTTGCAGTGCCTGCGGGAGAGCGGCCGGTCCGGCCTCCTGCAGGACCACGAGTTCGCTGGCCAGTTGCAGCGAGCGTCGCGCGGATTCGTCGACCGCGATGTCGCGGTAGAGATCGGTCCCGGTCAGCACGACGGCGAGGCCGCGATCCGGGTAGGCCCGCGCCCAGGCGGCTACCGATTCCGCGGAGCGCCGGGCGTGCAGGGCGATCATCGCGTTGTCGCTGCAGGACAGCGATGTCGGCCACTGCTTGACCAGGCGCACGTAGTACCGGTCCTGCAGCAGGTGCTGCCAGCGCCTCGCGGTCTGCCAGTTGCCGTTGTTGGCGTCGCGCAGGGCCGGCGTGACGATCACCAGTTGCGGCATACTGCGGGCTTCAGCCATGACATTCATTTCCAACATCGATGCCGCGGTGACGGCACGCAGTGGTAGCCGCGCGGCGCTGGCGGCGGCCCTGACCGACAGCCGCGCGACGACGCTGACGCTGCTCGACGCCTATGTCGCCGCGCTGGGCGAGGCCCTGGTCGTGCCCTACTCGGTGCAACTCAATCCGCCGCTGTGGGAAACCGGCCATGTGGCCTGGTTCCAGGACTGGTGGATCGCCCGCAGCCGGCAGCGCCATCTCGGCCTCGCCTGCGACCCCGACCATCTCCGTCCCGAGGGACGCATGGCCAATGCCGACGCGCTCTACAACTCCAGCCGCGTCGCCCACGCCACGCGCTGGGCCCTGCCGCTGCCCGGTCTTGCCGCGACCCGCGACTACCTCGCGGCGAGCCTGGACGAGACCTTGGAGCTGCTGGCGGGCGCGGATGAATCCGATGACGCGCTGTACTTCCATCGCCTGTCGCTGTTCCACGAGGACATGCATGCCGAAGCGGCGATCTACATGGCGCAGGCGCTGGAGATCCCGATTCCCGACGGCCTGATGCAGATGCCGCTGCCACCGCGAGCGAACCTTGCCCTGCACATTGCAGCACAGCCGTGGACCCTCGGTTACGTCGGTCCCGGCTTCGCCTTCGACAATGAGCTGCAGGCACATGAGGTGGCTGTCGGCGCCTTCGAGATCGACAGCGAACCGGCGAGCTGGGCGCGCTACCTGCCGTATCTGGAAGCGACGGGCGCCGCGCCGCCGCGCTACCTGCGCCGGCACGATGGCGAGTGGCAGTGCCGCCTGTTCGGCGCCTGGCAGGCGTTGGATCACGATGCGCCGGCCACCCACCTGACATGGCACGAGGCCGACGCCTGGTGCCGCTGGGCGGGACGCCGCCTGCCGAGCGAAGCCGAGTGGGAAGTCGCGGCCTGCACCCGGCCGGAATTCCGCTGGGGCCAGGTCTGGGAATGGACCGCGAGCCGCTTCCTGCCTTATCCCGGCTTCGTTGCCCATCCCTACCGCGATTACTCGGCGCCCTGGTTTGGCGAACGTTACGTGCTGCGCGGCGCCAGTCGCGCCACCTCGCCGCGCATGGCCCATCCGCGCTATCGCAACTATTTCACGCCCGAGCGCAACGACATCCACATGGGATTCCGTAGCTGCGCGAAATGAAGAGTCGGCGCTGGCGATACGGCGATTTCTCACGGTGCGGCAAATCCGAGGAACACGGCGAACCATTGATTCTCGTCGGTCCAGTGGCGCAGACGGCCAAAGCCGGCCTGTTGCAGCAGCGCGGCGAAGTCGTCGATTTGCCATTTATACGAATTCTCCGTGTGCAGGCGCTCGCCGGCGCAAAAGCAGCGTTCGCCGCCGGTCCAGCCCACGCGGACATCGCGCAGCGCTTCGAGGTGCATCTCGATGCGTGACTCGACGCTATTGAAAAAGGCGACATGGCGCCAGTCGGTGATGGCGAAATCGGTGCCGGCGAGCCGGTTGAGGTGCAGCAGCATGTTGCGGTTGAAGGCGGCGGTGACGCCCAGCGGGTCGTCGTAGGCGGGCTCAAGGATGCTCACCGGCTTGACCAGGTCCACGCCGATCAGCAGCGCGCCGCCCAGGCTGGCGGCATGGGCCTGGCGCAGGAAGGCCAGCGCCGCGGCGGGCGTGAAGTTGCCGATGCTGGAACCGGGATAGAACAGCGCGCGCGGGCCCTTGCCGATCTCGGCCGGCAGCGCCAGCGCGGCCGAGAAATCGAGCCCGATGCCGAGCATGTCCATCTCCGGATGCTCGCGCTGCAGGCAGGCCAGCGAGTCGCGCAGGTAGTTCACCGAGATATCGACGGCGACATAGCGCTGGACACGGAAGGTTTCAAACAGGCGGGCGGCCTTTTCGCAGTTGCCGGCGCCGAGGTCGACCAAAGTCGCCACCTGGCCCAGCGCGTTCGCCATGCCTTTCATCTCGCGGCTGAAGATGGCGGCCTCGGTGCGCGTCGGGTAGTACTCGGGCAGTTCGGTGATGGCCGAAAACAGGCGCGAGCCGAGCGCGTCGTAGAGGTATTTGGGCGCGATCGTCGCCGTCGGCGCCAAGAGGCCGGCGAGCAATTCGTTGCGGACCGCCTGCGGGTCTTCGTGGGCGATCTGGATCAGGCGCGGCGATTTCACTTGGCGTTGCTTCCCTTGGTCTTGGCGTCGGCAACGGCCTTGGCCAGTTCCTCGCCGCTCTTGTAGTGCGGAACGCGGAATATCAGCCGCTTCCAGCGCTGGAAGAAGCTGTTGTTGCCGGCGACTTCGTCCTTCCAGTAGGACTCGGCCAGCGCCAGGTTTTTCTTCTCGTCGATCTCGAAGCCATCCTTGGAGGCCTGGCCGCCGAAGATATAGAGCTTGCCGTTGATCATTTTCCAGGTGTCGGCGTCGCCGCCCCAGGGTATGCCGTAGACCAGCCCGTTGGCGCAGTAGCCGCCGAATTCGGGCAAGTACTTGGTTGGCTGCTTGTCGAACAAGGCCTTGTTCTCGGCGCTGGCGAAGCGGAAGCTGATGTCTTCATAGCGGCTGGTGAATTGCGGCAGGCCCTGCTGGTACGTGTTGCCGACGAAGTAGGCGACGACGTCGGCGCCCTTGAGCATCACGCGCGCCTCGTCGCCCTCGGCGACAGCATTCACCGGGGTGTACTTGCCGGAGGGATTCTGCGCCGTCATGGCACCGCAGCCGGCGAGCAGCAAGGTGGCGAATACCAGTAGCAGGTGGCGCAGCGAATGGGATGTCATGTCGGGGTCTCCAGGGAAAGTTGCGGCAGGCCGCTGCCGTCGATCGCGGCATCGTGCCGGGCGCAGGGCGAGGGCCAGCCGAGTATCGTGCTGGCCGCGGCGCAGCGTTCAGCGAGCTCGGCCGGGTCGCGGCCGCCCAGGTGGAGGATGCCATAGCGGTAGCTGGACAGCCACTTGAAGTCGCGCGCGATCTGGCCTGTGCTCTTGGGAAAGCAGAACAGCATGGCGTCTGGAAACTGTCGTTCCATTTCGGCTTGCTGCGCCGGCGCGGGCATTGCCGGGCGCGCCGCCGGGTCGAAGCTGCGATAGACGAAGCTGGCGGCGACGCCGGCCGTGGGTGCGGCGTGCGGCAGCAGGGCAGGGTCGCGGCCGTGGGCAAGTTCCAGCGCGATGCGGTGCAGGTCGATGCCGTCGACCCGCAGGTAGAGGTCGGAAAACTGCGAGGCCATGCGTGGATTGAACTCGATCACCGTCAGCTTGTCGTGGTCCGCATCATAAAAGAACTCCATGTTGAACAGCCCGTGGTCGAAGCCGACGGTGGCGAGAAAGCGTCGTGCTACGTCGATTGCCGTGGTACGCGCGGCCTCGGGCAGGCCGCAGGGATAGACGAAGCGGCGAAAGCACTGGGTACCCGGATACATCTCGGAATGCACGATGCCTAACGGCCGCAGTTCGCCGTCGTACACGTAGCCGTCGAGGTTGTACTGCAGGCCATGGGCGGGCCTTTCCAGGAGCATGCGGTGGGCGCTGCCGGCCTCGGGCAGGCGTGCCAGCGCGATGCGCTCGAAGGGTTCGACCAGGCGGCGGATGACCCACAGTTCCCAGGCGCCGAAGTGCACCAGCGCGTCGAGCTCGGCGCGGCTGCGCACCGTGCGCGCCAGCACCGAGAAGGCCGCCTTCACCGGCTTGACGAAGACCGGGTAGGCGATGTCGTCCGGCACCGGCTCGCCGTAGCGCGAGGCCATCAGCTCGAAATCGGTGTTGGCTTCGGGCGCCACCTGTTGCAGCACACGGCGCGCATGCAGCTTGTGCTGGCAGGCGAGCACGGCATCCACCGGCGTGCCCGGCCAGCCCATGCGCTCGGCCATCAGGGCGGCGGCCAGGGCGCCGAACTGCTCCTGGTTGGAGGTCACGGCCTGCCAGCCGGCACCCGCCGCTTTGCGTGCCAGGCGATCGACAAAGCGGGTCAGATCGAAGCCGGGAAGGCGCGCGTTGCTGGGAAAGCTGAAGAGGTCGAAGCCGGCGTGGTCGTTGGGAAATTCGGATTGCCAGCGGCCGAATCCGAGCCGGTCCCAGTCGTAGTTGAACAGCACCAAGGTGCGCAGTGGCGTGGCGTTCATGGACTCGCCTTGTCTGCGCGCCGACGCGTCAGCAGTTTGGCCAGCCAGGGCAGCAGTGCCAGCGCCAGCAGCGAAGCGAGTACGCCGGGCGAATGCAGGTCGGCAAGTTCGCGCACATGGCCCAGCGCGGTACCGGCATTGACATAGACGAAGGTGCCGGCGGCCATGCCGACGAAGCTGACCCAAATGAAGGTCCAGGTTTTCATTGGCGTCAGCCCTGCCGCCAGATTGACCACGACAAAAGGCAGCACCGGCAGCAGGCGCAGGCTGAACAGATAGGCCGTGCCATCGGCGGCAACGCGTGCGTCGAAGTCATCCAGTTGGCGTGTGTAGCGGCGACGGACCACCGGTTCCAGCCAGTGGCGCGAGGCCAGCATGGCCAACGTGGCGCCGGCGGTGCAGCCCGACAGGCAGAGCAGGGTCCCCAGTGCGGCGCCGAAGCCGGAGCCGGCGGCCAGCATCAGCAAGGAGGCGCCGGGCAAGGCCAATGCGGCAAGCAAGGTATGCAGCAGGAAGGTTAACAGGATCGCGGCGACGGGATGGGTGTCGACCAGCCGCAGGAAGTCGTCGTGATGGCTGCGCAGACTGCTGAAACTGAGCTCGCCACCAAGTTCGCGGAGCAACCAGTACAGGCCCGCAACGAGCAGTGCGGACGCCAACATCCAGCGCCACGGCGTCCGGCCTGGAGTGTCGGGGTGGTTGTCAGGTTTCAGCCGCATCGTACGCAAAGGAGACAGAAGATCTGGCAATGGCCATCGTGCTTGGTCGCTGACATCGCCCAAAACTTACCGCCGGCCGAAAGTTATGCGTAGCGGTATCCACCGGACGGCGCTGGCGAGACGGCGATTTGGGCGAGGGCCAGCCGTTCCTGTCGCGGGGCTCAGTATTTCTTGCCGGTGCCGTAGAAGGGGGTCACGCGTCCGACCAGGCCTTCGAGCAGGGTGAGCTCCTCGTCGGTGTGGTTGATGACTTCGGCCGGTACCATCATTTTTGGCATCTTCATGTCGTTGTGCACATACATTGGCTTGTCGTGGTGCGTGGTGGTGTAGCTCTCGGCTTCCTGCGGTGCCGCCTTGGGGGTGAGATCGACGCTGCCGTAGCAGAGGCAGAAGTAGGTTCTGGCTTTGGCGCCGGTACCTTCGTCCTCGATGTAGCAGCCGGTGCCGCGGATGCCGATGGTGGCAGTGGAGGTCTGGATGGTCTTGGCGCCCTTGCCGAACACCGAGAGGATCTTGCCCGATACCACTCGCATCAGGTTCTGCAGGGCGTCGGCGCCGAAGCTCACTGTGGAAAGTTCGCGTTGCAGATAGGCATCCTGGCCGATGACGTAGATGGCTTCGCTGTTGCGGCCGGTGACGATGCTGTCACCGGGCTTGATCAACTGGCCTTCGACCGCCGGTTTGTGATTGATGATGACTTCGCCCTTGATCCGGTTGAGGCCGGGACGGATTGGCACTTCGCCTTTCGCCAGGGCGTCGCGGATCAGGCCGGAAATGCCGGCGGGGCCGAGCAGGCCGGCGGCGGCGAGGGCTTTCAGGGTGCGGCGGCGAGTGTGCATGGCATGTCCTCCGTGGATCGCTACTTGTTCAGTTCGCGCATGGCGCGCTCAAGGCCCGCCAGTGTCAGCGGGAACATGCGGTTGGCGAAGATGGTGCGGATCACTTCGATGGAATGTCGATAGTCCCACAAACGCTCGGGTTCCGGGTTGAGCCAGACCGCGCGCGGCCAGGTGTCGAGCATGCGCTGCAACCAGACCGCGCCGGCTTCCTCGTTCGAGTACTCGACCGAGCCACCGGGTTGCAGGATCTCGTAAGGGCTCATGGTGGCGTCGCCGACGATGACCACCTTGTAGTCCTCGCCGTACTTGTGCATCACGTCCCATAGCGGAAAGCGCTCGGCGTGGCGGCGGCGATTGTCCTTCCAGACGTGGTCGTAGATGCAGTTGTGGAAGTAAAAGTATTCGAGGTGCTTGAACTCGCTCTTGGCCGCGGAAAACATCTCTTCGCAGACCTTGATGTGGTCATCCATCGAGCCGCCGATGTCGAGGAACAGCAGCACCTTGACCTTGTTGTGGCGCTCGGGGCGCATCTTGATGTCCAGCCAGCCGGCGTTGCGTGCCGTGCCGGTGATGGTGCCGTCCAGATCCAGCTCGTCTTCGGCGCCTTCGCGGGCGAAGCGGCGCAGGCGCCTGAGCGCGATCTTGATGTTGCGCGTGCCGAGTTCGACGGTGTCGTCGAGGTTGCGGTATTCGCGGTTCTCCCAGACCTTGATTGCGGTGCGGTTGCCGGCCGACGGCCCGCCGACGCGGATGCCTTCCGGATGGTAGCCGCCGTGGCCAAAGGGCGATGAGCCGCCGGTGCCGATCCACTTGCTGCCGCCGGCATGGCGTTCCTTCTGCTCGGCCAGGCGCTTCTTGAATTCCTCCATCAGCTTGTCCCAGCCGAGCTTTTCCAGCTTGGCCTTTTCCTCTGGCGTCAGGTGCTTTTTCATCAGCATCTTCAGCCACTCTTCGGGGATGTCGGCTTCCAGTCCGGGAATGTGGGTCACGCCCTTGAAGTATTCGCCGAAGGCCTGATCGAACTTGTCGTAGTGGGTTTCGTCCTTGACGAGGCACGTGCGGGCGAGGAAGTAGAAGTCGTCGATCGAGTTCTCCGCGACATGCTCCTTCAGCGCTTCGAGCAGCGTGAGGAACTCGCGCGTCGAAACGGGCAGCTTCCTGGTCTTGAGGTGGAGGAAGAAATCGATCAGCATCGTCGCTTGGTCGTGGCGGGTGGGGCAATCCTTACATCAGGCGATCAACGGTTGTGACGGGCCATGAACACCAGGCGTTCGAACAGGTGCACGTCCTGCTCGTTCTTCAGCAGCGCGCCGGCCAGCGGCGGCACCACGGTCTTCTTGTCCTTGGAGCGCAGGGCCTCGGGCGGGATGTCCTCGGCCACCAGCAGCTTCAGCCAGTCGATGAGTTCCGAGGTCGAGGGCTTCTTCTTCATGCCCGGTACCTCGCGCAGTTCGAAGAAGACTTCCATGGCCTCGCGCAGCAGGTCCTGTTTCAGGTTGGGGAAGTGCACATCGACGATGCGCCCCATGGTCTCCTTGTCGGGGAACTTGATGTAGTGGAAGAAGCAGCGGCGCAGGAAGGCGTCGGGCAG
>JACRIX010000090.1 GCA_016215645.1 Rhodocyclales bacterium
GCGCTTGACGCCGAGCTGCATGCGCGCCATGTCGTCGGGCGTATTGACGACGAAGAACAGGGCGAAGGTGAGCAGGTTCACCCCGATCAGGATCGGGATCGCATACAGCAGGCGGCGGACGATGTAGGCGAGCATCGCTGCCGATTATCGCGCCACGGACAGCGGCATGGGCAGGTCGCGGCCCAGCAGCATGGCGAAAAATTCACCGCGCATGGCCGGCGTGAAGTCGTGGCGGCTGACGAAGGCGGTCGACGCCCCGGCATCAGGCCATTCCAGGCCCCAGATCGGCGCGATCCGCGTCGGCAGCATGGCATAGCGCGCATCGCCGACGAAACCGGGGCGGCGACTGTCCTCGACCACAAAGCCATCGGAAAAGACGCGGAAGCGTTCGATGTCGCGCAGGCGCTCGGCCTTCCCGCCGGCCAGGCGCTGCGTGGCCGGCGCATCGAGCAGCGGCAGGGATTCGCCCGGGTAGTGGCGCACCGTGCCACCGATGTGGAAGGCATCGACCTGCACCCACCCGTCATGCACGTACAGCGAGCGCCACAGCAGCAGGTTGGCCATCGAGGGCTTCACCGAAAGTTGCCCGGGCTGATGGCCGCGCGATTGCGCCAGGGCCGAAGCCGCCGCTTCGCCACGCTGCTGCTGAAGGTAGCTGGCGCCGAAATAGGCCAGCCCCAGCGCCAGCCCCCAGGCCACGGCTCGGGATTGCGGCCGCCGCAGATAGAACCACAACGGCACGGCCAGCAGCAAGGTAAAGGTGGGATCGACCACCGCAATCAGGTTCCAGGCGGCCTTCTCCTGCGAGAAGGGCAGCCAGAGGTGGGTGCCGTAACTGGTGCAGGCGTCGAGCAAAGGATGCGGCAGGTAAGCTACGAGACAACAGAGGTAGAGCAGGCCAAAGCCGAGGCGGCGGCGCAGCAGCGGCCACAGCAGCAGCGCCGCGACCAGCGCGCCGACCGGCACGAAGGCCAGGGCATGGGTGAAGTGGCGGTGGTAGTCGAGCACCAGCAGCGCATCCTCGCCGCTCTGGAAAAGGACGTCGATGTCGGGCAACAGCCCGGCGCCGGCGCCGGCCAGGGCCGCATAGCGCCGGGTCGCTAGCGCCGACTCCCGGCCTTGCGTACGCGCCGAGGCCATGACGGCGGAAAACGAGGCGCCCATGACGGCGTGAGTCAGAAGATCCATGGCGGAATAGTAGTGCGAAACCGTCGCGCCATCATGCGGGGCGTAACCAAAGGCTTGGCTTACCCGCCCATGCCGCCCTACAATCGCCCCTGTTCTGTCCTACCCGGGGAGCCCGATGGAAACCTTGCGCGCGATCCTTTTCGCCGACATTGCCGGCAGCACGGGGCTGTATGAAGAAAGCGGCGACACCGTGGCGATGGCGGCGGTGGTCGATTGCGTCGACGCCTTGAAGAACACCACCGCGGCTTACGGCGGTCGTGTCGTCAAGACCATCGGCGACGAGGTCATGGCCGTCTTTGCCTCGGCGGGACAGGCGATCCAGGCCGCCAACGCCATGCAGTCGCGATTCGCCGACCTGGCGGACGCAAAAGCCGGCATCAAGCTCAGGATAGGCCTGCATTACGGCCCGGTGATCGAGGCCGAGGGCGACTGCTTTGGCGACACGGTCAACCTTGCGGCAAGGCTCACCGGGCTTGCCTCGCCCGAACAGATCCTCACCTCCCGAGAAACCTTCGACGCCCTGCCGAATTACCTCAGGGCGACGTGCCGCAAGCTCTATTCAACCACGGTCAAGGGCCGCAAAGGCAAGGTCTCCATCATCGAGGCCTTGTGGCGCCAGGATCAGGGTCAGACCGTGCTTTCGGACAACTCGGCGGCGGCCGACGCCGCCTGCCACGCGGCGGAAATCAGCTATCGCGGACAAATCTGGACGGTCGACGAGGCCCATCCGGAGGTCGGCATCGGCCGAGATGTCACCAATGCGGTGGTGGTGGACGTGGCGACGGCATCGCGCCACCATGCCAGCGTGATCCTGCGCAAGCAGAAGATCGTCATCGAGGACCATTCCAGCAACGGCACCTTCGTGCGCCTGCAAAACGGCCAGGAGTTGCTGCTGCGCCGCGAAGACCTGGTGATCGCCGGGAGCGTCCTGGTCGGCCTCGGCGCCTCGCTGGCGGTCAGCGAACAGGAGCCGCTGGCAATCCGCATTGCGCACTGAGTCGCGCCGAATGCCTATTGCAGGTAGTTGATCTCCATCTGCGAATCGAGCCCCGTCACCATGTCGAGGATCTCGCCGGTGAAGGCCTCGTCCTCGTCGCTCCAGGTAGCTTCCACTGCGGTCGAATCGGTAACCAGGGGCGTGATGTCGAAATCGACGAAGCGATCGCCGACCTTGAGCACCCAGATGCCGGAAGGGTGTTCGACCAGTTCCCAGTCGTCGGGAATTTCAAGCTCCGCGGTAAGTACGAGGGACAGCTTTTTCATGTGCTTCTCCGGCATGAATTGCAAGGCCACCATCCTAATCGATCCCGCCCGCACACGGTAGGATGGCGAATCACAATACCCTCGACAGTGCCATGTCCGCTCCCCTGCTGCTCGACAACGACGCCGTGCGCCGCCTGCTTTCGCTGGACGATCTGCTGCCTGCCATCGAAGGCGCGCTGATCGCCCTTTCCGCCGGGCGCGTGACGCAGCCGCTGCGCACCGTCTTCGAACTCGCCGAGCCGGGCAGCCTGCTTTTCGTCAAGCCGGCCCTGGTCGGCGATGCCCTGGTGACCAAGCTGATCACCCAGGTGCCGGGCAATCCGGCGCGCGGCTTGCCAACCATGATCGCCACCCTGCTGCTGCTCGACCCGGCCACCGGCGTGCCGCTGGCGGTGATGGACGCGACCTGGCTCACCGAGCTGCGCACCGCCGCCGTCTCCGCCGTGGCCACCCGCGCACTGCGCGACGACAGTCCGAAACGCCTGGCCATCCTCGGCTCGGGTGCCCTGGCGCGCAGCCATGCGCTGGCGCTGGCGGCGGTGGCGCCCTTGCGCGACATCCGCGTCTGGAGCCCGAACCGCTCCAATGCCGAACGCTGCGCCGCCGACATTGGCGGCCATGCCGCGTCCAGCGCCGAAGCGGCGGTGCGCGAGGCCGACCTCGTGGTTACCGTGACCAATGCCAGCACGCCGGTGCTGCTGGGCCGCTGGCTCAAGCCTGGCGCCCTGGTGCATGCGGTCGGGGCGCCGCGCCCGACCTGGCGCGAACTCGACGACGAGGCCATGGCCAACTGCGTGATCGCCGACAACCGCCATGCCGCAGAGAACGAATCCGGCGACGTGATGCTTTCCGGTGCCAGGGTGTACTGCGAGATCGGCGACGTGCTGGCCGGCAAGGTCGAGGTGCCCGCTGGTGCCACCGTGATCTTCAAGGCCCTCGGCCAGGCCGTCGAAGATGCCGTCGCGGCACGCCTCGTCTACACCGCCGCCACGGCAGACGCCCTGGGCTAGTTCATACCCGCGCGCCGCGCCTGCTGCCAGGCCAGCACCACCTGGTTGGCGTGGGCGAACATCGGCTCCGACAATTCGCGCGGCAGGTTCTGGCGCAGGGCGGTGAACAGCGCGGCATTCACCTCGCGCGCCAGCTCGGTGCTCGCCGCCGCCTCGGTCAGGCAGCGCAGCTGGATGTGGGCCAGGGCATCGGCGACCAGGCGCCAGCCGAGCAGCGGCATTTTCTGCGTCAGCGCCACCATCATGCCGCCCAGCGCGGCGAGCAGGGTTTCGGCCTCGGCGCGGTCCTCGCAGGCAATCATGGCGTGCCAGAGACCGAGGTGGATGTTGCGCCGCAGATCCATCTTGAAGTCGATGGCATCGCCCTCGGCGGCGTCGATCGCCGCAAACGCCCGCGCGAAGCGCGCATCCGCGCCGGCATCGAGTCCGGTGCGCAGGCGGCCCAGCAGTTCGCTTGCACCCGGAATCGCCGACAGGCGGAAGGCCTGGCACCAGGCCAGGCCCCACTGGTCGATGCCGGACACGAGCAAGGCCAGGCGCAGCGCGCGCGCCTCATCGTCGACGCCGGCCTGCGCCCAGTTGCGCGACAAGCGCGCAATGTCGGCCACCGCGCCCTGCAAGGCCGGTGCGTCGCGTTCCAGGGTCAGGCGGAACAGTTGCGTGAAGGCATCCTGCGCCATGCGTGCGGCCTGGCGCTGCACCTCGGCCGGGGCCACACCGGCCAGAGAATCCACGGGCAGCATGAAGCTGCCGCGGCTTTCGTCGCTCATAATCCGCCACCACTTTCGAAAACCCGCATTATGCAGATCTGGGTCGATGCCGACGCCTGTCCCGGCGTGATCAAGGAAATCCTTTTCCGCGCCGCCAGGCGCCACGAGCTGCAACTGACCCTGGTCGCCAACCAGATGCTGCGCGTGCCGCCCTCGCCCCACATTCGCGCGGTGCAGGTGCCGGGCGGCTTCGACGTCGCCGACGGCCAAATCGTCGAACAGACGACGCCGGGTGACCTGGTGATCACCGCCGACATTCCGCTGGCGGCGCTGGTCATCGCCAAGGGCGCCTTCGCCCTCAACCCCCGCGGCGAACTCTACAGCGCGGAGAACGTGCGCCAGGCGCTGGACATGCGCAACTTCATGGACAGCCTGCGCGGCAGCGGGGTCGACACCGGGGGACCGCCGGCATTCAATCACGGTGACCGGCAGAACTTCGCCAACCAGCTCGACCGCTTCATTACGCGGAGCCGCAAGGCCGGATAAATCGCCGTAGCTTCAGCGCCGACTCTCGCGCCGGCAGAAGCCCCGGGGCGCGGCGACTATAATCCGCGCCTCCGGAGTCCCCATGACCACACAGCGCTTTTCGCTCAAAGGCGAGTTCATCGAACTCAATGCCCTCCTCAAACTGCTCGCGCTGGCCCCGTCCGGCGGCGCCGCCAAAGCCCTGATTGCCAGCGGCGCCGTGAGCGTGGACGGCATCACGGAGACCCGCGTCCGGCGCAAGCTGCGCGACGGCTGTAGCGTGGAGGTCACTGGCCAGAAGATCCTGATCTGCGCCGATGGAGACAGTACAGCGTGAGTATCCAGTGGTTTCCCGGTCACATGACCTCGGCGCGCAAAAAGGCCGCCGAGACCATGGCCCTGACCGACGTGGTGATCGAAGTGCTCGACGCGCGCCTGCCCGAAGCCAGCAGCAACCCGATGATCCGCGAACTGCGCCTGCACCGCCAGCGTCCCTGCCTCAAGCTGCTGAACAAGGCCGACCTCGCCGACCCGTCGGCAACCGCCGCCTGGCTGGATTTCTACAACGCCCAGCCCGGCGTCAAGGCCGTCGCCATCTCCTGCAAGAAGCCGGGTGACGCGACGCGCGTGCCCAACTTGTGCAGGGCTCTGGCACCGCATCGCAACGACGGCATCAAGCCGCTGCGCATGCTGATCATGGGCATTCCCAACGTCGGCAAATCGACGCTGATGAACGCGCTGCTCAAGCGCCGTGTCGCCGCCGTCGGCGACGAACCGGCGGTGACCAAGTCACAGCTCTCGCAGGACCTCGGCAACGCCATGAGCATTACCGATACGCCGGGCCTGATGTGGCCGAAGATCGCCCATGAGGCCGACGGCTACATGCTGGCCGCCAGCCACGCCATCGGCCGCAATGCGGTGATCGATTCGGAAGTCGGCGCCTTCCTCGGCGCATTGCTGCTGCAACGTTATCCCGGCCTGCTCGAACAGCGCTACGGCGTTGCCACCGCCGGCATGGATGGCATCGGCGTGGTCGAGGCGGTGGCGAAGAAACGCGGCTGCATGACGCGCACCCGCCACGGCATGGAAATGGACCTGGAAAAGGCGGCGATGATCCTGCTCACCGACTATCGCGGCGGCAAACTCGGACGCATCAGCCTGGAAACGCCCCAGAGTCGCGCCGCCATGCTGGCGCAGGCATCCACGACCGGAACCGTTGCGCCCTGAATCCCGTCCGCCCGGCGTCTACTTGCTGTGGCAGGTCAGGCAGAGCGCGCTGGCAGAATTGGTCTTGCGCAGAAAGGAGGGCAGGAAGCCGCTGCCCACCCCGGCCGATGGCACGCCGTGCGGATCGTGGCAGGAACCGCATTCGACCTCGGCACCCTGACCGGTGTCGTAGAGACGGACTTCCGTCTTCTGCAAACGCCCGTCACCGTTCTCGTCGAAGAACAGCGTGGTGCCGCCGGGCTTGGCAACGGCGCCGCCCGGGGTCTTCCAGTCGGTCCCCGTTCCGCTCGTCGAGGGATAGCTGACGCCTACCGGATGGTCGTCGCGCAAGTCGGTGCCGATGGCAAAGACGGTGAAATCGGTGGCTGTCGGCGCAATGATGGCGCCCAATCCGGTTGGCGTATGGCAGACGAGGCATTCCGTGGACTTCAAGCCAAGATGGGACCCGGTCGAGAAGCCGGTAGGCTGCCAGGTCTCAAGAAAGGTGAAATTCGGATTCGAGCTGTACTTGCCTGCGCCCGGCATGTTCATCACGGCATCCACGGCCTGTTGTCCATCGTGGCAGGACAGGCAGACCAGCGACGAACCACCGGGCTGCGTATAAGTCTGTGACGCGCCCGTGCCGAGGAGGTTGTAGGTGGTATACGTGGTGGTCGGAATCGCGCGGTTCCACAAGGGTGCCGCGATCGTGGCATTGGCGCCGTGCGGGGTGTGGCAATAGACACAGACCTGGCCATAGTCATTGCGCGAGGTATCCATTTGTCCTGCCCCGCCGGAATTGGGCGGACCGCTCAGAAGGTCGGCGCCGGTCTTGGACCGCTGGGTCATGTTGTGGCGGGTGTTGACCACGCTGTTCGTGTTGCTGAACTCGGTGGGTCGGTCGGGTCCGCTCCAGACGTTCGCAACCGCCAGCCACTGGACAAGCAACACCCACATCGTGTGCAACAGGACACGCCGCATTGCTCCCCCCCCTTGTTCGCTGCTTATGCGAAAGCAGTATAGCGGCCTTGCCTGCAAAAGGGAAGTCCCGGATCGCGGATTGCCTTGTGGCACGGGCGATTCGTGTCTGCCACCGGATTTCCGGGAGCTCATGTTTTCTGTCGAAATTGTTTCCATCGGAAGCAATTCCCGAACTCGGGAAAATGGCGAAGGCGCCAGACTTCATGCGTAGAATTCCACGCCAGGCAAGCCTAGCCAGCCCGCGACTTCGATGGTCGACGGGTCTCACGGAGGATTCCATGCAGGGTCGCGGCGGATGAAGCGCAGGTCTCGATGCGAAAGTCATGGCAGTCGATTGATGCCCTGGCTGGCGATCGTTCCACTGCTGGTCGGGCTTTGCGCCTGCGCACCGCCACGAAAGAATGCTGCGACGCCAGCCGCCGCGGAACCGGCCGTGCTCTGGCCGGCACCGCCGGACCTGCCGCGCTTCGAATATGAAACCATCCTGCAGTCCGCCGCCGACATCAGCATCGTCTCGAAGGATGAGCGTTGGGCGCGCGCGATTCGCGGCCTGGCCGGCGAGGTCAGCGACGCGCCCGTGATCAGCCGTCCGACTGCGATCGCCAGCCGGCGCGGACGCATCTATGTGGCCGAGCCCTCGGTCAAGGCGATTACCGTCTTCGACATCCAGCGTTCGAAAATCTTTCGCTTTGGCCAACGCGAACCGAACCTGTTGAAGCGTCCCCAGGCCTTGGCCATCGACGACCACGATCGGGTCCATGTCCTCGATACGCAGTTGCGCAAGGTAATGGTCTTCGACGACATGGGGCTCTATCTTCACGGCATCAACCTCGGCAACAAGCTCGCCAATCCGGTGGGGCTGGCGGTCAGTGGCGATGGTGGCACGGTCTACGTGGTCGACCGGGGCAATGTCGAAAGCGACGATCACAAGGTGGTCGCCCTGGCGCGGGATGGAACGGAACGCTTCGTTCTGGGACCACGTGGCAACGGCCCCGGCCAGTTCAACATTCCGCTGGCCGCCGCCACGGCGAGGGACGGCACGATCTATGTTGCCGATTCGGGAAATTTCCGCATCCAGGCCTTCGGCCCCACCGGGGATTTCAAGTTTCAGTTTGGCGGCCTCGGCACGTCCATCGGCAATTTTTCCCGTCCGCGCGCTATCTCGCTCGACGCGGAAGGCAACGTCTATGTCGGCGACGGCGGCTTCAACAATGTGCAGATCTTCAATTCCGCCGGCGAATTGCTGATGCCCCTGGGCCGCTTGAGCAGGGATCCGGGGCCGGGCAATTTCGCGCTTCTCGCAGGCATCGCGGTTGACGAGACCAGGCGCCTCTATGTACTCGACCATTTCCACCGCAAGATCGAGGTTTATCGCCGTCTCGACGAAGAGGAAGCACAGCGCAAGGCAGCGGCGAAACGAGGCAAACGCTGACCGGCCTGCGGCTCAGAAGCCTTCCATGCGCGGTTCCGCCAGGCTCAGGGCGGAATCGACGAACTGGAACAGTACCGTCGGCGGGTTCCATCCGGGCGCCGGGCGCAGGATCTTCTTCACCGAGCCGTTCATTTGTACCGCAATGCGAAAGCCCTCGGGGAAAGTCCGATCCCAGCGCGGCAGGATCTTCCGGATGTAATCGAGTTCGTGGACCTCGCTCTGGATAATGCCCATGGTCTCCAGGAGGCTCAGCTTGGGCCAGTGTTCGCCACCCGGGCGACCACGGGTGACGATGCCCATGAAGCGGTCGAAATCGGCAAAAAACGGATCCTGCGGCTCGATCATCCGCCCATTGGAATAGATCGCATCCATCAGGTAGGTCACCGTGAAATCCCGCGGTGCGCGCTTTGACCACTGGTAGATGATGTCGTGCAGCGCGGCCGACATGCACAGTTCGAGATGTCCGCCAACGATGTAGACGTGCGAGGCCGTCATCGGGAACGTGATCTCTCCACCCTGCGAGAAGACCCAGTGATCCGGATAGCAGTCCTCCATGAAATAAAACTCGTCCGGCGTGTCGTCCTGAAGGTAGATCACCGGAATCTTGCGGCTCTTGGCAAAACGCACAGCCTCGTCCACGCCGCGCTTGGTGGCAAAGCGCGCGTCGTAGGTCGACGACTGGTGCACCACGATCATCACGGAATCGTCGGCGATGCGGACCTGGTCCGGGGGTGTGACGGTGTGATTGCGGCACGCCGCCCAGGCCGGGGAGGCGAGCAGCAGCAGAAACAACAGGGGTATTGCTCTTGCAAACATCGAATCGAACACGGGGCAGAAGGCCGGCGCGATTGTAGTCGCCTGCCGGGGCCGCACCATCCGTGAAAACACCGATACTGCGGGGTCGGTCCTATTATTCTGCAATGCAGCATCCGGATTGCGCTGGATTCCGGCATTCATCGCCCCCCAGGCACCACGGGCATTCATTTAGCTCGAAAACCCGTTTACAGGCCCGGAGACTATCAGTATAGTTTCGCTTGTATTACAGAACTAAGTTCCACGATGCAGAACTGCGCCGGCGCATGCTGCTCGGTGCAACACATACCTATACTTGGAGGAGAACAGCATGAACCAGAGGAATTTCCGTAGTCTTGCCATTGTCGCGGGTCTTGCGCTGATCGGCAGCAGCGCCTTCGCCCAAGTCAAGATCGCCTACATCGACCCGCTCTCCGGCCCCTTTGCCAATGTTGGCGAGGCCGGCCTCAAGGGCTTCAAGGAGGCCGCCGAGATCCTGGTCAACCAGAAGGGCGGGATCATGGGCCAGAAGCTGGAGTTCGTCGGCTTCGACAACAAGGGCAGCCCACAGGAAACCCAGTTGCAGTTGAAGGCCGCGATCGACCAGGGCTTTCGTTTCGTCACCCTCGGCAACGGTTCGGGCGCGGCCCATTCGCTGATCGACGCGGTCAACAAATGGAATGCACGCAACCCGGACAAAACGGTGCTGTTCTTCAACTATGCCGCCGTCGACCCGACGCTGACCGGCGAGAAGTGCAGCTTCTGGCACTTCCGCTTCGACGCCAATACCGAAATGAAGATGGAGGCGATTACCAACTTCATGGAGAATGACAAGAAGATCAAGAAGGTGTTCATCATCGGCCAGGACTATGCCCACGGCCATCAGGTGGCCAAGGCGGCCAAGGAAATGTTGGCGAAGAAGCGCAAGGACGTCAAGATCGTCGGCGAAGACCTGCATCCGATCGGCCGCGTCAAGGATTTCGCCCCCTACATCGCCAAGATCAAGGCTTCCGGCGCCGACACCGTGATCACCGGCAACTGGGGCAACGACCTCTCGCTGCTGATCAAGGCGGCCAAGGACGCCGGCCTCAAGAGCCGTTTCTATACCTACTACGCGGGCGGCCTCGGCACGCCGCAGGCCATGGGTGCCGCCGGCGCAAACCAGGTGCTGCAGCTCACCGAATGGCACATGAACGTGCCGACCAAGTCCACCGAGAAGTTTGCGCTGGACTTCAACAAGAAGTATCCCGGCGTCTGGTTCTACTACCTGCGCGTGAACAACATGGTGCAGATGGTGGCCCAGGCCATGAACACCGCCAAGTCCACCGACCCCAAGGCCGTGGCCCTGGCGCTGGAAGACATGCGCTTCAAGGTGGACACGGGCGAGGTCTGGATGCGCAAGAGCGACCATCAGGCCATGCAGCCGCTGTACATCTCGATCTTCGCCAAGAAGGATGGCAAGGCCGTCAAGCACGATTCCGAAGGCACGGGCTATGGCTGGAAGACCCTGGCCTCGATCTCGCAACGCGACTCGCAGTTGCCGACCGCCTGCATCATGGAACGGCCGTAGACCGCAGCACTGCAGCAACGAAAGCCGGGGGCAGACACCCGCCCCCGGTTCTTCTGCCAATCCTGACGTCGCAATCAATCTTCAAGGAGAGCCCGTGGAGTTCGTCGTCATCTCGCTCTTGAACGGCATCACCTACGGCCTGCTGCTGTTCATGCTCTCCAGCGGCCTGACGCTGATTTTCAGCATGATGGGCATCCTCAATTTCGCCCATGCCAGCTTTTACATGCTCGGTGCCTACTTCGCCTACCAGATCAGCACCTGGACCGGCTTCTGGCCCGGCCTGCTGGTGGCGCCGCTGCTGGTCGGCGCCGTCGGCGCGGCTATCGAGCGCTACGGCCTGCGCCGCGCCCATCGCTACGGCCATGTCGCCGAGTTGCTGTTCACTTTCGGCCTGGCCTTCGTCGTCGAGGAAGTGGTGCACCTGATCTGGGGCAAGGTGGCGGTTGACTACCGGATTCCCGTTGAGCTCGACGGCACGCTATTCACCTTGTACGACACCGACTTCCCGATCTACAAGGGCTTCATGATGCTGGTCTCGGTCGGCATGCTGGTGGCACTGTATGCCCTGCTCACTCGCACCCGCATCGGCCTCATCATCCAGGCCGCGCTGACCAGGCCCGACATGGTCGAAGCCCTCGGCCACAACGTGCCGCGCATCTTCATGCTGGTGTTCGGTGGCGGCACGGCGCTGGCGGGACTGGCCGGCGTCATCGGCGGCAACGCCTTCGTCACCGAACCGGGCATGGCCGCGGCGGTGGGCAGCATCGTCTTCGTCATCGTCGTCGTCGGCGGGCTGGGCTCGCTGGGCGGGGCTTTCATCGCCTCGCTGCTGATCGGCTGCATCCAGACCTTCTCGGTCGGCCTCACGATCTCGATCACCGACGTCTTTGCCCTGATCGGTGTCGAACTGCCCGAGGGCTCGCAGGTGGCGCGCCTGACCATCACGCAGATGGCGCCGGTGCTGCCCTACCTGCTGATGGTGGCTATCCTGATCTTCCGCCCGCGCGGCCTGATGGGAGCGCGGGAAAATTGAACAGCGCCACGTTTAGCCGCGGCCGCCTGGCCGTCTGGGGCGGATGTCTGGCCCTGGCCTTCGCCCTGCCGCTGGTGCTGAAAAGCGGCTTTGTCATCTCGCTGCTGTGCCAGATCGGCATCATGGCGGTGTTCTCGCTGTCCTACAACATGCTGCTCGGCCAGACCGGGTTGCTTTCCTTCGGCCATGCCGTGTATTACGGCCTCGGTGCCTTCGCCACGATCCACCTGCTCAATGCCATCGGCAAGGGTGGCAGCCCCTTTACCACGGCCTTGTTGCCCTTCGTCGGCGGCCTCGCCGGGTTGCTTGCCGGCCTGGTGCTCGGCTATGTCACCACGCGCAAGGCCGGCACCACCTTTGCCATGATCACGCTGGGCATCGGTGAAATGGTCGCCGCCTGCTCGCTGATGTTCCCCGCCGTGTTCGGCGGCGAAGGCGGCGTCTCCGGCAACCGGGTGGTCGGCAAGGAAGCCTTCCTCGGCTTCACCTGGGGCCCGCAGGTCGAGATGTACGGCCTCATCGTGCTCTGGGCCTTTGTCTGCACCGTCGCCATGTTCGCGCTGACGCAGACGCCGCTGGGCCGCATGGCCAATGCCGTGCGCGACAACCCCGAGCGCGCCGAGTTCGTCGGCTACGACACCGAGCGCGTTCGCTTCCTGATGGTGGTGCTCTCCGGCTTCTTCGCCGGCGTCGCCGGTGGCCTTTCGGCACTGAACTACGAAATCGTCACCGCCGAAACCCTGAATGCCCATACCTCGGGCATCGTGCTGCTGATCGCCTTCGTCGGTGGCATCGGCTTCTTCTACGGCCCGATCATCGGCGCAATACTCGTCACCCTGATGCAGATCGTCATCGGCGGCATGACCCACGCCTGGCTGCTCTACTTCGGCCTGTTCTTCCTCTTCATGGTGCTGGTGGCGCCGGGTGGCATCGCCAGCTTGATCGCCGTCCAGCGCAACCTGTGGCAGGCCGGATTGTTCGGCCGCATGCTGCCGCACTACGCCGCCACCGCCCTGCCGGTGCTGATCCTGCTGGCCGGGCTGGTCGGACTGATCGAACTCGGCTATGCGCTGCTCGCCGGCGAGGGAGCCACCAGCGACGGCCCGGTCAGGGTCATGGGCATGATGCTCGACCTCAAGTCGCCGCAACCCTGGCTCTCCGCCATGGCGGTCGCCGCGCTCGGCCTCGGCTTGACGCGCTGGATCGGCGGGCGGATGCGTGAGGCGTGGAACGCCACCTTGTCCACCCTGCACGGAGACAAGGCATGACCGCCCCCGCCATCCGCATCCAGGGACTGAAGAAGAATTTCGGCGCCAGCGAAATCATCCGCGGCGTCGACCTCGACATCCGGCGTGGCGAGCGCCACGCCATCATCGGCCCCAATGGCGCCGGCAAGTCCACGCTGTTCCACCTGATCAGCGCGCGCCTGCCGATCACCTCGGGCGCGATCGAACTCAAGGGCGAGAACGTGGTCGGCCTCAAGCCCTTCGAGATCGCTCGCCGCGGCCTCTCGCGCAGCTTCCAGATCACCAACATTTTCCACAACCTCTCGGTGTTCGAGAACCTGCGCTGCGCGGTGCTGTGGTCGCTGGGTTACCGCTACTCCTTCTGGCATCGCCTGGCCGGCCTCAAGGACGCGCGCCTGCGCGCCGAAGCGGTGATAGAGGACATCGGCCTGGGCAAACGCCGCGACACGCCGGCCGGCATCCTCTCCTACGCCGAGCAGCGCGCCCTGGAAATCGGCATCACCATCGCCAGCGGCGCCGACGTCATCCTGCTCGACGAACCCACCGCCGGCATGAGCAA
>JACRIX010000017.1 GCA_016215645.1 Rhodocyclales bacterium
CCAACGCGACACCGGCGCCTGGCGCCTGCAGGTCTGGATTTCCTTCGGCCTCGCCCTGCTGATCTGCGGCACGGGCCTGGCCTGGCTGCCCGGCGGCGACCTCGACCGCGCCTTCATGGTCATGGGCTATTTCTTCTGCCTTTCATCGGCCTTCGTCCTGGCCAAGTACGTGCGCGACAACGCTGCCGCGCCCGCGGACACGCCGATGTGGTCGCTGGTGGTCTGGAGCGGCTTCGGCCTGGCCATGGCGCTCACCGCCTGGGGCCTGTGGCGCATGGAGGTCAATCCGACCTGGAAGGCCTACCTGGTCGTCAGCTGGCTCTACCTGATCTCGTCGGCCTTCACCCTGGCCAAGACCCTGCGCGACGCCTACGAGGCCGATCGCCTCGAACGCAATGGCGAGGTCGCCAGCGCCCCGCCTGCTGCCGACGCCGGCGGCGCAAGCCACTGATCCCCACACTGCAAAGGAGATTGCCATGACAATCGATACATCCCGCCGCCATGCCCTGCGCTCGCTGCTCGGTCTTGCCTTCATCCCCTGCGCTGCAATGCTTTCGGCCCGCAGTCATGCCCACGGTGGCGCCGATGCCAGCGCGGCCTCCAGCCTCTCGCTGGCCTTCCCGGTCGCCGTGCTCAGTGTGGCACCGGTGGTCATCCTCGGTTCCGGTGTCGCGCTGACCGTCGTCGCCATCGAGGCCACGGCCAGCGGCACGGTCTGGCTGCTGCGTCGCGCCTCGGACGGTGCCACCGCCAGCCTGCGCTTTTCCGGCCAGGTGGCCGCATCGACGGCGATCGCTGCCGGCACCGTGCTCTCCGTGACGGTGGTGGCTGCCGGCTGGCTGCTCTCCGCCGCCGGCGAAGTGATCTGTCTGATCCCCAACGCCTTGGGCGAGTCCCTGCTCTACAACGAAAGGCTGCGCTGATGAACTCCACCACCCTCCTGCGCCGAGCGCTGGCCGTCGCCGCCGCGGCATTGATTGCCTGCACCGCCCTTGCCGGGCAGAACTGCGAGCCGCGCCGGCCGACGCTGGATTCGATGCGCCGCGACCTGGCGCTGGCCGCCAGCGTCGCCCAGCAACTCGACGACATGGCGCAGCGCGACGGCAGCCGCGTGCTGCTGATCGCCCGCGCCGGACAGGATCTCTCCAGGTACGGCCTGCGCTATTCCCACCTCGGCATCGCCTACCGCGACGATGCGGCGCTGAACGGGCGCGGCGCCTGGCGCGTGGCGCACAAGCTCAACCAGTGCGGCAGCGACCGCAGCACGCTGTATCGCCAGGGTCTGGCCGAGTTCTTCAGCGACGGCCTCTACCTGCACGAAGCCGGCGCCGTCGCGCTGAAGCCCGAACTCGCGGCGCGCGTGATCGACGGCCTGAAGGACGATTCCCTGCTCGCCACGCTGCACGAGCCGCACTACAACATGCTGGCCTACCCGTGGTCCGGCACCTACCAGCAAAGCAACCAGTGGGCGATCGAGACCCTGGCCCTGCTCGCCGATCCCGGCGTGGTCAGCCGCAGCACCGCGCGCGACTGGCTGCGGCGCCAGGATTACCGGCCGACCACGCTGCGGATCGACGCCATGACGCGGCTGGGCGCGCGCGTCGGCACCGCCCACATCGCCTTCGACGACCATCCCTTCAACCGGCGGATGGCGGGCCAGATCGACACGGTGACGGTGGACTCGGTGTTCGCCTGGATGGAACGCGCCGGGCTGGGCAGCGCCCCGCTGCGCCTGCGCACCCTGCCCGAGGTCAACCGTCCGTCGCGCCCCGTGCCGGTGCTACTGTGACGCTTTCCTGCGAGAATATGACATCGCTTTGCACCGCCCACTTCCACCGGGACATCCCATGAGCAACCAATCCGGCCTGCTGCGCGCGCGCCGCTTCGCCCCGCTGTTCGTCACCCAGTTCCTCGGCGCACTCAACGACAACGTGCTGAAGAACGCCATGGTGGTGCTGCTGACCTTCCAGGCGGCGACCTGGACCACGCTCAAGCCCGAGCTGCTGGCCAACCTGGCGGCGGGCGTCTTCATCCTGCCCTTCTTCCTGTTTTCGGCCACCGCCGGGCAACTCGCCGACAAGTACGACAAGGCGGCGCTGGCGCGCCTGGTCAAGCTGCTGGAAATCGCCATCGTGCTGATCTGCGGTGCCGGGTTCTGGGCGCACAGCCTGGCCGTGCTGTTCCTCGGGCTGTTCCTGCTCGGCCTGCACTCGACGCTGTTCGGCCCGGTGAAGTACGCGATCCTGCCGCAGCACCTGAAGAGCGAGGAACTGGTCGGCGGCAACGCGCTGATCGAGGCCGGCACCTTCGTCGCCATCCTGCTCGGCACGCTGCTCGGCGGCCTGCTCGCCGGCAGCGGCGACGGCACCACCTGGATCACCGCGGTGGGCCTGGCCATCGCCGTCGGCGGCTACCTGGCCTCGCGCGCCATCCCGGTCGCCGTACCGCCAGCGCCGACTCTTGCGATCAGCGCCAACCCGCTGACCGAAACCTGGCGCAACATCAACTTCGCGCGCGAGACCCAGACCGTGTTCCTGTCGATCATGGGCATCTCGTGGTTCTGGCTGTTCGGCGCGCTGTTCCTCGCCCAGTTCCCGGCCTATACCAAAAACGTGCTGGGCGGCAGCGAAACGGCAGTGACCCTGCTGCTGGCCACCTTCACCTTCGGCATCGGCGTCGGCTCCCTGCTTTGCGAAAAGCTCTCCGCCAAACGCATCGAGCTGGGCCTGGTGCCGCTGGGTTCGATCGGCCTGACGGTATTCGCGCTCGACCTGGCGCTGGCATCGCCCGCCGTGCCAGCGCCTTCCCCGCTCGGCGCAATCGGCCTGCTGGCCTACGACCAGACCTGGCGCGTGCTGCTCGACCTGGCGCTGATCGGCATCTTCGGCGGCTTGTTCATCGTGCCGCTCTACGCCCTGGTGCAGCAGCGCTCCAACCCCGAGCACGGCGCGCGCATCATTGCCGCCAACAACATCATGAACGCGCTGTTCATGGTGGTCGGCGCGCTGGCCGCCGCCGGCATGCTGGCCGCCGGCCTGACCATCCCGATGCTGTTCGCGGTCGCCGCCATCTGCAATGCAGCCGTCGCGCTGTTCATCTACGGCCTGGTGCCCGAGTTCCTGCTGCGCTTCATCATCTGGATGCTGATCCACAGCGTGTATCGCCTGCGCGTAAAGGAACTCGACCAGGTACCGGACGACGGCCCGGCGGTGATCGTCTGCAACCATGTCAGCTTCGTCGATGCGCTGGTGATCATGGCCGCCTGCAAGCGCCCGATCCGCTTCGTCATGGACCACCACATCTTCCGCTGGCCGGTGCTGAATTTCGTCTTCCGCACCAGCAAAGCCATCCCGATTGCATCAGCGAAAGAAGACCCGGCGATGATGGAGAAGGCCTTCGACGAAGTCGCCAAGGCACTCGACGCCGGCGACCTGATCGGCATCTTCCCCGAAGGCAAGATCACTGCCGACGGCACCATCAACCCCTTCCGCCCCGGCATCACCCGGATACTGGCGCGCAACCCGGTGCCGGTGGTGCCGATGGCGCTGCGGGGGCTATGGGGCAGCTTCTTTTCGCGCAGGGACGGCCCGGCCATGACGCGCCCCTTCCGCCGCGGCGTGCTGTCGCGCATCGAACTGGTGGTGGGTGCTGCGGTGCCGGCGGCGGAGGCGACGCCGGAGCGGTTGCAGGCGGAGGTGGCGACAATGCGCAGGGAATGTGCTTAGTCGCGGTAGAGTTTTCGATGAATCCACTAAATTGGGCATAAGTCCGGGTGCATCTTTCGCAATCAAATGGCTGTTATTGAAATATCCTAACAAACTGCCGCGATAAGCGAATTGATTTCAACTCTGCATCTTAATGAAGGCTCTGGCACGAGTGTTCTAATCGCCTAGCTTGTCGGTACCGGTACCTTTACCAATTGGAGTGCTGAAAGCATGACTGGAACTAGTGGTACCGGGCAGCGAAAAACCAACCATCCAGAACCCAGTCGGTTTCCGGAGTTGTTTTTCGGTTTGATCGGCCCGGCTGGTACCGACCTTAAGATAGTCTTCAAAATTTTGCGAAAGGCGCTAATAGAGGTCGGCTATAGAGTGCCAAAGCAAGAGATTCGCCTGAGCAAGCTCATCGAGGAACTACTTGGAGTTGATTTCAGCAGTCTCCCACACGATAAACGCGTTGATGACCTCATGAATGAAGGAACGCGAATTCGAGAGGTTGCAGGAAACGGCGGCGCGGTAGCTTTGCTTGCACTTGCTGGGATCGACAAGATAAGACGCAGCGAATTCCAAGATTCGGCTGAGCGCAACGCGTACATATTGCATTCCCTCAAGCACCCGGATGAAGTTGAGGCCCTTCGAAATATCTATGGCCGATTCTTTTTTGCGATTTCCGCCTACGCACCGCGCGAATCCAGGGTTGATTCCTTGGCAGCGAAGATCACCAAATCGAAACACCTCAATTCGACTGGTGCGAGAGCAGAGGCAGAACGACTAATTGAGAAGGACGAATCGGAGGCAGGGAAGTCGCTCGGTCAAGATGTAAAGGACGCCTTTCCGCGAGCGGACTTATTCGTGGATGTTACTGACAAGGAACAATTGGAACGAAATATCAAGCGGTTCGTGGAGCTTATTTTTGGGCACCCTTTTCACACTCCAACACGTGATGAATTTGGAATGTACCACGCTAGATCAGCAGCATTGCGATCTGCGGACTTGGCGCGACAGGTTGGTGCATCGATTGCTTCCTCCGAATGTGACCTCATCGCCGTTGGCTGTAACGATGTGCCGAAAGCGGGAGGTGGTTTGTACTGGGTAGGCGACAAACCTGATGGGCGAGATTTTCATCTCGGCCGTGATGCAAGCAACGAACAACGTGAACAGACCTTGGCCGAAATACTTGGCCGATTCAAAGACCATGGATTGCTCAGGGATAAGAATGTTGATATCAAGCAACTGGTATCTTCTTTGCTTACGGGTAAGGAAAAGAACGTCTTAAAGGGTACTCAAATCTTGGGACTTATCGAGTTTGGTCGAAGTGTTCATGCCGAAATGGCAGCTATAATCGACGCGTCTAGACGAGGTGTTCCAGTTAAGGCAGCGACGCTTTACACGACGACCTTCCCGTGCCACCTTTGCGCAAGACATATCATTGCTGCTGGAATTGATCGGGTGGTCTATATTGAGCCTTATCCAAAGAGCAAAGCGCGTGACTTCTATTCGGACTCAATCGTAGTGGACCCAGCAAAACATACCGTTGGGCGAATTCGATTCGAGCCGTTCGTTGGAGTAGCACCTAGGCAGTACATGGAAATTTTCGACATGCCAAGTCCCGATAGTAGGAAAGATGATTCTGGGCGAATTGTCGACTGGCCAAAAAGCGATCACCGACCGAGATTTAGACAGTACGGTACAACCCATACGTTTATGGAAAAACAAATTATTAGGGAATTCATTCCAGAACTCGCAAAGAAGCTCGGATTGAATTCGGCGTTGTTTCACGAATCAAGTTAAGGAGAAAATTAATGAAGAAGCCGCTGTCGTTAGCGGAACAAGTTAAAGCTGCCAGAGATGAAGTAGCTAGTTGGCCAGAGTCTGTAAGGTCAGCAACTGAGTTGCGCCACTCAGATCTTTTTCAGTGCTTTCAACACGAGTCATCACGCAACACCACTGGAACTAACACACAGAAGTTGCATGATGCAGAAGTTGCATGATGTCGCTCTAGAAGCCTGATCTCCAGCGATCTCTTGATTTATAGAAAGCTGCATAGGCCCTACGGGGCCTATGTGCATTTGTAACCATGCTTCTTTGCTTTAAGCCAAACCTGCGCCATGCGCCTGCATATCTGCGTGGTAACTGCTGCGCACCAGCGGCGCACTGGCGGCGTGGGTGAAGCCCATCGCCTCGGCTTCGCGGGAGTACATGGCGAAGACATCGGGATGTACGTAGCGCAGCACCGGCAGGTGGTGGCCGGAGGGCGCGAGGTACTGGCCGATGGTCAGCATTTCGACGTCATGCGCGCGCAGGTCGCGCAGGGTATCGAGGATTTCCTCGTCGGTCTCGCCCAGGCCGACCATCAGGCCTGACTTGGTCGGAACGCCCGGCACGCGCGCCTTGAAGGCTTTCAGCAGTTGCAGCGAGTTGGCGTAGTCGGCACCCGGGCGTGCCTGCTTGTAGAGCCGCGGCACGGTTTCCAGGTTGTGGTTCATGACGTCGGGCGGTGTCGCGGCGAGGATCTCCAGCGCGATGTCGAGCCGGCCGCGGAAATCCGGCACCAGCACTTCGATTTTGGTTCCCGGCGAATGTTCGCGCACCTTGGCGATGCAGTCGGCAAAGTGCTGGGCGCCGCCGTCGCGCAGGTCGTCGCGGTCCACGCTGGTGATGACGACGTACTTGAGCTGCATCGCGGCGATGGTGCGCGCGAGCTTCTCGGGCTCTTCCGCATCGGGCGGCAGCGGCTTGCCGTGGCCGACGTCGCAGAAGGGGCAGCGCCGGGTGCACAGGTCGCCGAGGATCATGAAGGTGGCCGTGCCGTTGCCGAAGCATTCGCCGATGTTGGGGCAGGTGGCTTCCTCGCAGACGGTGTGCAGGTGGTGCTCGCGCAGGATCTGCTTGATCTCGCCGAAACGCGCGGCGCTGTTGCCGGCCTTGACGCGGATCCACGCGGGTTTCTTCAGCGTGGTTTCGGCCGGCACCACCTTGATAGGGATGCGCGCGGTCTTGGCTTCGCCTTTTTGTTTGGTCGTCATGTGTCGCTCGTTTCGAGTTGCCTGGCCAGGTGTTCGGCCAGTTGCCTGCCTACTATCGCAGCTTCCAGGCCGGCGTGCCATTGTGGAGAACACGCACGCAATTGCGTGACTGCCATGCCCGCGTAGCCGCAGGGGTTGATCGCATCGTAGGGCGCGAGGTCCATGTCGATGTTGAGCGAGACGCCGTGGTAGCTGCAACCGTGCTTGATGCGCAAGCCCAGCGCCGCGATCTTGGCGGCGCCGACATAGACGCCGGGTGCGCCCTCGCGCCGCTCGGCCTTCACCTCGTAGTCGGCCAGCAGGTCGATCACCGCCTGCTCGATGCGATGCACCAGGCCGCGCACCGAGTAGGCGCGGCGGCGCAAGTCGAGCAGCAGGTAGATCACCACCTGGCCGGGGCCGTGGTAGGTGATCTGGCCGCCGCGGTCGATCTGCACCACGGGGATGCCTATGTCGGCCAGCAGGTGCTCGGGGCGGCCAGAGAGACCCTGGGTGAAAACGGGCGGGTGTTCGCAGAGCCAGAGCTCGTCGGGCGTGTCGGCGCCGCGCGTGGCGGTGAATTCCTGCATCGCGGCAAAAGTCGGTTCGTAGTCGACGCGGCCAAGTTCGCGCAGGAGGGACGCGCTCACAGGACGACCTTGACCATCGGATGCGCGGCCAGCGCGCGGTAGAGCGCATCGAGCTGGGCTTGCGAGGTGGCGCGCACGGTGCAGGTCAGCGACAGGTAGTTGCCGGCCTTGGAGGGGCGCATTTCCATGGTCGCGGCATCGAAGCCGGGGGCATGGACACCGACCACGACGGCGATGGACTGCGCGAAACCGTCGGAATTCGCGCCCATGATCTTGAGCGGAAAGTCGCAGGGAAACTCGATCAGACTGTCCGCCACGGTCGTCAGCCCCGCATTACCGTGGCCTTGAACTCCTGGTACCAGGCGTACATCTTCGCGAACACCGGTCCCGGCGTACCGTCAGCGCCGACTCTTGACCCAACTGCACGCCCGTCGAGCGTGACAATGGGCAGCACCTCCTTGGTCGAGGAACACATCCAGAGTTCATCGGCGGATCGCGTCTCGGCCTCGGTGACGTCGCGTACCTGATGCGGCAGACCGTGCCGAGCGGCGAGTTCGAGGATGACGTCATAGGTAATGCCGGGCAACATCAGGTGGTTCTGGATCGGGGCCAGCAGCACCCCGTCCTTGACGACGAAGATCGATGAGGCCGAGCCCTCGGTGAGGAAGCCGTCGCGGAACAGCACGGTCTCGATGCAGCCGGCGGCCACTGCCATCTGGCGCAACAGGCAGTTGGCCAGCAACGAGGTGGTTTTCAGGTCGCAGCGCAACCAGCGGATGTCGGCGGCGGAGACGGCGGCGATACCCTGTTCGCGCTGACTGGCTGGCGGCGTGTTCATCGGCTCGGCGAGGATTACCGAGGTCGGCGTCACCTGTGTTGGGAAGGCGTGGTTGCGCAGCGCCATCGGCCCGCGCGTAACCTGGATGTAGATCGACTGGTCTTCCCATTCGGCCTCGGCGGAGAGTTGCGTAACGAAGCCGATCCACTCCTTCATGCCATGCGGATTGGCAAGCTGGATGCCGTCCAGGCTCGTCTGCAGGCGTCGCAAATGCTGTTCGAGGCGGAAGGGCCGCCGCGAATAGACCGGGATCACTTCATAGACCCCGTCGCCGAAGAGGAAGCCGCGATCCATGACCGAGACCCGCGCCTCGTCGGGTGACAGCCATTGGCCATTGAGAAAGACATGCGCCGTCATTGAAAGAACAGCCGGATGTCGTCCCACAGGCGCCCAAACAGGCCCGCTACCGGCACTTCGGCCTGAGCCGTGACCGGGTACTCGCCCCAGGGCTGGCCGGCCACCGACAACTTCAGCGTACCGACCGCGCTACCGGCGGCGATCGGCGCCAGCAAGGGCTGGCGGCTGACCAGTTGGGCGGCGACCTTGTCGGCCATGCCGCGCGGCACCGAAACCACGAAATCTTCATTGAAGCCGGCACCGACCGTGTTCTGCACCCCCTTGAAAACCTTGAGCTGGGAAATGACCTGGCCCTTGTCGTAGAGCTTCACCGCATCGAAGGCAATGTAGCCCCAGTTGAGCAGATTGAGCGAATCCCGGGCGCGGGCGTCCTCCGACGCCGTGCCGAGCACCACCGAAATCAGGCGGCGCGGGCCACGCTTGGCGGTGGCAATCAGGCAGTATCCGGCGGAGCTTGAATGGCCTGTTTTGAGGCCATCGACCGTCGGATCGGCCCACAGCAGCCGATTGCGGTTGTGCTGGCGGATGCCGGCGTAGGTGTATTCCTTCATCGCATGCAGCGCATGGGTTTCCGGATGGTCACGCATCAGCGCCGCGGCCAACCGGGCAAGATCACGCGCGGTCGAGTAATGGGTGGGTGCCGGGCCCTCAAAATAGCCGCTGGAATTGAGAAAGTTGCTGTCCTTGAGGCCGAGGCGCTGCGCGGTGCGATTCATCATCGCGGCGAACTGGTCCTCGGTGCCGGCAACGGCTTCGGCCAGAGCCACCGACGCATCGTTGCCGGACTGGATCACCATGCCCTTGAACAGGGCATCGACCTCGACGCCCTGATTGACCGGAATGAAACTGCGCGAGCCCTGGGTGCGCCAGGCGCGCTCCGATACCGTCACCGTTTGCTGCAACGAAAGGCGCTTTTGCTGCAATGCTTCGGCGACGAGATAGGTGGTCATCACCTTGGTCAACGAAGCCGGCTCGAGCTTGAGATCAGGTTCCTGGGCGGCCAGCACCTGGCCGCTGGCATAGTCCATCAGGATCCAGGCACGGGCGCCGAGCGTGGGGGGAGGAAGCGCCTGAGCATGTGCGACGGCAGAGAAGAACAGGGCAAGAATCGCGAGTGGGAAGCGCATCGGAGAACCGCGGAAAGTAAGGCGGTGGATTATATGTCCCGACACATAAGGGTCGGGACGGTATCCGGCGAGATATGTCCCGACGCGCAGCCGTCGGGACGGTATCCCGCGAGATAAAGCCGGCCCTTGACCAGGCCATAGCGCCGGCCGTTCAGCGCTGCACGACAACCGGACTCATGCCCAGCGTATCGCGCAGGCGCGCGCTGGCGAGCTGGGCGGCGGCAGCGTCAGCCCAGGGCCCAAGTTGGACACGGAACAACTTGCCGTCGGAATGCACCGCCAGTTTTCCGGCAAGCTCACCCAATTCGCGTGCCAGGCGGGCACGCAGCGCCTCGGCGTTGTCGCGATTGCCGAATGCGCCAAGCTGGAGGAAATGGCCGCGCGCATCCTGCACCTGGGGCAAGGGCGGTTCGGGTTCCACGGTGGCGAGCCTGGCGATGGGATCGTCGTCGGGCGACGGACGCGCCAGCGGCGCGAGAGCCGGCGCAGGAGCAGGCGCCGTGGCGAGTACCTGTCCCGGCAACACGCTTTCCACCTCGACCAGGGCGCTGCCCTGGCCGACGTAACCCAGCTTGGCGGCGGCCGTCCATGACAAGTCGATTTCGCGTCCGGCATGGAAGGGCCCGCGATCATTGATGCGCACCACCACCGAGCGTCCGTTGCCCGGATTGATCACGCGCGCATAGGACGGGATCGGCAATATCGGATGCGCCGCCGTCATCGCAAACATGTCGTAAATTTCGCCGCTGGACGTCTTCTGCCCGTGGTAGCGCCGTCCGTACCAGGAACCGATGCCGCGCCCCGTATAGGGCTTGAGCTCGCGCCGCGGCACGTAGTCGCGGCCGAGTGCCGAATAGGGATTGTTGGCGAAACGGTGCAGGGGTTCCGCCCGCGGTACGGCATCCGGGATCGCTTCGACATCCGGCGGGTTGTCGCCGGGCCCGTCGTCCTTGTAGCCGCCGCCGAACTTCACCGGCGGCGCCTTCTTCGCCGTCGGCGCGGGAGTTATGCCTCCGGCGGAGCCGGGGGCGGTATCCCTTGCGGACGGCGCTGGCGGCACGGCGATTCCCGGCCCCTCGGCGCGGTCGATCACCGGGCGCGGCGTCTGGCTGCCGCAGGCCGCCATCAGCAGGGCCATCATCGTAAAGCTGAGCAGTCTTGCCGCCGGGCCGCCCCAAGGCAAGACGACCCGTTCGCGGAGCGAACAATCGTGACTCCCGCAAACCGAAGCACCCCGAGACCCACGAGCGCAGCGAGCTTGCAAGCTCCCCCTCGTGAGAGGGCGGAGGCGGGGTTGCGCGGAGCACTGCCCCGCGCCGCCGGAGCCGGCCGGCTGTGCAAAGCCGGCAGTGGACGGCTGGGGGGAGCGGGCGTTCACTTCTGCACCAGCATGCGGTTGCCGTGGATCGACATCAATATCCCGATGCCGATGAACAGTGTCACCAGGGCCGTGCCGCCGTAGCTGACCAGCGGCAGCGGCACGCCGACCACGGGCAGGATGCCGGAAACCATGCCCATGTTCACGAAGGCGTAGGTGAAGAAGATCATGGTCACCGCCCCGGCCAGCAGGCGCGAAAACAGCGTCGCTGCATTGGCCGCAATCATCAGCCCGCGGCCGATCAGCAGCGCGTAGAGGATCAGCAGGATCATGTTGCCGAAAAGGCCGAACTCCTCGGAAAACACGGCGAAAATGAAATCGGTATGGCGTTCGGGAATGAACTCGAGCTGGGCCTGGGTACCGGAACGCCAACCCTTGCCGAAGATGCCGCCGGAGCCGATGGCAATGGTCGACTGGATGATGTGGAAGCCCTTGCCCAGCGGATCCTTTTCCGGATCGAGCAGGGTGAGTATGCGGTGGCGCTGGTAGTCGTGCAGCAGGTTCCAGGCCAATGGCATGGCGGCAACACCGGCGAGCCCCAGGCCGATGATGATCTTCCACGACAGGCCGGCAAAGAAAATCACGTAGAAGCCGGCGGCCAGCACCAGGATGGCCGTACCCAGGTCGGGCTGCCGGGCGATCAGGCCTACCGGCAGCAGCAGCAGCACGGCGGCGACGGCGTAATCGCGCATGCGCGGCATCGCCTCGCGCTGCTGGAAGAACCAGGCCAGCAGCAGCGGCATGGCGATCTTCATCAACTCCGAGGGCTGCACACGCATGAAGCCGAGGTTGAGCCAGCGCCGCGCACCCTTGGAAATGTCACCGAACAGGGCCACGGCAATCAGCAGCAGGATGCCGGCGAGGTAGATCGGCACGGCAAGGTGCATCAACCGCTGCGGCGGGATCTGCGCCAGCACGCGCATGATGACCAGCGCCACCGCGACGTTCACCAGTTGCGCGTTCAGGCGATCCGGCGAGGCGCTGCCCATGATCCCGATCGCCAGCAGCACCAGCAGCCCCGAGATCAGCATCAGCGGGCCGTCAATCGGCGCGACCAGCTTCTGTCCCCAGCCGCGCAGCGTGGCGAGGCCAAATCCGCGGTTCATTCCTCGTCCTCCTCGATTGCCGCTTCGTCGGGCTGCGCCGGCGCCTTCGGCTTCTTGCCCAGCAGGTAATAGTCAAGCACCAGGCGCGCAATCGGTGCCGCGGCCTGGGCGCCAAAGCCGCCGTTCTCGACCAGCACCGCCAGCGCGATGGTCGGCTTGTCCGCCGGAGCAAAGGCGATGAACAGCGCATGGTCACGCAGATGGACTTGCATGCGCTCCGTCTTGTGCTCGACGCCCTTGTACGAAAAGACCTGGGCGGTGCCGGTCTTGCCGGCAGAGACGTACTCGGCGCCGGCGAAGGCACGGGCGCCGGTACCTTCCTTGTTCACGCCGATCATGGCGTGGCGGATCACCTCGATGTGCTCCGGCTTCAATTTGAGGTCGCGCAGCGGCTCGGGTTCGATCAGGCGCTTCTCGCCGCTGCGCGTGTCCGTGACGTGCTTCACCAGGTGCGGGCGGAACATGATGCCGTTGTTGGCGATGATTGCTGTCGCCTGGGCCAGCTGGATCGGCGTGTAGGCGTTGTAGCCCTGGCCGATGCCGATCGAGATGGTTTCGCCGGCATACCACTTCTGCTGTTCGGGCTTCTTGAAGCGCTCCTTCTTCCACTGCTGCGACGGCAGCACGCCCTTGGACTCGCCCTCGATATCAACGCCGGTGCGCTGCCCGAGACCCAGCCGGCCCATGAAATCGGCGATATTGTCGATGCCCATGTCGTTGGCCAGCATGTAGTAATACGTGTCGCAGGAATGCACGATGGACTTGTACATGTCCACCATGCCGTGGCCGCCCTTCTTGTCGTCGCGAAAATGGTGGCCGCCGAAATTGAAGAAGCCCGGATCGGAAATGGCCTGCTCCGGACGCCGTTTGCCCAGCTCCAGCGCCGCCAGTGCCATGAAGGGCTTGAAGGTCGAGCCGGGCGGGTAGGCGCCGTTGAGAGCACGATTGACCATCGGCTTCTGCGGCGACTCGTTGAGCTCGCGCCAACTCTGCGTGTCGATGCCGTCGACAAACAGGTTGGGATCGTAGTTGGGCATGGACACCATGGCCAGGATGCCGCCGGTGGAAGGCTCGATCGCCACCATCGAGCCCTTGCGGTCGCCAAAGGCCAGTTCGGCGATGCGCTGCAGCTCGGCATCGATGGTCAATGTCAACTGGTTGCCGGCCACCGGCGCGGAGCGCGACAGCGTGCGCACGGCGCGGCCACCGGCATCGACCTCGACCTGTTCGTGACCACTGACGCCATGCAGATCGAACTCGTAGCGTTGCTCGAGGCCGGTCTTGCCGAAGTGGTCGGTACCGCGATAGTTGGCGTCCTCTTCCCTGGCCTCGATTTTTTCCAGGTCGGCATCGGTGATGCGGCCGATATAGCCGAGGATGTGCGAGGCAAAGGCGCCGCCCGGATACTGGCGGAACAGGCGCGCCTTGATCTCGACGCCGGGGAAGCGGTAGCGGTGGGCGATGAAGCGCGCCACCTCCTCGTCGGTAAGGCGCGTGCGGATCGGCAGGGTCTCGAAGCTTTTGCTCTCGTCCATCAGCTTCTTGAAGCGGCGTCGATCCTTGGCTTCAATCTCGATGACCTCGGCGAGCCCGTCGATGGTCTTTTCCAGGTTGCCGGCGCGCGAGGGCGTGATTTCCAGCGTGTAGGCGGAATAGTTGCGCGCCAGCACCTCGCCCTTGCTGTCGACGATCAAACCGCGGTTCGGCACGATCGGTACCAGCGAGATGCGGTTGTCCTCGGCCCGGGTCTGGTAGTAGTCGTGCTGCACGATCTGCAGCCAGACGAAGCGGATGAACAGGAGGGAAAAGCAGACCAGGACGAAACCGCCGGCAAACGCCAGGCGCGAACGAAACCGTTCGAGTTCTTCCTGGGGATTCTTGAATTCCATCTAGATCGGACGATGCACGTCCTTGTCCTCCGGCTGGAACTGCGGCGTCAGCAGCACGTAGGTGATCGGATGCCACAACAGCGTCGCCGTGACGCTGGAGAGGAACCAGAGCACGCCGGGGAATTCGGCCCCGGCGATCATGCGCGTCACCAGCATTACCAGTTGCATGCCCAGCAGCAAGGGAAAAACATGGATCGCCTGTTGCGCCAGCGGAAACCACAGCACCCGGCGCGACAGGCCGGCGGCGGCAAAGGCCAGCAAGACATACGCCAGGGCATGCTGCCCCATGATGCTGGCATCAGCGACATCCATCGCCAGGCCGAGGAAGAAGCCGGCCGCCATGCCAACCTTGAGCGGCTGGTGGATGCACCAGAAGGCCAGGACCAGCGCTACCCAGTCGGGGATGCCGGGAAAGCGGCCGAAGGGAACCAGGTTGAGCACCAGCGCCAGGAACAGCGTGAGAACGATGAACCAGTTCCTGACAGGCAAGAGAATTCGGCGGGACGAATGCGTGGGTTGCATCAGCGGACTTTCTTCTTGACGCGCTTGCCGCGGGTCGGCTGGTCGGGTGTGGACGGTGCGTCGTCCGGCTGCGGCGGCAAGGCGGTGCGACCGCCGAGCACCAGCGCCAGCCCGTGTCGTTCGACACCTGCCAACGGAGCGCAGATGATGCGGGCAAAGGAATACGAGCTGTCACGGTCGATCTTGACCACCTTCGCCACCGGCAGGCCTGGAAGGTACACGCCGTCGAGGCCCGAGGTGACGAGGGTGTCGCCGACCTGAACTTCCGCATTGGCTGCCAGGAAGCGCAGTTCCATCATCCCGGCACCGGCACCGGCGAGCACCGCGCGCAAGCCGTTGCGTTGCACCGCCACAGGGATGGCCTGCTCCTTGTCGGTCAGCAGCAGTACCTCCGACGTCAGCGGGAAAACCCGGGTCACCTGCCCGATAACGCCAATGTCATCGACCACCGCCTGGCCGGCGGCGATGCCATGTTGGCCGCCCTTGTCGATGATCACACGGCGCGAGAAAGGATCGCGCGCGGCATAGAGGATCTCGGCGATGCGTCCTTCCACCGGCTGGCGCTCCCGCATCTCGAGCAGGGCGCGCAGGCGCTTGTTTTCCTGCTCCAGGTGATCCTGACGCAACAGCAGGTTGGCCGTACCGAGCTGGCGGCGGCGCAGCTCCTCGTTTTCGCCCAGCAGGGCGCGTTGTCGCGACAGGTAGCCCCCAAAATCACCGGCGGCATCGATTGGAATCCCGGTCACGCGCTGCAGCGGCCAGGCCGCCGTAGCTACGGCCAGGCGTGCCCACTCCAGGGTATGGAAGCGCAGGTCGGCGACCAGCAGCACCAGCGACAGTGAAACGAAGAAGGCCAGCCGCACAAGCGGCGCCGGACCCCGTTTGAAAAAGGGTGGCGGTGCATGGCCAACGACGGACATCAAGGCAGGTACGCCCTCGAAAAAGTTTGAAAACCCCGGGAACCCCGTTTGCCGCAGCCACGAGGCCAGACTGCACGCTACATGGCGCGGGGCTTACTCGTTGGCGAAAATACTGCCGAGTTTGTCCATCTTTTCAAGGGCCATGCCCGAGCCACGGGCTACACAAGTCAGCGGATCATCGGCGACGATCACCGGCAAACCCGTTTCCTCGGTCAACAGGCGGTCGAGGTCGTGCAGCAAGGCGCCGCCGCCGGTCAGCACCAGGCCGCGCTCGGCGATGTCGGCGCCAAGTTCGGGCGGGGTCTTTTCCAGTGCGTCCTTGACCGCCTTGACCACCTGGTTGAGCGGCTCGGAGAGGGCTTCGAGGACTTCGTTGGAGGAGATCGTGAACTTGCGCGGGATGCCTTCGGCGCGGTTGATGCCGGAGACTTCCATCTCGCGCACTTCGGCGCCGGGGAAGGCGGAGCCGATCTGCTTCTTGATGTTCTCGGCGCTGTTGTCGCCGATCTGCATGCCGTAGTTGCGGCTGATGTAGGAGATGATCGCCTCGTCGAACTTGTCGCCGCCGACGCGTACCGAATTGGCATAGACCATGCCGCCCAGCGAGATCACGCCGACCTCGGTGGTGCCACCGCCGATATCCACCACCATCGAGCCGGTGGCGTCCGACACCGGAAGGCCGGCACCGATCGCGGCGGCCATCGGCTCCTCGATCAGGTACACCTGGGAAGCACCGGCGCCCAGCGCGGATTCACGGATGGCGCGGCGCTCGACCTGGGTCGAGCCCGAGGGCACGCAGATGATGATGCGGGGGCTGGGCGAGAACAGGCGCGACTCATGCACCCGCTTGATGAACTGCTTCAACATCTGCTCGGTGACGGTGAAGTCGGCGATCACGCCGTCCTTCAGCGGCCGGATCACCGAAATTTCCTTCGGATTGCGGCCGATCATGGTTTTTGCTTCCTTGCCCACCGCCTGGATGGTCTTCTTGGCGTTGGGCCCGCCCTCGATGCGGATGGCGACAACGGAAGGCTCGTCGAGCACGACACCCTTGCCGCGCACGTAGATCAGCGTGTTGGCAGTGCCGAGGTCGATGGCAAGGTCATTCGAAAAATAGGAGCGAAGAAAACCGAACATGTGATTCCAATGCGGGGACTGGCCAAAGGGGCCAAGAAGGTCGCATATGATAACCTATCGCGCTTGCCGAATTGAGCCAATGCCGGCCCCGCCACGGGCCGACCAGAACCCGCCAGCCTATCCCCCGCCATGTCCCTGACCACGGAAGACGTCTCCCGCATCGCCCTTTTGTCGCGCATCGAGCTTTCTGCCGCCGAGCGCGAATCCACGCGTGAGCAGTTGAACGGCATCCTCGGCTTCATCGAACAGTTGCAGGCCGTCGATACCGCCGGCATCGAGCCGATGGCGCACGCCGTCGACGTGGTGCAGCGCCTGCGTCCCGACCTGGTGACCGAGACCGACCGCCGCGCCGATTTCCAGGCCGTGGCGCCCGAGACGGAAGCCGGCCTCTATCTCGTGCCGCGGGTAGTGGAATGAGCGACCTGATCAACGCCTCGCTGCGCGAGCTTTCCACCGCGCTGGCCGCAAAGAAGGTCTCGGCAGCCGAACTTGCCGCCCTGTTCCTCGACCGGATCGATCGCCTGAATCCGGGCTTGAACGCCTTCATCGCCCTCGACCGCGACAAGACGCTGGCCCAGGCAAAGGCCGCCGATGCCGCGCTGGCGGCGGGTTCCGGCGGCCCGCTGACGGGCATTCCGTTGGCGCACAAGGATATTTTCTGCACCAAGGGCTGGCGCACCAGCTGCGGCTCGCGCATGCTGGAGAATTTCATCGCGCCCTACGACGCCTGCGTGGTCGAAAAGCTCAACGCCGCCGGCATGGTAACCCTGGGCAAGCTCAACATGGACGAGTTCGCCATGGGCTCGTCGAACGAAACCTCGTATTTCGGCCCGGTGAAGAACCCCTGGGACCCGACCCGCGTGCCCGGCGGCTCCTCGGGCGGGTCGGCCGCCACGATCGCCGCCCGCCTCGCCCCGGCTGCCACCGGCACCGACACCGGCGGCTCGATCCGCCAGCCGGCTGCCTTGTGCGGCCTGACGGGCCTGAAACCGACCTATGGTGTGGTCTCGCGCTACGGCATGATTGCCTTCGCCTCCAGCCTGGACCAGGCCGGGCCGATGGCCAAGTCGGCCGAGGATTGCGCGCTGCTGCTGAACACCATGGCCGGCTTCGACACCCGTGACTCGACCTCACTGGAGCGCGCCGCCGAAGACTATGCCCGCGACCTTGAGAAACCCTTGCAAGGCCTGCGCATCGGTCTGCCCACGGAGTTCTTCGGCGATGGCATGGATGCAGACGTCCGCGCGGCGGTGGAAACGGCTCTCGCCGAATACCGCAAGCTCGGCGCCACCACCGTCGAGGTCACCCTGCCCAACTCCGGCCTGTCGGTGCCGGCCTACTACGTGATCGCCCCGGCAGAGGCATCGAGCAACCTCTCGCGCTTCGACGGCGTGCGCTACGGCTATCGCGCCCCGGACTACGGCGACCTCAACGACATGTACTCCAAGTCGCGCGCCCAGGGTTTCGGCGCCGAGGTCAAACGCCGCATCCTGATCGGCACCTACGTGCTGTCCCACGGCTATTACGACGCCTACTACCTCAAGGCGCAGAAGATTCGCCGTCTGATCGCCGCCGACTTTCAGAAGGCCTTCGAGAGCTGCGACGTGATCATGGGCCCGACCTCACCCTCGGTGGCCTTCGCCTTCGGCACCAAGAGCGCCGACCCGGTGCAGATGTACCTGTCGGACATCTACACCATCTCCACCAACCTTGCCGGCCTGCCCGGCATGTCGCTGCCCTGCGGCTTCGGCGCCAACCACATGCCGGTCGGATTGCAGATCATCGGCAGCTGGTTCGGCGAAGCGAAGATGCTGCAGGCCGCGCACCAGTACCAGAAGGCCACCGACTGGCACACGCAGATGCCTGGAGGTATGCAATGAATTGGGAAGTCGTCATCGGGCTGGAAACCCACGCCCAGCTGCAAACAAAATCAAAAATATTCTCCGGCAGCAGCATCGCCTTCGGCGCCGAACCCAACGTCCAGGCCAATGCCATCGACATCGCCCTGCCCGGTGTGCTGCCGGTGCTGAACCGCGAAGCCGTGGTCTGCGCCATCAAATTCGGCCTCGCCGTGGGTGCCAGCATCGCGCCGCGCTCGGTGTTCGCGCGCAAGAACTACTTCTACCCCGACCTGCCCAAGGGCTACCAGATCAGCCAGTTCGAGATTCCGGTGGTGCAAGGCGGCGGGTTGGCGATCCGCGTTGGCGAGCAGGAAAAGTTTGTTCATCTGACCCGCGCCCACCTCGAAGAAGACGCCGGCAAGTCGCTGCACGAAGACTTCCATGGCAAGAGCGGCATCGACCTCAATCGCGCCGGCACCCCGCTGCTGGAAATCGTCACCGAGCCCGACATGCGCTCCTCGCTTGAAGCCGTGGCCTACGCCCGCGCCCTGCACGCGCTGGTGCAGTGGATCGGCATCTGCGACGGCAACATGCAGGAAGGCAGCTTCCGCTGCGACGCCAACGTCTCGGTGCGCCCGCTCGGCCAGAAGGAATTCGGCACCCGGCGCGAAATCAAGAACCTCAACTCCTTCCGCTTCATGCAGCAGGCGATCGACTACGAGGTGCAGTGGCAGATCAACGAGATCACCGAAGGCCGCGCCATCCGCCAGGCCACGGTGCTATTCGATCCGGACACGGGCGAAACCCGCGCCATGCGCAGCAAGGAAGACGCCCACGATTACCGCTACTTCCCCGATCCCGACCTGCTGCCGCTGGAAATTGGCGCCGACTGGATCGCCGAGGTGAACGCCGGCCTGCCGGAACTGCCGCAGGTCATGCAGGCGCGCTTCCAGGCGGAATACGAGCTTTCGGCCTACGACGCGGCGATTCTCACCGCGTCGCGCGCGATGGCCGACTACTACGTTGCCGCCGTGGCCATCGCCGGCGCCGCCAACGGCAAGGCCGTCGCCAACTGGATCATGGGCGAGCTCGCCGCGCGCCTCAACAGGAACGACATGGAGGTCGCGGCCTCACCGATCTCCGCCGCGCAACTCGCCGGGTTGATACAACGCATCGCCGACCACACGATTTCCAACAACATTGCCAAGATAGTGTTCGAGGCCTTGTGGAACGGCGAAGGCGGAGGTCAGGCAAATGCGGCCGACGAAATCATCGAGAAGCAGGGCCTGAAGCAGATCACCGACACCGGTGCGATCGAGAAGATCATCGACGAAGTGCTCGCCACCAACCAGAAATCGGTCGATGAATTCCGCGCCGGCAAGGAAAAGGCCTTCAATGCCCTGGTCGGTCAGGCGATGAAGGCCACCCGTGGCAAGGCCAATCCGCAGCAGGTCAACGACCTGCTGAAGAAGAAGCTCGGCGGCTGATTACTTCTTGTCGGCGGGCTTGGCAGCCGGGACGACTGGCGCTGCCGGTTTGGCCACGGTGGCCGTTGGCGCGGCAGCGGCTGGGCTTGCGTCTGCAGCAGCCGGAGCAGCCGCATCGGCGGACTTCTTGCCGGTCAGCTCAAGATAGCGCTTGCGCTCGTCGGCGAACTTGGTGCGAACCTCTTCGGCTTCCTTGACCTTGGCGGCCACCGCAGCCGACTGGGCGGCAATTTCCTTCTCGTTGTCGCGGACCGCCGCCTTGACATCCTCAGGCAATGCCTTGCCTTTGTAAAACTCGCGATCGGCGTCGATTTTCTTCTTCTTCTTGTTCGCTTCGTCCAGGCGTACCTGAGACTGCTTCCGGTTCTTTTCGACTTCGGCCAGGGCGCGGTCACGTGCCGAGTTGATATCCTTCTCGCTGGAATACGTCGCCAGCAGTGCCAGATTGCGGCGGCGTTCCTCGGCGGCCTTCTTGGCCTCTTCAGCCTTCTTTGCATTGTCGGCTTCGCGCTTCGCCTGCTGCTCCGGCGTCAGCGGTGCCTCGACCTGCTTGGCGACGAAGCCGCGATTGTCGCGCTCCTCATAGGCGCGGCCCTGGCAAGCCGGGGGCAGGAAATCACCGCAGACCTTGGTTCCCTTGTCATCCTGGCAGCAGAAAATCCGCGCCTGCGCGGAAGCACTCCCGGCGATCAAGGCGGACGAAGCAAACAGCAGGACGGGAAGCAGGCGCATGGATGTTCTCCCTAGGACATTTCGTGGGCGTCAGTCTATGCCATAGCTGCGACGATAGGCGCGCACGGCGGCTAGATTGCTTTCGAGTTGCGGATGACCGGACAAATAATCGATCAAATCGGTCAGGCAGGCAACGCTGATCACCGGGATACCGTAGTTGTGCTCGACCTCCTGCACCGCCGACAGTTCGCCCTGGCCGCGCTCCTGGCGATCCAGCGCGATCAGCACGGCGGCCGGCGTGGCGCCCGCCGCGCGTATCAGCTCGACCGATTCGCGCACCGAGGTGCCGGCCGAGATCACATCATCGATGATCAGCACGCGGCCCGCGAGCGGTGCACCGACCAGGCTGCCACCCTCGCCGTGATCCTTGGCTTCCTTGCGGTTGTAGACATAGGGCAGGTTGCGCCCCAATCCGGCCAGCGCCATGGCGGCACCGGCGGCGAGGGGAATACCCTTGTAGGCCGGCCCGAACAGCACGTCGAAGTCGACGCCGGCACCGAGGATGCGTCGCGCGTAAAAGCTGCTGAGCCGGGCCAGCGAGGCGCCGTCGCAAAACAATCCGGCATTGAAGAAATAGGGGCTGATACGCCCGGCCTTGGTCTTGAATTCACCAAAGCGCAAGACACCCAGCTCGCAGGCGAAGGCGATAAACTCGCGGCTCAACTCGCTGGCCGCCAAGGGTCCGCCATTCGGTCCGGCATTCGCGTTCATCGCGCCCATTCTACATGCACAGGCACATGCTCCGAGTACTCAGTCTGAATCTCAACGGTATCCGTTCCGCCGCCAGCAAGGGCGTTTTCGACTGGCTTGCCGGCCACGACGCCGACATCGTTTGCACGCAGGAACTCAAAGCCCAGTTGCCCGACCTGACGTCGGCCCTGCGCACGCCGGACGGCTATACCGGGTACTTCCATTGCGCCGAAAAAAAGGGCTACAGCGGCGTCGCCATCTACTCGCGCCGAGTGCCTGACCGCATCGTCGAGGGCTTCGGCAACGCCGAGTTCGACGCCGAGGGCCGCTACCTGCAGGCCGACTTCGGAAAACTTTCCGTCGTCTCGCTCTACCTGCCTTCGGGGTCGAGTTCCGACGAGCGCCAGCAGGCGAAGTTCCGCTTCCTCGACCAGTTTCGTCCGCAATTGGACAGCCTGGCGCGCGAGGCGAAACGAAAGGGACGCGAGGTTTTGCTCTGCGGCGACTGGAACATTGCCCACACGGAAAAGGACCTGAAGAACTGGAAGTCGAACCAGAAGAATTCCGGCTTCCTGCCCGAGGAGCGCGCCTGGCTTTCATCCGTGTTCGACGACCTGGGCTGGGTGGACGTCCATCGAAAACTGCTGCCCGTGGCGACCAGCGAGGCCTATACGTGGTGGTCGAACCGCGGCCAGGCCTGGGCCAAGAACGTGGGCTGGCGCATCGACTACCAGATCGCCACTCCCGGACTTGCCGCCGCAGCCCGTGACGTCGCCGTTTACAAGGCACAGCGCTTTTCCGACCACGCGCCGCTGACCATCGACTACGAATTCAAGGTCATATGACGTCGATCCTTGCGGCGCCGTGTCAAAATGGTAGCCTTTAGCTTTCAGCCCTACCTTTCAGGAGAGAAACATGAGCGACATGAGCGAAGTCACCAAGGACAAACTGATATCCGACGTCAAACTGGTAATCGCCGACAGCGAAGAACTGCTGCGTGCCACTGCCGGCCAGGCCGGTGAGAAGATTGCCGAGATCCGCGCCCGTACCGCCGACCGACTCGCTGCCGCCAAAATCAAGCTGGCCGATGCCGAAGCCGCCGTGGTCGACCACGCCAAGCAGGTCGGTCGCGCCGCTGACGACTACGTGCACGACAACCCCTGGCGTTCCGTGGGCGTCGCTGCCGGCATCGGCTTCATTGCCGGCCTGCTGATCGGCCGCCGCTGATTCATGACTGAAGGCACCCCCGGCGGCGAAGCCTCCCGGGCGGGTCTGTTCGCATCGCTGAAAGGGCTGTTCGGCACCTCGCTGGCGCTGGTGCAGAACCGCCTGCAATTGCTCGGCGTCGAGTTGGCCGAAGAGCGCTTGCGCCTGCTGTCGCTGGTCACCTACGGCGCAGCCGCCTTTATCTGCCTGAGCGCGGGGCTGGTTTTTCTCGCGGTGTTCCTCACCGTACTCTTCTGGGAAAGCCACCGCCTGCTGGCCCTGGGCGTCTTCAGCGCGCTGTTCCTCGGCGCTGGCATCGCCACGCTGCTGATGGCGATGAGCTACGCCAGGGCCGGATCGACGCTGTTCAAGGCCAGCCTTGCCGAACTGGCCAGGGATCGCGAGGCGCTGGTACAAAACGACTCCGCCGGGCCGCGATGAATCCGGCGGTGCTTGAACTGGCGCTCAGGAAGCAGCGCCTGCAAATCCAGGGCGAAACACTGCGCGGCGATTTCGCCCGCCATGCCGACGGCCTGCGGCCGGCGCTTGCCGGCGCCGACCTGGCGGTCGATGCCGGGCACTGGCTGCGCGCCCATCCGCAAATCGTGGTCGCCGCGACGGTGGCGCTGCTGGTCGCCAAACCCAGCCGGGTGTGGCGTTGGGGACGCCGCGCCTTTGTCGGCTGGCAGGCCTGGCGCAAAGTGCGCGGCTTCATCGACCAGCGCCTTCCCTCGCGTTAAGACGGGACGCGGCAGGAAATCAAGACGATGTCCCTGCGCCGCATCCGCCAAGCCGCCCTGATCCTTGGCGGGGTTCTGCTCTTCCTGCTCGGCTTCGCCTGGCTGGCCCTGCCCGGCATCCTGCAAGCGCAGGCGCAGAAGCTCGTCGCCGAAAAAAGCGGCCACACGCTCAGCCTGGCCAAGCCGGAGATCAATCCCCTGGCGCTCAGCCTGCGCCTGCGCGAGCTCACGCTCGACGATCCGGAAGGTGCGCCACTGCTGGCGTTTCGCGAACTCTTCGTGGATCTTTCGATCACCAGCCTGACATCGCGCCGCCTGGTGATCGACGAGCTGAAGCTCGACGGCCTCGCCACCAGCCTGATCCTGCGCAACGACGTCCAGTCGCCGCTCAACTGGAGCCGGCTGCTGGCCGCCTTCACCGGCAACGAGGAAAAGAAGCCCGACGCGCCGCCGCCGCGCATCGACATCCGCCATCTGGTGCTGGGCGGCGCCCAGGCCAATATTGCCGACCAGCGCACGACGCCGGCCTTTGTCAGCCGCGTCGACGCCTTCGATCTCGAACTCAACGATATCTCGACGCTGCCCGACGACAGCGGGCGCTTCACGCTGAAGGCGCGCACCGCCTTTGGCGCCCAGCTCGAATGGAGCGGCACGGCCTCATTGAATCCGCTGGGTTCGGTCGGCCACCTGAGCCTGCGCGGCGTGGACCTCGGCAAGCTTGCCGCGCTTCTGGCACCGCACCTGCCACCGGAACTGGGATTCCTCCCGCCCGATGGCATCGCCGGCCTCGCCTTCGACTATCGCCTCGGTCATGCCGATGGCAAGCTGGCGCTGACGCTCGATCCCTTCTCCGCGGATCTCGGCAATCTGGTCTTGCGCAAGCCGAAGGCGGCGGGCGCGCCGGCAGTCGGGCTGGGCGCGCTGGCACTGGCGGGCGGACGCTTCGACCTCGCCGCGCAGCGGCTCAGCCTCCAGTCGCTGATGCTGCACGACATCAGCCTGAAGTCCGGCAGCGGCAGACAGCGCGCGACGCTGATCGCGCTGCCCGAACTGGCCCTGGCGGCGGCGCGCATCGACCTCGCGCAACGCACGGCCGAGCTCGGCGCGGTCACCCTCAAGAACGGGCGTGTGGCCCTGCGCCGCGATGCCGGCGGCACGATCGATCTGTTGGCGACGCTGGAGGCCTTGGGCCCGGATGTGGCGCCCAAGCCCGTCGCCAAGCCCACCACAGACCCCGGCGCTGCCCCCGCGGCCTGGCGCTATTCGGTGGAGGGCCTTGCACTCTCCGGCTTCGGTATCGGCTTCCATGACGAATCCATGACGCCGGCGCTTCAGCTCGGACTGGAAGACATCACGGTCGAAACCTCGGGCGTCAGCGAGAAGCTCGACCGGGCTCTGCCGCTCAAGGCAAACTTGCGCGTGGCCAGCGGTGGGCGGCTGGCCCTGCAAGGCAAGCTGGTGCCGGCTACGGCGGCTGTCGAGCTTCAGCTCAGGCTCGACGAACTGGCGCTGAAGCCGATCCAACCCTTCATCGGCAAGTACGCCGCGCTGGACCTGGTCAGCGGTCGTATCAACGCCACCGGCAAAGTTCAGTACGCGGCCAAGGCCAGCGGCTACAAGGGCAGCTTCGCCATCGACGCGTTGCGGCTCAACGAGGCGGGGACGGACAAGACCTTCCTCGGCTGGAAATACTTCGGCACCAGGCAGCTCGACGCCACGCTGCAGAAATTGCAGATCGGCGAGTTGATGCTCGACGGCCTCGACACGCAACTGTTGATCGCCAAGGACAAGAGCACCAATTTCCAGCGCATCCTGCGCAAGACAGACGCGCCGGCAAAGGCTGGCGAAACGGCGGTCGCCGTGTCGCCAGCGCCGACTTCTGCCGCACCGGCCCAGCCGGCGGCACCCACGCCACCAGCAGCCGAGGCCAGGCCCGCACCCGCCTTCGTGGTCAACATCGACCGCCTGCGCTTCCGCAACGGCGAACTCGACTTCGCCGACGAATCGCTGTTCTTTCCCTTCGCCACCCGCATCCACAAGCTGCGCGGCTCCATTGCCGGCTTGTCGTCACGCCCCGGCGCGGCGGGCCAATTGGAACTCGACGGCGAGGTGGACGACTACGGCCTGGCGCGCGCCGTGGGCCAGGTCGATCCCTTCGACCCCACCGGCTTCACCGAGATCAAGCTGGTCTTCCGCAACCTCGAAATGACGCGCCTGACGCCCTACTCGGCCACCTTCGCCGGGCGCCGCATCGACTCCGGCAAGCTTTCGCTGGACCTCGACTACAACATTCGCAAGCGCCAGCTGCAAAGCGAGAACAAGGTGGTGATCGACAAGCTGGTGCTCGGCGAGCGCGTGCAGAGCCCGACCGCCAAGGACCTGCCGCTGGACCTGGCGATTGCGCTGCTGGAAGATTCCGACGGCCGCATCGACCTCGGCCTGCCCATCACCGGCAGCCTCGACGACCCGCAATTCAGCTTCGGCGGCATCGTCTGGAAGGTGATCACCAACGTCCTGACCAAGATCGTCACCGCGCCCTTCCGCGCACTCGGCGCCCTGTTCGGCGGCGGCGACGAAAAGCTGGAAAGCATCGCCTTCGAAGCCGGCACGCGGCGCCTGACCCCACCCGAACGCGAGAAGCTGGTGAAGCTCGCCAGCGCGCTGAACAAGCGGCCGGCGTTGGCCTTGAGCATCAGCGGCACCTGGAACGCGGCCGACCGCGTCGCCCTGCAGGACCGCCAGCTGCGCCGCAGCCTGCTGGAGAAGAGCGGGCAGAAGATCGACCCGCAGGGTGATCCCGGCCCGATCTCGACGCGCGCGCCCGACATGCAGGCGGCGATCGAGGACCTGTTCGCCGAGCGCGTCGGCAAGGCCGAGCTGGCCGGCTTCAAGCAGGGATTCCGCAGCGCCAATCCCGGACAGCTCGAAGAAAGCGTGACCGGAAAGATGATGTCGCGCCTCACCGGGCTGGTGCGGCCGCCGCGCCAGTTGAACGAAAGCGAAGTCGGCGCGCTCAAGGGTGCCGACTTCCACGGCGTGCTCTACCAGCGCCTGCGCGAAAAGGAAGTGGTGGCCGACGAACGCCTGCAACAGCTGGCGCAGGCGCGCGGCGAAAGCACGCTGGCAGTGCTGAAGGAAGCCAAGGCCCCCGCAGAGCGCGTCAGCATCGGCGCGACTGAAAAAATCCCCGGCGAGGACCGCGAGGTCCCGCTCAAGCTCGGACTGGGCAAGGCGACACGCTGAATCACCGCAGTGTCAGCGCCGTCCGCAGGGGATACCGTCTCCAGCATTGCCGGAGACATAACTTTCAGTGCGGCACATCAGCTTCCAGCAGTTCCGTATCCTCGTGCGAATAGGGCGGCGTGCAGCAGCAGAGAATGCGCAGCGGCTCCGCGCCCAACGCTTCGATGCAATGCGGCGTTCCCGGCGCGATGTGCACCGTGTCGCCGGCGCCGACTTCCATGCGGGCATCGCCCAGGGTCATCCGCCCGCGTCCGGCAGTGACATGGTAGAGCTCTTCGGTGCGCGCATGGCGGTGCAGCAGCGTGCGTCTGCCCGCCGCCACCGTGGCTTCGGCCAGGCTTTGCAGTCGATTGCCATGCACTGCAGGGTGCATGAGTTCGCGGATCTCCGAGCCATCCTTGGTGATGTAGACCGGAATCTCGGCGTAGCGCGTTTTCGTTGCTGTCATTCGTATCCCGATGGCGTCGGCGCCGATGCCGCGTGCGGCTGGCCCAGCAGACAATGCAGCAGCGCCTGCTCGCCGGCGGCAAGCTCCGCGTCGCCGTCCTGGCCGAGGAAATGGCGCCGGAACGCCGCGCGCGCCGCCGCGGCCACCGTCGTGTCGTAACCCAGCGCGCGCAACCCCAGGGCAGCATCGAATCCGGCAGGTGCGGCAGCCGGCGGGGTATCGCACCACATGCCGAAGCCGGCCTGCGCCAGTCGACGCCAGGGGAAGAAACGGCTCGGATCGACCTTGCGCGTCGGCGCCACGTCGCCGTGGGCCAGCACGTTGGCGGCAGGTATCCGGTAGCGCTCACGCAGGTCGGCGAGCAGGCTCAGGAGCGCGACGATCTGCGCTTCGGCGAAAGGTTCCTCGCCGGTGTTGTCGAGTTCGATGCCGATCGACGCCGAGTTGAGGTCGCTCATGCCGCCCCAGCGCGACTCGCCCGCGTGCCAGGCACGCGCCGCTTCGTCGACCAGTTGAATCAGCCCTCCGTCACGCCCGATCAGGTAGTGGGCGCTTACCTTGCGCTGCGGATCGGTGAGCGTCGCGAGGGCCTTGTCCACCGTGGCGTTGGTGGTCTGGTGCAGGATGACGAAATTCGGCCGACGCTGGTCGACGTTGGGCGAGGGGCGCCAGAGCGCATCGCGGCCCTGTCCCGAAGGCAAGGGCGCGCAGGCGGCAAGCAGCAGCGGCAGGAGAAAGGCCAGCCCGCGCAACGGCATCGGGGCGGCGCGCCGCGATCGTCAGACGACGATCGGCTTGGACATGCGGGCGCGGCTTTGCGCCTCGGACTTGTTCATCTCGGAAACCTGGCGGCCATAGGCCTCGCGCGCGGCCTGGCCCTGACGGGTAGCCTCGATGCTGCGGATGCAGCGCCAGCGCTTGCCCGCCTTGGTTTCGATCTGGCGCATCTCGGTCTTCGGATGATGCTGCCGGCAGTGGTAACAGAATGCGGTTTCAGACATGCCCGGGCACTCGTGAATGTTCGAACCCGCTATTGTAGACCGACTCGGGCCTTTCCTCCTATAGACTTTGGCCCCGTCCGGCGCCACCCGGAAACGCCACAGCCCCCGGAAACCCCTTGAACACACTCCCAGACCCCGTCCCGGCCCCCGTTCCGGCCCCTGAGCTGCCCCTCTACGAAGGCATCGCGCTAGCCCACGTGGTGCTGGTCGAAACGGCCGATGCCGCCCTCGACGCCTGCCGCCGGATGCAAGCCGAAGCCGTGCTCGGTTTCGACACCGAGGCCAAACCCACCTTCGCCAAAGGCGAAGTCTCGACCGGGCCGCACCTGATCCAGCTCGCCACCGAGAGTACGGTCTGGCTGTTCCCCGTACGCCAGTCGCTTGAACATCCCTGCCTGCGCCAGATTCTCGAATCGCCGCAGATCCTCAAGGTCGGCTTCGGCCTGGGCAGCGATCTCGCGCAACTGCGCGGCAAGTTCGGCATCGAGCCGCGCGGCATCCTCGACCTTTCACAGGCGCTGCCGCGCGAAGCACCCCACAAGACACTGGGCGCCAAAACCGCGGTGGCCCGCTACCTCGGCCGCCGCATGCAGAAATCGAAGCACATCACCACCTCGAACTGGGCCAGCCCGCGCCTCAATGAGCGCCAGATGCTCTACGCCGCCAACGACGCCCATGTCGCCTTGCGCATTTATCGGCTGGCGCAGGCCGCCGGCGACCTGCCGGCGAGCCAGTCACACCGGTAAGCGACTACCCGGCAAGCCCATGCGGCGCCCCCAGAAGGCGGCCAGCTCAAGCATGCGGTTGGCAAAACCCCATTCGTTGTCGAACCAGATCAGGACATTGGCAAGCTGCGGCCCGCTCATGTGGGTCTGGCTGGCGTCGATGATCGCCGAGTGCGGGTTGTGGTTGAAGTCGACCGAGGCGTGCGCCTCTTCGGTGTAGGCAAGCTGGCCGGGAAAACCCTCATCGACGGCCCGGCGCAGCAGCGCGTTGATTGCGGCAACGGTGGTCGGGCGCGCGAGCGAAACCACCAGGTCGATGGCCGACACATTGGTCACCGGCACGCGTACCGCCTTGGCCTCGACGCGACCGGCAAGCTGCGGCAGCATGCGCGTCACGCCCTTCGCCAGGCCGGTGGCCACCGGGATGATGGACTGCAATGCCGAACGCGTGCGACGCAGGTCGGTGTGGTGGTACCCGTCGATCGGCGGCTGGTCGTTCATCACCGAATGCAGCGTGGTCATCATCGCGTGCTCGATGCCGAAGGCCGCATCGATGATCGCCAGCACCGGGACAATCGCATTGGTGGTGCAGGAGGCGGCGGAGACGATCCGCTCGCTGCCGGTCAGCGACTCGTGGTTGCTGCCGAAGACGATGGTCCGATCGACGTCCTCGGCGCTGCGTCCCGGCTGCGACAACAGGATGCGCGGGCTGCCGGCATCGAGAAAGGCATTCAAGGCAGCTCGCGTCGCATACTGCCCGGATGCCTCGATCACCAGGTCGACACCCGGTCCGCGCCAATCGACGCCATCCGGCGCGCGGGCATGGGATACCGCAATGGCCCGGCCATCCACCAGGAGGCTCGATCCCTGGACGTCCACCTGGCCGGGAAAGCGCCCATGGGTCGAATCGAAGCGCGTCAGGTAGGCCATGCTGTCGATGTCGGCCGGCTCGTTGATGGCCACGATCGACACCTCGTCACGCAGCGGCGATTCCCACAGGGCGCGCAGGACGCCACGACCAATTCGGCCGTAGCCGTTGATGGCAATACGCAGGGTCATGGATCAAGGCAGCCGAATGAGGTGAAGGCGGATTCTAGACCGCGCAGGCCAGCAATCAGCGCGCGATCGGTGGGCGGAAAGGCGACGCCGACAGGCAGCAAACGCCATTCAGGCGCCTTCGCGCTCAGCCAATCGGCGCAGCACCAGCGGGAAGGCCCCCGTCAGGAAGGCCGCCACGGCCGAGACGATCAGCGCCCAGCCGGCCATGTCGTCGCCGAACAGGGGATGCACGCCCTTCAGCATCCCGGCCAGTGCGGCAACGCCGACCAGCAGCAGGATCACGCCGAGAATGCTGAACGCGATGAAGGTCCAGGGCCAGTGGTGGGGCTTCACTTGCTCTTCGCCCGCGGGTGGGCGCTGTCGTAAATCTTCGCCAGATGTTGGAAGTCCAGATGCGTATAGATCTGCGTCGCCGCAATGCTGGCGTGGCCGAGCATTTCCTGCACGGCACGCAGGTCGCCGGAGGATTGCAGCACATGGCTGGCGAAGGAATGGCGCAGCATGTGCGGATGAACATGCACGCCGACGCCCTGGCGCTGCGCCCATTGCGCCAGGCGATTGGCCACCTGGCGCGGCGTCAGGCGCGTGCCGTTGCGGCCGAGGAAAAGCGCCGGCTGGCCTTCGCGGACAAAGGCGGGGCGCTCGGCCAGCCAGGCCTGCAACGCCGCCAGCGCCTTGTCGCCGACCGGCACGGTGCGCGTCTTCTGCCGCTTGCCGGTGATGGTGACTTCGCCCGTGGCCGGGTCGAGGCCGCCCGGCCAGTCGAGGCTGACCAGCTCGGAAAGACGCAGGCCCGAGGAATAGAACAGCTCGAACATCGCCGCGTCGCGCACCAGCAGCGGGCCGGCCGCAGCGCTGGCGTCGGCGGTAGCCCCGGTACCATCGAGCAGGGCCGCCGCCTGGTCGATGCCCAGCGCCTTGGGCAGCGTGCGCGGGCGCTTAGGCGCGCGCAGGCCGTCGGCGGGATTCAGCGCAATCGTGCCGCGCCGCGCCAGCCAGGCGTAATAGCTGCGCCAGGCCGAGAGCGTGCGGGCGATGGAGCGTGGCGCCAGTTCCTGGGCGTGCAGCTGCATCAGGCCGCGCCGCAGTTGCGGCGTCTTCAGCTGCGCAGTGTCAGCACCTGCGGCAAGCGTGGTCAGGCGTTCGAGGTCGCTGCGATAGGCGCGCAGGGTATGCGCGCTGGCGCGGCGCTGCACCGCCAACTCGGTCAGGAACTGCTCGACCGAGGCGTCCATGGTCGTTCCGGCGCGCGTCAGCCGGCGACGCGCAGCAGGGCTGCGGCCGCCATCTCGCCGATGCGTTCGAGGTAGAGCGTGCCGAGCTCGGGGTAGAAGCGGGTCGGCTCCTCGCTGGCCATCACCAGCAGGCCGAAGCTGAGGCCGCCGGCTTCGCGCAGCGGCACCTGCGCCATCGAACGCAGCTGGCTGCCGGCTTCACCGAACCAGGCCAGCGCTTCCTGGCCGGTTACCGTGCCGCAATAGGGCTTGGTCAGGCCGGCGGCGAAGGCCATCAGCGCGCCGCTCACCGGGTCGCATTCCGCACCGCCGCCTTCGCCCAGGCCCCACAGGCGCAGGCCCACATGCGGCACGGCGAAGGCACCACCGAGGTGCGAATACAGCGCGCGCACCACGCCGGCGCGATCGGTGGCCGCGATCAGCGCCACGGCCAGGCCATGCACCTTGTCGGAAATCGAATCGTTCTCCTCGCCGAAGCCGATCAGCTCGACCAGCTTGGCTTCCAGCGTGCGCACCTTGTCGCGCAGGTTGAACAGCTGCTTTTCGGTGATCGAGATGGCGCGGCCGCTGTGCGGATCGGGCAGCGTGACCAGGGTCAGCATCTCGGCATACTGGTCGAAGAATTCGGGATGGTCGTGGAGGTAGCGGGCGACGTCTTCGGATTTCATGGCGGGGCTTTCAGAGGTTGTTCGGCAGTTCGATTTCGGCGCTGAATACAGTGGTGGCGGGGCCGGTCATCAGCACCGGCGCGCCGGTGCCGGCCCAGGCGATGGACAGATCGCCGCCGCGCGTGGTCACGCGCACCGGCGAATCGAGCAGGCCGCGGCGGATGCCGGCGACCACGGCGGCGCAGGCGCCGGTGCCGCAGGCCAGGGTCTCGCCGGCGCCGCGCTCATACACGCGCAGGCGGATGGCGTGGCGGTCGAGCACCTGCATGAAGCCGGCATTGACCCGACGCGGAAAGCTCGGGTGGGCTTCGATGCGTGGCCCCTGCGCGGCCACCGGCGCGGTGTCGACATCGGCCACCACCTGCACCGCGTGCGGGTTGCCCATGGAGACGGCGCTGATCTCGACAATCTGGCCATCGACATCGAGCGGCTGCACGGCGGCGTCGCTCAGTTCTGTCAATGGACTGGTGAAGGGGATCTCGGCCGGCGCGAAAATCGGCGCACCCATGTCCACCGTCACCTGGCCATCGGCTTCGAGGCGCGGCGCGATGATGCCGCCTTTGGTTTCGACGCGGATCTCGCGCGCCTGGGTGAGGCCCTGCTCATGGACGAAGCGCACGAAGCAGCGCGCGCCGTTGCCGCACTGCTCGACCTCGCCGCCGTCGGCATTGAAGATGCGGTAGCGGAAATCGACGCCCGGCCTGCCCGGCTTCTCGACCACCAGGATCTGGTCGCAGCCGACGCCGAAATGGCGGTCGGCCAGCCAGCGCGCCTGGGCCGGCGTCGGCACGAAAGCCTGGTTGATGGCGTCGAGCACGACGAAATCGTTGCCCAGGCCATGCATTTTGCTGAAGCGGATGCGCATCGGCGCAGGATACGCCGTACCGCCAGCGCCGACTTTCGGCAATTGAGGGGTCAATGCCGGCTTTTTCGCGCGCCGCCTTGGTGGCAAGATACGGCGCCATACCATCCCGACGCAGGCCAACCCCATGAACGACACCCGCAGCGTGCCCACGGGCCCGACCCGCATGACCCCTTCCGAAGCCTTCGTCGAGACCATGGTCGCCAACGGCGTGACCGACATGTTCGGCATCATGGGCTCGGCCTTCATGGACGCCATGGACATCTTTGCCCCGGCCGGCATCCGCCTGATCCCGGTGGTGCATGAGCAGGGCGCCGGCCACATGGCCGACGGCTATGCCCGCGTCTCGGGCCGCCACGGCGTGGTGATCGGCCAGAACGGCCCCGGCATCAGCAACTGCGTCACCGCCATCGCCGCCGCCTACTGGGCGCACAGCCCGGTGGTGATCGTCACCCCCGAGACCGGCACCATGGGCATGGGCCTCGGCGGCTTCCAGGAAGCCAACCAGCTGCCGATGTTCCAGGAATTCACCAAGTACCAGGGCCATGTGAACAATCCCAAGCGCATGGCCGAATTCACCGGCCGCTGCTTCGACCGCGCCATGAGCGAAATGGGCCCGGCCCAACTCAACATCCCGCGCGACTATTTCTACGGCGACATCACCTGCGAGATCCCCAAGCCCTTCCGCCTCGATCGCGGCCCCGGCGGCGAGCAGACGCTGAGCGAAGCCGCCGAGCTGCTGGCCAAGGCGAAGTTCCCCGTCATCATCTCCGGCGGCGGCGTGGTCATGGCCGACGGCGTCGATGAATGCAAGGCGCTGGCCGAGCGCCTGGGCGCGCCGGTGGTGAACAGCTACCTGCACAACGATTCCTTCCCCGCCAGCCACCCGCTGTGGTGCGGCCCGCTGGGTTATCAGGGCTCGAAGGCGGCGATGAAGCTGATGGCGCAGGCCGACGTGGTGGTGGCGCTGGGCAGCCGCCTCGGCCCCTTCGGCACCCTGCCGCAGCACGGCATGGACTACTGGCCAAAGGATGCCAATATCATCCAGATCGACGTCGACCACACCATGCTGGGCCTGGTCAAGAAGATTTCCGTCGGTATCTGCGGCGACGCCAAGGCCGCCGCCGTGGCACTCACCCAGCGCCTGGCCGGCCGCACCCTGGCCTGCGACGCGACCAAGGCAGAGCGCGCGGCGAAGATCAAGGACGAAAAGGCCGCCTGGGAAAAGGAACTCGACGACTGGACCCACGAGCGCGACCAGTTCAGCCTTGACATGATCGACGAGAACGGCAAGGAAAAACCATTCAGCGGCGGCAGCTACCTGCACCCGCGCCAGGTACTGCGCGAGCTGGAAAAGGCCATGCCGCCCGACGTGATGGTGTCCACCGACATCGGCAACATCAACTCGGTGGCCAACAGCTACCTGCGCTTCGAGAAACCGCGCAGCATGTTCGCCGCGATGAGCTTCGGCAACTGCGGCTACGCCTTCCCCACCATGATCGGCGCCAAGGTGGCCGCCCCGCACCGGCCGGCGATCTCGTATGCCGGCGACGGCGCCTGGGGCATGAGCCTGATGGAAACCATGACCTGCGTGCGCCACGACATCCCGGTCACCGCCGTCGTCTTCCACAACCGCCAGTGGGGCGCGGAGAAGAAGAAC
>JACRIX010000091.1 GCA_016215645.1 Rhodocyclales bacterium
CATCTGCTTGATGGCTTCCTTCTCGCCCAGCTTCTTTTCCTTGTACTTGGCGGCAATCTTCTTGTACGAGGGCCCCTTCTTGGTCTTGTCCACGGCGTGGCACTTGAAGCAGTCTTCCTTCTTCGCCAGCGCTTGCGCCGCATCTTCGTCCACGGCGGCGTGTACGGGGGTCAGGGCGCTGGCCAGGGCGAGCGTGATTCCGGCAAGCGACAGTTTTGCGGTGAATTTCATGGTGGGCTCCGTTTTCGGTCTGGATGGTTCGACATTCCGCCCTGAGGTGACCAAGGCGGGCGCATCACGGTCACCACGTTAGCCGTGACCATGCCGGCATGTCAATCGGAGGAATCCTACAGCAGAGGAACTGGTGTCGCGCCGGACTATCGGGAAGCCGGTTTGACCGCCCGGTGAAATCCGATCATGCCGTAAAACACGCGATCCACGCTGACCTCGACGAAGCCGAGCTCGCGCAACATGATCGACAATTCCTCGGCGGAATAGAACAGGTCGAGGGCATCGATGAAGTATTGCTTGAATTTGACGGCACTCGGGCCGCTGCCGACGATGGTGCTGGTGAAGTTGAGGCAGGCCTTGAGATAGCCGTAATACAGGTTCTTCACCAAGGGGTTGCGCGGCCGCAGCATGTCCGAGTGGTGGAAATGCCCGCCCGGTTTTAGCACGCGAAGGATTTCGGAAAAGACCTCCCGGATGCGCAGGTGGCGCGAGGCGAACTGCAAGGTGACGACGTCAAACTGATTGTCCGGAAAGGGCAGCCTATGCACGTCGCCAATGGTGCTTTTGATGGTGAAGCCGAGCGCCGCTGCGTTTTTTTGCCCCACGGCTTGCATTTCGGCGCTGCGATCCATTGCCTGAACATCCAGACTCGGCTCACGCTTCAGCAGGGCAACCCCGATAGCATTGGTGCCGGCACAGACATCAAGCACTTTCTGGTTCGGCTGGATATCCACCGAGCGCATGAAGCGATCGAGGAAATTGCTCCACATGCCGAGCGCGGCGATTTCGTTGGCGCGGTCGTAATAGCGCGCAATGTCGGCGAAGGCGTCATTGAGTTCGTTGCTCCAGATCTCCTTGAAGCGTTCTTCCCGAACAGTTTCACGTGCCGCCAGCGGTGATGTTGCCATTGCGCATCTCCTGCGGCCGGGACGATCCGGCCGCTTACCGCCGAGGATTTAGCCCGGCCGCAGAGAAGGTGTCAAGTTGCGTCGTTCCCGCGATACCAGGAACGGACCGTCCACCCCCGGCCTGCGGCCAGGGGAGTGGCTGGTCAATGACGAACAGAACTACTGGATGGCGATCCTGCGAGCTTGCGCGGCGACTTTCTTTGGCAGGCTCAGTTCCAGCACGCCTTCGGCATATTTGGCCGTGACGTGCGCCTCGTCGATTTCCTGAGCCAACTGAAAGCTGCGTGAGATCTTGCCGACGTAGCGCTCAGTGCGCAGCAAGCGTTCGCCTTCCCTGACATCCTTTTCATCGCGCCGTTCGGCGGAAATCGAAACCACGGGTCCATCTACCGCGACATGGATGTCTTCCTTATTCACGCCGGGAATTTCGGCATGCACCAGATAGCCGCTTTCCAGCTCCCGGACGTCGATTTTTATTGCCGGGGCTTCCGGCTGGGTGCCAAAGTCGACCGGCCGGACGAAGAAGCCGCGGAACAAATCATCAAGGGGATCGCGTCGGATCACGCTGTTCATTCGAGTCTCCTTTCATCGAGTATGTGACCTCAACCGGAGCGGAGGTCCCTTGGCAGGAATGTAGGTGCGGCATCCTGCTTTTCAAGTGGCCCCGTCGGTCCGTGAGCGACACGGCTTCCTTCTGTCCTTGCCGATGGCAGTTCGCTCCCCGCTTTCGACGATTCGTCGTATGGCGACTGACGTGCGTCGGAACGGCTCCTAGCATGGCCCCATTCCCACACCACGGAGTTCCCGCCATGAAGAGTCTGCTGGTCCGCTGCAACGCGCTGTTCCTTTCCATCCTGCTGCTGGCTCCACTCGCGCTTGCACAAGCCGCGACCGATGACGCCTTTGCGGTCGCACTGAGCCAATTCAACCGTGCGCGCCAGGGTGATACCGGCCAGATCGAGCCGACAATTGCCGCCTTCCAGGCGGTACCGGCGAATCCCCGGCACCAACCGCTCTACGCCGCCTATCTGGGCAGTGCGCATGCCCTGAAGGGCAGGGCGGCCTGGATGCCCTGGAACAAGATGAAATACACCGACCAGGGCCTCGATCACATCGACCAGGCGCTGGCGTCGCTGCGTCCCGAGCATGACCGTGTGCTGGTTCAGGGGGTGCCGCTGGGCATGACCGCCCGTCTGGTGGCGGCGGCCACGTTCATTGCGGTGCCTGACGGGATTTTTCACCGCCGTGCGACGGGCAAGAGCCTGCTTGCCGAACTGCGCCGCAGTCCCTTGCTGGCGTCCACCCCGGAAGGCTTTCGCGCTGAACTGGAGGTGGTCGAGGCGCTACTTAAGGAGGCCGAGAAATGAACGCGAACTTTCCGACGGTACGTCTGGGAGCGCTGCGCAAAAGCTACCGGGTCGGCGAGTCCAGCGTCGAGGCATTGAAGGGAGTCAGCCTCGAAGTCGGCGGCGGTGAAATGGTGGCGCTGACCGGGCCCTCGGGCAGCGGCAAGAGCACCTTGTTGAACTTGTGCGGCCTGATCGACACGCCGGATGCCGGCAGCCGCGAGCTCTGCGGCACAGCGCTGGACAGCCTCGACGAACTCAGTCTTACACGTCTTCGGCGGGAAAAGGTCGGCTTCATCTTCCAGGGATTCAATCTGGTGCCGGTGATGACGGTCTACGACAACGTCGAATACCCACTGCTGTTGCTGGGCGTTGCTCCGGCAGAACGTCGACGTCGCGTGACGGAAGCGCTGGGGCGGGTCGGCCTGGAGTCCTTCGCGCTGCGCCTGCCGGATGCCCTTTCCGGCGGCCAGCGTCAGCGCGTGGCCATCGCGCGCGCCCTGATCAAGGCCCCGGCGCTGGTGATTGCCGATGAGCCGACCGCGAATCTCGACTCGGCTACGGCGCGCCAGATCGTCGACCTCCTGCATGAGCTCGCTCACGAGCGCAACGCCTCGGTGGTGGTCGCGACCCATGATGAGCGGATGAGTTCGCACTGCGACCGCGTGTTGCACCTGATTGATGGAGAACTGCAATGAAATGGCTGGTGTTTGCCTGGAAAAATGTCATGCGCAATCGTCGGCGCTCGCTCACCGCCATGCTGATCACGGCCTTCGGTACCGCGGCGGTGCTGGCGAGTGGCGGATTTGCGCTGTATACCTATGAGTCGCTGGAAGAGATGACGGCACGCGATTCGGGCCATGTCGTGGTCGCCCATTCCCGCGGCTTCGACGGCGACGAAGATGTGCCGCTGCAATACGGACTCGCCGATGCGACTGGCCTGGCGGCGAAGTTTGCCGCGTTGCCCGGCGTCCGGGCAGTGGCGCCGCGGGTGCAGTTCTCCGGCCTGATCTCGAATGGCGACAAGTCGGCTGTTTTCGTCGGCAGTGGCGTGGTACCGGAAATCGATTTCCGCCTGCGCGGCCCGCAAATGAGCTTCAGCGCCGGGCGACCTCCAGCTACCAACGCGCCGGCGCCGGAGGTGGTCATCGGCGATGAACTGGCGCGGCTGATGAAAGCCCGGGTCGGTACCTCGCTGACCCTGCTGGCGACAACCACCGAAGGCAACCTGAACGCGGTGGACGTCGTCGTCAGTGGCATTGCCGGTGTCGGCGTGCCGGAAATCGACAAGCGTCTGGTGCTGGCCGACCTGGCGTCGGTGCAGCGGCTGTTGCTCAGCGACAAGGTCGGGACGCTTTCGATCTACCTCAAGGAAACCGCAGATACCGAGGCGGTCGCCGCCCGGGTTCGGGGGGCTCAGCCGGACCAGGCGGTGAAGACCTGGCGTGATCTCGCCGTGTTCTACCAGGCGGTGCGGGCGCTTTACAACCGCATCTTCGGCATCCTCGGCGTGATCATGATCTGCATCGTCCTCTTTGCCATGAGCAATACGCTGGGCATGGCCGTGGTCGAACGCACCCGCGAGATCGGCACCTTGCGCGCGATCGGTACCCTGCCCGGCGAGGTCGTACGCAATTTCGTCTTCGAGGGCATGGTCATCGGCGGCGCCGGCGCCGTCGCCGGCATGGTGTTGGCAGGAGGCGCCACAGTGGCGCTACTCTTTGCCGGCATCGACATGCCCCCGCCGCCGGGTCGCTCGGCCGGATATCCGCTGTTTCTCAGCTTCTCGCCGCTGCTCTACGGCGCCGTCACCCTGGTGGTGATCACCCTGGCCGCTGCCGCCGCCTGGATGGTCAGCCGCCACGCCGCCAATAAACCCGTTACGGAGGCACTCGCTCATGTTTAAGCGTAGCGCAATGGTACTTCTGGCATCGATCAGCCTGGGCGCGGCCGCCGCTGATGACGCAAAGGTCAAGGCGCTGCTGAAGCAGGCCGATGACTACCGCCTGGCGATCGCATCAGGTCGCGTCGACACCGAGGTGCGCTCCTTCAAGGGCGACACCTTGGACAAGACCCGCCTTTACGCGGTCTATCTCAAGCCCGGTCGCCGTTCGCTGGTACTGTTTCGCACCGCCAGCGAGCGCGGCCAGAAGATGTTGATGCTGGGCGACGACTATTGGCTGATGATGCCGGCCAGCCAGCGTCCGCTGCGCATCACCGCGATGCAAAAGCTGCTGGGCGAGGCCTCGACCGGGGACATCGCAACCATGACCTGGAGCGAGGACTACGACGGCAGCGTGAGCGGTGAAGAAACCATAGATGGCCAGGCGTGCCTGAAGCTCGACCTGGTGGGGCAGCGCAAGGGCGTCAGCTATCCGCGCATCGTGCTCTACCTGGCGAAAAAGGATCGCCATCCGGTGCAGGCCGAGTTGTATGTGGCGTCGGACAAACTGGCCAAATTGGCGCGCTTTCGCATGGGCGAGGTTGGTGGCCGCCGCCAGGTGACGGTGATGACGCTGGTCGACCATTTGCAGAAGGAGCGCTCGACGGAAGTGCACTACCTGTCGCGCACCGACAAGTCGCTGTCCGACGATTACTTCAATCCGGCCTTCCTGGTGCGGGCGGATCTGCCGCAATGAGGTATCCGATGCCGGAATCGCCGTACCGTCAGCGCCGACTCTTGGGCTCCGTGGTCGCGCTGATGATCGGCTGTATGTCCCAGCAGGCCAGGGCAGAGGAAGATGCATCCGCCGCGTTCGGCTGGACCACCCGTGTGATTGCCGAGGCGCGCGATGCCCGGGTCGGCAGCGCATTTTCAGCAGGACTGCCGTTGACCGGCTTTGGTCGCGACCGTTTCCGGGTCGAACAGGAGTTGCGTGGCCGCAGCGGCCCGGTGTCGCTGCTGCTGATCGCTACCGAGTCGGGCCAGGAAGGGAACAAACCGGCTGGCCGATTGGTTGCGCACGAGGCGTATGCCGATCTCGATATCGGTGGTGAGCGATTCTCCGTTGGCAAGAAAGTGCTATCGGGGGACGTCGCCTATGGCTTCCGCCCGATTGACGTGTTGCAGCGTGAGAGCCGCTTGCAACTGGCGCCGACCTCCCTGGAGGGCATCCCGATGCTGAGCTGGGACAACTTCTCGACCGACGGTGCGTGGTCGCTGGTAATCGCCAATCCGGGCCACCAGCGGCGGGGAGTGGCGCGCGAGGACGGCTCGGTGGCCTTGAAGCTCTATCGCCATGAGGGCATGGCCGATATTCACGGGGTACTGCGCCACTCCCGGCGCCTTGGCGTCGAGTTGGGAGGGGCGGTATCAGTCGTACCCGGCGAAGCCCTGGAGTTGCACGCCTCGCTGCTGCAACAGCGGCGAGGCGAGCGACTGGTGCCTTTGGCCGATGGTGCCGGCGGCGCGCAATTGTTGAACGCGGATGCCGCGCTTGCCGTCGAGACCCCTGCCAATCCGCGCAAGGCGCTGGTGGGCGGCACCTGGACTACTGAAGCGGGCTATTCCCTGCTCGGTGAAGTCTGGTGGGACGGCACGGCACCGGATGCGGCTGACTGGCAGCGGCTGTACCGACAGTCAGCGCAGCGCGCGGCGATGCTGGGCCTTCCGGGTGTCCCTGCGGCCGCTGTGGCTGGCGCCAGCGCGGCCTCGCTGCGAATATTCGACCAGGGCAATCTGCTTCGACGCGGCGTACTGGCGCGTTTGGCGTGGAGCGATTCGGCCAGCGGTTGGTCGGCGTCGCTCGACCTGCTGGGTTCGCTGAACGATGGCGGGCGAACCCTGACTGCCGCCGTGGCCTGGCAGGGCGAACGTCTGCGTTTCGATGCCGGTCTTCGCCGCTATGGCGGTCCGGGCGATTCCGCCTTCGGCCTGCTGCCGGATCGCACGGCAGCCTTTGTCGGACTCAGCCTGGCCTATTGAGAATGCCGTGAGTTGCGCGCCGGCAAGGCCAGGATGGCATCGCGGTTGGTCCACGAGAAACAGGCCATCGCGGCCTCGCGCCAGGGTAGCCAGCGATAGCCACTGTGTTCGTCCGCGGCGATCGAAACCGGGCTGGCATCGGTCACGCGGAGGCTGAATACATGCTCCACGTTGTGCGTCACGCCAGGCGCGTAACGGTAGCGCCATTCAGCAAATATTTCGTAGCGGTTGCTTTGCCGCCAGTCGATGAATTCGGCAGCAGCGGCGGCGATCCCGGTTTCCTCGCGAACTTCCCGGCACGCGGTGTCGAGCAGGCTTTCCCCGCCTTCCTGGCTGCCGGTCACCGATTGCCAGAAGCCCGGGTGGCGCAAACGTTCGAGCAGCAAGACCTCCAGTGCCGGAGTATGGACCACCACCAGCACCGAGACCGGTGTCTTGTAAGCCACCAGACCCTAGCCGGGCTGGACCACGGTCGGCAGCCAGGCGATGCCATCCGCCTGCATGTCCACCAGGCACCAGAATGGAATGCCATCCTCGCGCCAGGTTCCGGCGGACTCCTGGAACACGCGCATCAGCGTGACAAAGTCCTCCTCGGCGCGGGCATGGATGCCGTCGCAATGGTCGAGGATGATGACGTAACCCGGCGCCGGCAACCAGCCCATGTCGAGCAGACAATCGGCCAGCGCATCCCAGTTGTGGCCGAACCACTCGGGGAAGCGCAGGGCCTTGCCGATGGCCGCGAGCATCTGGTCCTTGTCGCGCGCAAGGGCCAGGTCGACGCGCAGCACCAGGCAATCGGCTGCCCGCGCCCCTGCCAGCAGATCGTCGATGGAGCCATGCGGCAGGTGGTGCACGCCCGCCGCGGCGGCGTCGGCAAACATGTCTTTGTAGTGGGCGATACTCATCTCCGGATTTGACGAAACGTCTGATAGTGATCGGCCGTGAAATAGAACACTGTGGGCGGTTGGCCTCCAGCGACGATGCGTCGCGCACCCCTATCCTTGCTGCCGGGAGTGGGCACGGTGTACTCGCGGTAATAGCCGCTTGGCTGCTCCGGTAGTCGGCGCTCGCGATTCTGAAAAGTGATTCCGTCGCGTTGATATGGGAAGGGGCCGTTGGCGTCGATCAGTCGTAGCGTCTCGCGTGCCTCTGGTGGCAACTGTTCAGTTGCCAAGGCGCTAGAAACACTATCCAGTGCCAGCCCTACGCAAAGGATCGCCACGCAAAGAATCGAATACAACGGCTTACGCATTGCTACGACTTCCCGACCTCGACCTGGGTTTCGACCTTCTGCCGCAGGCGGATGTGCAGTTCGCGCAACTGCTTTTCATCCACGTCCGACGGTGCATCGGTCAGCAGGCACTGCGCGCGCTGGGTCTTGGGAAAGGCGATCACGTCGCGAATCGATTCGGCGCCGGCCATCATGGTGACGATGCGGTCGAGGCCGAAGGCCAGGCCGCCATGCGGCGGGGCGCCATACTTGAGGGCGTCGAGCAGGAAGCCGAACTTGGCCTGCTGTTCCTCGGGGCCGATGCCCAACGCCTGGAACACCCTTTCCTGCACTGCGGCACGATGGATACGCACCGAGCCGCCGCCCATTTCCCAGCCGTTCAGCGCCAGGTCGTAGGCCTTGGCCAGGCATTTGCCGGGATCGCTCGCCATCAACGCCTCATGGCCGTCCTTGGGACTGGTGAAGGGATGGTGGCAGGCCGACCAACGCTGGCTTTCCTCGTCGTATTCGAACATCGGGAAATCGACCACCCAGAGCGGCTCCCAGGCCTTGCCGTTGACGTAGCCCTTCTCATGACCGAGCTTGACGCGCAGGGCGCCCAGTGCATCGTTGACCACCTTGGTCTTGTCGGCGCCGAAGAAGATCAGGTCGCCCGACTGCGCGCCGGTGCGTTCGATGATGGTTTTCAGCGCGGCTTCGTGCAGGTTCTTGACGATGGGCGACTGAAGGCCTTCTTCGTTGAGCTTGGTCGCGTCATTGACCTTGATGTAGGCCAGGCCACGGGCGCCGTAAATCTTGACGAACTCGGTGTAACCGTCGATCTCGCCGCGGGTCAGGCTGGCCCCTCCCGGCACGCGCAGCGCCGCAACGCGACCACCGGTGGTGGCCGGACCGCTGAATACCTTGAAGGCAACATCGGCCACCGCGTCGGTGACTTCGGTCAGTTCCAGCGTCACGCGCAGGTCGGGCTTGTCCGAACCGTAGCGGCCCATGGCTTCGGCATACGTCATGCGCGGGAAGGGATTGGGCAGTTCGACCGCGAGCGCGGTCTTGAACACGCTGCGGATCATTTCCTCCATCAGCGTCGTGATCTGCTCTTCGGTGAGGAAGGAGGTTTCGATATCGACCTGGGTGAATTCGGGCTGGCGGTCGGCGCGCAGGTCCTCGTCGCGGAAGCACTTCGTGATCTGGTAGTAACGGTCATAGCCGGCCACCATCAGCAACTGCTTGAACAACTGCGGCGACTGCGGCAGGGCAAAGAACTGGCCGGGATGCACGCGCGAGGGCACCAGGTAATCGCGTGCGCCTTCCGGCGTCGACTTGGTCAGCATCGGCGTCTCGATGTCGATGAAGCCCTTCTCGTCGAGGAAGCGGCGGAAGGCCATCGCCACCTTGTAGCGCAGCATCAGGTTCTTCTGCATCTGCGGCCGGCGCAGATCGATCACGCGGTGGGTCAGGCGCACGTTCTCGGAGAGGTTTTCCTCGTCGAGCTGGAAGGGCGGCGTCACGGCCGCATTGAGCACTTCCAGTTCGTGGCAGAGGATTTCTATCTCGCCCGAGGCGAGGTTGGGATTCTCGGTGCCGGCGGGACGGCGGCGCACCTTGCCGGTCACCTTGAGCACGTATTCGTTGCGCACGTCCTCGGCGATCCTGAACATCTCGGGACGATCCGGATCGCAGACGATCTGGGCGAGGCCTTCGCGGTCGCGCAGGTCGATGAAAATCACACCGCCGTGGTCGCGCCGGCGATGGTTCCAGCCGCAGAGGGTGACGACCTGATCGACATGGGAGGCATTCACCTCGCCGCAATAGTGAGTACGCATAGGATTTCCGTTGTTGGTTTGCCCGCCGCGGGGCCTTACTGGTTTTGCGCGCGCCCCGCGGGATTTCTCATGGGCGGGGCGACGACTCCCATGGAAACGATGTACTTGAGGGCTTCATCGACGTTCATGTCGAGTTCGATGATGTCCTTGCGTTTGACGAAGAAGAAAAAGCCGTTGACCGGACTCGGGGTCGTTGGAATGAAGACGCCGACATGCTCGTCAGGCAACAGGTCCGCCACGTCACGCGCCGGATGCCCGGTCTGAAAGGCCACCGACCAGGCTTCCGGGTGCGGGTAGCGGACCAGCAGAACCTTGCGAAAGGCCACGCCGCTGCCTGAAAACAGCGTATCGCTGACCTGCTTGACGCTGTAATAGATCGACTTGACCACCGGGATGCGCGCCAAGACGCCTTCCCAGAAGCGCACCAGCTTCTGCCCGACGATGTTGGCGGCGACGATGCCGGTGAGGAATACCACCAGCAGGGTCAGCAGTGCGCCGATGCCCGGGATGTAGATTCCCAGCAGATGCTCGGGATGGATGGCCTGCGGCAGCAGCAGCAGGGACTGGTCCATGGTACGGACGATCAGCGACAACACCCAGAAGGTGATCGCCAGCGGGACCCAGATCAGCAGCCCCGTAATGAAATATTTTTTCAGCGCGGCCAAGGTCAGGGGTTGGCCGCGCAACTGCCCGTTCCACCTTGGCAGGGTGGCGGGTTGTCGCTCTTGCTATCCGCCTTGCAGCCGCCGCCGCCCTTGAAATCGGTGGCGTACCAGCCGCTGCCCTTGAGCTGGAAGCCAGGGGCCGTGAGCTGTTTGGTGAAGTTTTCGGTCTTGCACTCGGGGCAGGTAGTCAGCAGCGGGTCGCTGACCTTCCGCATGACATCTTTCTCAAAGCCGCAATCGGTGCAGCGATAAGCATAGATCGGCATGGCACTCTCCGGATTTCTGGCAAAGGTTGAAATTATAGCCGAAGGGCACCCCGCACCATCCGGTGCGTCTGCCTCCGACGCCTGAAATTGCGGCCTGGCTGCCGGTTTTCAAGGGGAGGTCAGGCCTGGGCGGTCGCTGGCCATCCTGATCGTTTGGCCGATGGCAGCCGACGGCCTTACAAGCTGATGCCGACAAACGCCCGGGTAAGCGGTTTACCCCAAAACAGCGCGATCAGTCCCGCCGCAGCAAGATACGGGCCGAAAGGTATCGGTACATTGCGTCCGTGACGCGCGAAAACCATCAGCGAAATCCCCACGATCGCGCCGACCAGTGAGGACAGCAGAATGATCAACGGCAGCATCTGCCAGCCGAACCAGGCACCGAGGGCAGCAAGCAGTTTGAAGTCGCCATAGCCCATCCCTTCCTTGCCGGTTGTCAGCTTGAACGCCCAATAGACCGACCAAAGCACCAGATAACCCAGCATGGCGCCAGCAATCGCGCTATGCAAGTCTGTGAAATTATTGAAATAATTGAAGGCAATCCCGGCCCAGAGCAAGGGCAGGGTAATGTCGTCGGGTAGCAACTGTGTATCGAAATCGATGCCCGTCAGGGCAATCAAGGCAGCCGTGAGCAGAAGGGCGCCCAATGCGGCCGCACCGAATCCGAAATGCCAGGCGGAATAGGCAAACACGATGCCGGTTACGGCTTCAGTCAGCGGGTAGCGGATGGATATCGGTGCCGCACAGCCTTTGCATTTTCCGCGCAAGATCAGCCAGCTCAGGATCGGAATGTTTTCCAGTGCCGAAATTGCATGGCCGCATTTCGGGCAGCGAGAGCGTGGCCGGGCGAGCGAGAGCGGCGGGCTGGCGATCTCAACGGCCTCGCCGCGGAGATCGGCGCACTGCGCCGCCCAGTCGCGTTCCAGGATGATCGGCAGGCGATGGACGACAACGTTGAGAAAGCTACCGACCATCAACCCGAGGCATCCGGCGACGACGGCAAACGCCGCCGGATCGGCAAGCAGGGCTAGCATGCGCGGTTCTGAAGCGGCTTAGCCGACCACGGAACCGAGCTTGAAAATCGGCAGGTACATGGCCACGACCAGGCCGCCGATCAGGCCGCCGAGGAACACCATGATCATGGGCTCCATCAGGCTGGACAAGGCTTCGACCGCGTCATCGACCTCCGCTTCGAAGAAGTCGGCGGTTTTCCCCAGCATGGTATCGAGCTGACCGGATTCCTCGCCGATCGCTACCATTTGGGTCACCATGGGCGGGAAAACCCCTGAGGCTTCCATTGCCGCCGTGAGGCTGGAGCCGGTGGACACTTCGGCCTGGATCTGCATCGTTGCCTGGGTATAGACATAGTTGCCGGCGGCACCGCCGACCGAGTCCAGTGCATCGACCAAAGGCACACCGGCGGCAAACATGGTCGACAGGGTCCGGGTCCAGCGTGCGATGGAGGATTTCTTGATCAGGTCGCCGAAGACCGGCACTTTCAGCGCGTACTTGTCCACGGCAATCTGTAGCGCGCGTGATCGCTTGAAGGCCTGTCCCAGGCCATAAATGACGGCATAGATCCCGCCAAATATGATGTGCCAGTTAGCGACGAAACCGTCCGAGATGGCGATCACGATCTGGGTCGGCGCCGGCAGTTCGCCGCCGAAGCTGGCGAATACGCCTTTGAAGGCGGGCACCACGAAAATCATGATCACGGCGGTGATGATGAAGGCGACCACCAGAATCGACACCGGGTAAAACAGGGCGCCCTTGATCTTGGCCTTGATCGCCTGGATCTTTTCCTTGTAGCTCGCCAGGCGATCCAGCAGGGTATCGAGAATGCCCGCCTGTTCGCCGGCCTCGACCAGGTTGCAAAATAGCGCGTCGAAGTACATCGGATACTTGCGGAATGCCGTGGCCAGGTTCGAGCCGGTTTCGACGTCGGCCTTGATGTCGAACAGCAGTTTGGCCAGGGCCGGGTTGCTGGTGCCCTTGCCGACGATGTCGAAAGATTGAAGCAGGGGAACGCCGGACTTGACCATGGTCGCCAACTGCCGGGAGAAGAGGGTGATGTCCTTGTCGGATACCTTGCCGCTGGAACCCTTCTGCTTCTTCAGCTTGCTGACGTTGATGCCCTGGCGGCGCAAAGCGGCATTGGCGACGGATTCGCTGGCGGCACGAATGTCGCCACGTACGACCTTGCCGGCCTTGTTCTTGCCCTCCCAGGAGAAATTGATCTCCTTCGGGGCCTGCTTCGCGTCTGCCTTGCCTGCTGTGGCCATCCGCCTCTCCTGAATACACCAGCGCCGATTTTAGCCGTGGACTTGCCGTTCAGCGTGTGAAAAAAGCCCGGATAGCAGTTGCAGAAGACCCGATCGGGGCTTTCCGGGCGCCGACTATGCCGAGAGTATCACTCTCCGTCGGGACGGTGAAGCCGTACCATCTTGATTTTTCGGTCCTGTGTTTGAACGATCTCCATTGCCACTTGGCCAATTCGCAGGCCGAGTCCGACTTCGGGAATGTCGCGTAAGTGTTCCAGGATCAGGCCGTTCAGGGTTCGCGGACCGTCGACCGGGAAATCGAGTTGCAACATGCGGTTGAGTTCCCGCAGCGTGACCACGCCGTCCACCAGCACCGTACCTGCCTCGCTCCAGATGATGGAATTGCCGACGTCGGACTGCCGGGTGGTGAATTTGCCCACCAGTTCTTCGATGATGTCCTCAAGTGTTACCAGGCCGTCGATCTCGCCGTATTCGTCGACCACCAGGCCGAGGCGCTGCCTGTTTTCGCGAAAGAACTGCAACTGGGTGTAGATCGGTGTGGCGGCGGGGATGAAGTAAGGCTCCATCATGCGTTCGCGCAGCAGATCATGATTGATTTCGCCGGTGAAGGCTCCGGCCAGCAGGCGGCGCTGGTGCAGGATGCCGATGATGTTGGCCGGATCGCTTTCGTAGACCGCCACGCGTGTGTGAAAACTGGTGGCCAACTGCTGCTTGATGTCGTCCAGTGGCGCGGCGATGTCGATGGCTTCGATTTCGCCGCGCGGCGTCATGATGTCCGCGACCGTCAACTGTTCGAGTTCGAAGAGATTGAGCACGATGTCGCGATGCTGCTGGGGAATGAAATTGCTGGATTCGAGCACCAGCGAACGTAGTTCCTCGACGCTGAGACGGGAATTTTCATTGCTGACATCCGGCTTGAGGCGCAAGAGCCAGAGCAGGGCCTCGACAAAAAGGTTGACGAACCAGACCACCGGATAGGCGGCGCGCAGCAGTGGCCAGATCAGATAGGCCAGCAGTCGTGCCAGGCGATCGGCATGTGCGGCGCCAATAACCTTGGGTGTGATTTCCGCGAATACCAGGATGGCGAAGGTCACCAGCAGCGTGCCGAGGGAAAGCGCCCATTTCTCCTCGCCGAATAGTTCGATCGTGATCACCGACACGAGGGTGGCGGCGGCGGCGTTGATCAGGTTGTTGCCAAGCAGGATCACGCCCAGCATCTTGTCGGTGCGGCCGAGCAGGTCGAGCGCCAGTTGTGCGCCGCGGTCGCCTTGACCTGCCATGTGCCGCAGGCGGTGACGATTGGACGCCATCATCGCCGTTTCCGTGATCGAGAAGAAGGCCGAACAGGCCAGCAGCACCGCCAGCGCGGCGAACTGCGCGCCAAGTGAAATCCCGTCCATCAGACCTTAACGTCCGAGGATGACTTCGAGTACGAAGCGGCTGCCGACATAGGCAAGCAGCAGGGCGACGAATCCAGACAGGGTCCAACGCAGTGCGACCCGCCCCCGCCAGCCGCGCAGATGACGACCCGCAAGCAGGGCAGCAAAGATCAGCCAGGAAAGGAAGGCGAACAGCGTCTTGTGGTTGAAACTCAAGGCCTTGCCAAAAAGTGTTTCCGAAAAGAACACGCCGGAGATAAGGGTCAAGGTGAGCAGGGCGAAGGCAACATGGATCAGGCGGAACAGGAGCGCCTCCATGGTCAGCAGCGGCGGCAGCCCGGCCAGCAGGGGCGAAATGCGGCCGCGATGCAGGCTTTTCTCCGCTGTCGCCATCAAAAGCGCGTGCAATGCGGCCAGCGTGAACAGGCTGTACGCCAGCATGGCCATCAGGAAATGCAGGCGAAAGGCCGGCGAGCCGGCATTCGTCAGCAAATGGGCGCTCGAGAACAAGGCGGGGAGCAGCGCCGATACGGCGGCGGCGGGCAAGCCGATCACCTGCAGGCCTTCCATGCGGGCGTAAAAGCTTTCAATCCAGTAGAAGGCAATCGCCAGCCAGAGCATGACCGAGAGCGCAATGGCAAAATTGAAACGCATGTCGCTGCCATCGAAAATCTCCATGCGCAGGCTGATGGCATGTGCGACCAGGGCGATCAGCAACAGGCCGCGCTCGCCCAGCCTGAGCCCGCCGGCCGGCTGATCAAGCACGGGTCCGCGCCAGCGCGTGCGCCAGAGGTGGACCGCCAGGCCGGCATACAGGGCTGCGGCCAGCAGATGCATTAAGATTGCGGGCATCGGCCAAGTCTACACCAAGGCCTTCTACACTTTTTGCTTCCTCCTCCCTATCCAACCATGCTCGACAACCTCACCCAGCGACTCGGCCGCGTCGTCAAAAACCTTCGCGGACAGGCGCGCCTGACCGAAGAAAACATCGGTGAAATGCTGCGCGAAGTGCGCATGGCCCTGCTCGAGGCGGACGTTGCCTTGCCGGTGGTGAAGGACTTCATCGCCAAGGTCAAGGAAAAGGCCTTGGGCCAGGAAGTGATTGGCTCGCTGACACCGGGTCAGGCCCTGGTCGGCGTGGTGCATCGCGAACTCACCGAGCTCATGGGTGGTGCCAGTACGGGGCTTAACCTGGCGACGCAACCGCCGGCGGTGATCCTGATGTCAGGCCTGCAGGGAGCGGGCAAGACCACCACCACCGCCAAGCTCGGCAAGTGGCTCAAGGAGCGGCAGAAGAAGAAGGTCCTGACCGTCAGTTGCGACGTCTACCGGCCAGCCGCCATCGAGCAGTTGAAGGCGGTTTCGGCCCAGGCCGGGATCGACTTCTTCCCTTCGTCGGCAGGGCAGAAGCCGGCCGACATCGCCGCCGCTGCCCTGGATCACGCCAAGCGGCACTATTACGACGTGATCTTCGTCGATACCGCGGGCCGTCTCGCCATCGACGAAGCCATGATGGCCGAGATCAAGGATCTCCACGCCCTGCTGAAGCCGATCGAAACCCTGTTCGTGGTCGATGCCATGCTCGGTCAGGATGCGGTGAATACGGCCAAGGCCTTCAATGAAGCCTTGCCGCTCTCGGGGGTGATCCTGACCAAGCTGGATGGTGATTCGCGCGGTGGTGCGGCGCTGTCCGTGCGCCATGTCACTGGCAAGCCGATCAAGTTCGCCGGCGTCGGCGAAAAGCTGACCGGGCTGGAGGAGTTCCATCCCGAGCGCATGGCTTCGCGCATCCTTGGCATGGGCGACATCCTCGGTCTCGTCGAGGAAGCCCAGCGCGGCGTCGATCAGGAAACGGCCCAGGAGTTCGTCAGGAAAATGAAGTCCGGCAGGGGCTTCGACCTCAACGACTTCAAGGACCAGATCGGCCAGATGAAGAAAATGGGCGGCCTTGGCGCCATGCTCGACAAGCTGCCGGCACAGTTCGGCGCTCTGGCCGAAAAGGCGGGCGGCGCTGTCGAGGACAAGTCCATCCGCCGCATCGAGGGCATCATCAATTCGATGACCCCCACCGAGCGCCGCAAGCCGGAGCTGATCAAGGCCAGCCGCAAGCGCCGCATTGCTACCGGTTCTGGCGTGCCGGTGCAGGAAGTCAATCGCCTGCTCAACCAGTTCGAGCAGACGCAGAAAATGATGAAGCAGTTCTCCAAGGGCGGCATGGCAAAAATGATGCGGGGCATGAAGGGCATGATTCCGGGCATGCGCTGATCTCTTCAGCGCGCCCCACGCGTACAGGGCAAGCAATGGATTATCTCGACTGGTTTGTGCCGCCGGACTTGCGCGACGAGCCCCGGATGCGCACGCGCCATCGCGGCATCACCAAGGCCCTGCTGACCATATCGCTGGTTGTCACGCTGATGCTGTTGGCGATCGCGGTGTTGCGCGGCCGCCTTTCGTCGGTCGAATACGCCTTGTTCGCGGCGTGTATTTCGACGCCGGTGCTGGGCGCGCTGCTGATCCGCGCCACGACAAACATTACCCTTGGCCTGTTGGCGACCAACCTTGGCGGCATCCTGATTGTCACGGTCTGGGCCTTTCTCAGCGGCGGCATACAGTCGATCGCGCTACCCGCCTTTCTCGCCAATATCGCGCTGCTGGGCACCTTCGGCAATGTGCCCATCCTGCTTGGCATGGGGGCCGTGCTGGCGGTCGCCCTGGTTTTCCTGTACCTGGCCACGGCGCTGGCCTGGTTGCCTGTCTCCATGGTTGCGCCGCCCGACCTGCCCGGGTTGATGCTGACCTCGATGCTGGGTTCTGCGGCAATCGTGGTTCTCGCGGGCTACTTTCTGGCGCGTGATCGCGCACTGGTGAAGACGCGCCTGCAAGATGCGCGTCGGGCGGCCGAGCAGTCCAGTCGGGCCAAGGCGGTGTTCCTGCGTTCGATGAGCCAGGAATTTCGTGCCCCACTCGATGCCATCCTTGGCTTGGCGGAAAGCCTTCGCGCCAACGACGTTCAGCGTCCCGAGCAGGAGTCGCAAGCATTGCGCGACATCGGTACCGCCGGCCGGTATCTGGGGGATCTGCTTGGACAACTGCTGGAAATGGGCCGCGTCGAGGCTCACGATCTCTCGGTGCGGATCGAGGCGGTGTCCGTGGTCGATGTGGTCGCGCCATGTCTTGCGATTCTTGGTCCGGTAGCGCACAGGCAGCACGTCGTGCTACGGGATGAATGCGGGATTCACAGCGGGCGCATGGTCTGGGCCGATCGGGTTCTGGTGCGGCAGGTCCTGCTGAATCTGTTGTCCAACGCAGTGAAGTTCAATCGGCCCGATGGTACGGCCATTGTTTCCTGCGAGACCGTGGCCGGACCCTTCCTGCGCATCCGGGTTGCCGATACCGGCAACGGCATCCCGCAATCGCGGCAACGCGAACTTTTCGAGCCTTTGTCGAGCCTCGGGTTGGAAAAAGGCAGCATTCATGGTGGAGGACTCGGCCTGGTCATGTCGAAACGTTTGATCGAACGCATGCGTGGCCGCATTGGCTTCGATTCGATCGACGGACTGGGCAGCAATTTTTGGATTGACCTGCCGATGGCCGAAACCCGCGCGGCTTGAAATCCATGGAGCGGCGTCACTATCAAAGGCAAGCCAGCTGCAAACCCGAGTAAATCGCTCGGGTATAATGGATTTCCCATCCGGGCGATAATTCATCCATCGCCGATTTCCGACGCAACCATTCCTTGTCACCAGCAAAGGCTTTTCATGTCCATCAACGAACAAAGCATCCAGGCCGCCCTCACCCACATCATCGACGCCAACACGGGCAAGGATCTGGTCAGCAGTCGCAGCGTCAAGAACATCAAGATCAACGGCAATGATGTCGCCCTCGACGTCGAGCTTGGCTACCCGGCGAAAAGCCAGATAGAAGGCCTGCGTACCGCCGTGATTGGCGAGCTGAAAAAATTGCCCGGCATCGGCAACGTCAGCGCCAACGTGTTCTCGAAAGTGGTTACCCACGCCGTGCAGAAGGGCGTCAAGCTGATTCCCGGCGTCAAGAACATCATTGCCGTGGCCAGCGGCAAGGGCGGCGTCGGCAAGTCGACCACCGCCGTCAATCTGGCGCTGGCGCTGGCCGCCGAAGGCGCCACCGTGGGCCTGCTCGACGCCGACATCTACGGGCCCTCGCTGCCGACCATGCTGGGCATCCCCAGTGGCCGTCCCGAATCCGCCGACGGCAAGAGCCTGGAGCCGATGGATGCTCATGGCATTCAAGCGATGTCGATCGGCTTCCTCATCGATCCCGAGCAGCCCATGGTCTGGCGCGGCCCGATGGTGACCCAGGCGCTGACCCAGCTGCTGAACGAGACGCGCTGGCGCGATGTCGATTACCTGGTGATCGACATGCCGCCCGGCACCGGCGACATCCAGCTCACCCTGGCGCAGCAGGTGCCGGTGACCGGAGCGGTGATCGTCACCACGCCGCAGGACATCGCCCTGCTGGATGCGCGCAAGGGCCTCAAGATGTTCGAGAAGGTCGGCATCCCCATCCTCGGCATAGTGGAGAACATGAGCATCCACATCTGCTCCAAGTGCGGCCATGCCGAACACATTTTCGGGTCCGGCGGCGGCGACAGGATGGCCAGGGACTACGAAGTCGAGATGCTCGGCGCGCTGCCCCTGGCGATGGCGATCCGCGAACAGATGGACGGCGGCAAGCCGACCGTCGAGGCCGATCCCGACGGTGCGGCAACGCAAATCTACAAGACCATTGCGCGTCGGATCGCGGTCAAGGTCGCCGAAAAAGCCAAGGACCACACGAGCAAATTCCCCAGCATCAAGGTGATGAACACCTGACCGATCCCAGGGCCGCCAGCAGGCGGTCCAGTTCCGCGGTGGTGAGCGCGCTGTTCATCGCCAGACGCAGGCGGCTGCTGCCGGCTGCGACGGTGGGCGGCCGGATTGCGATGGCAAGAAAGCCTTCCATTTCCAGACGTGCCGCGGCGGCCAGCGTGTCGGCCTCGGCACCGATGACGGCGGGAACGATTTGCGTCGTCGAGTCGAGAGTGGAAATGCCCTGAGCGCGAAGCGCCTCGCGCAGGCGTTGGGAATGGCTGGCGACACGTTCGCGTTCGGCATCCATTTCCGGGATCAAGTCCAGGGCGGCGTCGACCGCGCCGAGCACGGGCGGCGGCAGCGCCGTGGTGAAGATGAAGCCGCTGCAACGATTCACCAGCCAGTCGATCAGGGCGCGCGAGCCGGCGACATAGGCGCCGAAAGCGCCGAAGGCCTTGCCCAGGGTGCCCATCACGGCGTCGATGCCCGGCGCACCCGCGGCGAGCCCGCGCCCCTGTGGACCGAGGATGCCCGTGGCGTGGGCCTCGTCGACATAGAGCATGGCGCCGTGATCCTCGGCGACCTGCACCAGCCGGGCCAGGTCGGCGCGGTCGCCATCCATGCTGAACACGGATTCGGTGGCGATCAGCTTGCGACCGGCCTGCCTGCCCAGCAGGGTGTCGAGGTGATCGAGGTCGTTGTGGCGGAAGACATGGACCGGACAGCGTGCAGCGCGTGCGCCGTGGATGATGCTGGCGTGGTTGAGCGCGTCGCTGAAAATCGCCGTATCACCAGCGCCGACTTTCGCAAGCGCCGGAATCACCGTGGCATTGGCCTGAAAGCCGCTGGCGAACAGCAGCGCCGCTTCGCGGCCCTTGAAGGCCGCGAGCTTCTCCTCCACCGCCAGCGTGATCTCGCGCGTGCCGGCAACGAGCCGCGAGGCAGGGGCGCCGGCGCCATGCCGCCGGGCCCAGTCGGCAGCGCGTTCCCTGACCAGCGGATGTTGCGAGAGGCCCAGGTAGTCGTTCGAAGAAATGTCGATCAGCGTCCGACCGTTCGCATCCTGCAACCGCCCGTCGCCGGCACGTAACGCGCGCAGGCGTCGGCGCAGCGAAGCGGCATCCAGTTTCGCAAGCTCCTGGTGCAGGAGCGCGTCCAGCGACGGGTCCATCAGGCTGTCGCCGCGCGCGCGCTCAGCACCCGATGCATCGCCCCGGTCAGTACGGACAGGTCCGCGCTGTCGATGACGAAGGGCGGCATCAGGTAGGCGACCTTGCCGAAGGGCCGCACCCAGACGCCGAGTTCGGCAAAGCGTCGGCGCATGCCGTCGAGATCGATCTCGCCCGTGAGTTCAACGGCGCCGATCGCGCCCTTGACGCGCACATCGGCAACACCCGTGAGCCTTCGACAGGGCTCCAGTTCGGTGCGCAACTGCGCCTCGATGGCGGCTACCTGGGCCAGCCTCGGCTCGCGCTCGAACAGGTCGAGCGAGGCATTGGCGGCGGCGCAGGCCAGGGCATTGGCCATGTAGGTCGGGCCGTGCATCAGTGCGGCGGCCGGGTCGTCGGAGAGGAAGGCCTCGAAGACGTGCCGGCGTGCCACGGTGGCGGCGAGCGGCAGCGTGCCGCCGGTCAGCGCCTTGGACAGGCAGAGGATGTCGGGCGTCGTGCCAGTCAACTGAGCGGCTTCCTCGCAGGCGAACAGGCGGCCGGTACGACCGAAGCCGGTCATGATCTCGTCGGCGATCAGCAGCACCCGGTGGCGCCGGCAGGCAGCGGCGACAAAGGCCAGGGTTTCCGCATCGTGCATCTGCATGCCGCCGGCGCCTTGCACCAGCGGCTCGACAATGACCGCGGCGACCCGCTCGCCGTGGGTTTCCAGCAGCAGGTCGAAGGCACGGCGCATGATGTCGTCGTTCGGCAATTCGGCCATGATCTGGTCCGGCATGCTGCCGGCGAAAAGTCTGTGCATGCCTTCCTCGGGGTCGCACAGCGCCATCGTGGCAAAGGTGTCGCCATGGTAGCCGTGGCGAAAATAGACGATGCGCTGTTTCCCGGCGTGGCCCAGGTTGCGCCAGTACTGGAGCGCCATTTTCAGCGCGACTTCCACGGCCACGGAGCCGGATTCGGTAAAGAAGACGCGCTCCAGGTCACCCGGCAGCAGCCCGGCCAGGCGCTGCGCGAGGCGCGCCGCCGGTTCGTGCACCAGGCCGGCAAACATCACGTGCGGCAAGGTCGCCAGCTGGGTCTCGACGGCCGCCTGAATATGCGGATGGTTGTAACCGTGGCAGGCGGTCCACCACGAGGAGATGCCGTCGATCAGTTCGCGGCCGTCCGCCAGCGTCAGGCGCACTCCGGCGCTGGATACCACCGGCAGCGGCGCCGCGGCAGTTTTCATCTGTGTGTAGGGCAGCCAGAGATGGGCCAGCCCCGGGTTCTGCCAGTCGGACATGTCGGGCGGTGATGCCGCGCCGCTACAATGCCGCGGCGGAGGAAGAATGGGCGCGAATTTTATCACCGGCACCGGCACCGACATCGGCAAGACCTGGCTCGCCTGCGCCCTGCTGCGCCATTGGCGGCAACAGGGAATGCGGCCAGCGGCGATCAAACCGGTGCTCTCGGGCTTCGATCCGGCCGCCGGCGGCGCCAGTGACGCCGGCCGACTGCTGGTGGCACTGGGCCGGCCCGCCAACCTTGCCGAGATCGATGCCATCGCCCCCTGGCGCTTTGCCGCGCCGCTTTCGCCCGACCTGGCGGCGGCACGCGAAGGTCGGCGGATCGTGTTCGACGACCTGCTGGCGTTTACCCGTCAGGCCGTGACGGGTGCGCCCTTGCTGATCGAAGGTGTCGGCGGCGTCATGGTGCCGCTGGACGAGCAACATACCGTGCGCGACTGGATCGCCGCCAGCGGTCTGCCCTGCGTGCTGGTAGCCGGCACCTATCTGGGCAGCCTGAGCCATACCCTGACGGCGCTTGAGGCACTGGCAAGAGTCGGCGCTGGCGTTACGGCGATTGCGATCAATGAAACCCCGGATTCCCCCGTTGCGCTTGCCGCCACCGTGGAAAGCCTGTCGCGCCACGTGGCGGGAGTACCGGTAGTGGCGATAGCAAGAGGCCACCCGGATGCCGGTATCGCCCGGCTGGCGGAACTGCTGTGCTAAATCCGCGCAGGCCGTATACTGCGCCCCCTTGAATCCCTTTCTTCGGGTCAACCATGAGCATCAAGTCTGACAAATGGATCCGCCGCATGGCGGAGCAGCACAAGATGATCGAGCCCTTCGAGGCCGGCCAGGTGCGCGAGGCCAACGGCCAGAAGATCGTCTCCTACGGCACCTCCAGCTACGGCTACGACATCCGCTGCTCGCGCGAATTCAAGCTGTTCACCAACATCAACAGCACCATCGTCGACCCGAAGAATTTCGACCCGAATTCCTTCGTCGAGGTGAATGCCGACTTCTGCATCATCCCGCCCAATTCATTTGCCCTGGCGCGCACCGTC
>JACRIX010000092.1 GCA_016215645.1 Rhodocyclales bacterium
GAGGGAGCGCGCCGTCCGGGAAGCGGAACTGGCAGAACAGGCGCAATTGCGCAGTGCAGCCGACGCCCGGGCGGCAGAACAACTTGGCGAGCAGTTGCGCGCCGAACAAGCCGCGGAAGCCGCCGCAAGGCAAAGGCTCGCTGAAGAAGCACTGGCCACGCAGGCCGCCCGGGCCAGGGCCGAAGCAGAAGCTGAAGCCGCGCGCGCGCTGGCCGCGCGGCGGGATGCCGAAGCGAGCGCCTTGGCAGCGGCGCGCCAGGCCGAGCAGGCCGCCGTCGCCCGGATCGACGCCGAGCGCAAGCGTGAAGAAAGCGAAAGCCGGTGGGCGCAGAAGGCGGGGGAACGTCGCACTGCCGAGGCACAGGCGGCCGAACGGGCAGCGGAAGCGATACGGGCCGAACAGGCCGCGCAAGCCGCCGCGCAAAAACGGATCGTCGAGGACGAGCAGGCCGCGCGGGCGGCAAAGCAGCGGGCCGAGCGCGATGCCGAGGCGGCCCGGCTGGCCCGCATCCGCCTGGAGACGGAGCAATCGGCCAAGGCCGCCGCCGCGGCGCGGGCCGTTGCCGAGGCCGCCGCAAAGACGGCCTCGGAGCAACATCGGCACGCGGCGGTATTGCTGGAAAAGGAAGGTGCCAACGACGCCGTGGTGGATCCAGGGCGAGCGACGACGGAGGATTGGACGCTGCCAGTCGATGGCCGCAAGCGCCTGATCGCTGCGTGCCTGCTGGCGCTGGCGCTGGGGGTCGGCGTTGGCCACTGGCTGGCCGCGCCGGCGACCCCTGGTCCGGCGCTTCCTGTTGCGACGGATTCGCGCTTCGAATTGCGGCTGGACTACCAGATGGCAAATCCCCCTACCAATAACAGGATTGACGCAAAGTGAGCGCTAGAATGGACGGCGCTGGGGTGCGGCTCGCCAAGCCGGGTTTCGCCTCCGGTGAGTGTGGCGTCAACTCGGCAGTCGCGCGGCCGCCGCAGAGTATTTGTTTGCGAGTTGCCCGCGGATTTGATAGGGTAGGTCGTTAAGCAATAATTTGCTCGAATTACCAACGATAGCTCAATGACTTTATTGAGAAAATTACTTCTAAGAGTGGGCTTTGGCGGGCTCGTCGCTGCCAGTGCCCTACCGATGCCAGCTTGCCTGGGGCTTGCCTATGCCCAGGACGCCAGCTTTGACATTGTGCGCTTTCAGATCGATGGCAATACCCTGCTAAGCCGCGAAAAGGCCGATGAGCTGGTCGTACCTTTCATCGGCAGGCGCAAGGTGTATGGCGATGTGCAAAAGGCGCTGGAGGCGCTGGAAGGCGAGTTCCGCCGTCGCGGCTACGGCACCGTTCAGGTCTATGTTCCCGAACAGGAACTCACTTCCGGCGTGGTGCGTTTGCAGGTCAGTGAGGGCGTTGTCGGCAAGATCACGATCACCGGCAACAAGTTCTTCGACACCGACAACGTTCGGGCCAGCCTGCCGCACCTCAAGGAGGGCGTGGCGCCCAACATGCGCCAGCTTTCGGAGAATGTCCAGTTGGCCAACGAGAGCCCGGCCAAGCAGGTTGAGGTCACGCTGGGCGTCAGCGAGGAAGAAGGCAAGGTCGACGTCAAGGTCGAGGTGAAGGAAGAAGCCCCCGAGCGCGTGTATGTCACGCTCGACAACACCGGAACCAAAGCCAGCGGCAAGCATCGCATCGGCATTTCGTACCAGAACTCGAACATTGCGAACCGCGACCAGGTGTTGACCCTGGCGTATACGACCGCGCTGGATCAGCCGTCCGGCGTCAAGGTCAATGTGTTCAGTATTGGCTATCGGCTGCCCCTGTATTCGATTGGCGACAGCATCGACGTCATCTACGGCAATTCCGGGACGACGACGCCCGCTTCGGTGCTGGCTCCGGGGGGCACGCTGGCGCTCAATGGCAAAGGTTCCGTATTCGGCTTGCGTTACAACCACATCTTCCCGCGCGACGGCGAATTCACCTCGAAGCTGGTGCTTGGCTACGACTACAAGTACATGAACTCGCGTTGCACCACCAACGGTGTGCCCACCTCGATCGACCCGCCGGGGGTTACCGCGAGTTGCACCCCTTACACCCTGCGTCCGGTGACTGCGACCTACAGCGGGCAGTGGCAGCGGCCGGGTGAGGCCATCGATTTCACTATCGGCGCCATGTATCACATGTTCCCGATGGGCAGCTTCTATACCGGGCCGGCGGGTGTGGATCGTTATTCATTTGTCACTACGCGCCAGACGGCCGATAAATTTTCGGCGCTGCGCCTGGGCGGCAGCTACTCGACCGCGCTGTTCGGCGAATGGCTGGGGCGGGCGGCCGTGAATGGCCAATTCACCAACAATCCCCTTCCCGCCGGCGAGCAACTCGGCCTGACAGGCAGCAGCAGCGTGCGCGGCTTCCTCGATCGCGCCGTATCGACCGATCGCGGCTACGTGGCCAACCTGGAAATCTACTCGCCGGATTACGCTGCCAGCCTGGACATCACGGGGTCTCTCAAGGCAGTGGCCTTCCTGGACTGGGCCAGCGGACAGAATCTCGCGTCGAATTCCTTCGCTCGCGCCAACGTGGCATCGACCGGAATCGGGCTGCGCTACAACCTGAACAAGGACATTTCAGTACGTTTTGACATTGCTCGCGTACTGGAAGGACACCAGCCTACGCCAGGAAATTCGGCCGAGGCCGCCAAGCCGGGAGACATCCGGGGACATTTCGGCCTCGCCTATGGTTTCTGACGGATACCGCCTTCATGCGGAATGTGACTTTCTCCCTGGCAACGCGGAGTGGTTCCGGCTATAAGTAAGGGTGGACGGGCGGCTGTTCCGCCCCGGAGTTTGCATCATGCGATTTTCGAAGCCAATTCCCACGCGTGCGCCTGCCAGTCTCGCGACGTCGATTCGTTGTGGTGTTGCCGCCGTGGCCGCGTGTTTCGCCGTTTCTCCGGTGTTCTCGAATCCGGTGAATCCGGTTGTTGTCAGCGGTACGGCCAGTGTCAACCAGTCCGGCAACGTACTGACGGTCACCAACAGCAATGGCGCAATAATCAATTGGGACAAGTTCTCCATCAAGGCGGGAGAGACCACCCACTTTGCCCAGACTTCGGCATCCAGTGCCGTGCTCAACCGGGTGCTCAATGACCCGAGCGCGATTTACGGAACTCTCAGCTCCAACGGGCGCGTCTGGCTGATCAATCCGGCCGGCATCCTGGTCGGCGCCGGTGGCCGCATCGATACCGCCGGCTTTGTCGCGTCTACCCTCAAACTGCGCAACGAGGATTTCCTCGCCGGCCGCAAGCTGTTCGAAGACACGCCGGGCGCCGGAAACGTGATCAATCAGGGCGAGATCCGGACCCCGAGTGGCGGCAGCGTGTATCTGGTCGGCCGCAATGTCAGTAACGAGGGGATCATCCACACGCCGGCCGGCGAAACCATCCTGGCGTCAGGAGCCACGGTCAGCCTGATCGATAGCGCGACGCCGGGTGTCAAGGTCGATATCACCGGTGCCGAGGGCAACAGCACCAACCTCGGTACGATAAGCGCCGAAGCCGGTCGCGTCGGCATCGCCGGCGTGATCGTGCGCAACAGCGGCTTGATCAACGCCAGCAGCGTGGTGAGCGACGGCGGTCGCGTGTTCCTCAAGGCCAGCCGTGATGCCTACGTCGACGGCAGCGGTCGCATCGTCACTACCGGTACCACGGGTGGCAGCGTGGAGGTTCTTGGAAATCGTGTTGCGGTGACCGACAGCGCCGAGATAGACGCCAGCGGAAAGAATGGCGGCGGCAGAATTCTCGTTGGGGGCGATTTTCAGGGCAGGAATGCCGAGGTGCGTAACGCCGCAATCAGCTATTTCGGACAGAACGCCAGCCTCAAGGCCGATGCCACAGAAGTCGGCGCTGGCGGTACGGTGATCGTCTGGGCCGACGACACGACACGGGCTTACGGCAGCATCTCGGCACGGGGTGGCGCAATCAGCGGCGATGGTGGCTTTGTCGAGACCTCCGGCAAGCGTTTCCTTGACGTCAATGGCATCGTCAAGGTTGACACGCGCGCGCCCAATGGCAGCGGCGGCAACTGGTTGCTCGATCCGTCGGACATTACCATCAGCACTACGCCACCCGATGTCAATGTACTCAACTCGTCGGGTATGTTCGAGACTTCGGCAGGCTTTGGGGCGTCGACGATCTATGCCGGTACCATCAACACCCAGTTGGGATCGACCGACGTCACGATCCACACCGCCGGAGGCAGTGGCGGGTCCGGCAATATCTCGGCAAGCAACGTTGATATATTTGGTGGTGCCGGCAATGACCTGAGCCTGCTGGCCTACGGGGGCGGAGCCGCCACCGGGCATATCGACATCAGCAATTCGATGATCAGCCTCGGCAGCGGCAAGCTGACGATGGTGGCCGGATGGGACGGAACGGGCACCAACCGCGCGTCCTCCGACGGCACCGACGGCTCGTTGACGATCACCGACAGCATGTTCTCGGCAGGCGGGGTCAAACTGGCGGCGGTTGCGGACATTTCCATCGTCGGCATGACGAAGGGCACCTGGATACAGGGCTCCGGGAACATGGACGTGGAAGCAGGCAGCCTGCACCTCACTGGCGGCTCGGCCTATGGCCAGAATCCCATGGTCATGTACGGTGGCGCTGGCGTGATGCTGCAGTCGATGGGGGTGGCGAACACGCAAACGGTGAAGATCGACAACGCCATCGTTTTGCAGGCCGGCAGTGCTGACAATGCTGTTTACGGCGGTTCCTTTTACGGTGGGTCGGTCGCCATTTCGGCGGACGGCGCCCAGGACATTTCGGCCCAATCCATCCAGTTGAGCGGGGGGGCGAGCGGTCACGACAATGGTGCGGAAATAGTCGGCGGCGGTGATCAGCGGATCACGATTTACGGCGGCTCGTTGATGCTGGCCGGGGGCGGCGGCGCCGGCGGCTTCAACAACCAGGCGCGGATCCAGCACGGACAGTGGGCGGCAGGAGTTCCTTCGCCATCAAATTCCGGCAATCAGACGCTCACCATATACGGCGGCGCGACTGTCAGCCTACAGGGCGGCAGCGGCGATGGAAACCTGGGGTACTACGGTTCGGAGTGCTTTGCCGCGCTCGGCGCGGCCGCATGTCGCGGCAGCAGCAGCGATGCCATGGTGGAGAACCTGAAAGGCGCCCAGCTACTCGATTTCTCGCCGGCGGCGGGTAGTCTTGTCATCACTGGCGGCACGGTAGGCGACCAGAACTGGGCCGGCATCAGCAACCAGGCGACAGGTACGACACAGGAAGTTCGTGGCAATCCGGTGATCACCCTGACTGGGGGTGCTAGCGGCGGACGCGTTGAGGTTTCCGGTCCAGACATCTTCGAGTTGTCCAACGATGCCGGTATTTACAGCAAGGGCAGCGGGATGCAGACCATTTCCGCCAGCACGCTGACGATCAACGGTGGTTCCGGTGCCAGCACTGTTGGCGGCGCGGGCATCAGCAATGAATACGGTGGCTCGGGCACCTTGTTTATCCAGACGACCGGCAATGTCAGCCTGCAAGGCGGTGCCAGCAGTGCCGCCAGTCCCCACTCGGCCGCGGCCTACCTGGCCAACCGGGATGGAGGTCTGGTTCAGCTGTCGGTCGGTGGTGATCTGAGTGTAGTCGGTGGCAGTGGTGGCGCATCCCCGGCGCTGATCGGCACCATCGAGGGGGCCGGCAACGTGATGATTGCTGCTGGAGGCAGCATCAGCGTGACCGCGAATGCGAGCTATGCCGCCATCGGGTCGAACTCGACCGGATATGGAGCCAGCGTCACGATGGTCGCCAACAACGACATCATCCTGACCGACAGCCTGACACGGGGCGTGCGCATCGGCAGCCTGTTCGACAGCCTGAACCCGACCAGCGTGGCACTCAGCGCGCGCAATGACATCACGATCGGCAGCGCGAGCGGCTACGGCGCCATGATCGGCGTTTCGACGCCGACCGCTGGAACCGCCACGGTCGATCTCTATGCCGGCGCCGGCGGCTATGGCGGCGACTTGCTGCTCAACAGCAGCGCCAGGGTAAAGGTTGGCGCGGGCACGGTCAGCTTGCGCGCCGCCCAGGATGCCGCTGCCAATGGCGGCATCACCCTCATGACCGGCAGCGCGATCTATGGCGGCCAGATCGCCCTTGCCGCCGGTGGTGACGTGACACTCGATGGCGATATCCACAGCGCCCCGGCGGGAGGCATCAAGGCGGCGGCCGGCGTCGATGTGTACGGCGGCACCTTGAATGCCAGCCAGTACGGCGGAGATGCGTTCGTTTCCAGTGACCTGGTCGCCACCGCCGGCGACATCAACCTTTATGCGAGAACCGGCGCAGCGAGCAATACTGGCGGCGAGATAAATCTGTATGGTCCCGGCTTCCTCGCGGGCAATGCGGTCTTCATCATGGGTCAGGGAGACGTGAACCTTGCCGGTTCGGTGACCACGGATTCGAATTCCGACATTTACGCGTTCGCCGGCGTTGGCTATTCCGGTACCGGATGCAGCGGCGGTCCGTGCCCGGACCCGATGTTTTCCAGCCTCAGCGGCGGAAATTTGAATCTGGCGGCGACGAGCCTGCTTTCATCGAGCGGGTCGATCAGCCTTGCCGCCAATGTCGGCACCGCCGCGTCGGCGAATGGCAACATCAGTCTGCTGGCCCTCGGCCAGGTGGAGGCCAATGGCAGCATCAGCCTCGTCGCCGGACACAATATCGACCTCCACGGAAGCGTGGATTCCACGGGGTTCCTGCCCCCGGGTGAGCTGACGGTGGTCGCCGGTGCCGGGTTCTCGCGAGCACCCTCCAGCATCGGTGGCAACCTTACCGTTTCAGGCTCCCTGTTTGGCAATCAACTGGTCAAACTGGTGGCCGAATCCGGTGCCAGCAGTGGTGCGAATGGCGGCATTTCCCAGACCGGCGGCAGCATCCAGACTGCGACCGGCGGCATTGATGTCATCGGCGCCGGTGATGTGAGTCTGGGTGGCAGCGTGGCGGCCTACGGGGGCAACCTCAAGGTTCAGGCCGGCATGTCGGATAACACGCTCTTGCCGACTCAATATGGCGGCGATCTTGGGGTCTCCGGCAATCTGTATAGCAACGGATCCAAGATCGATCTTTTCGCACAGTCAGGTACCGCTACAGGACTCAAGGGAAGCGTCGCCCAATCCGCCGGCGGCGTGATTTATGGCGGCAACATCACCCTCGTTGGTGCCGGGCATGCCACCATTTCCGGTGCGATCACCGGTACGTCGAGTGTATTGATGGATGCCGGCTGGAACAACGCCAGCGATGCGGAGACCCTGTATGGAGGCAATCTGCTGTTTACCGGCACCAGCAACATCCAGTCGGGTGGTTTTCTGAAGGCTTATGCAGAAGCCGGTATCCTCGCTGCCACGGGTGGCAACGTAAGCCAGGCGGGCACCATGAACGCCGGCAGCAACATCCTGATTTATGGGGATCGCGACGTGGCCATCAACGGCAGCTTGACGGCTGCGGCGGCCATCGTGCTTTGGGCTGGCTGGAATTCGACGCCCTACTACGGGGGGAGCCTCACGTTTGGCCCCGGCAGCCAGGTCGCGGCAAATGGCGGTGACCTGGCGGCGTATGCCGTGGGTGCCCTCGAATCGCACGGCGACATCATTCAATACGGCGGCAGCCTTTTCGCCAGTAGCGACCTGACCCTTGCCGCCGATGGCAACGTGAAGGTTTTCGGCCAGGTCGAGGCCGGCATGAACCTCAATCTTTACGCCGGCATCAACGCTTATGCCGCGGACTACGACGAAGCCGCCTTCCATGACCCGACCTATACCAGCGCCTATGGCGGCAACATCGTTCTTGGCGGCGGCAGCCGGCTGATCGGCGATCATGTCGGGCTGTACGCCAACCAGGGGTCGTCGCCGGACGGCACCTCGGGCCACGTCCTCCAGGCTGCGGGCGGTGAAATCAACGTGCTGGATGGGACGATTGTCACCAGCCTTGACGTCTATGCTGCCGGCAATGTCGCGCTGAACGGTGTTGCCACCGTCGACGCCGGCGATCCGGTTACCGTTCATGCCGGATTCGACAATCCGAACGGCGGCCTGCCGCAGTCACTTGCTGACCGGTCTGTGGCCATCAACTCGCTGATCACCGATGGAAGTAACGTATGGCTATACGCGACAGGGCCGATTGCCGCGAATATCCAGGACGCGAACCTGATCAATGCCAACATCAGTGGCAATAGCGGTGGCATCGAGATCAATCACACCGGTGCCGGTGTGCCGACCACCATCACCCTGATCGACACTGCGGCAACGAACAGCGCAATCGGTTTCGGCCATCGCGGCAGCGCGCTCGTACTCAATGCCGGGCATTCCTTCAGCACCGCGGGCGGTGACATTTTTGTGACCGCTCCCGACAACAACCTGAGCTACTCGGGCGGCAGTTTTACGGGCGCCAGCACCCTGCTTGCCGCCAACGGGAGCCTTACCGTAGCCAGTGCGATGTCCGTGATGGGTGATGTCGGCCTTGCCGCCGGTACGGTGCTGGACGTGAATTCCCTGGTGCAGGCGGGCAAGCTGACGCTTTCTGCACCGACGGTGAATATCGTCAGTGGCAACGTCGATGTTTTCGGCGGCGACGCCATCGTGATCGGCTCGACCATCAACATCGGCTCCGGCGCGACGCGGGTGATGGGGGCCAATGTATTCTTTGGCGGCGGTACGCTGAATCTCGATGGGCGGGTGCAAGCCAGCGGCCAGATCGAATTCAACCTGGCCAACATCAACGGCAACGCGGGCGGCAACTTCTACGCCGCCGGCGCGACCAGCAGCATTACCGGCTTCGCCTCGGGCAACATCACCCTGGACAATGCTTCCTACTTCAGTGCCGGCGACAACATCGATCTCAAGCTGACGGGGGCGGGTTCGACACTTTCGCTATTGAATGGCTCTTACCTCGTCGCCGACACCTATAGTCTGCCGGGCAGCATATTCCTCGATTTCCCGGCACGAGAGAGTGGCGGCCTGGTCATCGCGGGCGTCGGTAGTGGCTTGTTCATCGGTGATACCAGCACGCCGGCAACCGAAAGCAACGGTTTGCATGTCAAGTTCGCGCCGCCGGCGGGAGGTGGTTCGACTACCGTCGTGAATGAACTTACCCGCGCGACCGACGACGTCACCAAGCCACAGACTGAGGAGAATTCGCCGCCTCCACCTCCCACTACGGGGCCGGCCGGGTCGACGCAGGGGCCAGGCGACCTCGGCGGTACCACGGGTGCCGACGGTACCTTCGGCAGCGATTCCGGTGGAACCGGTTCGGGCGGAAGCGGCGCAGGCAGTTCGGGTGGTGGAACCGGCGAACAGACATCGACCACGACGCAGAAGGACGAAGCATCGACTACCGCGTCGAACACCAAGGACGACGGTACCAAGGACGAGAAGACGGACCCGAAGGACGAAAAGAACAAAAAGGACAAGAAGGACAAGCAGTCAGACGACGCCAAGGAAGAAAAGAAAGATGACAAACCAGCCCAAAAGAAAGTCGCCCAGTGCGGTACCTAGCACCGCCGCCGTGATGATGCGGACCTTGCTCTCCAGCCTGGCTCTTGGGCTGTGCCTGGCACCCGGTGTGCAGGCCGGTACCGCGGGACAGATTACCCACCTTTCCGGCACGCTCTCGGCCAAGCGCGCCGACGGTACGAGCAAGTTGCTGGCCGTGAAGTCTGAAATTCTCGAAGGCGACATGCTCAGCACCGAGACCGAAACCTACGCGCGGATCAAGTTTGCCGATGGCGGCGAGGTGGTGATGCGGCCGGGAACGCAGCTCAAGATCGAGAACTACAGCTACAACGCCGCAAAGCCCGAGAGTGACAACATTGTCATGAGCATGTTCAAGGGCGGTTTGCGCGCGGTAACGGGCTTGATCGGCAAGCGCAATCGGGAGAAAGTCACCTTCGCGACAGAGACCGCCACCATCGGTATTCGCGGTACGCACTTCGGTGCGCTGCTGTGCCAGAACGATTGTGGCGGTGTCCCCACCACCGGGGGCAAGCCACCGCCCAACGGGTTGCACGTCGATGTCACGAGCGGAGCGGTGGTCATGACCAACAAGGGTGGCGCGGTGCAGCTCAATGCCGGCCAGTTCGGCTTCGCCTCCAATGCCAATACTCCACCGCAGCAGGTGCCGCCGCAGCAGGGTATCCAGGTGACGATGCCCAGCTCGATTGCGCAGAACAAGGGCACCGGCAAGGGTATCGGCAAAGGCGACGACGCCGAGTGCAAGATGTGACCTGCGCGCGAAGCGCTAGTCCAGGTCGGCAAGGTGCCGGCTTGATTCCGTTTGGCGCCGTGCCGTCAGCGCCGACTTCTGCAAAAGCCGCCTGTGGGCGGCTTTTCTATTTTTGCTTCGGCACCCGGCCCATCAAAAAGAACTCGTCGTTGGGGCGCATGTCGGCCATGTTGGCCATCCGATTCGAGAGACCGAAGAAGGCCGCCACGGCGCCGATATCCCAGATGTCCTCGTCCCTGAAGCCGTGCCCGTGGAGGGTCTCGTAGTCAGCCTCGCCGACGGCGGCGGAATCGAGCGCTACCTTCATGGCGAAGTCGAGCATCGCCTTTTGTCGCGGCGTGATGTCGGCCTTGCGATGATTGATCGCCACCTGGTCGGCGACCAGCGGGTTCCTGGCGCGGATGCGCAGGATGGCACCATGGGCAACCACACAATACTGGCAGCCGTTGGCGTTCGAGGTGGCAACGACGATCATTTCGCGCTCGGCCTTGGTCAGCCCGCTATCCTTTTCCATCAGCGCGTCGTGATAGGCGAAGAAGGCGCGCCACTCGGCCGGCCGATGGGCCAGGGCGAGGAAGACATTGGGCACGAAGCCGGATTTTTCCTGAACGTCGAGGATGCGGGCGCGGATGTCTTCGGGCAGGTCCTCAAGCTTGGGTACGGGGTAACGGCTGATCGGCGGCGTGCTCATGGTGTCCTCGTTGAATTGGTGGGCGCGACAGGGTATTTTACGGAACCACCCCAACCTGCGAGGAGAACAAAATGATTTCCAACGACACCACCCAAGTCGACGAGCGGTCCCAGTTCGACAGCCTCATGCCTGCCCTGCAAGTCGATCGCCGCGGCTTTCTGGTGACCGCGCTGGGCGCCGGTTTCGCCCTGGCGGTGCAGCCCAGCGCCGCGCAGAGTCCGATCAAGACAAGCACCGACGGGCTGACGGCCGGCGAGATCAAGGTGCCGGTGAAGGATGGCGAAATGGTCGCCTACCGCGCAATGCCCGCCGGCAAGGCCGGCGCGCCGGTGGTGCTGGTGGTGTCGGAGATCTTCGGTGTACATGAGTACATTGCCGATGTCTGCCGGCGGCTGGCGAAGGAGGGTTACATGGCGATTGCCCCCGAACTTTTCGCGCGCTATGGCGATCCGCGCAAGTTGACCAACATCCAGGACATCCTTGCCGGCATCGTCGGCAAGGTGCCCGATGCCGGTGTGATGTCCGATCTCGATGCCTGCGTCGCCTGGGCAGGCAAGAATGGCGGCGATGCCTCGCGCCTGGCAATCACCGGCTTTTGCTGGGGCGGGCGCATCACCTGGCTGTATTCCGCGCACAACCCGGCGGTGAAGGCCGGCGTGGCCTGGTACGGTCGCATCGACGGCGAGGTCAACGACCGCACGCCGAAGTATCCGCTTGACCTGGCGGCGCACATCAAGGGGGCGGTATTGGGACTCTACGGTTCCGCCGATCAGGGTATCCCGATGGATGACGTGAATGCGATGAAGGATGCGATTGCCAAGGCCGGCGGCAAGTCGCAGATCCATGTATATGACGGTGCACCGCACGCCTTCCACGCCGACTATCGCCCGACCTACCGCAAGGAGCCGGCCGAGGACGGCTGGAAACGCCTGCAAGCCTGGCTGAAGCAGAACGGGGTGTAGGTGGTTCGGGGCCGGCGCGAGGCGCCGGCTCAGGTCGATTTGGCCAACCGCGCCAAGGCGTTGCGGCCGGACATCAGGTGGTCGTGCATATGCTGGCGGGCACGTTCGGCATCCTTGTCGCGCAGGGCGTCGAGGATCTCGCGGTGCTCGGCCAGGGACTGCTTCAGGCGCCCTTCCAGGCGCAGGGAATCGCGCCGCGTGAGCTTGATCACCTTGCGTGCATCGTCGATCAGCTGGGCCAGGTAACGGTTGCCGGCGATGTCCTGCAGTGCGGTATGGAAGCGCTGGTTGGCTTCGAAAAAGCGGTCGGCATTGTTGGCTGCCGCATGCTTTTCCAGGTCGGCGTGGATGGCTTCCAGGCGGGCAAAGTCGGCGCTGGTGATACGGCGCGCGGCCTCTTCGGCAACGCGCCCTTCGAGCAGGGCCATGACCGGAAAAACTTCGTCGATGTCCTGCTCGGACAACTCGGTGACATAGCAGCCGCGCCGCGGCTTGAGCACGACGAGCCCTTCAGACGCCAGTACCTTCAGCGCCTCGCGCAGCGGTGTGCGGCTGATGCCGTACTCCACCGCCAGGGCCTGTTCGTCGATCCAGGCCCCGGGTTGCAGTTCGTGGGCGAAAATGCGGGTCCGCAGGCGTTCGGCGACTTGTTCGTAGAGCGCCGGGAGGACCAGAATCGTCGAAGGAGTTCTTGCATTCATAATTATGGATGCAGTATCATGCGTCTTCGGCAGGAAGTCAAGCGTCAGCCTTGAAAGCGAAGCTTCAGTGGAGGCTAATGCCGGCATCATCGGCGTCAAGCGCAGCGGCCGTAACCAAAAGGACAAACCATGAGCAAGGTACCCGAAGTCAGCATCCCCTCGATCGAGACCTGGGCCAAGGCCGCCGCCAAATCGGCGCCGGACAACGATGTCGCCAAACTCGACTGGGTGACACCCGAAGGCCTCACGGTAAAGCCTTTGTACACCAGGGCCGATGTCGAAGGCCTGCCCTACGTCGATACCCTGCCCGGCTTCGCGCCCTTCATTCGTGGACCGCAGGCCACCATGTACGCGGTGCGGCCCTGGACCATCCGCCAGTACGCCGGCTTCTCCACGGCCGAGGCGTCGAACGCCTTCTACCGCAGGGCGCTCGCCGCCGGCGGCCAGGGCGTCTCGGTGGCCTTCGACCTCGCCACCCACCGCGGCTACGACTCGGACCATCCGCGTGTCACGGGCGACGTGGGCAAGGCCGGCGTGGCGATCGACTCCGTCGAGGACATGAAGATCCTCTTCGACGGCATACCGTTGGACAAGATCTCGGTGTCGATGACCATGAACGGCGCCGTGCTGCCCATCCTCGCCGGCTACGTGGTCGCTGCCGAAGAGCAAGGCGTCTCGCAGGACAAGCTGAGCGGCACCATCCAGAACGACATCCTCAAGGAGTTCATGGTCCGCAATACCTACATCTATCCGCCCGAGCCCTCGATGCGCATCATCGCCGACATCATCGGCTACACGGCGAAGCACATGCCGAAGTTCAATTCGATCTCGATCTCCGGCTACCACATGCAGGAGGCCGGCGCGACGCAGGCGCTGGAACTGGCCTTCACCCTGGCCGACGGCCGCGAGTATGTGAAGACGGCGTTGGCCGCCGGCATGAACGTCGATGAATTTGCCGGGCGCCTGTCCTTCTTCTGGGCCATCGGCATGAACTTCTACCTCGAGATCGCCAAGATGCGCGCCGCGCGCCTGCTCTGGTGGCGGATCATGAAGGAATTCAACCCGGGCAATCCGAAGTCGATGATGCTGCGCACCCACTGCCAGACCTCGGGCTGGTCGCTCACCGAGCAGGACCCCTACAACAACGTGGTGCGCACCACGATCGAGGCCATGGCGGCGGTGTTCGGCGGCACCCAGTCCCTGCACACCAACTCGCTCGACGAGGCCATCGCCCTGCCGACCGAGTTCAGCTCGCGCATCGCGCGCAACACCCAGCTCATCATCCAGGAAGAGACCCACATTACCAACGTGATCGACCCCTGGGCCGGCAGTTACATGATGGAAACGCTGACCCAGGACATCGCCGACCAGGCCTGGGCCATCATCGAGGAAGTCGACACGATGGGCGGCATGACCCAGGCCGTGCAAAGCGGCTGGGCCAAGCTGCAGATCGAGAAGTGCGCCGCCGA